>CANOVJ010000032.1 GCA_947570615.1 uncultured Lachnospiraceae bacterium
GAAAGAGCTGCTTGCAGGCCTCGTCGTATTTGCTCCCCATGGCCCCGGAGGCGGCCAGGCTGATTTCGGTTTCTTTTTTCATAGATCTCCTTTGTGTTTCAGGATATTTTTCTGCACTTCTATATATATGCGAAAATTCTCCTGTTTACAAGACATTACTTTTTACATGGTAACGCACAGAAATGAATATATATACGCATTTTTGCGCCGCATGGCCGTTTTATCCGCTCTTTTTCCGTCCCTGCTGAAAGTGTATCAATCAGTTCCCCATTTCCCATACATTTTGTGTTATACTGGTTTACAGATGCGGGGATTTGATTCCTCCACTGTTCTGTCAGGATTTTGTTGCCATGAGAGATGGCTTTGCCTGGGAACTGGCACTGAAAACCAAGATACAGCAGGGAAGGGCGGGAAAAGGAAATGTTTAAACAGGAAAAGGAAATGCTCAAACAGGAAAAGAAAATGCGGAAATGGAAGGAAAAGCGATGGAAGCGCATCAATACAGGGATGGAGAGGACTGTAGCTTTTCTGGCGGTACTGGTGTGCTTTGTCTGTTCTGTGCTGGAGGTACTGGAGAAGGGCGATAAGAGGTTCACGCTTGAAAAGCTGATGCCGCGGCGGGGGGAGGCCCCGAAGTAATCCTTCAGGCTTTTTACAGATATTGATGTGAAGCCGGAAAAAGAAATTGTTATTTTACAGACATTTATTCTGCAGAAAGGAACCCCATACACATGAATAAAAATATTATGGACTACGAAACGGTAGCTCTCGATCAGGACGGCAGGGGAATTCTGATCATCGACCAGACCCTGCTTCCCGGGAAAACGCAGATCATCAGGCTTGAGACTGCCGGAGAGATCTGGGATGCCATTTATCTGTTAAAGGTGCGGGGAGCCCCGGCCATCGGCGTGACTGCAGCTTTCGGGATCTGTGTGCTCGCCAGGCAGATCGTGGAGGAATATGCGAAGACGGACAGGGCCTTTGGGAACGAAGGAGAGATGGAGTTTGCGGACTTTTACAGGAAATTCACGGAGCAGAAAAATTATCTGAATTCTTCCCGCCCCACGGCGGTGAATCTGTCCTGGGCCTTAAACCGGATGGACCGGGTGTGCAGACAGGCCCACGGGGAGGGGAAGAGCGTAAGCCGGATACTGGAGATTCTGGAGAGGGAAGCCAGGGAGATCAAAGAGGAGGATATCCGGGTGTGCAGGGCTATAGGAGAGAATGGCCTGCGTCTTGTAAAGCCCGGAGACGGGATTCTCACCCACTGTAACGCCGGACAGCTTGCCACCTGTAAATATGGCACCGCCACGGCCCCCATTTACCTGGGGCAGGAGAGAGGCTATCATTTTCGGGTTTTTGCGGATGAGACGCGGCCTCTTTTGCAGGGGGCAAGGCTCACCTCCTATGAGCTTTTCAGCGCAGGGGTGGATGTGACGCTGATCTGCGACAATATGTCCGCCACCGTGATGCGCAACGGCTGGGTGCAGGCGGTGTTTGTGGGGTGTGACCGGGTGGCCGCCAACGGGGATGTGGCCAACAAGATCGGAACCTCTGTGGTGGCCACGGTGGCCAGACGCTATGGAGTGCCCTTTTATGTGTGCGCTCCCACATCTACCATAGACCTGGCAACGCCCACCGGGGCGGAGATTGAGATCGAACAGCGTCCGGAGGAGGAGGTAACGCAGATGTGGTATAAGGAGCGGATGGCTCCCCAGGGCGTGAAGGTGTTTAATCCGGCATTCGATGTGACGGACAATGAGCTGGTCACCGCCATCATCACGGAGCGGGGGATCGCGAGAGCGCCTTATGGCGAGAGTCTGCGTTCTCTGTAGAAAGGAGAAAATTTTATGTTGGAGGTTGGTGCGATCGTATGGGGCGTGCAGGACGTCCCGGGGGCTGTGCAGTTCTGGAGCGCCGCCCTGAACTATAAGCTGAAATATCCCGCGTCGGAAGGGTGGGCGATCCTGATCCCCGCAGAGGGGACGGGGATCCAGATCTCTTTAAATAAGGTGTCCTCCCCGAAAGCAAAACGGCATCACATTGATCTGTTCACGGATGACCAGGCAGCAGAGGTGGAGCGGCTGCTGGCGCTGGGAGCCACAAGAAAAGTCTGGAATTACGAACCGGACGCGGATTATGTGGTATTGCAGGATCCGGACGGAAATCCCTTCTGTGTGGTGCAGCGTTAGAAGGAAAAGAGGGCTGGCAGGGATTTTCCATGTATTTTTCGGAACAGACACAAAAGCGGGAATGGCTGGCCTTATAAAGGAGTTTTCATAAGATGAAACTGATATCCAACGATAAGCAATTTTATAAACGGGTGGCGGGAATCGCCGTTCCCATCGCGTTACAGGGATTTATCACCACAGGGGTCAACATGATGGACACGATCATGATCGGCACGGTGGGGGAGACGCAGCTCTCGGCGGTCTCGCTGGCGAATCAGTTTATCAGTATTTATCAGATTCTCTGCATGGGGATCGGCATGGGTGCGTCGGTGCTGGTGGCCAGGTATTATGGGATGAGGGAAAAGGATTCCCTGAAAAAAACGGTTGCCATCATGGTAAGGCTCTGTGTGAGTATTGCGTCCCTGTTCTGCCTGGCGACAGCCCTTTTCCCGCGATGGATCATGGAAATTTATACGGAGGAGGAACCCATCATAGCCAATGGGATCAGATATCTGCAATATTCCGTAGCGACTTACTTTCTTCTGGGGCTGTCGCTGACCTCGACCATTGTCCTTCGCAATGTGCAGCAGGTAAGACTTCCCCTCTATACCTCCATCGGCGCTTTTTTTATCAATGTGGGGGCTAACTATGTCTTTATTTTCGGAAGGCTCGGACTTCCCCGGATGGAGGTGGCCGGGGCTGCAATTGGAACTCTGATCGCCCGGATCTTCGAGTTCGGGGTTATCTGCGGCTATCTGTTCTTCAGGGATCAGGAGATCGGCGTGCGCCTTTCAGATGTGTTTCGCAGGGTTGGCAGTCTGTGGCGGGAATACATACGGATCAGTATTCCGGTTCTCTTATCCGACGGGATCCTGGCCATCGGGAACAATTCGGTGGCCATGGTCATCGGCAGGCTGGGGGAAAGCTTTGTGGCGGCCAATGCGGTGACGGCGGTGACCCAGCAGCTCAGCACCACAGTGATCCAGGGCTTTTCCCAGGCCGGGGCAATCGTCACAGGCTATACCCTGGGGGAAGGGGACAGGAAGAAGGCGCAGGAGCAGGGCTGTGCGTTCCTGGGAATCGGGATTTTCTTTGGAGCCATCGGGGCGGGGATCATCCTGCTGATCTCTGAGCCCATGATCGCCGCGTACAATCTCTCCCCGCAGACCAGGGAGATCGCCAGGGAGCTGATGCTCGCTATCAGTCTGATCGTGCTGTTTCAGGCGGCCAACTCCATCATGACAAAGGGGGTCCTGCGGGGCGGCGGCGATACGAAAGTCCTGATGGTGGCGGACAATATTTTTCTGTGGGCAGCGTCCATCCCTCTGGGAATTCTTGCAGGGCCTGTGCTTCACCTTCCTGCCTTCTGGATCTGTTTTTTCCTGAAGGTGGATCAGGTGTTAAAGGCCGTATGGTGTGTGATCCGGCTTCGCAGCGGCAGGTGGATCCGAAGGATCCGGTCGTCGTCGGAGCTGCAGGAGGCGGACTGAAAGCCTCCCGCCTGCCATTCGCAGCATTGTGCCCCGCACAGGGGTATCGGATTTTTGGCGCGCAGGCACAGGGCTTTCCGGTTTTAAAAGGAAGGGGCATGACTGTCATATGGAATACAGAGTGGCGATCTGTGACGATGAGGCGGCACAGCTTACATATTTATCCGACCAGGTCCGAGGCTGGGCAAGGCGGGACGGCAACAGTGTTCGTCTGTCCCTGTTTCCCAGCGGGGAGGCTTTTTGGTTCCAATATGAACAGGAGAAGGATTTTGATCTTCTCCTTCTGGATATTGAGATGGGAAAGATAAGCGGGGTGGAGCTGGCCCGCCGGATCCGCAGAGAAAACGCGGACGTACAGATTCTGTTCATCACCGCCTATCCGGATTTTATGGCCGAGGGCTACGAGGTGGCGGCGCTGCACTATCTGATGAAGCCGGTCAGGGAGGAAAAGCTCCTGGCGGCGCTGGAGCGGGCGGCGGCCAATCTGAAAAAGGCGGAGCGGTATGAGATTTTCTGTACAGGCGGGGAGACGGTGCGGATTTCCCTGGGAGAGATCGTGAGCGTGGAGGCCTTTTCCCACGAGGTGGAGGTGACTGCCCGGAAGGGGAGCTTTCGGGTGGAGGAGACCATTTCCGGACTGGAGAAACGGCTGGGAGATGGATTTGTGCGGTGCCACCGTTCTTATCTGGCGGCGCTTAAATATGTAAGGAAAATAACCCGGACGGATGTGGTGATGGATACGGGAGCAAGACTTCCCTTATCCCGCCGCAGGTACGATGCGGTGAATCAGGCGTTTATCCATTATTACAGGGAGGAAGGAGGAGACGGGTGATGGGGCTGGTTTTTCTTCTGGCCGGAAAGGCCATCGATAAGAGGATCGCCGGATATCAGAATGAGCTGATCGAAAGACAGTGCGACGAGGTGCAGAATATCTACCGGACCATGCGGGGATGGAGACATGATTATCACAATCATATCCAGGCCATGAAGGCCATGGCCCTGCAGGTGCGGCAGGAGGCCGGGGACTGCGCCGCGCTTCGGGCCCTGGAGGGCTATCTGGACAGCCTCAACGACGATCTGACCACGGTGGATACGGTGGTAAAGACCGGAAATGTGATGGTGGACGCCATCTTAAACAGCAAGCTCTCCCTGATCCGGTCCAGAAAAATTCCTCTGCGGGTGAAGGCCGTCGTCCCGGCGCAGTCCGGGATCGGGGAGGTGGATCTGTGCGTCATTATCGGGAATCTGCTGGACAATGCCATGGAGGCCTGTCTTGCCGGTAAGGGGAAGGATGCCCTTCGGGAAAGGATGGCGGGGAAAGCTCCTCTGAATGAGGATGACCCGGGGGAAAACGCCGGGGAGAGGCCCTCTTTCATCCGGATTTATATCGGGGTGCTGAAGGATCAGCTCTATATCTCCGTGGCCAACTCCTCCTTTGGAAAAATCAGTAAAATCGGCAGGCGTTATCTCTCAACCAAGGAAAGTAAGGGGCATGGATACGGGCTGATGCGGATCGACCGGATTGTGGAGCGGTATCACGGATATTTAAACCGCCAGAATGAGGAGGGGGCCTTTGTCACGGAGGTGATGCTGCCGCTGGGATGAGGATTTGCGCAGGAGAGAGCCTGCGCCGGCCTAACCGCTCGCGCTCCCACAGCCGCCACTGGCGGGGAAAACTCATTTTTTCCGTAAAAATATGAGAAAATAACCTCAAAAGACAGGGAGGGCGGGAAATTGAAAGCAGACAGGCACAAAGCAAAAAGAAAGGACAGATCCGTTTACAGTGCGGCGGACAATGTCCTTTTTTTGATGAAAAGGATTGGGAGGGAATATCCCATCCTGCTGGTTTTTATGGGGATCGAGTGTGTGTCCGGTGTGGTGAGCCCGGTGGCGGGGATCTGGCTTCCCAGGGTGGCGGTGGAGCTGGCGCAGGAGAGAGCGTCTCCCGCTCAGATTGCGGTGCGGCTGGGAGGTCTGGGAGGGATCATGGCCCTTTCCATGGCGCTGTCCTCCATGGCGGGTCTGGGAAAGTATATGAAGCTGAACAACCTCCGCTATCTGTACCGGAAGGAGCTTTTTATGGGATCCCTGTGCTGTGAGTATGCGCAGATCGAAGGACTTACGGGACAGCGCAGATATGCCCGGGCGAGAGCGACACTGGACGACGGCGATTTTTCGGGAACTACGGTCATGTGTAATCAGACGGTAAATCTGTTCATAAATCTGGGGTGCTTTGCGATTTATTCCGGTGTTATCTCCACGCTGGATTTTGGGGTGGTGCTGCTGCTGGTGGGGCTTTCTCTGATCAGCCTCCTGGCGGTGAGAGGAGCAAACGCCTGGGAATTCCGGCATAAGGACCAGGAGACGGGGCTGGCGAACAAGCTGTATTATATCGAGTGGACGGCAAGGGATGTGCAGTACGGAAAGGACATCCGCCTCTACGGCATGGGCCCCTGGCTTCTGAGGCTGCGGGACCAGGTGATGGAATCCTGGACGGAATTAAGCCACAGAATCAGGAATCGGTATTTCGCGGCAGGGGTGGCCAACGCGGCCATGTTGTTTCTGCGCGACGGGATCGTCTATGGATATCTGATCGGGAGCGCGGCGGCCGGAAGAATTACGGCCTCGGACTTTGTCCTGTATTTCGGGGCGGTCACCGGTTTTTCCGCCTATGTGGGGAGAATCGCAGGGAACCTGAACGATCTTCACCGGGCGAATCTGATGATGAACGATATGCGCGCCTTTCTGGACAGCGTGGACCGGGAGAGGCAGAAGGAGGAAAACAGGGAAAAGGAGGCGGCGCAGGCTCGTGAAAGTAGCGCCTGCCGTGAGAGAAGCGGCGCATACCGCAGGCCGGACAATGTGCAGAATGCCGGGAGGGGCATTTCTATCGATTTTGAGCATGTGACTTTTTCCTACGAAGCATCCCCCTGTGACGGGGAGGAGGGAGGGAACCCGGAGAAGGCTTCCCCGCAGCCGGTGCTGAGAGACTTTAATCTTCACATTGAAGGCGGGGAAAAGATTGCTCTTGTGGGGGTCAACGGCGCGGGGAAAACCACGGCGGTGAAGCTCCTGTGCGGATTTTATCAGCCCGATGAGGGGCGGATCCTGATAAACGGCAGGGATCTGCGGGACTATTCCAGGCAGGAGAGGTACGGCCTTTTTTCCACGGTTTTTCAGGATATCTATATCCCGCCCTTTACGGTGGCGGAGAATGTTTCCATGAAACCCGGGGCGGACACAGATATGGACAGGGTGATCCGCAGCCTTGCGCAGGCGGGGCTCTATGAGAAGATCCGCGAGTATCCAAAGGGGATCCATTCCTGGATGCTGAAAGCGGTTCATGACGGGATCATGCTCTCCGGCGGGCAGCAGCAGAAGCTTCTGATGGCAAGGGCCTTATACAAGGACGCGCCGGTGCTGATCCTGGACGAGCCCACGGCGGCTCTCGATCCGGTGGCTGAGAGCGAGACCTATGAGAATTTCCAGCGCTTTTCCGGGAAAAAGACGGCCATCTATATCTCCCACCGGCTGGCCAGCACCCGGTTCTGCGACAGGATCGCTCTGCTTGAGGACGGCCGGGTGAAGGAGCAGGGAAGCCACCAGGAGCTGATGGAGAAGGGGGGAGCCTACGCGCAGATGTACGGAATCCAGAGCCAGTATTACAAAAACGGCACGCAGGGAGAGGAGGCGCAGGGAAGATGAGAATTCAGAAGGCCAGGGAGACAGGAAGGAATGTTGCGGATACGCTGAAAATCATGTGGCGGCTTGACCGGACAGTGGTGATCGTCATGGCGGGAAGGGCTCTGATCGAGGCAGCCATTCCCTTTGTGGGAATTTACCTGTCGGAATATGTGCTGGACCGCCTGGGGCCGGGATGCGATGTGAGGGCGTTGCTTAAGGTGGTTTTCGCCGCGGTGGGGGCGGTCTTTGGAATGATGGTCTTAAGCGGCTATCTGAAAAAGCTCTTTGAGGTACACATGGGCATCTGTGTCCACAGATTTGATATGGAGATGGGAAAGCGCACGCTCACCATGGATTACGAGCTGCTGGAGAGTCCGCTGGTCAACGAGCTTCGCACCAGGATCCGCAATGACCGCGACTGGGGGACGGGATTTTACGCCATCATATGGCAGTCCGCCAGCTTTGTACAGGAAGGCTTAAGCCTTCTGATCGCCGTCCTGGTGCTGGCCCCGCTCTTTGGGGACGGCCAGGCGGCGGGGACGCCCTGGACGGCGCTGATGATGCTGTGCTTTGTGGGGATCATTCTCTTTTCCAATATCTATCTCACAAAGGACCGGGAGAGACTTTTTAAAATGCTGACGCAGTACGGCGCAAGCCTTGGATATGAGGACTATTTCCTGTACCGCCCCTGGAATCACAGGGAGGGGAAGGATATCAGAATCTACCAGGGACAGAGACTGCTCCTTGGACATATGGAGGAAGGTGAGGAGGCGGCCGGGAGCAGAAGGGATAAGATCACCGTGTCGCAGAGTCGGAGCGGGCTGGTAAGCGGTGGCTCCGCCGGGCTTTTGCAGGTGCTGGCATATCTGTTCGCGGTGATCCGGGCGGTCTGTGGCGCGATCAGCGTGGGAGCCCTGGTCAAATATGCGTCGGCCATTTACCGGTTTTCCCAGGCGCTGGCGGCGGTATGCGGCGCGGGATCGGAATATGTGGTGGCCGCAAGGCGCAACCAGTCCACTCTGGAATATCTGAATGTGAAGGATGTGCTCTGCCGGGGAAGCCTTCCGGTGGAAAAGGGATTTTTCTGTCAGGAGAGGGACAACGACTATGAGATCGAGTTCTGCAACGTGAGCTTTCGCTATCCTTCCTCGGAGCAGTACGCCCTTAAGAATTTTTCCTTTAAGTTCAGGACCGGGGAGAGGCTGGCGGTGGTGGGCAGAAACGGCAGCGGGAAAACCACCTTTATCAAGCTTCTGTGCCGCCTCTATGACCCCACGGAGGGGGAGATTCTGCTGAACGGGATCGATATCCGCAAGTATGATTACGAGGAGTACAAAAGTATTTTTTCCGTGGTGTTCCAGGATTTTAAGCTGTTCTCCTTTTCCCTGGCGGAGAATGTGGCGGCAAGCGTTTCGGTTGACAGAGAAAGAGTCGTCTCCTGTCTTGAAAAGGCGGGGATGGGGGAACGGCTTCGGAGTCTGGATGAGGGGATCGACACGTATCTCTACACCAACTATGACGAGGCGGGGATCGAGATCTCGGGCGGGGAGGCGCAGAAGGTGGCGCTGGCCAGAGCCCTCTACAAGGACGCGCCCTTTATCATTCTGGACGAGCCCACGGCGGCCCTGGATCCGGTGGCGGAGTTTGAGATCTACAGCCGGTTCAACGAGATTGTGGGGGAAAAGACCGCCGTTTACATCTCCCACAGGCTCTCCTCCTGTCGGTTCTGTAACGACATTGCGGTGTTCGATGAGGGGAGGCTGGTACAGCGGGGAAGCCACCGGGAGCTTGTGGCGGACCGGAGCGGCAAGTATTATGAGCTGTGGCATGCGCAGGCGCAGTATTATGAGGAAACGGGCGACTGTGTGGGAGATTAGCGGGGGAGAACGCTTCCCTGCCCGGTTTCCTCCCGGGTGCTCCCCCCGTACCGGTACTGCACCGGCAGGAGAGTAAGCGGGGGTACCTGAGCGCCACAGCAGCGCGCCATCAGGATCTCCACGCATTTTTCGGCCAGCTGTTCGATGGGCTGGCAGATGGAGGAGACGAACAGATCCCCCGCGGGATAACGGAATTTGCGGATTCCGTCAAAGCCGATGATCTGCACATCCTCCGGGACCCGATAGCCATTCTGTCTGAGCTGCTCCATGAACAGAAAGGCATGATAGTCCGTGTGGGCAAAGACTCCGTCAAAGGTCAGCTCTTTGTCCGGCCTCTGATGCTGCCTGAGAAAATCTTCCATAAGGGCAAGATTTTCCGGGCATTCGATCATGTTCAGATAGTCCGGTTCAATGCCGTGGGCAGCGCAGGCATGGAGGTAACCGGCCAGCCGCTTGTCGGATTCGCCGGGGAATATGGAGTGGAAGCGGATGTAGACGGGGCGTTTGCACCCGAATTCCAGGAGCTTTTCCACGGCAAGGCATGCGCCCGCAAAGTTGTCCGACGCAACCCGGGGGATCACCCGGTTTTCGAAAAAGCGGTCAAAGACTACAAGGGGAAACCCGTCGGAGATATATTTCCCGATATCCGAATAGGTCAGGGCGATCACGCCGTCCACCTTGTTGTTCATGGCCAGATTTAAGTATTCCTCCTCCTTCTCGGGGATCCCGCCCGCACAGCACAAAAGCATCTTCATCCCGTTCCTGTAAAGGGCGGATTCGATGTAATTGGCGAATGTGGCAAAGAAGGGATTCAGGGTATTCGGGATAATCAGGGCAACCAGATTGCTCTTTTGGGTTTTGAGGCCGCGGGCGTAGGTGTTCACCTCATAGTTCAGCTCCGCGATGGCCTCCTCCACCTTTTTTCTGTTCTTTTCGGAGACAGGGATATTGTTGATTACCTTTGAGACGGTTCCCAGCGCGACGCCGGCTTTCAGGGCAACATCCCTCATGGTGGGCGCTTTTTTTGAAGTCATTGAAATCATTCCATTTCGTAAATTATTTTCCTGTCCGTAGTATAACATGAGTCGGGGGATGTTTCAATCTCTGAGAATATGGAGAAAAACTGAAAAAGAAGTTGAAACGTTTCAGACAATGGTATATATTGAAAGAAATGCTTTCTTCTGTTGACAGGCCAGTGGGAAATGGTGGAAAATAGAAGTAACATGCAGGAGAGAAACGGGGTGAAATTATGTTTGATATGAGCGGTCTTGCGCGTCTCAGAAAAGGAAAAAGCAGGAGCATCAACTGGGAGAACCGAACCGGAGAGAAGGGAAAGGGCGGCATGGCGGCCGGCGATCTGGGACCTTCCAGAAAGGGTTCGCCGTGCATCCCCCACGTGAAGGCGGGGGAGCAAATCACGCTGGCACAGATGGAAGGCCCCGGCGTGATAGAGCATATCTGGATTACCGTCACGGACCGGGCCAGTGAGAGGAACCGTTATCTTCTGCGGGATCTGGTGCTTCGGATGTACTGGGACGGGGAGGAGAATCCTTCCGTGGAGAGTCCGTTGGGAGACTTTTTCTGCTGTGGCTTCGGGGTCAGCTATCAGGTGAACTCCATGCCCATTGCGGTGAATCCCACCAGGGGCTTTAACTGTTATTTTCCCATGCCCTTTAACAAAAGCGCCAGGATCACGCTGGAGAACCAGTGCGACGAGGATTTCGGAGGCTTCTTTTATCAGGTGGATTACACTCTGATGCAGGAGCCCTGGGTGGAGACGGGATATTTCCACGCACAGTGGAGGCGGCAGCGGATCACCCAAAAGGGGCAGGATTATGTGATCCTGGACGGGGTGAGAGGCAGAGGCCAGTACGTGGGAACCTACATGGCGCTGACCACCCTGGAGCGCTACTGGTACGGGGAGGGAGAGATCAAGTTTTATCTGGACGGGGATCAGGAATACCCGACCATCTGCGGCACGGGGACGGAGGATTATTTCGGCGGTGCCTGGAGCTTTGCCGTGCAGGAGAACGGAAGGACGGTGGAGAACACCTACTGCACGCCGTTTCTGGGATATCCCTATTATTCCCACCACGACACCTTCCTCCACAACGATTATCACAACGACGACCAGATGCCCCAGCGCAGCTTTTACCGGTGGCATATCATGGACCCGGTGCTGTTTGAGGAGGATCTGAAGGTCACCATCCAGCAGATCGGCGTGTATCACGGCGGGCTTTTTGAGCGGCAGGACGATGTGGCCACGGTGGCCTACTGGTATCAGACGGAGCCCCATCAGGCCTTCGGGGCGCTGATGGAGAGGCGGGAGCGCTGGCCCAGATAGGAAATTAAGCAGACGCGGAAAGCTGTTACAGGAAAGGAAAAGAACGATGAAAATGATAAGCGAGACATTGCGGGAAGCGCGCAAGTATGAGGAAGCCTTCGGGAAAATGATCAAAAAGGAGCAGCGGCCGGATTTCCATCTCTGTGCGCGGATCGGGTGGATGAACGATCCCAACGGATTCTGTTTTTATGACGGAAAGTACCACATGTTTTACCAGTATTACCCTTACGCCACCCAGTGGGGCCCCATGCACTGGGGGCATGCGGTGAGCACAGACCTTCTGCACTGGGAGTATCTCCCGGCGGCTCTTGCCCCGGATGAGTTTTATGACAAGGACGGATGCTTTTCGGGAAGCGCCATCACCCTTCCCGACGGCAGGCATCTTCTGATGTATACGGGGGTGGTGCAGGAGCGGCTCAAAAACGGCGGCGTCTGCGACGTCCAGACCCAGTGCCTGGCCGTGGGGGATGGAATCGACTATGAAAAATATGAGAAAAATCCGGTCATCGATGAGAGAGACCTTCCCGAGGGCAGCAGCCGGATCGACTTCCGGGATCCGAAGATCTGGCGGGAGGAGGACGGAAGCTACCGCTGCGTCATCGGAAACCGCCCGGCGGACGGGAGCGGGCAGATCCTGCTCTTTACCAGCCCCGACGGCTTTGAGTGGAAGTTCAAAAACGTGCTGATCGCCAACAAAAACCGCTATGGAAGAATGTGGGAGTGCCCTGATTTCTTCCCTCTGGACGGAAAATGGGTTCTGCTCACCAGCCCCCAGGATATGCTGCCCCAGGGCTTTGAATACCACAACGGGGACGGGACCCTTTGCCTGATCGGGGAACTGGATAAGCAGACGGATACCTTTACCCACGAGCATGACCAGGCCATCGATTACGGGATTGATTTTTATGCGCCCCAGACCATTCTCACACAGGATGGACGCCGGGTGATGATCGGCTGGATGCAGAACTGGGATACCTGTAACATCAAGGGGTATGAGGCTCCCTGGTTTGGTCAGATGAGCGTGCCCAGAGAGCTGTCCATCAGAAACGGACGGCTTTACCAGGCCCCTGTCCGGGAGCTGGAGCAGATGCGCTGCAATAAGGTTGCCTGTGAGAACGTCACCTTCTCGGGGGTGAAAAGGCTGGACGGCGTGAGCGGCAGAAGGGTAGATCTGGAGCTGTCCATCCGTCCCGCGCAGGGAGAGATGTACCGGAAATTTGCGGTGCGCTTTGCCCAGGATGATACATACCAGACATCCCTGAGCTTCCATCCTTCAGACTCCATCATGAAGCTGGACCGGAAGTTTTCAGGCTCCCGCAGGGCCATTATCCATCAGAGACGCAGTGAGGTAAACAGCGTTAACGGCGAGCTGAAAATCCGGCTGATTCTGGACAGATACAGCGTGGAGGTGTTTGTCAACGACGGGGAGCAGACCATGAGCGCCGTTCTCTATACGCAGCAGGAGGCGGATGGAATCTCCTTCCTGGCGGACGGCACGGTGTGTATGGACGTGGTGAAGTACGATCTGCTGGGAGAGTACGAACGGGCTTAAGGACGGCCCGGGGCAGTGTCCCGTGAGAAAGAGACAGGAGGAAGTTTATGAAAAAGAGCTTGTATATTTCACAGAAATATCTCCTCCTCCCCATCAGGGAGGAGGCGGCGTTAAAGATTGTATCCTTCTATGACGGGGAAACCAAAGTCATGGAGTTTGAGGTACCCGTGGGGGCCTGTACAGAAGATCCGGCCGGAGACGAAGGGAAGGCTCCGGCAGAAAAATCCGAAGATAGCCCGCGGGAGAATCCGGCGCCTTACGCCTTCCACTTCTACGGGGTGATCCCTGTGGAGGAGTGGAGGGGAAGAAGGCTTCTGGCACAGGGCGATGTGCCGGAGGCCTTCCTGGAGGCGATAGCCTTTTCGGAGGAGATGCCCCGCACTGCCCACGAGAGGCCGCTGATCCACTTTTCGGCGGATACCGGCTGGCTCAACGATCCCAACGGACTGATGTTTCAGGACGGACTGTATCACATGTTTTTCCAGTACAATCCCTGCGACACCAGATGGCAGAACATGAGCTGGGGACATGCGGTGAGCGCAGATCTGCTCCACTGGGAGCAGAAGCGGACGGCGCTTTTGCCGGATGGGGACGGCCCCATGTATTCGGGCAGCGCCATCGTAAATGAGCGGGGGCTTCTGGGGCTTCCCCGGGATGCGAAGATCCTTTTTTATACCTGCGCGGGAGGCTCCTCGGTATGGAGCAAAGGAAAAAAATATGTCCAGAAAATCGCTTACAGCACGGACGGAGAGACCTTTCGCAAAAGGGAGGGCTGTGTGCTGGAGCATGTGGACGGGGAAAACCGGGATCCCAAGGTTTACTGGCATGAGGGAAAAGGGGTCTACTATATGGTCCTGTTTCTGGACGGATATGATTACGGCATCTTTAATTCCACCGATCTCGAGCACTGGGAGATGACCCAGCGGATTACCCTGGACAAAACCAGGGAATGTCCTGATCTGCGGAGGCTTCCGGTGGAGGGCGGAGGCTCCAGGTGGATGTTCTGGGGGGCGGACGGTTACTATTTCCTGGGAGATTTCGACGGCTCCCGGTTCGAGACGGACGGCGTGCGCCATAAGGCCTACCAGACCATGCTCCCCTATGCGGCGCAGACCTTCTGGGGTACGGAGAGAGTGATTATGGTGCCGTGGATGCGCACGGACAACAGAGGCAGGGTTTACACCAGCCTGATGGGTGTGCCCAGACAGCTTTCCCTGGTGAAAAAGGGCGAGGACTATATTCTTCGTCAGAAGCTGGTGGATGAGTTCGAGGAGAGCAAGGTCAGAGTGCTGTCAGAGAACCTCTGTGCGGGAAAAGGCCCTGCGGCCGTGCCGGATGAGGAAGCTGCAGTTTCCGGCGGCCCGGCCGGAGAGGAAGGAGCAGCCGGACTCACCTTCCGCCAGGAGACGGACGCCGCCCTGGAGGTGAAGCTTTTCCCTGAAAAGGGGGCAGGCTTTACGGTGAATATCTACGGTACGGTCTGCACCATGGATCCCGGAAGCGGCCGCATTGTCGTGGAAGGGGTTGCAGAGCGGGGCAGACACATCAAAGGGGATTCGCTCTGGGGATATGACAAGGAGCAGTCCGCCGCGGAGCAGATCGCCCTGGAGCGTCTGGCACAGAGGGGCGTCTCGACGCAGGATATGCAAAAGCCTCCGAAAATTTCCCCGGAGAACATGACGCAGGAAGAGTTTCTCAAAGCGATGGAGGAAGCCGTATCCAGGCGCACCTGGGCGGACGCCGGGTTGCGCGTGCTGGAGACGGGACAGAACCCGGAGAGCATATCCCTGCTCTCCGACGGCGAGATCCTGGAGATCACCATAAACGACGGCCTTGTCAGCGACGCCTTCGAAACCGCCGCCACCGCCCGACAGGGCGAAGTGACGGTGAAAGCCTCCGGCACCGTAAAAGTAGAAATCTCCCGGATCATTTGACATAACACTGGCCTTTTTCTTTTATCCCGGACTGTGAAAATTAAATATCACCAAAACTTTTACTATGATTTATCACCGGAATGTTGTATAATTTTGGTATACGAATTTAATAGGAGGGTAGCATTATGGCAAAAGAAATGATTGCAATGCTTCTTGCCGGTGGACAGGGATCCCGTCTGTACGCACTGACACAGGAGCTTGCAAAACCGGCAGTTCCATTCGGCGGAAAATATCGGATCATTGACTTTCCGCTTTCCAACTGTGTCAATTCTGGAATAGACACGGTGGGTATTCTGACCCAGTATCAGCCCCTGGTGCTGAACGAGTATATTGGGAACGGACAGCCCTGGGATCTGGACCGTCTTTACGGCGGGGTACATGTCCTGCCGCCTTACCAGAAAGCAAGCGGTTCAGACTGGTATAAGGGGACAGCCAATGCGATTTATCAGAATATTTCCTTTATCGAGAGATACGATCCCGAGTATGTCATCATCCTTTCCGGTGACCAGATCTGCAAGCAGGATTACAGTGACTTTTTGAAATTCCACAAGGAGAAGAATGCGGAGTTCAGTGTTGCCGTTATGGAGGTTCCCTGGGAGGAGGCTCCCCGCTTTGGACTGATGGTGGCGGATGAGACTGACAGGATCACAGAGTTCCAGGAAAAGCCCAAGCAGCCCAAGTCCAACCTGGCTTCCATGGGGATCTACATATTTAACTGGGATATCCTGAAGAAATATCTGGAGGAGGACGAGGCGGATCCGAATTCCGAGAACGACTTCGGCAATAATATCATCCCCAATCTCCTTCGGGACAACCGCAGAATGTACGCTTACCGCTTTAACGGATACTGGAAGGATGTGGGAACCATCGCTTCCCTCTGGGAGGCAAATATGGAGATCCTGGATCCAGAGCACAGCGGTATCAACCTCTTTGACGAGGACTGGAAGATCTACAGCCGAAACAGCGGAATGAACGGCCATAAGATCAACACGGGAGCGGTGGTGGAAAATTCCATGCTCACCGACGGCTGCCGGATCAAGGGAACAGTGAAGCATTCCATCCTTTTTGCAGGCGTGCATGTGGAGGAGGGCGCGGTGATTGAGGACGCGGTGGTGATGGGCGGTTCCACCATCAAGTCCGGCGCGGTGGTGAAGCACTGTATCGTGGCCGAGAATGTGACCATCGGAGAGAACGCTATAGTAGGAGCCATGCCCACCGAGACAGAGAACGGCGTCGCTACCATCGGCTCCGGCATTACCATCGGCGACAATGCGAAGATCGGGCCCAATGCCATGATCATGAGAAACGTGGAAGGCGGTGAAGAGAAATGCTGAATTCAAATACAAATGCGCTTGGAGTAATTTTTCCCAACAGTTATGACGCTCTGGTTCCGGAGCTGGTCAACGTGCGTCTGATGGCTTCCATCCCCTTTGCCAGCCGTTACCGCCTGATCGATTTTATTTTATCCAGTATGGCGCACTGCGACATCAACAAAATTTCCGTGATGGTGAACAATAACTATCATTCCCTGATGGACCATCTGGATTCCGGCCGCGAGTGGGATCTGGTCCGCAAGAACGGCGGTCTGCATATTTTCCCTCCTTTTGCAGAGAAGACCAGCGCCAAGCCGTATATTGGCCGGGTGGGGGCGCTCGCAAGCCTTCTGGATTTCCTGCGGGATCAGAAGGAGAAATATGTGGTTATCACAGACACCAATCTGGTGGTGAACTTTGATTTCAAGGCCATGATTCAGGCGCACATCGACAGCGGCGCGGACGTGACGGTGGCCTACAACGAGCAGGAGATTCCGGAGAGCCTGATGAAGAATCTGTCCAACGACAAGGGCTTTTACTACAACTTCGACATTAAGGACGGGCGGGTCACCAAGATCTATGTAAATTCCAGGGATGCGGGAGTGAAGAACTTCTCCATGAATATTTTCGTGGTGGAGAGAGAGCTTCTGATCGACCTGATCAATACGGCTTCTGTGAGAGGACAGGAGTATTTCGAGCGCGACGTGCTGCTTCCTCAGCTTGGCAAGCTGAATGTGCAGGCCTACAAATATGACGGCTACATGGCAAGAATCTGGGATACCAAGAGCTATTTCGATGAGAACATGAGACTCCTGGACGATTACAATCTGGATGCCCTGTTCTCGGGAGCGCCCATCTATACCAAGATCCGTGACGACAATCCCACCAGATACATTGAGGGGGCGAAGGTTCAGAACGTGATGGCGGCGGACGGCTGCGTCATTGAGGGCGAGGTGGAGAACAGCGTTCTGTTCCGCGGCGTGAAGATTGCAAAGGGCGCCAGGGTGAAGAACAGTATCCTGATGCAGGGAAGCGTTGTGGAAGCGGGAGCGGATATCGAATATCTTGTGATGGATAAGAACGTTACCATCACCGCCGGCAAGGAAATGAAGGGAACCAATACCTTCCCGGTTTATATCGGCAAGTTCCAGACGGTGTAGCGGGATAAACTTAAGAAAGCTGTTAAGCAGAACCGGGCAGGGAGGATTTCCCTGCCCATGGTTTTATGCGCAGGGGCGCATATACGTGGAAAGGAGCAGTCATGACGCAGACACAAAGGCGTATTTTTCTGACAGAATATCTGATAAGGGAGGACGGCAGTCTGAAAAACACCGATATCCCGGCGCAGGAGGAGGCACAGAAACGCCTGCTGCGCTCGTTGATGAACATCCGTCCACCCCGTCCCGTCCCGGAGGAGTTTCTCACCGTACAGGATGCTTATCTGCAACAGGAGCTGGCGGAGAAAGGCACGGTCTCTTTGGCAGACCTCTCCCCCATACAGCCGGGAATCTGTCTGTGGCAGGGGGATATCACCAGGCTGGCGGTGGACGCCGTGGTGAACGCGGCCAACAGCGCCATGCTGGGGTGCTTTATCCCCTGCCACGGATGTATTGACAACGCCATCCATTCCGCCGCAGGCGTACAGCTGCGGCTGGAATGCGCCCGCCTTATGGAAGGGCAGCAGGAGCCGGATCCCCCAGGCGGCGCCAGAATCACGAAGGCCTGGAATCTCCCCTGCCGCCATGTGCTGCACACGGTGGGCCCCATCGTCAGGGGGCCCCTTACAGGAAGGGACTGTTCGCTTCTGGAAGATTGCTACCGCTCCTGTCTGGCGCTTGCGTCGGAGCATCGGCTGAAAAGCGTTGCCTTCTGCTGCATCTCCACGGGAGAGTTTCATTTCCCCGCCGAAGAGGCGGCCCGGATCGCGGTTCGGACCGTGCGGAGCTTTCTGGAAGAGGATGGAAAGGGGATGGAGGTAATTTTTAATGTTTTTAAGGACCGGGACCGGGAAATCTACAGAGAATTGCTGGAATAATCTGAAAATTTATCTGATACAGTAACAGAATATGAGGAAAGGCGGTGGGTTCCGCCCATTTGATACACTGGAAGAACATTGGGCTTGGCTGTTCCAGTGCAGCAGGCCGTGCTGCCGGAAGGCGTATCACCTGAAATGGCGGTTCCGTCAGACCTTGTTCCGCGTTGCCCGAAGTGCGGGGAGCCCATGACCATGAACCTCCGGGCAGATCATACTTTTGCAGAGGATGAAGGATGCTGTTTATGTCTGTCTGAACGATGGAGAGCGAAGGCAGCCAGTCAGGCGAGGCCGGCGTGAGGTGCAGTCTGCGGAAAAAGGCAGAGCCGGACGGGAAAGGAAGTCAGGGAAAATGAAGCGAATACTGATGATTGAGGATGACGGCGCTATTGTATACAGTCTCTCGGCGCTGCTCGCGGAGGAGGGCTTTGAGGTGGAGACGGCCGAAACGCTGAGAGAAGCCCTGAGAGCGGAGCTGAGCGGGTTTTGTCTGGCGCTTCTGGATCTGTCCCTTCCCGACGGGGAGGGATGGGCCTTTCTGGAGCGGATTTCACAGAAGAGCGCGCCGCCCGTCATCATCCTCACCGCAAGGGAGGACGAGGCGGATATCGTCAGAGGGCTGGATATGGGGGCGGACGATTATGTGACCAAGCCCTTCCGGGCGGGCGTGCTGCTCTCCCGGATCCGGGCGGTTCTGCGCCGACAGCAGCCGGAGAGGCAGCCGGGGGATATTCTGGTCTGCGGGGACATCCGGCTGGACCGGCGTCGAACCGGTGTCAGCGCAGGAGGCCGGGAGATTTCCCTCACAGCCGGAGAGTTCCGGCTTCTTGCGTATCTCATGGAAAATAAAAACAGGACGCTCACCCGAAACGCCCTGCTTGCCCGTTTCTGGGACGACGGCGGGGAGTATGTGAACGACAACACCTTAACCGTCACCGTCAAACGTCTGCGGGAAAAGCTGGGGGAGAGATCCCGGCAGATGCTTAAGACAGTGCGGGGAATCGGCTATCAGATGGAGGAATGGGATGACTGACAGGAGACGGGGACTATTGTTCACTGCCTGCATTTTCGGGGCGGGCTTTCTTTTTTGCAGCATGGCTCTGCTGGAGAGCTATAGCATAAACGAGAGGCTCTTTTATGACAGGATGGCGGCTGTGGCCGCAGCGTTTTCCGGGGAGGAGGAAAAGCTCATGCAGGCCCTGAAGGATCCCCGGAGGTATGATTCCGGGGCGGGCAGGCAGGCGCTTGCCAGGTATGGCTATGAAGGGGAGCTGCCTGGGGGGCAGTCTGTCCGCACGTGCTTTACGGTCAGTTTTGTGGCTGCGGGCCTGTTTGCCGCGGCTTTTTTCTTATATTTCAGCGGGGAAAGAAACCGTCTTAAGAGGCGGACGCAGGCTCTGACGGAATATCTGCGGCAGATGGAGGAGGGGGATGACACTCTTTTTCCGGAAAAGAGGCAGGATCTCTTTTCCAATCTGGAGGACGAGATCTGCAAGACCGTGCAGGCCCTTCGGGAGAGCCGGGAAAATCTTCGACGGGAAAAGCAGAGGCTGGCGGATAATCTGGCGGATATTTCCCATCAGTTCAAAACGCCCCTCACCTCCCTGGGGGTGTTGAGCGAGCTTTTGCTGCGCCATGTGGAGGGCAGCGCAGACGAGGCGCTGGTGCGCCAGATGGAGGGGCAGACAGACCGGCTGGCGGAGCTGACATCCGTTCTTCTCACCCTGTCGCGGGCGGATGCCGGAGCAATTTCCTTCGTGATCAGGCAGGTGCCGGTGAGCGAGCTGATCGAGTGCAGTCTGGAGAGCGTCCTTCCTCTTCTGGAAAAAAAGGGACAGAGCGCAAGGATCCTGGACGAGGGGGATGCGCTGGAAAATCTGTTTCTGGCCTGCGATCCGGGCTGGACCAGGCAGGCGCTGGAAAATCTTCTGAAAAACGCCTGTGAGCACGGGCCGGAGGGGACACAAATCGGTATCCGTGTGTGGGACAACCCGGTTTTTGCAGGGATCGCGGTGGAGGATATGGGGGAGGGGCTTTCGCCCGGGGAGCTGCGCCATATCTTCGAGCGTTTTTACAGAGGGAGGAGCATCCGTATCAGCGAAAAAGAGGAAAAGGGCAGCGGGAAAGGCAGCGGCCTGACGCAGAATGCCGGTGAGTCCTCTCTGGTGTGCAGCACAGGGCTTGGCCTGTCGCTGGCCAGAGCGCTCATTGAGGGACAGAACGGGGAGCTGGGGGCGCAGAACCGGAAGGAAGGAGGAGCCAGATTTGTGATCAAATTCTATAAAAATCTCTGAATGTCACTGAAATGTCATGTCGGGCTGTTATATTGTGTGGGAAAGGTTCTGCCACAAAAGGCATCGGCTCGCCCGGGCTGTTGGCTGTTTACTGTGGAAACTGCGGTATAAGGGGAAATAGCATCCGGCTGACAGGGGACGGAAAGGGGATATTTTTATGGAAATACTCAGATGTGAGAATCTGACAAAGATTTATGGCGGCGCTCAGACGCAGGTCAGAGCGCTGGACGGGGTGAATCTGTCCGTGGAGACGGGGGAGTTTGTGGCGATTACAGGGGCGTCCGGTTCCGGGAAGTCCACGCTGCTTCACATGCTGGGCGGGGTGGACCGGCCTACCAGCGGCAGGATCATGATCGAGGGGACGGATATCGCCACCCTTGGCGAGAAGCAGCTTTCTATTTTCAGACGGCGCAAGGTGGGGCTTGTGTATCAGTTTTACAATCTGATTCCTTCCATCAATGTAAAACAGAATATTCTTCTTCCCATGCTTCTGGACAATCAGAAACCGGATAAAAAGCGGTTTGAGGATCTGGTGGAGGTTCTGGGGCTGGGAGAGAGGCTGTTCCATCTGCCGAACCAGCTCTCCGGTGGCCAGCAGCAGAGGGCGGCCATCGCCCGGGCGCTGATCTACCGGCCGGCCATCCTTCTGGCGGACGAGCCCACGGGAAATCTGGATAAGAAGAATTCGGAAGAAATTCTGGGGCTTTTAAAGCTCTCCAACAGGAAATATAAGCAGACCATTCTTCTGATTACCCACGATGAGAGGATCGCGCTGGAAGCGGGCCGGATCATTGCCATCGAGGACGGGAGGATCATTTCCGATGATAAGAACGGAGCCGGGGAGGCGACCACCTCTGAGGAGGTGGGGGCGAGATGAAGACTTTGTTTTTTTATACCTTAAACACCATCCGGCAGAACAGACGCACCTCCCTCTCCATCATGATTTCCATCCTGCTGGCCTCCACTCTTCTGTGCGCCATGTGTACTTATGGGTATACGGACATCAGGTGGCGGGTGGATATGGAGGAGCACGCAAACGGACAGTGGCACGGGGAGCTGGGCGGGGAGATCCCGGCGCAGCGGCTTAAGCTGATCGACAACAATCTTTATGTGGACGCCACCATGGTCAAGGGCCCCTTTACCTGCCTGAGGCTCTTTGGGGAGAGCGGTCTGCCTTATCTGCTCCTGCGGGACGCGGACGAAAACTACTGGAATCTCATGGGAGAGAAAAACGCCATCCTGGAGGGGCGGGTTCCTCAGAGGCCCGGGGAGATCGCGGTTTCCAAGTCCTTTTTTGAGCAGAACCCTCACTACAGGCTGGGGGATACGCTGACCCTGCCCCGGGGGGAGCGGCGGCTTGGCAGTGAGCGGCTGGACGGGGCGGCCATCTGGCAGGAGGGAGAGCGCTTTCTGGAGACGGGGAAGGAGCAGGTCACTCTGGTGGGAAAGATGGATCTGACCACCAACACCACCGTTCCCGGTTATTACGCCATGGGGTATCTGGACAGGGAGGCGCTTTCCGGGCAGGAGGAGCTGGTGGTCTATGTAAAGCTGAAGGATATCCGCAAAACCTACCAGGTCATGCCCCGGATCGCAGAGGAGCTGGGGATTCAGAAGGACGAGTACGGACGGTACGAAAACCATTTTGACTATCATTCCATGCTCCTGGCCCTCAACTTTGTGTTTCCGCCGGAGACGTCCTTTTCTCTGCAGAATATGGGTACGCTGCTGGTCTATGGGGCGATTCTTCTTCTGGTGATGGGGGCCTTTGCCATGATCATATGCGGCGCGTTCCAGGTGTCCGCCGCCGCCCGGATGAAGCAGCTGGGAATGTTCCGCTGCGTGGGGGCCACGCCGGGGCAGATCGCAGCCTCGATTCTCATGGAAGGAGTGATCCTGTCTGTGTTGCCTGTTCTGTTAAGCCTCGGCATCGGGTATGGATTCACCGTGCTGGTCATGGGGCTTTATACGGATATTGCGGGAGAATTTGTGTACTTTCCGGTGAAGGTACGGTTTTCGCCTCTGCTGGGGCTTCTCTCTGCCGGATTATCCCTGATTACGGCGCTGGTGGCAGCGTCCGTGCCGTCCCTTAAGATTGCCAGGCTCTCGCCCCTGGAGGCGGTACGGATGCAGGAGGGCGCAGGTGCAAAGGCGGGGAGGAGGAAGCGTGGAAGGAGAGCAAAAGACGCAGAGATGTCGGGGCCTGTGTCTGTCGGAAAAGGGATCCGGCGGGCAGACAAAGAGGGAATATCCCTGCTCAGCCTTATAGTGGGTTTTGAGGGGGAGCTGGCCAGGGCTTCCCACCGGGCGCAGCGAAGGGCCTTTCGGGGCGGCGTTTTGTCGCTGACCTTTTGTCTGATGCTGCTGACAGGATTTTTTTCCATGATGAGCCTGAATGATTTTCTTTCGCAGAGGAACAAAAACGCCCGGGAGTTCAATATCCATGCCCGGCTGGATCTGATGACGGAGACGGACAGAAAGCTGCTGAACCAGATCCTGGCGGTTCCGGGACAGGAGGAGAGCGTGTATTACTGCGACACCAGGATGGCGTACTGGGCCTCGCCGCAGGAGCAGACCCGGGCCTTTCAGGAAAGGGGCGGATTTGACAGCCTGAACCTGAACGAGTGGGGAATAGTAAAGCGGGATGGAAAGTACCGGATCCGGGTGTATCTTTTCGGGATGCAGGAGGAAAAATTTGACGAATACTGCCGTCGGTGCGGGGCGGATCCCACCGGGTTCTACGACACGGAGAAGGTCAGGGCGGTGGCCTTAAGCGCCGCGCCCCTTTACCCGGAGGTGGTGAACAACGAGGCTAAATCCAGACTGTCCTACTCCCATCTGAAGCTTGCGCAGGGACAGGAGCTGCGTCTGCTGGAAAGGACGGAGGATTCCATGGATACCGACTGCGAAATCACCCTGGAGGCAGGAGCCCTGGCGCAGGAGGGCCCACAGATCGGGGATGTACGAAATAATTATACGATCAGCCTTTATATGCCCCTTTCCGTGTATTATTCGGTGGTCCGGAAGCTTTCCGGGCAGCATGCGGGGAATTATTATACGTTTGTGAAGATAAGGACAACGCCGGACAATGATATCCCGGTGACGGAACAGATCGAGAAGCTGTGCGGGGCCGTGATGGCAAAGGAGGATTTTGTGATCGTCAGCGACGCCCGTGAGGAGGAGAACAACGCGGCGACCATGCGGGCCATGGAAATGGTAATGAACTGTATCGGCCTTCTGCTGGGACTGATCGGAGTCTCCAATACCCTCTCGGCGGTTTCCCATACCATGATGCGGCGGCGCAGGGAATTCGCCATGCTCCGTTCGGTGGGGATGGATGAGCGGGGCGTGGGACGGCTGATCGCTCTGGAGGGAGTGCGCATGGCGATTTCGCCGGTTCTCATGGCCCTGACGGCGGTGGCCGTTCTTCTGCAGCTTCTGATGGGCTTTTTGGATGTGTCCTGGAGGGAATTCCTGCCCTGGATCCCCTGGGGGAAGGTGCTGGCCGGTGTGCTCGCCGTGATGGCGGCCGTGGCCGTCTCCTATATGGCGTGCGCGGGGCGGATCAGGAAGGATACCATTATCGAGGCGGTGCGGGATGAGAATGTGTAGAGAGTCGATTCATGGGACCGGCGCAGCCCGGACAGATTGTTGCAGAAAATGACCGGAGAAAAAACGCGGGAAGTGATAGGATGGATTTGACGGAAGGAGGGAGAATACATGGAATGGCTGAGCAGCATACGCAGGACCATCGCGTGCCTGGAGGAGCATCTGCTGGATGTGGAGGGGGAGTATGATATTTACCGGGAGGTGGGGATTTCATCCTTTTACCTCCAGAGGGGCTTCCAGATCATGACAGGGTATACCATGGCGGAGTACGTGAGAAACAGGCGGCTTTATCTGGCCGCGCTGGATGTGATTGCGGACAGGGAGAAGGTGATTGATCTGGCGTTTAAATACGGGTATGAGACGCCGGAGGGCTTTTCCAAAGCTTTTACCAGATTCCATGGCGTCTCCCCGGTGCAGCTCAGGAGGGACGCCTCCAGGCTTTGCGTCTTTCTGCCGCTTAAAATCAATATCACAGTACGAGGAGGAAACGAGATGGATTACATTGTTGAGAGGGAGCAGGCGTTTACACTGATCGGATTTGAGAAAGAATTTTCTGCAGATGACAGCTATGAGCAGATCCCGAAATTCTGGGATGAATACCGGGAGAAATTCTGTGAAAAGCTGATACCGGGAAAAGCGCCTCAGGGAGAGCTGGAGACGGCGGTATTTAACTGTCATGTGGGAATGTTTGGCGTCTGCATCGAGAAGCCGGATCAGAACGGCCGCTTCCGCTATCTGATTGCCGGGATCTATACGGGCGGGGCGGTTCCGGAGGGAATGACCCTGTGCGAGATCCCGGAGACAGACTGGGCGAAATTTTCGTGCCGGGGGCCCATGCCGGGAGCGCTGCAGTCGGTGAACACGAAGATTTTCAGAGAGTGGCTTCCGGGAAATCCTGACTACGACATCGCGATGGGGATCAATATGGAGTGGTATGACGAGGGGGATATCGGCTCGGCGGATTATAAGAGCGCGGTATGGATCCCGGTCAGGAGAAAACAGGCGTCTTAACACAGAACAGCAGGATCTGAAACCGGTATTGTGCAGACCCCCATATTATCATATAATAGAGGCAGATAAACCGGAATCAGTGAAGCAACAGACAAAGACGGCGCAGACGCGGGCGCAATTTCAGAGAAAGGAACAGAGAGCATTATGAAACCATTTCGATTTGCTGTCATGGGGGCGGGAAATATTTCAAGCAGATTCTGCGACGCAGTGAGCCGCCTGGACGGCTGCGAGGTGGTTGCTGTGGCCAGTAAGTCCATGGAGAGGGCCAGGGCCTTTGCGGAGAAAAATTACTTAAGCGCCGCATACGGGAGCTATGAGGAAATGCTGAAGGAGCAGAAGCCGGACTGCGTCTATATCGGCGTGGTGACAGGGGCCCACTATGAGCTGACCGGTCTGTGTCTTGATTACAGGGTGCCGGTGCTGTGCGAGAAGGCCATGTTTATGAACAGCGCCCAGGCCGGTGAGATCTTCACAAGGGCAGGGGAGCAGGGGACTTTTGTGATGGAGGCCATGTGGAGCCGGTTTCTGCCGGCGGTGAAGAAGGTCAGAGAGTGGATACAGGAAGGCCGGATCGGCCAGGTCAGGTACTGCGATACCGCCATCGGCTTTCAGGCTCCTGCGGATAAGAATAACCGCTACTTCAGCGCCGCACTGGGCGGCGGGGCCGCATATGATATTACGGTTTATGCCTGCGAGCTGACCACCTTTATGCTGGGGCAGGACGTGGCGGAATCCCGGGAGTCTGTGATCTGGACAGATACCGGCGTGGACCTGACGGAGCACATCACCTTCCGCTACCCGGAAACCGTCGCCGCCATGACCACCACCTTTGCGGCACCCATGGAGGAGAAGATGGTTCTTATCGGGGATCGGGGAAGAATCGTCCTTCCCCGGCCTCATTGCTCCGCGGAGGCGTTCCTGTACGACGGGGAGGGGAAGCTGACGGAGCATTTTCAGGACGAGGTGACAGAGAACGGATTTGTGTATCAGGCGGCGGAGGTGATGGAGTGCGTCCGCGCCGGAAAGCTGGAGAGCAGCGTGGTTCCCTGGGACTGCACCCTGTTCTGTGCGGAATTATTCGACCGGATTCTGGCCACAAAATAAACGGCTCCCCCAGGGAGGACAGAGGGCGGATAAGTGCTTATGAGGCGGCCGTTTTGCGACGGCCTCAGAAAGGGAGAAAGGATTCTGTGAAATATCTGAGCGTGATCCTGGCCATATTCGGTCTGGAGTGGAAGCTGAAAAACTACATTGAGGAAACCATCCCGGAGGGCGGGATACGAAAGAGCCGGGGCGGCTTTCTTCTCATAAGGAAGCACCATAACAGAGGGGCTTTTCTGAATGCGGGGCAGGACAGGAGCGGGGCGGTTGCGGCGCTTTCCGCCATTCTGACCGGGGCGCTTACGGCAGTCTTTCTGCTCACACCGGGCAGGGCCGGAAAAGGACGTCTTAAGTGGGGGCTGACGCTGCTTCTGGGGGGAGCCCTCAGCAACACGTATGACCGGCTGAGGAGAAAGTATGTGGTGGATTATGTGAGCTTTCGTGTATCCGTGCCTGCATGTATGCGCAGGGAACGGACGGGACATGGGGAACAGGGAGGGACGCCGGACGGGGGCGCTTCGGGCAGACATAGTCCGGGCCTGCGCGCGCCGGGCGGGCATATTCCCTCCAGGTTTGAGGACGTGGTGTTCAATCTGAGTGATTTCTGCATTATGGCGGGCGCGCTTTTGTGTGTCCTGGGATATACGGATCCTGACGCGATTGAATCCTGAAACAGGACGACTCCGCCCGGATATCGGAATCGTCCTGCTTTTCATGAGCGGGTTCGCACCGCCTTCGTTATAATTTTGAAAAATCCTCAATACAGAGCGCGAAATACCCTTTTCCTCTGGAGCTGAACAGCAGGCTGTAGGGGGGATAGCCTTTGTCGAAGCTGCGCAGAAACTGGTCAAAGGTCAGCATATTGACGCCTTTGAGCTCATACTTTTCGTCGGGAGCGAAATGGGCGCCGATACACTGCATGAACTTTTCCGAGAACATCTGCGTTGCGGCCTGTACGGTTTTGTCAACAGTTTTGATCTGCCTGCCCAGAATTTCGCTGAGGGCATAAATGATCAGACTGTCCTCATAGACAAGAAAAGCCTGCAATGGTTTCCCGCTTTGGGTGCGGTAGCTTAAGCGGAAGCACAGGGCGTTGCCGGAGGAAAAGTCTTCCCCACTGTAGCGCCTGCTGATCAGATCCGTCTTAACCCGGTAGAGAAACTGCATGGTGGGTTCGACAGCCTTTATCAGGGAATCGATCGCATTTTCTGACGGCTGATGAATCCATTTGTAGGGGATTTTGCCGGTGATCGCGTGATCCTCCACCATGATATGCCCATTCAGCCAGCCCACGCAGATCCCCAGAAAATGCTGAATAGCCTCTCTGGAGTAATTCTGGGATTCCAGCTCATGCTCAAGTGCCGGCAGCGTGTTTTTCAGCATGTTATCATGCAGGCTCTTATGTACCTCGTAGCCGTCGTAGCCTATGGAACGCATATAAGCCTCTTCCTCCGAAAAATGCTTTACAGCATAGTTCTTGAAAAATTTGATCCCTTCCTGGCAGGCATACTGTTGCTTTGCTTCATCCGTATTGAGATTGAGAAGCTTATCGACGATCGAAAAAAGCCGCTGATGCGCTCTGTCGATCAGATCCACACCAACATTAAATCGTGTATCCCATTTTAATTCATTCAATTTTCCGGTCTTCCTTTCTGAATCATCTGGTTATTTATATCGTTACCGTACAGAGCAAAAAACTCTTTCTGCAAGATAATTTATCATATCCGTTTGGATTTCTCAACCTCTAAAAGGGATGGATCCTTTTTTTCAGATTGATGTTGCTTTCCAAAACAGTGTCCTTTAAACTGAAATCAGAGAATACACAGAAAAGGAAGGGGTATTATGGACTATTTACAAAGAGAAGGAAACGCGATTTTATTTCAGAACGACGGGGAGATTCTGCGCCTGGAGCCCTGGGGGGAGAATTCCCTGCGGGTGAGGGCGGCCATGATGCGAAAGATCCAGGATACGGATTACGCATTGCTTCCCCCCGCGCAGACACAGGCGGCCATCGAGATTGTCGACAGTTACAACGGCTCCATCACCAACGGGAAGATTACGGCGCGGCTCAATGTGTGTACCTGGAAAAAGCGCTGCCAGATCAGCTTTTTTAATCAGAAGGGCGAGCTGCTGCTCCGGGAGGAGGGGCACGGCGGAGCGCTGAACAATCACTCCCGGTATTTCAGGGCCAGGCTGGGAGGGGACTATGAGCTGACGGTGAGCTTCCACGGGGAGCAGGAGGAGAAGCTCTTCGGCATGGGGCAGTACCAGCAGGAGCATCTGGATGTGAAGGGCTGCGTGCTGGAGCTGGCTCACCGCAACTCCCAGGCCAGCGTGCCCTTTGTGCTCTCTGACAGGGGATACGGCTTTCTGTGGCACAACCCGGCTGTGGGCAGAGCAGCGTTTGGCAAAAACCTGACCCAGTGGTACGCGGAGAGCACGGAGCAGATGGATTACTGGATCACCGCGGGGGATACTCCGGACGAAATCGAACAGGCTTATGGAAGGGCTGTGGGGACCGCGCCGGTGATGCCGGAGTACGGCCTGGGCTTCTGGCAGTGTAAGCTCCGCTACTGGAATCAGGAGCAGCTCCTTGACGTGGCCAGGGAATATCACAGGCGGGGAATCCCGGTGGACGTGATCGTGGTGGACTTTTATCACTGGCCCAAATGCGGGGACTACCGGTTCGATGCGGCGGACTTCCCGGATCCGGAGGCCATGGTGCGGGAGCTTGGGGAATACGGCATGGAGCTGATGGTCTCCATCTGGCCCCAGATCAACTTAACCAGCGAGAACTACGAGGAGATGCGCCAGAAGGGCCTGCTGATCAAAAACGAGCGCGGGGTGGAGATCGCCATGCGCTTCGAGGGGGAGAACACCTTCTTCGACGCCACCAATCCCGCCGCCAGGGAGTATGTGTGGAACCTGTGCAAAAAGAATTATTTTGATTACGGCATCCGGGTATTCTGGCTGGACGAGGCGGAGCCGGAGTTTGCCACCTACGAGTATGACAACTACCGCTATTTCATGGGGCCGGTGACCAGGATTGGAAACATCTATCCCCAGCTCTACGCCAGAACCTTCTATGAGGGGCAGAAGGAGGCCGGGATGGAGACGGCGGTGAACCTGCTGCGGTGCGCCTGGGCGGGAAGCCAGCGCTACGGCGTGCTGGTCTGGTCCGGGGATATCCACAGCGACTGGGAGACCTTCCGCAGGCAGCTCTGCGCGGGGCTGAATATGGGAATCGCCGGGATCCCCTGGTGGACCACGGATATCGGCGGCTTTTCCGGAGGAGATCCCACGGATCCGGCCTTTCAGCAGCTTCTGGTCCGGTGGTTTCAGTGGGGGACCTTCTGCCCGGTGATGCGCCTGCACGGCGACCGGGAGCCTCATACAGCCTTAAATCATGCGGACGGAACGCCCACCATGCCCACCGGGGCGGACAATGAGATCTGGAGCTTCGGGGAGGAGCATACGCCCATCCTGGAAAAGTATATCCGGTTCCGGGAGACCATGCGGCCCTATGTGAGGGATCTGATGGCGCAGGCCCATGAGCTCGGGCGTCCGGTGATCCGGCCCATGTTCTATGAGTTCCCGCAGGATAAGACATGCTGGGAGTTACAGGATCAGTACCTGTTCGGCCCGGATCTGCTGGTGGCGCCTATTGTGTATGAGGATACTTATGAGCGCCGGGTGTATCTGCCCCGGGGCGTGTCCTGGACGCTGATCTGTGACGGGAGCGTGTATGAGGGCGGCCAGAGCGTGAAGGTGGCCGCGGATATCAGTCAGATCCCGGTATTCTTAAGAGAGGGAAGGCATTCGGAGTGGATCGGATGCATCTGATCCGGTGTTAAAAAGGCGGCAGGCTTTGAAGTCTGCCGCTTTTCTTACAATAAGCTGGCTCGCGAAGCGTGACAGCGTTTGTTAACATAAGGATGTCTGGCGGAGCCTGGTATCCGTTGTTTTTTCTAAAGAGACCTTGACAAATCTCTTTTTATGAGTTACTGTATTAATAACATAGTACAGTAATACAAAGAAAGGAAAATCGTAATGGCATGGAAATTAGATTCTGACCGTCCCATCTATGCACAGATTCTGGAAGTGATGCAGCTTCGGATTATTGCCGGAGTATACCGGAGCGGAGAAAAGATTCCCAGTGTGCGGGAGCTGGCGGCAGAGGCGGGGGTGAACCCGAACACAATGCAGAAGGCGTTGGCAGAGCTTGAGAAGGAAGGCTTGGTAATGGCGCAGAGGACAAGCGGAAGGATCGTGACGGAGGATATGGAGATGATTAAGCAGACCCGCGAACAGCTCGCCCGGGAGCAGGTGCAGGAGTTTATTGACAAAATGGAAAAGCTGGGATTTAATAAGAAAGAAGTAGTCGCTCTGTTGGAGCAGATGGAGGTTAAGGATGAATGAGCTGGTAGAAGTAAACAATCTTACCAAGGTTTATGAGAAGAAAAAGCTGGCGCTGGATCACATGAATCTGACCATACCCCGGGGGAGGATCATCGGTCTTCTGGGCCCTAACGGAAGCGGCAAGACCACGTTGATCAAGCTGATCAACGGTCTGCTCGAGCCCACGGAGGGGGAAATACTGGTGAACGGCAGACGGCCCGGACCGGAGAGCAAGGCCTGCGTCTCCTATCTTCCTGAGCGGACATATTTTCAGGGCAGCATGAAGGTCAGCGAGCTGATCAGTTATTTTACGGACTTTTATCAGGATTTCAGCCCTGAGCGGGCCAGACAGATGCTGGCGAACCTGAAAATCAGCGAGGACGCCCGGCTGAAAACCCTCTCCAAGGGAACCAAGGAGAAGGTGCAGCTGATCATGGTCATGAGCAGGCAGGCGCAGCTTTATATTCTGGATGAGCCCATCGCGGGAGTGGATCCGGCGGCGCGGGATTATATATTGAAAACCATTATTTCCAATTACAGTGAGATGTCCACGGTTTTGATTTCCACTCATCTGATCACTGATATCGCGCAGGTTCTGGACGAGGTGGTGTTTATCCGGGACGGAAGGGTAGTGCTTCAGGACACGGTGGAGCACATCCGTGAGACCAGAGGAAAATCGGTGGATGCATTTTTCAGGGAGGTATTCGCATGTTAGGAAAACTGTTAAAACACGAGTGGAGGGCAGTCTGGAAGGTGCCGGTCCTTCTGTATGGAGTGCTGCTGCTTACAGGACTGATCGCCGGTCTGACCTTCTCCATGCCAATCTGGGACAGCGACTGGGTGGGGCTTCCCATGTCGGGCGTCATGCTGATACTGATGTTCTATTTCGCCCTGATCGGCGTCTCCGTGGGTATAACCATCTATTTTGCGGTTCGCTACTATAAGAGCATGTTTACGGATGAAGGGTACCTCACCCACACCCTTCCGGTGAGTGCCAGAGAGCTTCTGCTGAACAAGGTGATCACCATGGGAGCCTGGAATCTGATCACCATGGCGGCCATTGTACTGGCGCTGATCGTTTTCGGCGGGACGGCGCTTCTGGCCTTAAAATCCGGACTGGGAGAGTTCTCGAGAGAGGTATTCAAAGCGTTTTCAGAGCTGCCGGAGCTTCTTGACGAGCCCTACATGGAGGGCTTTGAGGGGTTCTGTGCCAGTATTATCTGGATGATGCTTGCCACGGCCTTCAGCGGCACCATGATGCTGATCGGCTCCATCACCCTGGGGCAGATGGTGAGAAAGCACCGGATCCTGGGTTCCATCGGCGCTTATTTCGGGATTCAGGCCATCACCCAGACCATCAACACGGTGGTGATCATGCCGTTTATGTTTACCGTCTTTGAAGACTGGTGGTGGGATGTGGATTCGCCCTTCTATATCTTTACCGGATTTTATGTGGTCATGTCGCTGGTGACGCTGGCGGTGGCTGTCGGATTGTATTTTCTGTGTGAGTACCTGATCAGGAAAAAGCTGGAGCTGGAATAAGTAAGGGAAGACGGCTCATGCATTTAACGAAACGCCTTTTCAGGCCATATGGGCCGGAAGGGCGTTTCGTAATTCGGCCTGCCTTTGGGTCATGATCACCGGGGCGGTGGTCTGGCAGTTGGCCCCGTGCATAATTTTTCAGGTTACCTTCGTCATCGTTCACCGCCTCTGTCCTGCAGAGCCATCAGCCCTGCGCCGTGATCACTGTTCCGGCCTTCCCCTTAAGGGCTGCACCTACAGCCTCCAGGGAGGTGATCAGCACGCTGCCGCCGGGATTGGCGGAAAGGTAGGCGATGGCCGCCTCGATTTTGGGCAGCATGGTCCCTTCTGCGAACTGGCCGTCTGCAGCAAGATTTTGCGCCTGTCCGACAGAGAGGGCGAAAAGAGGTGTCTCGTTTTCCTTTCCGTAGTTCTGGCAGACATTGGGAACCGAGGTCAGGATGATGAGCTGGTCGGCCTTAAGATCTGCCGCCAGCTTCCCGGCGATGGCGTCCTTCTCGATCACCGCGGAGGCGCCCTTTAAGGCGTGCTGCTGCTCGATCACGGGAATGCCGCCGCCCCCGCAGGCGATCACGATCTGGCCGGCGTCCGCCAGGGTGCGGATGGCCTCTAGCTCTACGATCTCGATGGGCCTGGGAGCGGCGATGATCCGGCGAAAGCCTTTGCCGGGCTCCTCCTGCACATAGTTGCCCTTTCTGACCTCAACGTCCGCATCGTCCGCCGACATATAGCGGCCGATCAGCTTGGTGGGCTCATAGAACGCCTCGTCGTAGGGGTCTACCGTCACCTGGGTTAAAATGGTGGATACGGTCTTGCTGATGCCCCGGGAGAGGAGCTCCGCTTTCAGGGAGTTCTGGATATCATAGCCCACATAGCCCTGACTCATGGCGCTGCACACACACATGGGAGCGGGGGTATAATCCAGGTAAATCCGCCTCAGCTCGGTCATGGCCTTGTGGATCATGCTGATCTGGGGGCCATTGCTGTGGGTGATGGTGAGCTGGCAGCCTGCCTCCACCAGGTCGGCCAGGGCCCTGGCGGTGATCTTCACAGCGTCCCGCTGCTGGGTGGTGGTATAGCCCAGCGCGCTGTGGCCCAGAGATACCACCGCTTTTTTCATATCTGCAGATGTATTCACAGGTTTATTCATCATACTGAATCCTTCCTTATTTTTTCAGACGGCGACAGAGATTTTGTCTCTGCCGTATGTAATCGGTGTGTAAGGACAGTATAGCAAAAGGGGGGAGATTTGTACAGCCCGGTAACAGGCCTGGGCTATCGCCTGCAATAGATTATTTATCAGCAGAAACCAGGCAGAAAAGAGGATTTCCCACATTGCATGGAAATCCTCTTTATGTTAAGATAAGAGAGGTTCGAAGCTGTGCGGTATTGAAAACGCGCGGCCCTGTGGCAGACAGGCAGGGCGGCGGCCGCATACCAGCCGGATACGGGGAAGAAACGAGGTCGCAGGAACGGATGGAGACAGTCATTCAGATTCAGGATGTAACGAAAACCTTCGTGGGGAAGGATAACCGGGTGGAGGCCCTTAAGGGGATCAGCCTGGAGATACATAAGGGAGAGATTTACGGTATTATCGGCATGAGCGGCGCGGGCAAGTCCACGCTGGTGCGCTGCCTGAACTTTCTGGAGCGTCCCACCTCCGGGACGGTGTTGATTGAGGGAAAGGATTTATCGGCCATGAGCGACGGGGAGCTGCGCAGAACCCGGACGCAGATCTCCATGATCTTCCAGCACTTCAACCTGTTGATGCAGCGGACGGTGATCGACAACGTGTGCTTTCCCCTGGAGATCACAAAGGTCCCCCGAAAGCAGGCCCTTGAAAGGGCCAGGGAGCTGCTCTCCATCGTAGGGCTCTCGGAGAAGGAACAGGCCTATCCGGCTCAGCTCTCCGGTGGGCAGAAGCAGAGAGTAGCCATCGCCAGGGCGCTTGCCACCAACCCGAAAATGCTGCTCTGCGACGAGGCCACCAGCGCGCTGGATCCCACCACCACCAGGGCGATCCTGGCGCTCCTTAAGGAGATCAACGAGAAGTATGGGATCACGGTGGTGATCATTACCCACGAGATGACGGTGGTGCAGGAGATCTGCTCCCATGTGGCTATCATAGACGAGGGGGAGCTGGCGGAAACCGGCACGGTGACGGAGGTGTTCCAGAGACCGAAGTCCAAAGCCGCCAGGAAGCTGGTCTTCCAGGGGGAGGACGCTCAGCCGCACATGGAGATGAAGGGAAAGCGCTGTATCCGCATCGTCTTTACCAGCAATTCTTCCTTTGAGCCTGTGATCGCAAACATGGTTCTGGCCTGCAAGGCGCCGGTGAACATTCTTCTGGCGGATACCCGGGATATCGGCGGGGTGGCCCACGGGCAGATGATTCTCCAGCTTCCTGAGGACAACCAGACGGCGGAGAACATGATACAGTATTTGAAGACGAGAAAACTGGAAGTGGAGGAGCTTGATCATTATGTGGGATAGTCAGACGATTTTGATGATAGTGGAAGGAACGGGGGCAACCCTTTATATGACCCTTGTCTCCACGCTGATCGCGTATTTGCTCGGGCTTCCGGTGGGAATCCTTCTGGTGGTGAGCGCGCCCGGAGGCTTAAAGCCCATGAAAGCGCTCTACAAGGCGCTGGATGTGGTGGTGAATATTCTGCGGAGCATTCCCTTCCTGATCCTTCTGATGCTGATCATTCCGTTTACACGCTTTATCGTGGGGAGAAGCTACGGGGCTACGGCCACCATCGTTCCTCTGGCCATCGCCGCCGCGCCCTTTGTGGCCAGGCTGGTGGAATCCTCCCTGCTGGAGGTGGATCACGGGGTGATCGAGGCGGCTCAGAGCATGGGAGCCAGCCCTGGGACCATCATCTGGAAGGTACTTCTGGCGGAGGCCAGGGTCTCCCTGATTGTGGGGGGAACCATTTCCCTTGGAACCATCCTGGGGTATTCGGCCATGGCCGGCGTTGTGGGCGGCGGGGGCCTGGGCGACATCGCCATCCGCTACGGTTATCACCGGTATCAGGCGGATATCATGATTGTGACGGTGATTCTGCTGGTGGCGCTGGTGCAGATTCTGCAGATGATCGGCACGAAGCTCTCCAGAAAGCTGGATCGAAGAATCACGGGATAAATGAAAGGTGAACTGTATGAAGGCACTTGTTTTATCAAGCGGTGGAATCGATTCCACCACATGTCTTGCCCTGGCGGTGGAAAAGTACGGAAAGGCAAATGTGATGAGCCTTTCAGTATTTTACGGTCAGAAGCATGAGAAGGAGCTTAAGGCGGCCCGGGAGATCGCCGCATATTATCAGGTGGAGCACAGAGAGCTGGATATGAGCGTGATATTCGCGGATTCGGACTGTACGCTCCTTACGGGAAGGGGGGACATTCCCCAGGGCGACTATGCCAGCCAGCAGCAGGGGGCGCAGGGAAGGCCGGTTTCCACCTGCGTTCCCTTCCGCAACGGCCTGTTCCTGGCGGCCGCCGCCTCCGTGGGCCTTTCAAATGGCTGTGAGGAGATCTACTACGGCGCCCACGCCGACGACAGCGCCGGAAATGCCTATCCCGATACCTCGATGGCCTTCAACCAGGCAATGAGCGCGGCGGTCTGTGAGGGCAGCGGCGGCGCGGTCAGGATCGTGGCGCCCTTTATAGACAGCCATAAGGCACAGGTGGTCAGGACGGGGCTTGCACTCAGGGCCCCCTACGAGCTCACCTGGTCCTGCTACGAGGGCGGGGAGAAGCCCTGCGGAAGATGCGCCACCTGTATCGACAGGGAAAGGGCGTTTGAGTTAAACGGCGTGGAGGATCCGGCCCGCCGGAAGGATAAGGAGAAGTGATGATGACAAATTCGATTTTATTTCTGTTTTCTATTGCGTTTTATCTGTTTGCGGTGATTGCCGCCTATAAGTGGTTCGGCAGGATGGGGCTGTATGTTTTCACTGCCATCTCAGCCATCCTGGCCAATATTCAGGTCTGCAAAAATATCGACCTGTTCGGGCTTTCCACCACCGCCGGCAATGTGCTGTACGCGGCCAGCTTTCTGGTGACGGATATTCTGTCCGAAAAATACGGAAAAAAAGCGGCCAGAAAGGCGGTTTATGTGGGAATTTTCACGACGGTGATCTTCCTGGTGGGAATGCAGGGACTTTTATCTTTTACGCCAAACGCCAGCGATCTCATGGATCCGCCCATGCAGCAGATCTTCGGACTGGTTCCCAGGGTTGCCCTGGCCAGCCTGGTGGGATATATGTGCTCCCAGACCATCGACGTGGCCCTCTACCATTTCATCTGGAAAAAGACCGGGGATACCGAGAGGTGGCTCTGGCTGCGCAACTGCGGTTCCACCCTGACCTCCCAGGCGGTGGACACGGTGGTGTTTACCTCTATCGCCTTCTGGGGAATCTATGAGACGGGAATTTTCGTGAGTATTCTTCTGACCACCTATCTGTTCAAGGCGATCGTGGCCTTCTGCGACACGCCGTTTGTGTATCTGGCCAGAAAAATTAAGGTGAGGGAAGAAGACTGAGAAACGACAGCGCAGAAAGGAAGGATTCAGATGGATAATCTTCACGCACTTGGAAAGAAAACCGAATACAGCATGGATTATGATCCGCAGGTTCTGGAGTGGTTTGAAAATAAGCACCCGGAAAACGATTATTTCATAAAATTTAACTGCCCGGAGTTCACCTCCCTGTGCCCCATTACCGGGCAGCCGGATTTCGCCACCATTTATATTTCCTACGTTCCGGCCCGGAGGATGGTTGAGAGCAAATCCTTAAAGCTCTATCTTTTTTCCTATCGGAATCACGGGGATTTCCACGAGGATTGCTGCAATAAAATCATGAAGGATTTAATCCGGCTGCTGGATCCCAAATACATCGAGGTGTGGGGGAAATTCCTGCCCCGGGGCGGAATCTCCATCGATCCCTACTGCAACTATGGGAAAAAGGGGACGAGGTGGGAGGAGGTTGCCTTTAACCGCCTTGCGAATCATGATCTGTATCCGGAGAGGGTGGATAACCGGTAGCAGTACCGGACGGCAAAGGAGAAAAGATGGCGCAGATTGTGGTCGCCTCGTTCAAAGAGTATGGATTGCATGTCAGACGCCGCGCGCGAGTAGGGGAAAAATCTTCCCCTACTCGATTTTCTCCGGTTCTCCCTCTGGGCAGGGGATGTGAGGGAGAGCCGGCCTGCTGGATTCCTGTTTACTCCCTGTAAAATTCCTCCAGCGCCCTGCCGAAAAATTCTGTCGCGCCTTTCCCGTAAATACTGTCTGTGATCTCCTGGATCTGTCTGTTGGTCTTCCAGAGCCGGGCCAGATCCGCAAGCAGTACGGAGGCGTCTTCCAACTGATACATTTCTCCGGAAATCGCATCGTACTGCGCCACAAGTCCTCTCACTTCAGGGGAGGAGACCTCCAGACCTCTTTTTGCCGCAAGCTCTTTCAGAACCTCCTCCATCTTCCGCTGGCATTCGGGAACCAGCTCAGGATTGTGTGGGTTCAGCGAGGCTTCCAGCGCCTTTTCTTTGCCGCCGTACCACCCGGCCACCTTCCTGAAATTTTCCTGCGCGGCCGGACTCTGCGCATTTTCCATGAAATGTTCACGGAATGCCTCCATACTCCCGTGCTCTCTTACAAAGATTGCCTTCTGATTCTCGTTCATATGAGAGACCATGGAATCGTAGATGGACTCAATCTCCTCATGATGAAACACTGTAAAATCCATTTTATCCTCTCCTTTCAGGATATCGTCGATATTTTTAACCAGCCTTTTCAGACGCTCTATTCTGGCGCACAGCATCTGCCGGTGCATCCGCAGAAGCTGGTTTTTCTCAAGCGCAGGGTTCTCCATAACGGCTCTGATTTCCTTCAGGGGAATATCGAGCTCCCGGAAAAACAGAATCTGCCGTAAAATTTCCAGCGCCTTATCGTCATAAAGCCGGTATCCCGCCTCACTTTTGGCCGTGGGCTTAAGAAGCCCGATCTGATCGTAATAGTGGAGCGTGCGCACGCTGATACCTGTCAGAGCCGATATTTCCTTTACTGTTCTCATAGCCTTTCGCCTCCCTGTGCCTGATAAGATTAATTTAACCTGTGACGCAGCGTGAGGGTCAAGGGGAATTATAAAAATTTTTTTCATCGGCGTCTTTTTTCGCAAACGACTTGCTCAGGGCAGGCCGAACGGGCTGTTTGGATATTTTAAAAAGAGTGGAATCAGGGTAACTAATCCTTATCATGGGATATATTATGTGTTGGATGCGGTTTTGTTCCCCACACAGATTGTTGTCACGAAAGAGCTTGATAAGAAAGAACATACATGGCTGACGGCGTTATCAGAAGGAATGGAAAAGCAGGATATGGAAGCGTTCCTTGAAAAGATTGATGCATTGACGCAGAAGTTTGACAGGGAGCTGGCGGATTCTGTTTTAGAGGTAAGTATAAGGGCAAACCGGAAAATGGTGGAAGAATTAAGAGGAGACAGGAATATGTGCCAGGCATTGTTAGAGATTATGGAGCCGGAGATTATGAAAATCAAAGAGGAAACCAGGCAGGAAACTATTTTGCGTGCAGTGAAGGGATTCCGGGATTTGGGCGCGGGCAATGCCAGGATAAAGGAACTGTTAAAAGAAAACTACGATTTTACAGATGAAGAAGCTGAGCAATATTTGTAGTGGCAGTCTTATTCTGGCAGTTATAACTCTGAAAAAAATCTTGACAACTCTTCCGCATTGTGATAAATTGTTTGAAAATTCAAAAGCAGAGGTGGATCCGGCGTTTATATGGGTCCTGCATTGGGGAAAGATGATGTTTAACGCAAAGAACGTACCGTTTAGCCTGATTATTATGGAGCAGCAGATTTTTCAAATTACGGTCACAACGTAAGCCCGGCGAAAAGCCAGGAAAACGCATGGCCGTAGGACGAAAAGTCTTATTTGGCTGTGCGGTAATCAGGAGCGAGGCAGAAACCGCATGGTATATACACAAAGGGTGTATATGGCAGGCGGTTTTTTTATGCGCAGGGGCGCACAGAGAAAAAACCGGCGCGCCGGATTTGCTGCTGTCGCAGCGTGCGCCCCGCGCGGCGAGTAGAGGAGATTCTTAAGGAGGGAGCGACAATGGAAGTAATCAACGCGCAGGATTTATCAAAAACCTTTCGGGTAAAGCGAAAGGAAAAGGGGATGAGGGGAAGCTTTCAGGCTATCTTTCATCCGCAGACACAGATGATTCGGGCGGTAGATCAGGTTTCCTTTTCCGTGGAGGAAGGGGAGATGCTGGCCTTTATCGGGCCTAACGGGGCGGGAAAGAGCACCACGATTAAAATGCTGACGGGAATTCTTTATCCCGACGGAGGAAAGGTGGAGGTGCTCGGGCTCGATCCCACCAGAAAGAGAAAGCAGCTCGCTTACCAGATCGGAACCGTGTTCGGGCAGAAGGAGCAGCTCTGGGTACACTTAACGCCCTATGACAATTTTCGCTTTTTCGGGGCGGTGTACGATCTGACGGACTCGGAGACGGAAAGGCGCATCGGGGAGCTCTCGGAGATTTTTGATCTGGCCGATTTTATCAATACGCCGGTGAGAAATCTCTCGCTGGGACAGAGGATCCGCTGTGAGATCGTGGCCTCCCTGATCCACAGGCCCAGAGTGCTTTTTCTGGATGAGCCCACCATCGGGCTGGATCCTGTGGTGAAGGAGTCCATCCGTTCCCTGATCCGGCAGATGAACCGGGAGTTTAACACGACCATTTTTCTCACCAGCCATGACGTGGGAGATATCGAGAAGCTGTGCAGGCGGATCATCATCGTAAATTCCGGGCAGATCGTACTGGACGATTCCATGGAGCATCTGAAAAAGCATTATATGGGAAGGGAGACCCTGGAGGATATTATAATGGAGATTTATCAGTCGGAGGGAAAGGTGGCGATGGATTCATGAGAAAGTATATAGTGATCTACCGGTCTGTCCTGATGGAGAATTTACAGTACGCGGCGAGCGTGGCCATGGGCTTTGTGAGCTACTTTATCATCATCTACATCTTTTTGAAGCTCTGGAATTCCATGTATGCGGAGCCGGGCTCGCTGATTGCCGGATATGGCCGGGAGCAGATGATCTGGTATGTGATGATCACGGAGATGATCTGGTTTGGCGCCCGTTCCGGGGCTGTGACCAGGCAGGCTACGGCGGATATCCGTGGAGGCAACATCGCGTATCAGATGAATAAGCCCTACCACTACGCCCTCTATATTCTGGCCAGATACACCGGGGAGTGGAGCGTAAGGCTTCCCATGTACTTTGTTCTGGCGGTGGCCATGGGGCTTGTGATGGTGGGGCCGCTCTCTGGCTTTGGCCCTTTCGCCGCGCTGGCCGCCGTCGTCAGCATCCTTCTGGGTATTACCATCAACGGGGTTTTCAAGCTATGCATCAGCCTGTTCTCCTTCTGGATAGAGGACACCAACCCTTTTCAGTGGCTCTACGACAAGCTGATCCTGGTGATCGGGACGATTTTTCCGCTGGAGATTTTCCCCCGGGCCATGCAGCCTTTTTTAAAGCTGACGCCCATCTATACGGTGTGTTACGGCCCGGCAAAGCTGACAGTGGACTTTACCCCTGAAAAATTTCTGGAGATCCTGGGGGCGCAGCTTCTGTATCTGGCTGTGGGACTTGGCGCGATGTTTCTGGTCTATGGAAAGGGGGTTAAGAAGCTCTATGTCAACGGGGGTTAAAAATCAACTGCGGGTGTGTGCGCTTTCCGTAAAGTATAACATCATGCGGGAGATGCTCAACAAGGTGACCTTTCTCACCAACACGTGCTTTATGATGCTAAACAACGCGGCCTTTATCATTCAGTGGCTGATCCTGTTCCGTTTAAAGGGGGATATCGGCGGCTACACTATGCGGGAGGTGATGCTGCTGTGGGGGATCGCCTGCTGCAGCTTCGGGCTTTCGCACCTTCTGTTTGCGGGGGTGTTCTCCCTGCCGGAGCTGATCATCGGCGGCAGGCTGGATCCCTTCCTGGTACAGCCGAAAAGCGTACTGCTGGGGGTGATGACCTCCTCCACCCGCATCTCAGCCATGGGGGATCTGGCCTATGGGGTTCTGGTGATGTGCGTGTTCTGTTTCAGTGTAAAAAGGTTTTTGCTGTTCCTTCTGTTTACCGTGACCGGTGCGGCGATCATCACGGCCTTTGCCCTGCTCATGGGGAGCCTTTGCTTCTGGTTCGTGCGGGGGGATGTGTTCGGAAATTACATGGTAAACGCCATGGTGAGCTTTTTCACTTATCCGGACGGGATCTTCAATGGGACGGCCAGATTTCTCCTCTACCTTGTGATCCCGGTGGGGATGGCGGTGTGGATGCCGGTGCATGTGATGATGGAGTTCGATGCGGGCGCGCTTTTCTCGGTGGTGGGATTTGCGGCGGGACTTTCGGCAGTGGCGACTGCGGCGTTTTACAGAGGACTTCGCAGATATGCCTCGGGGAATCTGATGGAAGCGAGGGTGTGAAAGGATGGAATTTTCAGGAAATCGGTGATATAATAGGTAGCACGCTGAAGCGTGCGCAGGTCGTAAGGAATCTTCCCGCCGATGGCGGGCCCC
>CANOVJ010000033.1 GCA_947570615.1 uncultured Lachnospiraceae bacterium
TGCTTAACAGATTGTACGCTTTACCCATCTTTTTGCAACCCCTTTTTCGTAATTTTTCTATACTGCGGATATATCGCGAATTCACAGATATGCCTTATTTTACGCCACTCCTTCCATTATGTCCACTCTCCAAACGGATAGTCCGGGGCACTTTTTTCGGTTTTTTCAGAAAAATTTTTATGCCTTTTTGACGGACAATCTGAATGGTTTTTCGGTTTATACACTGCTGTTTATTGCTTTCCTCACAGCCTGCCTTCATAATAAACTGATCACACAGGAGGAGGAAAAGCATGCTTACGTTTGAAGATTTCAAGCGGAAGCAATGCGGAATTCCCAATCTCCTGACAACTGGCAGCAAGTGCAAGAATTCCGGGCAATCGAGTAGGGGAGGATTTTTCCCCTGCTCGCCGTGCGCCCCATGCGCCGCTTTAGCGGCATACTTCCTCTGCATGGGGCTGCGCATAAAAAAGCGGGAAAATAGCTGGCGTGACAGCTTTTTCCCGTTTCGACAATATCCGAATCCTTTTTACCTTTCCGCTCTATACGATCACGAAAACCGGCGGCTTTTGCGTGAAAGTATACTTTTGCCTGATAGTATACATTTTTTTACCCCGCGGGGCAAAATTTATTTTAACCCGGACAGGCCCGCTGCCGCCAGATAAAGAAGGCCATAAGGGAAGATGGGTATGACGGAGCATGCTTACTGAATCACCCCTTCTTCCCCACCATCACGCAGTACCACTCCGCCTCCTGAGCCTTCACATCGAAGCAGGCCGGATGGCACAGCGCCTGTATATCCCCGTACCCCAGAGACCGCAGCTTTTCCAGCAGCAACTCCCTTTTCACAGGAAAATAGCGCTCCGCAAATTTCTCCTTCCGGAAAATCCGGTTTTCCCGCTCGAAGGTGTAGAGCAGGTTGAAGGTCATGGAACCGTCCTGATGATAATCCCACACCTGCATCATATTGATCCGCATATCCTGATCGAACACCGGATTATAAAGATAAAAGCGGTTCCTCTCCTCCAGAATCCGATCCCAGTTGCGCATATCAAAGTAAAGATATCCGCCCGGCCGCACCAGCAGATCCATCTGCTCCAGGGTTTTGAGCACATCCCCATTCTCCACATGGGGAAGGGAATTTCCCGTGCTGGCCACACAGTCGAATTTTTCCTGAAAATGCGCGCCCAGCTCTCTGAAATCGCAGGCTCTCAGGTTGAGCGTCCCCTGCTGTGCGCCGCGTAAGTCCGGCGGCCCCGCGGAGACGGAAAAGCCCCGTTTCTGCGCATTCTCCGCACACTTTTTCAGCATGGCCCGGCTTAAATCAGAGCCGTAAAGGGAGATCCCTATCTCCATCAGCGGCAGCGTCAGATTGCCCGTGCCGATGCTCACATCCAGCAGGGTATGTATCTCCTTCCCCTCCAGCAGCTTTTCCCAGTGTCTTCTGATGGTCTGATATCTCTCCTCATTTTCCAGCAGATCATAAATGTCTGTTCTGTCGTATACGCTTGCCATACCGACTCCTTTTTCTGTTTTCCGCCCGCATGAATGCCCCGCAGTATGCTCAGTCTAAATCCACATAGTCCGCGTCGATCACTTTCTCCTTATGCTTCTTCACCTTAAACACCCGGGAGAGGATCCACATATCGGAAACGCCGTCATAAATCAGGGAAATCCCGATCATGCGCACCGCCATCTCCACCGCCGCGAAGGGATTGAAGACCAGCATCCCGCCAAAGGCCACCGTGAGGATTCCCAGCAGAAGCGCCAGCCACCACTTATCATAATTCTCCCTCTGCAAATCCACAGCCTGTATCACGTTATGTACCCCGTGAATCAGGATCACCACGCCCACGATCACCGGCACCGCCATGATAATCATATCCGGCCGCAGCAAAATCCACAGGCCGATCACCGACAGGACAATGCCAAGAATCAGCATTCCCTGGGAGAGAAATGTCCGCTCCCTGTTCATCAGACATATGACCACCTGAAAAGCCCCGTAGATGAGCAGCACGCCGCCCAGCAGCATGCACACGATCCGGGTGGTGGTCCCCGGCCAGATCAGAAGCACCAGCCCAAAGAGGATGCACAGCGCCGCCGACACCGTATAGTTCGCCTTCAATCCTTTTAAAAATTCCGTCATATCAGTCTCTCCTTTTCTTAATAATGCCGCTGTTTTTCGTCCATAAGCCCTCCCGCAAAACGTACCGCCGCCTGCCCTCAGGACTTTCGCAAGGCATATCTGCGTCTGATGGCTTCATATATAAGATACCCCAGATATCCCAACACCGCCCCGAGGCAGTTGAGCAGGATATCATCCACGTCAAAGGCCCCGAAGGCGCTGAAAAGCTGAAAAACCTCTATCCCCAGAACCAGCACAAAGGCGTTCAGGAGCATCACAAAAAAATTTCTGCCCCGCTTCATCACATATGGCAGCAAAAAACCGAAGGGAACAAACACCACAATATTTCCCACCAGGTTTTCAAAGCTGTTCAGCTTATAAGAATAATCTATATACATACGTATGGTTTTAAACAACGTAAAATTAGCCGTGTCAAGCCCCTCCAGGATCACCTCCCTGCGCCACGTGGACGCGATGGCCCGAAGCTGCTCCAGAGGGTACTTAAAAATAATCACCTTAATGACTGCAAGCAGATAAAGAAAAAAGACCAGCCTGACATGTTTCCTGAGAAATTCTCCTCCCCTGGAAATCCATTCAGAGAAACGCCCTCCCCCGCGGGCTCCCCCCTGAAACTGTCCGCTTTTCACAAATGCTGTCCCTCCATCAGGATCAATCCCTTACCTCCCAGGGATTTTCCTTACCTTCCACAAAATATTTACAGCCAAGCAGGGAATCCCTCACAACGGTTTCCACACAGTCGTCCGTATAAAAAGCCATGTGATGGCTCACGGTCACATTGGGAAAGCCCCGCAGAATGGCCAGCTCTCTGTTATTAAGTATATCTGATTTATGGTCATAATAATACAGTCCGAACTCATTTTCCACCACATCCAGGCCCGCGCCGCCGATTTTTCCGCTCTCGATACCGCAAATCAGCGCCTGCGTGTCGATCAGGCCGCCTCTGGCGGTGTTCACGATCATCACGCCGTCCCTCATCTGAGCGATGGCCTTTTCGTCGATCATATGATAATTTTCATCGGTCAGGGGCGCATGAAGGCTGATCACATCCGCCCTGCGCCACATTTCCTCCAGGGATACATACGCCGCGCCCGTCTTATAAACCTCCTGATTCTCATAAAGGTCGTATGCGATCAGCTTACAGCCAAAGCCGGACAGATCGCGAAGCACCGTCCTTCCGATCCTGCCGGTTCCGATAATTCCCACGGTCAGATCCTTAAGCTCCCGGCCCTGGATCCCTTTGAGGGAGTAATCCTGGATATTGGTGCGCTCCAGAATCCGTTTCATTTTCCGGATGGTCATCAGGATCAGCATCACCGCATAGTCCGCCACGCCGCAGGGACCATAGGGCGCGTTGGCTACCGTCATCCCGAGCTCCCTGGCCGCCTTTACGTCGATATGGTCATAGCCGATGGTCCGGGTGGTCACATATTTTACCCCGTAATCCGCAAAGACCGAGAGCAGCTCCCCGGGCATCCGGGAGGTGATGATATCGATACACTGGGCCCCTTCTGCAAGGGAGGCGTTGCGCGCATCCGGCGCGTCCGGGCAGAGGATCAGCTCAATCCCCAGCTCCTGTGCATATTTTTCAAACAAAGCCTTCTCGTCGAATTCTCTGCAATTGTATACTGTCACCTTCATTTTTGCGACACCCCTTTCCAGAACCGCCACACGCCAAAGCGCCCTGCAGCCTTCCTGTCCGTTTACTGTTCCTTTTCCTTCTGTCCCTGCTCCTTTTCTTCCCTCTGCCTTCTTCTCGCCTCCATGCGCTCCCTTTCCGCTTCCCGGTAAATTCGCACCGCCTCCATGTCCTCGTCGCTTAAATGTCTGAAATTGCTGATGCTGGCATAGAGCACCTTACAGCTGTTAATGGTGGTGTCAAAAACGCCTTCCTGATACATGTTCAGCACAATAATACCGATGGGAACGGCGATGATCATCCCGATCACGCCCGCCATCTTATAACCGATATACAGAAGAAACAGGGTGGGAACCGGCGCAAGCCCCATGGAGTCCCCCATGATCTTGGGCTGGATGAGCTGTCTGGCAAGCTGTCCCACGCCCCAGATAATGAGCAGACCGATGACCATAGTGTAATCGCCGCTTAAGAATTTGACCACCGCCCAGGGCAGAAGGACGGTTCCCGTCCCGAAAAAGGGCAGAAAGTCCAGAAACGCCACGGCGATGGCGATGATAAAGGCATACCTTATCCGCAGAACGGTAAAGCCGACGCCCAGAAGCAGATACATCCACAGCTCGATCTTAAGCTGGGCCTTAAAGTAACCGCCCACCGCGTGGCGCAGGCCTCTCTTCACCATGTCCCATCGCTCAATGATGGCCTGCGGCATGATCCGGTGAAGAAGGCCGCTCACATATTCCCGGTCCGCCACAAACAGATAGGCGGAGAGAAGGCACATGATGATCCCGATCAGAATGGAGGGAAGATTCATGGCAAAGCGCCCTAACGCCTCGATGGTGGGGGTACTGAGCTCTCCGATCAGATCCCCTATGTAGGTCTCCACATTCCCCGCGATCCTGCTGAAGGTGATCTGCACCTTTTCGGGGAGATATCTGCCCGCATTGGCCAGCTTCTGCCCCACCTCCGTAAAATCCTCAAGGGTGTTCTCCCACATATCCGGCAGCTCCCGGGTAAAGCTCACCGTTTCCTCAATCAGCTTTATACCCATGAGATACCCCGCCAGAATCACCAGGGCGATGACGGCTATGATGACAAAGGCCGATCCGGCCTTTCGCTTTATTTTCAGCGTCTTTTCGAAAAAGCGTACCAGCGGGCTGGCGATCATGGCGATCACCCATCCCACCACAAAGGGCATAAACACAATGATAATTCTGGGAACCACAAAAATACATACCAGCAAAAGCAGCAGCATAATCCCCAGATTGACCAGTACCTTTAAATATGTTCTTCTATTTCCCATACCCCAAAACCGCCTCTTTTCAGGATCCTCAACCACTGCCCGGGCTCACGCCTGCGCATGTTCCAGATAAGAATCGATCAGCTCGTAAATTTCCTCCCGGCCCTGCCTGGTCTGCGCCGACCAGGGGATCACCGTCGTGTCCTCCCGGGCCTTAAGCCCCTCCCGGATCTGGCGAACGTGCCTGGCGATCTGGCTGCGGTTGATCTTATCCAGCTTGGTGGCGATGATCACCGGGGCAAAGCCCTGTTCCTTAATCCACTCGTACATGATCCGATCATTTTCGGAGGGCTCATGGCGGATATCCACCAGCAGAAAGACCGCCCGGAGCTGCCCGGAGCTGTGCAGATACTTCTCGATCATCCTGCCCCATTCGGTTTTGATCTCCACGTTGGCCCTGGTGTAGCCATACCCCGGCAGATCCACCAGATACAGCGCGTCGTTCACATTATAATAATTGATGGTCTGGGTCTTCCCCGGCCGGGCGCTGGTTCTCGCCAGGGATTTCCGGTTCATCAGTCCGTTAATCAGGGAGGACTTGCCCACATTGCTCTTACCCGCAAAGGCAAATTCCATATGGGCGTTTACCGGCAGTTTGCTGGTGACGCCGCACACCGTTTCCAGACTTGCGCTTTTAATTATCATTCCAATCCTCCATGCCGCGCTCTGCGCCGCAGCGCCGTACCAGGTCCGCGCAGGCATTTTCGCGTCTGCGCCCCGATCCGGGCCGTTCGCAGTTCCCTACACCAGCGCGTGCCTTAACACTTCCTTCATGCTCTTTACAAAGGTGATGGTCAGCCCCTCCAGGATCTCCTGGGAGATCTCCTCGATGTCCTTTTTATTCTCAGAAGGAACCAGCACCTCCTTAAGCCCCGCCATCCGGGCCGCCAGAATTTTTTCCTTCAGGCCGCCGATGGGGAGTACCCTTCCCCGCAGGGTTACCTCCCCCGTCATGGCAAGATCGCTCCTGACCCGTTTTCCTGTGATTGCGGAAAAGATCGCCGTGGCCATGGTGATCCCGGCGGAGGGCCCGTCCTTGGGCACCGCTCCCTGGGGGATGTGGATGTGAAAATCGTTCTCCTTAAACACCTTCGGCTGGATACGGTACTCCTCCCCCACGGAGCGCACGAAGCTGATTCCAATCCTGGCCGACTCCTTCATCACGTCCCCCATCTGTCCGGTGAGCTCCACCTCGCCCTTTCCGGGCATCATATTCACCTCGATCTGAAGGGTGTCGCCCCCCACGCTGGTCCAGGCAAGACCTCTCACGATGCCCACCTGGGGCTCCCTGTTGGCCTTATCCAGACTGTATTTTCGTTTTCCAAGATACTTCTCCAGATTGGAGGCCGTCACCTTAATCCTGGGCAGGTCGGAAAGCGGATCCGCGCCCGCCTGCGGAGCCGACTCTCTGCCCGTCTCCTGAGCGGGCTCTCTGGCCGCATTCTCTCCCGCCTGTCTGTTTTCCAGAATCTCTCTGGCCGCCTTGCGCATGATTTCCCCGATCTTGCGCTCCAACTCCCGCACGCCGGCCTCCCTGGTATAGTAAGTGATGATATTTTTAAGGGCGCTGTCCTGAATGGTCAGCATCCTGCCTGTAATTCCGTTTCTGGCCATCTGCTTTTTGAGAAGGTGCTCCCTGGCGATGTGGAACTTCTCATTTTCCGTGTAGCTGTTCACCTCGATGATCTCCATCCGGTCCAGAAGGGGCCTCGGGATGGTCTGGGTGGTGTTGGCCGTGGCAATGAACAGCACCTGGGAGAGATCCAGCGGAATCTCCACATAGTGATCCCGGAACCTTACATTCTGCTCCCCGTCCAGCACCTCTAAAAGGGCGGAGAAGGTATCCCCCTTGTAATCGTTGCTCACCTTGTCGATCTCGTCCAGAAGCATCAGGGGATTCTTCACCCCCGCCTGCTTAAGGCCCGCGACAATCCGCCCCGGCATGGCCCCCACATAGGTCTTGCGGTGGCCCCGGATCTCCGCCTCGTCGCGCACGCCCCCCAGACAGATCCGCACATACTTTTTGTCCAGGGACTCGGCCACGCTTCTGGCGATGGAGGTCTTTCCGGTTCCGGGAGGGCCCACCAGACAGATGATGGGGCTCTCCCCCTTCCTGGTAAGGCAGCGCACCGCCAGAAATTCCAGGATCCGCTCCTTCACCTGTGTAAGGCCATAGTGCTCCCTCTCCAGGATCTCCCTGGCCCGGCTCATACTCTCATTGTCCTGGGAGGCCTTCTCCCAGGGAAGCTCCAACAGGGTTTCTATGTAGGCCCTCTCCACGGCTCCCTCCGAGCTGCTCACCGCAAGACTGCGAAACCGGGAGATCTCCTTTTTTATTTTTTCCTTCACTTCCTCTGAAGCCTGCAGCTGCTCCAGCGCCTGATCGAACTGATCCGCGTCGGAAAAGGAGCCCTCCTCCCCCAGCTCCTCCCGGATATAGTGAAGCTGCTCCCGCAGAAGATAGTCTCTCTGGTTCTTATCCACCCGCTCCCTCATGCGGCTGGCAAGATCCTCCCTTGCTTTGGCGATCTCAATCTCGTTGAGAAGCTGCTCGCACAGGATCTCATAGCGCGCGGATACGTCCAGGGTCTCCAGTATCTGCTGCTTTTTCTCATAGCCAAAGGGCAGGTTCATGGTGATCTGATCTATCAGACTGGCAGGGTCCGTGACCTGGGCATATCTTTGCAGCGCGTTCTTATCCAGTCTGGGATAATGGGCGGCAAAGACCGTAAAATACTCCCTGAGCTGGCGGAGCATGGCCTCCCTTTCCACCGGATCCGCTTCCCCGCTCTGATCCTCCCGCTCAAAGATCTCCACAAAGCCCTCCAGAAAACCGGAGTTGTCCGGATTAATCCCCCTAAGCGCCCCCCGGCAGATCCCCTCCACCAGCACCCGCACGATCTGGTGCGGAAGCCTTGTGACCTGCTTTACCGCGCAGACGGTTCCCACCCGGTATAAATGCTCCTCCCGGGGCTCATCAATCCCTGCGTCCCTCTGCGTCACCAGAAAAATCCGGGTATTTTTCATCATGGCATATTCCAGCGCCTGCACGGATTTCTCTCTGTTTAAATCAAAATGTATCACCGCGTCCGGCAAAACCGTCATTCCCCGTAAGGGAATGACCGGCATTGTAAGCGCCTGCACGGCTTCTTCCATTATTTCGCTCATCACACATCCTCTATGCAAAATGCCGCCTCACGGCGGCATTTGTTACAATAAGCCGCCTCGCACAGCGTGGGCGGCGTTTGTTACAATAAGCCGACCCGCACAGCGTGGGCGGCGTTTGTTCTTATCTGGCTCTGCGCATCATTTCCCGATGAATCAGCAAAGGCGCACTGCCGCCCTCGACAGCCTCTTTGGTGATAACGCACTCCTCAATCGTGTCGTCCGACGGAATCTGGAACATGGCGTCCATCATCACCTTCTCCATGATGGAGCGAAGGCCTCTGGCCCCTGTCCTGCGCTCATAGGCAAGCCGGGCTATGGTCTCCACCGCGTCCCTCTCAAAGGTGAGCTCCACGTCATCGAAGCCGAACAGCTTCTGATACTGTTTGATCAGCGCGCTCTTTGGCTCTGTGAGGATCCTCACCAGCGCCGCCTCGTCCAGCCCCTCAAGGGAAACCGTGATGGGTACCCGCCCCACAAACTCCGGGATCAGGCCAAACTTCACCAGATCCTGCGGCGTCACTTCCTTAAGCACATCGCTGATCTCCCGTTTGCTCTTAATCGCGATCTCCGCCTCAAAACCGATGGAATTGCGGTTTAAGCGGTTCTCGATGATCTTTTCCAGACCGTCGAAGGCTCCGCCGCAGATAAACAGAATGTTGGAGGTATCGATCTGGATCAGCTCCTGGTGAGGATGCTTTCTGCCACCCTGGGGCGGTACGCTGGCAACGGTTCCCTCCACGATCTTGAGAAGCGCCTGCTGTACGCCCTCGCCGGATACGTCCCTGGTGATCGATACATTCTCGCTCTTTTTGGTGATCTTGTCGATCTCGTCAATATAAATAATACCAAACTGCGCCCGCTCCACGTCATAGTCGGCGGCCTGCAAAAGCTTAAGCAGGATGTTCTCCACATCCTCGCCCACATATCCGGCCTCCGTCAGCGTAGTGGCGTCGGCGATGGCAAAGGGGACGTTGATGATTTTGGCCAGCGTGCGGGCCAGATAGGTTTTCCCCGAGCCGGTGGGCCCAAGCATGATGATGTTGCTCTTTTCCAGCTCCACATCATCCATATCCCGGGGTGCCGTCACCCTCTTGTAATGGTTGTAGACGGCCACCGCCAGAACCTTTTTCGCCTCATCCTGCCCGATCACGTAGTCGTCCAGGAAATCCCTGATCTCCACAGGCTTTAACAGATTGATATCAAACTCTGTCTCCTGCGCCGTCTCTTCCTCTTCTTCATAGCCTTCATCCACAATATCGGCGCAGATCTCCACGCACTCGTCGCAGATATACACCCCTGCGGGGCCGGCGATCATTTTTCTCACCTGATCCTGGGTTTTATTGCAAAAAGAACATCTGATATTATCGGAAAACTTTCCTGCCATTGCTTTTCCCCTTAATACTGCAAATTTATGCCGTCTGCCTGCTCCGGCTATTTGTCCGTGCGTTTCCGGTAAATTCTGTCAATGATACCATATTCCAGCGCTTCCTCGGCGCTCATCCAGTTGTCTCTCTCCGTATCCGCAGCAATCACATCATAATCCCTGCCTGTGTTTTCGGCAAGGATTTTGTTTAATTTCTCTTTGGTGCGCAGAATATGCCTGGCCGCGATCTCGATCTCCGTGGCCTGCCCCTGGCTGCCGCCGGAGGGCTGGTGAATCATGATCTCCGCGTTGGGAAGGGCAAGCCTCTTGCCTTTGGTTCCCCCCGCCAGCAGGAAAGCTCCCATGCTGGCGGCCATGCCCATACAGTTGGTGGACACGTCGCACTTGATATACTGCATGGTGTCATAGATGGCCATACCGGCCGTCACGCTTCCTCCCGGGCTGTTGATATAAAACTGAATATCCTTCTCAGGATCCTCCGCCTCCAGAAACAGCATCTGGGCCACGATCAGGCTGGCCGTAACGTCGTTTACCTCTTCCCCCAAAAAAATGATTCTTTCCTTCAGAAGCCTTGAGTAGATATCGTAGGAGCGCTCGCCCCTGCTGGTCTGCTCTATGACATAAGGCACTAAGCTCATATAAATCCTCCTTTTATTCCTCCACCGCGTTGTCCCTTGCAAACTCGGCGGCCCTGCGCACGGCAAGATCCTCCCTGATCTGCTTTATGCTCTCCTCGGGAAGGGTCTTCTTCACCTCGTCGATCTCAATCTGGTAGGCCTCGGCGATGGTCTTTAATTCTTCCTCGAACTCCTCCTCGGTAACCTCGATGTTCTCAGCCTTCGCAATCGCCTCCAGCACGAGCCTTGATTTGATCCGCTTCTCCGCCTGAGGTCTCACCTGCTCGATCATGCGCTCGCGGGTGTTTCCGGTCATCTGATAATACTGCTCCATGGGGATTCCCTGCATCTGGATTCTCTGGCCGAACTCATCCACCATCTGTCTCTGCTGGGTCGCCAGCATGGCCTCGGGGATCTCCATGTCGGAGTCGTTGATGATCGCTTCGATCACCTTCTCCTCTTTGGCGTCCCTGGCCTCCTTTTCTTTCCTCTCTGTGATTTTAGCCCGCACATCGGCCTTATATTCCTCCAGGGTATCGAATTCCGAAACCTCCGACGCGAACTCGTCGTCCAGCTCGGGAAGCTCCTTCTCCTTGATCTCCTTCACCGTGCATTTGAACACGGCGGCCTTACCCTGCAATTCCTCAGCCTGATAATCCTCCGGGAAGGTCACGTTGACCTCCGTCTCCTGATCGATCTGCGCCCCGATCAGCTGCTCCTCAAAGCCGGGGATGAACGCTCCGGAGCCGATGGTGAGGCTGTAATTCTCGCCCTTTCCGCCCTCAAAAGCCACGCCGTCCACAAAACCCTCAAAGTCAAGGATGGTCATATCGCCGTCCTTAACCGGTCTGTCGGTCACTTCCACGTTCCTGGCGTTGCGCTCTCTTTCTCTTCCGATCTCCTCGTCCACTTCCTCATCGGTCACGGCAGCGTCGGACTTCTCCACCTTAACGCCCTTATACTTGCCCAGCTTCACCTCGGGCTTGATGGCTACCTCGGCTGTAAAGATAAAGGGCTCGCCCTTTTTGATCTGGGTAATGTCGATCTCGGGGGAAGAAACGATATCCTCCCCGCACTCCTTAACGGCCTGCTCGTATGCGTCGGGGAGCATTTCATTCACCGCGTCCTCATAAAAAATCTCCGGCCCGTACATCTTCTCGATCATCTGACGGGGCACCTTTCCTTTCCGGAAACCGGGAACGGATATCTTATTCTTATTTTTCATGAACGCGCTCTGGAGCGCCTTCTCCACTTCCTGCGCCGGAACCTCTACGGTCAGCCTGGCCATGTTTTTTTCCAGTTTTTCTACCTGTACACTCATCCTGGTACATCCTCCTTACTCTGTCCTTTTATCTTAATTTAACCCTATGCTGCCGCCCACAGACGGCTTTCCAATCAGGCCGGAAGCTTTTCACGATTGAAAAAAGCCGAAGGCTTCTTTCAACCTGCTCCTGCCTGAAGCAGAATTGATACAAATTCCGGACATGCTCACAGTCATTTTACCATTATAGCACAGGGGGGTGGAAAATACCAGAGTGGATTTTGCATTATTTTACTGAAAATCCCCATCTTTATCAGGCAAAACAGAGGTCTGCCCAGGACTGCTCCTTAACTGTAATGAAACAGGCAGGGGAAATCTCCCCTGCCCGCTGTCGGTTCAATGATAAGATAAAATATACTATGACTCCACCGCGCGGTACGCGCCCACAATCTCCGTCACCGCCTTCTGCAGATCCTCATCCACGCCCATGGCCTGCAGCTCGCTGACCAGAAGCAGCGGATCGTCCTTCTTCTCCTGCGCCAGCCGGTAAATCTGATCCTTGGTAAAGAAGCGGATCTCCGCCTGGTCCAGGAATGTATAGAGAAGCTCCGCCACCGGGTTTGAGGCGATCTGCGTATCCTCCGGCAGAAGAATCATCACCGTATCCTGCGGCCTGATACCGGTCAGGGAAACGGTGAGGGTATCTGCATTTTTCAGCACCGCCGCTTTTCTGCCGACGCCGTTTACCAGCACCTGCGCCGTGGCGGCGCTCACCCTGTGCAGCTCGATATTCCAGCTTCTGTCGGCAGGAATCAGAGACGTATCGCCCTGCGCCGGCAGGATGGTAAAGCGCCTGTGCGCCCAGTCAAGGCGCAGCTGCGTTGTGACGCATGCTCCCTCCCGGTAGCCCATGGACATATTGTCGTCCTCATAGAGGGTAAAGGCATTGTCCGCCCCCGGATACACCCGCACCGTGAGCTCCCCGGGATTCTCCATGGCCCGGGCCGTCTCAAAACGCTCCGTCATGGGAATGATGGCTCCCGCTTTTGCCAGCACCGGGATTTTGTCGATGCCCCGGTACATACACAGGCTCCGTCCGCCCTGGTAGACCATATCCGTGAAGAAATCAAACCACAGCCCCTGAGGCAGGAAAACCTTCACCTTCGCCACATTCAGCCCGTTGATGCGGGGGGAGGTGACAGGCGCGGCCATCAGCTCGCTTCCGAAGAAATACTGATTTTTCTGCATATAGGATTCCCATTTCCCAGGGTATCTGTAGTAAAGGGGCTGGCAGATGGGCTCCCCTTCCTTCCAGGTGCGGTAATTCATGGTGTAGAGATAGGGAATCAGCTTATGACGCAGACGCAGGAAATCCTTCATGGTCTCGCAGACCTCTTTCTTAAACCGCCAGGGCTCCTTGCCGTTGAAAACGCTGTTTGAGCTGTGCAGACGGTTGATGGGCGAAAATACCCCAAGCTGATACCACCTGGCCTCCAGCTCGTCGTCCTTGGCCCCCATCATGTGGCCGCCGATATCGTGGCTCCACCAGCCGTAGCCGATGTTGGAGGCCGTACTGGTAAAGTAAGGCTGGAACTCCAGGGACTCCCAGGAGATCACCGTATCCCCCGAGAACCCGATTGGATACCGGTGGGAACCCGGCCCCGCATACCGGGAAAAGGTCATGGGACGCATTCCCGCCCTGCCGCTGTCCAGATAATGGTAGTGGTTGAGCATCCACAGAGGATCCAGTCCCTCCACCTTCGTGTTGCCTCCCTGCTGCCAGTCCAGCCACCAGAAGTCCACCCCCTGCTCCTCCAGGGGATGATGCACCTCTTCCAGATACACCTCCAGGAAATGAGGGTCTGCGATATCAAAGTTCACCGGCTCCTCCTTTTCCGGATCCAGCCCCATGGCCCGGGCCACCTGGGGATAGCACTCCTCGCAGCCCCGGATCCCGTCCGCCGGATGTACGTTCAGAGTGGCCTTCATTCCCCGGTCATGGAGTTTCTTTAAAAACCTCTCCGGATCCGGAAAGAGCTCCCGGTTCCAGGTATACCCTGTCCAGCCGGTTCCGTATTTGGGATCGATGTCCACCTGATGCCAGTCCATGTCGATGACCGCCACGGAAAAGGGAACCTGCTCCTGGTCAAACCTTCCCATGAGCTCCATGTAGGTCTCTTCCGAATAGGGATAATATCTGCTCCACCAGTTGCCCAGGGCGAACCGGGGCAGCATGGGGGTCTGGCCGCAGAGATAATAAAAGTCCTTAAGGGCCTGCAGATAGCGGTGCCCGTAGGCAAACAGATAAATGTCCTGCGCTCCCTTCCTGCGGGGCTTTACCCAGCCGTCCTCTGAGAGCAGCAAAGTGCGGGAATCGTCCAGGCAGGCGCAGCCGCTCCAGAAGGACATCACTCCGTCCTCCAGCTCACAGGCCCCGTTCACATTGTCCAGAGTCCTGGCCGTGCCCTTCAGGGTTTTCCCCTTTTCCCCATAATGCCAGGCCATGCGGTTGCCTCCCGGCATTCCCTCCAGGTCCATTCCCACACAGGCAAGGGAGAGTCCGTGGCCGGAGAACTCCTTCTTATTATAGAGAAGCTGAAAATAACGGGTGCGTACCTCCAGTTCCTCCTCCGATTCCCTGTATGTAAAATCCGCCTTCGGGAAATCCCGGTTGAGCACCGTCTGGGTGGAAGCGTCGGTAAATTCGCCCTCCGGGCTGTACTCCAGCCGCACCAGACTCTCCGTGAGTACGCTGATCCGGTAATGCTCCCCCTGAAGAATATTTTCCGCCGCTGCCTGCGGGCGGGTCTCCAGTTTTAAATGTGGTTTCATGTTGGCTCCTTTCTTTACCGTTTCAGGATCGCTACCGCCTCATATGGGGCAAGAATAAACCTTCTCTCCACGGATTCCCGCCTGCCGTTTCCGATCAGAATCTCTCCGTCCAGGAATTTCTCCGGGATCTCAAAGGTCTCCTCCTGCCCGGCGAAGCTGCAGATCACTAAAAGCTCATCTGTGCCGTCCTCCCTTTCCAGGGTTCTGGTATAAGCATACAGCGTTTCGCTCTCCGGCGCAAGGAGCTGATAGTCGCCGTACACGATCACATCCTCCTGCTTCCTTAAGGCGATCAGCTTCTTATAATAATGAAACACCGAGTCCGGATCCGCCATCTGGTCTGCGGCGTTGATCTCCTTATAATTGGGATTGACCTTAATCCAGGGCGTTCCTGTGGTAAAGCCCGCGTTTTCGCTGTCGTCCCACTGCATGGGGGTTCTGGCCGTGTCCCTTCCCCGCAGATTGATAAAGCGCATCATATCCTCCGGCGTGACGACTCCCCCATCGGTGAGCTCCCGGAAGGCGTTCAGACTCTCGATATCCCGCACCTCGTCCAGAGAGTCGAAGGGAGTGTTGGTCATGCCCAGCTCCTCCCCCTGATAGACATAAGGGGTTCCCTGCATCATGTGCAGGCAGGTGGCCAGCATCTTTGCACACATCACCCGATGCTGCGGGGCATCGCAGCCGAAGCGGGACAGGGAACGGGGCTGGTCATGGTTCCCCAAAAACAGGCTGTTCCAGGCCGCTCCCGCCAGCTCACTCTGCCATTTGCTCATGATCCTCTTAAAGTCCCGCAGATCCACCCGCCGGTCCGTCCATTTGCCGAACCTGCCGTCGTCCAGCCCCACATGCTCAAACTGGAACACCATGCTCAGCTCCTTCCCGTCGGCGCGGGCGTACTTTTTCGCCTCCTCGATGGTGACCCCCGCGCACTCTCCCACGGTCATCAGATCGTAATGGGAGAGCACCTGGCAGTTCATCTCCTGCAGGTATTCATGGACATGGGGCCCGTTGACCACGCCGGGCCAGGCGTACTGCGCCCCCGGAAAGAGCTCCCCGTCGGGCAGGCCGGGCTTCTTGGAGATCATACTGATCACGTCCATGCGGAAGCCGTCGATCCCCTTATCGCACCACCAGTTCATCATGGAAAAGACCTCGTCGCGCACCTTCGGGTTATCCCAGTTTAAGTCCGGCTGCTTTTTGGAGAACAGATGCAGATAATACATATCCGTGGCGTCGTCATACTGCCAGGCGGAGCCGGAGAAGCAGCTTGCCCAGTTGTTGGGCTCCTTCCCTTCCTTCCCCTCCCGCCAGAAATAGTAATCCCGGTAAGGATTGTCTTTGGACTTACGGCTCTCCACGAACCAGGGATGCTCGTCGGAGGTGTGGTTCACCACCAGATCCATCACCAGCCTGATCCCCCGCTCATGCATCCCCGCAAGCATCCGGTCGAAATCCTCCATGGTGCCGAACTCCTCCATGATGGCCTGGTAATCGCTGATATCATAGCCGTTGTCGTCGTTGGGAGACTTGTAGACCGGCGAGAGCCAGACCACGTCCACCCCCAGCTCCTTCAGATAATCCAGCCTGGAGATAATCCCCTTAAGGTCCCCCACGCCGTCCCCGTCGCTGTCCATAAAGCTCCGGGGATAAATCTGATACACAACCGCTTCCTTCCACCATTTTCTTTCCATATGCTGATTCCTTTCTCTTTTTTCAGTGACAAGTCTTTCTTTTATTTTACTCCTTAACCGACCCCATTACCAGTCCGGAGATCAGATACCTCTGCAGGAACGGATAGATCAGCAGCAGGGGAATCACCGCCACCACGATCTTTGCGGCGTTTAAGTTCCTGTTGGAGAGCTCCGCCACATTCTCCAGTGCGGCGCTGTTGGCGGCGTTTTTGACCAGCTCCTGGAGATCGATGTTCAGGGACTGGATATAGGTCATGATGGGATAGTCCTCCACCCTCTGCATATAGATCAGTCCGCCGAAGAAGTCGTTCCAGCTTCCCACGATGCTGAACAGAGATACCGTGGCGATGGAGGGCTTGGCGCAGGGCACCATGATCTGGAGCAGCACCTGGAACTGGCTGGCCCCGTCGATGATGGCCGCCTCCTCCAGCGCTTTGGGCACGCCCTTGAAGAAATTCATCAGCAGGATCACACTGAATACCGGCACCGCTCCCGGCAGGATCAGGGACCAGATGGTGTTCAGCAGGTGAAGGTTTTTCACCACGATATAGGTGGGGATCATGCCGCCGTTAAAGAGCATGGCGAAGATCAGCAGATTCATGTAAAGGTTCCTGGCGGGGAACTCCCCCTTCGATCTGGTCATGGCGTAGGCCATGGGAACCGTGATCACCAGGTTCAGCGCCAGCGTCAGCACAACCCGCACCACGGAAATCCCGAAGGAATGCCAGAACTGGGAATCCTCCACGATCCTTTTGTATGCCAGGGCGGTAAAATCCACCGGCACAAGCCCTACCCGGTTGGCGGAAACCGCCGCGCTGCCGCTGAAGGAGATCGCCACAATGTTGATCATGGGAAGCAGACAGATCAGTCCCAGCCCGATGACGATGATATGAATCACCACATTTCTGATTTTTGAACCCGTACTTTTGTTATCCAGCATTTTTCTGCACCTCCCCCTCTTAATAGATCCGCTGATTGGTCAGCTTTTCGGTGATCTTGTTGGCTCCCACCAGCATGATCAGAGCAACGATGGAACGGCAAAGGCCAACCGCCGCGCCGAAGCTGTACTGCCTTCCCACCAGACCGATCCGGTAGATGTAGGTATCCAGCACGTCGCTCACCTCGTACACAATAGGCGAATACAGGTTGTAGATCTGATCGAAGCCCGCGCTTAAGACGCTGGTCAGGTTCATGGCCGTCATCAGTAAAATGATGGGCAGCATGCCGGGAATGGTGATATGCCACACCCGCTTCCACCAGGACGCGCCGTCGATGGCCGCCGCCTCGTGAAGCCCGGCGTCGATGCCGGTGATGGCCGCCAGATAGACCACCGAGTTGTAACCGAATTCCTTCCACACGTCCGTCCCGATCAGGAGCTTGCGGAACACGTTGTTGCTTCCCAGGAAGTTGATCTTCTCAAATCCCAGGGAGGCGATGATCTGGTTCACGGAGCCGTCGATGTTGAACAGGTTCATGGCAACCGCCGCCAGCACAACCCAGGAGAGGAAGTGAGGGAGATATACGATGGTCTGAACGGTTTTTTTCAGGAATTTCATCCGGATCTCATTGAGCAGGATGGAAAAGGCGATGGACAGAAGCATTCCCAGGATAATCTTCCCCAGGGCGATGATCAGCGTGTTGCGGATCACCCTGCCGATATCGGGAAGGGTAAACATATAGGTGAAATGCTTAAGTCCCACAAACTGGGATCCGAAGAGGCCTTTGGCAGGGACGAAATCCTGGAAGGCCATGATCAGCCCGAACATGGGCAGATAACCGAAGATAATCAGGAAAACCATTCCCGGCAGCACCATGGCATGGTATTGCAGGGAGTTTTTATTTTTCGTTGACGAGATGGACGATTTATTTTTTTTCATCTTGATAACCATGCTCCTTTCCCAAAACAGGCACGCCTTTCGGTATGCCTGTTTTACAATAATCATTTTTTCAGTTTCCCATCTGCTCTTTGATCTCCGACGCGATGGTGTCGCCGCCCTGGGATTTCCAGTTGGATACGAAGGTGTCAAAGCTCGCGTCCAGATCCTCGGTACCGGTCACGATCTTGATGAAGCTCTCCTCCTCCAGGGTCTGCAGATTCGCCCAGTTGGTCTTCATGGTCATGGTGGTCTGAGGATATACCGGAGTGATCCAGTTGTAGACGTCGCTGTCGTTTAAGTAGGTGAGCATATCTACGCCCTTGCAGCGGGAGTGGATCTTGCACCAGCCTGTGAGCTCGCCGCTTCCCTCCTGGTAAGCCTTGATGGCGTCATAGTTGGTGCGCTCCTCGGCGCTGCTGATCTCTTCCTTTGTGGCCTGACCGTCAAGGGCCGCCTTCAGCTCCGCGTACTCCTCTAACAGGTAGGTGCTGGATTTCACCTCAATGTTGTAGGGACGGGCGGTTCCGTCTACGCCCTCCTTTAAGTAGCTGTCCACCTCGGGATACTTTTCAAGCAGCTCGGGGGAGGTCATCATATCGTCGTAGATCAGGTTCAGGATCTGGATGGCGATCTCCGGATACTCGAAATCCGCGCTCACCACCACAAATTCCCCGGTGGCCTTATAGTGGGTGCAGTTCACCTTCCCCTCGCTGTTGACCACCACGTAAGGCTCATACACCGCCTTGTTGTTCAGGGTATAAACATTGTTCAGAAGCCAGTCCGGCACATGCCAGGAGCCGAACACGATCCCGCACTGTCCGTTTACCAGAAGGGAGGTGATATCATCCCAGGTTCTGGTTCCCAGCTGCTCGTCGATGATGCCCTCCTGATACCAGTCTCTCACGATGGAAAGGGCCTGTTTCATCTCGTCTGTGGTGGAGCCGTAAACCAGCTCCCCGCTCTCGTCCTCGTACCAGTGACGGGGATAAGCGCCCACGCTGTAGGCGATGGTGTTGATCATGTTGGCGTTGTCGGAGCTGGTGGCCGTCAGGGCGGGATCAAAGGCCATGCCCACCATCTTATCCACGTTCTCCGGATTGCCGTCGATAAAGGCCTGCGCAACCGCCTTCACCTCGTCCAGGGTCACGAAGCGGTCGCCGTCCTCGTCAATCTTAAGTCCCAGGGTCTCCGCCCAGTCGCTCCTGACCCAGAACATACCCGGGCCCGCGTCCGAGGCGGTGGCGGGAAGGGCCATCAGCTTTCCGTCATAGGTTACGTCCGCAAGGGCTCTGCCGTCGAAGGAATCATAAAGGCCCTTTATATAATCGCTTGCATAATTTTCATAGACGTCGGTCAGATCCGCGATGAGCTCGTTCTCGTACAGCTCCGTCAGTTCATCCTTAGAGGCCACCTTCATGATATCGGGAAGCTCTCCTGCGGAGAGTGCAAGGGAAACCTGACGATTGTAGTCGTCTCCGTTGTTGGCCTCGAACTGATCCACGATATCGACATTCAGCTCCTGCTCCACCATGCGGATGTAGGCGTTGTCCTCGTAATTGTCTCCCTCGGGGAATTTGGGGTCGGCCGTGGTCTGACGCCCCATGGTGATGGTGACCTTCTCCCGGTCCGCCGGATCTGCCGCCGGCGCGTCGCCCCCGGCTCCCGCACTGCTGTCATTGTTCCCGCCGCCTCCGCCGCAGGCTGCCAGCGATAAGGCTGTGACAGCTGCAAGGGTCAGCGCGGCCGCTTTTCTGAAAAACTTTTTCCTCATGATATCTTCCTCCTCTATTCTCGGTTCTGTTGATGAATTCATTATAGGCAGGACGTCCCGTCTCTGTAAATGCAACGTTTTTCTGCTTTATAAAACATTTTACAGATGTTGGATTGTGCATGTTGTTCCTCCCTGCGGAGGATGATATAATCCTTTTTGTAAAAGAGGCGTACATATTTATTGAAGGAGCGGGAATAAGAGGTGGGTTTATGTATACAGTGCTGGTGGCAGACGATGAGAAGCTGGAGCGGGATCTGATCCGATTTTTACTGACAAGGGATTTTTCCGGCAGATTCCGTATTCTGGAGGCCGCCCATGGGGAGGAGGCCCTGAATCTCATCCGGCAGGAAAAGGTGGATATTCTTCTGACCGACGTGCAGATGCCCTTCCTCTCCGGCATCGAACTGGCCAGAGGGGCGCGTCTTCTCACGCCCGATATGGAAATCCTGTTTTTCAGTGGATTTGACGATTTTGAATATGTAAAAAACGCCCTGCTGCTGCGGGCGGTGAATTATATTTTAAAGCCTGTGAATCCGGAGGAGTTCCACCAGATCATCAGCGATATCTTAAGCCAGCTCGATTCCAGAGTCATCACCTTTAACAAGTCCACTTCCTATTATAATGAGAGCTTTTATGACCGGCCAGGGCGCGATAGGCCCGGACGCGATGCCAGGCCCGGCGCGGAGGAGAAACCGGCACAGCCGTATGAGAACGCCCCTTCCGCTCTCCGGTCCGATCAGATGCTGCTGGAGAATATCTCTCTGGCGATCTCCCTGAAAAGGCCCGACCAGCTTGACGCCCTGGTGGAGGAGCTGATTCTGCGATGCGCCGATTCCACCTCCCATTCGCCCATTTACATACGACACACGGCGATTTCCCTGCTCCAGATCGTCATCGCAGCCATCCCGTCCCTGAGTGACGCCGATTTCGAGGCGGCGGCCGAAAAAATCTACACGCTCCGGCACTTTTCCGATATCAGAGAGACGATTCTGCACTATACCACGCTTCTGACCGATTCCCTGCATCAGGAGGTGGACGGAGCCAACTATTCCGTCCTTCTGGTAAAGCAGTATATCGCGGAGCACTACGGGGAGGATCTGACCCTGAATCTTCTGGCGGAGCAGGTCTACTTAAGCCCCAACTATCTGAGCAATATGTTCACAAAGGTGACCGGATGCTCCCTGCACAAATACATCAAGCTGCTGCGCATGAAAGCGGCCAGGGAATTTCTTACCGGCAGCAATATGAAGATCGTTGACATCTGCCGGGCGGTGGGGTATTCCACGCCCTCCTACTTTATCAAGACCTTTCAGCAGATGTACGGGGTCACCCCCAGCGCCTTCCGCGTGGGCGCTGCGGCGTCGCAGAGCATTGACCCGGATAGTCAGTCCCCGCAGACACAGATACAGACTTAATTTTTAACAGGAGGAAGCGCCATGTCCGGCAGACTGATAACCTTTTTTAACAACCTTACCTTTCGCAGAAAAATATTGTCCATCTGTATCCTGATCAGTCTGATCCCCATGCTTTTGTTCGGGATCGTAAGCTATATCCAGATCAGCGGCCAGATGATCCACCGGGAGGAAAACAACCTGAACGAGACCCTGCGGCAGACGGCGGATTCCATCGACTACAAGCTCAATTCCTATATGGACGCGCTGAACATGGTTCTCTGGCATGATCCCTTAAAAACCGGCCTTCTGAAGGACTACGCCACCAACTATGATCAGTATATCTTTTATAAGGAGGAGGTGGATCCTCTCTTTCTCACCATCCGTTCCCTGAACACGGATATCAGCACCGTCTCGCTCTATACCTCGGCTCCGGGTCTGCATCCCCACGGAGACTATGTACTGCGGATGGAGGCAGCCCGGGATATGCCCTGGTATGAACAGGCCCAGAGGGCTACCCGCCCCTTTTTTCAGGTATCGCAGGACGGTTCCCGGCTCTTTCTGGTCTGCCGGATGTATTACTCCTATGCGGCCCCCACTTCGATCGCGTGTATCACGGTAAATATGAGCGATCTGTTCGGCTCCGCCCAGAATCTGGTGGAGGGAAGCTACTGCTTTCTGCTGACCGACGCAGAGGGCAATCCCATTTACAGGACGTCCTCATTCCCGGAGGACGCGGGCAATATTCCCCTCTCCTACCAGGAGTCCTCCTACCAGGAGTCCTCCTACCAGGAGTTCTCCTCCCAGGAGCTTTCCTCTCAGGAGCTCACAAGCGGCGATATTCCCTCCGACTATGTGGCCACCTGCTACCGTCTCAACAACGGTTCCTGGACGGCATGGCTCTATCGCCCCTCCGGCGAGCTTCTGACCGCCTACCGCCATTTTCAGCTCACGGCGGTTTTGCTGGCGCTTTTGTGTATCGCCGTCTCTTTTCTGGCGGCCGCCTGTCTCTCCCGGGTCATGTCCAGACCTCTGGAGGCTCTCTCCGAGGACATTTTGCAGGTAGAACAGGGAAACTATGAGATTGCCGCAAAACGCCCGGAGCACTGCCCGCGCAGAGATGAGGTGGGTAAGCTCCAGCGCGCTTTCCGGGCCATGGTGGTTCAGCTGAACCATCTGATCAACGAGGTGCTGATCGCCCAGATTGAACAGCAGAAATATGAGCTGCGCATCCTCCAGTCCCAGATCAATCCCCATTTTCTGTACAATTCCCTTTCCCTGATCAATGTGCAGGCGATCATGGCAAACCAGAACGGAATCAGCCAGATGGCGCAGCTTCTGTCCACCTTTTACCGGACCATGCTCAATAAGGGAAAGAGCATGACCACCATCCGGGATGAACTGGAGAACACAAAGGCCTATGTGACCATCCAGCAGATCATGCATTCTTACTCCTTCGATGTGACCTGGGATATCGACGAGAGGGCCCTGTCCTTTTCGGTGCTGAACCTGATCATCCAGCCTCTTGCGGAGAACGCCATCCTCCATGGCCTGGACCACAGGCAGGCCCCCGGCAAGGGCATGCTCACCATATCCTGCCGTCTGGAGGAGGATTTCATCGTCTTCCAGGTCATCGACAACGGCTGCGGCATGTCCGAACAGGACTGCACCACCATCCTCATGGCGGACAGCAGGGGATACGGCGTTCAGAATGTACACCGCAGAATCCAGCTCTACTACGGGCCGGAATGTGGCCTGCAATACCGCTCCACTCCGGGCTCAGGCACCTGCGCCATCCTGCGGCTTAACAGGATCGGGCAGGGATGAGCGCGCTCTGAGAATCATCGCTGTTGCTTTTCCTCCCGTTTGCCCTTATACTGGAAAAGACAAAACAGCAGTTATTCAATAATACGAAAGGACATACCAATGAAGCTTACTACAAAACAACTGGTACAGACCGCGCTGCTTCTGGCCATCTGTATCGCAAGCCAGTTCTTTAAAAACCTCTCCGTGTATCTCACCGGGCCCATCGTCAACACCACCATCATTCTCGCGGTGCTGGCCACAGGGCTCTGGAGCGGGATTCTGATCAGCGTCATCGCACCCGTCACCGCCTTTTTTATCTCAGGCTCGCCCATCATGGCCGCCATCCCGCTCATGTTTCCTGCGGTCATGGGCGGAAATATCATTCTCGCGGTGTGCGTGTGGTATTTCGAGAAAAAACTGCATTTTTCCCACAGGCTCACAGCCGGACTGGCGGTCGGCTCCGTGCTGAAGGCGGCCTTCATGGGAATCGTAATCGTGTTAATCCTGCTCCCCTGCTTCGGGAACAGCATTGCCTCCAGACTGCCCAAACCGGAGGCGCTGCCCGGCGTGCTGGCCACGGCCCGGATCACCTTTTCCCTGACCCAGCTCGTCACCTCGCTCACCGGAAGCGCCCTGGCTTATCTGATCTGGATTCCTCTGGAAAGGTATCTGAAAAAGGGAGAGTAGACGTCGGCCTTACCTTTCTTCCACCCGCCAGTACACGCTCCCCTCTCGTGCCAAAAGCCCCTCCGAGATCATATCCCGGCGCAGGGTGCAGAAATCATCATAAAAATCCGCAATGATAAGATTAACCTCCCGCTCGGTGTATCTCTTTTCAAAGGCAAAGGACTGCGCGATCACCTCCAGAATGATCCGCTCCTTTTTTCGCTGGGCGGGAATGGATTTCAGCTTTCCATACTGGAAGAAAGCGTCCAGCACCTTTTTGCGGTATTTCGCCTCCCGCTCCTCCTGCTGCGCCGCCTCGTCCGGCTTTTCCTTTAGCAGGTCCAGGATGCTGGTCTCAAGGACGTCCCTCTTAAGAGAGTACATGGTATAATACTGTGTCCGGGCGGAGGTCACAAGCCCTGCCTCCGTCAGCTTTTTCAGGTGAAAGGATACCGTTGACGCCGACAGGTCAAGACGCTCTGCCAGCCGCTCCACATACATATCCTCCACCACCAGCGCCTTCAAAATGTAAAGGCGGGATTTGTCTGAAAGGCATTTAAACAGTGCAATCGCTTCATTCTCCGTCATCGCTTCTCCTCCCCAGTCTGAAAAATATTCTCCCTGATATCCTTCACAACCGCCAGCTTGATACTCTCGATATGTATTGCCCGGACGTCCCCGTGGGCGCTGGCCTTCTTAAGGGCGGCGTCCCATGCGGCGGGAATCTGATCCAGCCTCTCCGCAAAAAACTCCCGGGCCCTGCTCCCGTCGCCGTCATACTTCCTCTCTGCGGCGGACAACACTGTTCTGAAAATGTCATAGACATTTGCCTTTATCTTCTCAAAATCCGCCTCGTCTCTGCGTTCCTCCTGCTGTAACCGCTTCTGCTCCTTCACACAGTCCGCGATCCGCCGGTCAAAAAAATCCTGCGCCTGCTTTTCCATTTTTTCCTCCGTCTTCCCGACCGGTCCGCTCCTTGGAGCAGGCCAATCTGAATTTGCCTGTATCGTTTTGTTTTATATATATTGATTATATTTATTTCTCATCATAATGTCAATATTATTTTTATATATATAGAATTAAATTTATTTCCGGAATGATCCATGCGGTGGACCGCGGGCTATGTCGGATGCAAATCCGGCGCGCCGGTTTTTCCTCTGTGTGGGCCTGCGCATAAAAACAGCCCGCCTGCGCACCGCAGACGGGCCATTCTCTTATTCCTTATTTTCGCTTGAGATGGTTATTTCATCTCGGGAGATGGTTATTTCATCTCTTCTTCTTGCTTCTTGATCATTCTACGAACCATTTCACCACCGATAGAACCGGCTTCCTTGGATGTTAAATCGCCGTTATAGCCCTCTTTCAGGTTAACACCAAGCTCAGAAGCAACCTCTGTTTTGAAACGATCCATAGCTGCCTTAGCCTCAGGAACTTCTACTCTATTAGACTTGCTGCTTGCCATCTTTTTCACCTCCGTTATCATATTTGACTGCTGTCGCCGTCATTGTCAGGATAAGCGTTCAAAAGAATTTCGCTTATCCTGAAGATGTATGTCGTGGATTTAATCCCCGGCTTTTCTCCGTTCAAAGCTCTTTCTCATGGCTTATCCTGATCATAGTATTAACGGTGTTGGCGAAATTATTTTGGTAAGTTTTTCCGACTGGCAAAGGGCTGTTCCGAGGCCGCAGCTTTTCATTCTGAGGGCTTTCGGCCTTATAACCCCTCCCGCCTAAAAGCTCCTGAGCTGATCCGTCTCCTCCCCGTCCGCGCACTCAATGGCTCTGATCTTTAAATAATAGCCGTACTGGGGATTGACCTGCACGTAGACTCTGTCCCCCGCCTTATGCCCCATCAGCGCCCTGCCGATGGGAGACTCCACGCTCACCAGACCTTCCAGGGAATTTCCCCGCATGGTGGTCACAATTTTGAGCTTCTGGGAGGAACCGTCCTCCTCGTATTCCACCTCCACGGTTTTGTTCATGCCCACCTCGTCCTCGCCGGAATCATCGGTGATCACCTGCGCGGTCCTGATCATGCGCTCCAGAAAACGGATCCGGCTTTCATTGCGGTTTTTCTCCCTTTTGGCGGCATAGTATTCAAAATTTTCACTCAGATCCCCCTGGGCTCTGGCCTCCTTTACTGCCTCGAGCAGTTTCGGGCGGGTGACCAGCTTCCGCTCTTCGATCTCGGCCTCCATCGCTTCGATGTCCTTCTGCGTCAGTTGATTATACATTTTAACCTTCCTGCCCGCTTCAGCGGGCGCAAATCCGCGGTTGAAAAACTGTCGCATATGGTTTTTCAACCTGGACATGCTTTTTATATATTATACTGCACCTTGCCGATGCTCATCCCGCCTGCCTCCAGTTGAACGGTCACCAGTTTTTTACAGAGGTACTGGATCAGATCCTTCCTGGTGATGATCCCGATAAAGCGCCTGCGGTCGTCGATCACCGGCACAAAATTCTGATTCATGGCCTTGTTCATCAGATCTTCCATATTCACATCCACGTCCACCGGCTCATTGTCAAAGCTCCTGGGCACGGCTGTCATGAGAATCTCCTCCGCCCTGCGCAGGGAAAGGTCTCCATGATCCTTTATGTACCAGAGCAGGTCTCCCTCAGTGAGCGTGCCCATGTAGCATCCGTCCTTCTTCCTGATCACGGGAACCGCAGCATATCTGTGGTTCTCCATCTTTTCCAGTACCTGCCGGAGCGTGTCCGTATCATAGACATGGGCCACCTCGCTTTTCGGCGTCAAAAAAAATAATATGTTCATTGCTTCCTTTCTCCACTATTTCATGTATACAACCTTTTCCGCCATGGCATCCGCACTCTCCTGATCCGTCAGGTAAGAAAGGACCTCCAGCGCAAAAGGCAGAGAGCAGCCCATGCCCCGTCCTGTGATAATGTTTCCGTCCCGCACCGCAGGCTCCGCAACCACCTGCGCGCCCTCCAGATGGCTTTCGAACCCCGGATAGGCAGTCGCCCGTTTTCCTTTTAAAAGGCCCATGTGTCCCAAAATCGAGGGAGCCGCGCAGATTGCGCACACTGCCTTTCCCGCCGAGGCGAAGGCCTGCACCTGCTCCATCAGCATCCCGCATGCCTCCAGGTTTTTTGTGCCTCCAAGGCCTCCGGGAAGAATCAGCATATCCGTCTGCTCAAAATCCACATCCTCAATCAGTGCGTCCGTCTCCACCGGAATCTGATGGGAGCCCATCACCTTCCTCTGCCCCATAACGGAGACCATCTGCGTCTCGATCCCCTGTCTGCGCAGAATATCCACCACTGTAAGCGCCTCGATCTCCTCAAACCCGGCGCCGAAAAATACACATACCTTGCTCATAACGTATCCCCATCCTTTTCCTGAACTGTTCCGGCTCTGCAAAAAAATTTCCAGAATTTTCATCCTGCCTGTGCCGGAATCTTCCTTTCTATTTTACCATTAATTGTCCCTGATTACCAATAAATGATTTGTAAACTTTATTAAGAAAAGTTATACTGTATGTAAACGACGCAGGCCGGGTTATCGGCCATGGATGCGTTATGTCTGTACAGAAAGGAACGCTGTCATGGAAATTGAACGCAAATTTCTGATCAGGGAGCTGCCCTGTGACCTTACCCGTTACCAGTGTCTTCTCATCCAGCAGGCCTACCTGTGTACCGATCCGGTGGTGCGCATTCGAAGGCAGGATGAGGAATACGTTCTGACTTACAAGGGAAAAGGCCTGATGGTCCGGGAGGAATACAATCTCCCTCTGAATCAGGCCGCCTACGAGCATCTCCTGACCAAAGCGGACGGGAATATTATCTCAAAAAAAAGATACCTGATTCCCCTGCCGGCTCCATCCTTTGCGCAGGGGTATGAATATGACCCGGCAGGCGGATCCTGCCGGCTTAAAGTGGAGCTGGACGTTTTCGATCCGCCCTTTGCCCCTCTGATCCTTGCCGAGGTGGAATTTCCCTGCGAGGAGATGGCCAGGGCCTTCCTCCCTCCCGCCTGGCTGGGAGAGGATGTGACCAGTGACAGAAGATACCACAACTCTTATATGTCCCTTCAGAAGCTGCGCTGAAGAGGCAGGACAGACGGGGCTGTCGCAAAATCAGTAATTCCGCAATATGTGTCCGAACGATGAAAAATATCGGCGCCGGATATTGCGGGGATCTGCTGTTTTGCGGCAGCCCCTTTTGTGGGATGACGACAGGAAAATATTCCCCGGAAAATTCCTGCTTTCATCCGCACATTCCCCGCCTGCATCCGTTATACTTTATAACAGCAGCCGTCCTGGCAGTGCGCGGCCTGATCTGCGGACACATAAGCGGCGGGAATTCAGGCCGGATAAGGACGTACTGGAAAACTATCTGCGGAACTGAAATCAGGAGGATCCTGCATATGCTCCCCATCCCTGGCTCCCCTCCGGACCCGGAAGAGCTCTACGACAAAATTTACCGCTACTGCTATTTCAGACTGCGTCAGGCGGATCTGGCCCAGGATGTGACCCAGGAAACCTTCCTGCGTTTTCTCTCCAGTGGCAGCTATCGGGAAAGCGGAAAGGCTCTCCACTACCTCTATTCCATAGCCCGCAACCTGTGTATCGACCAGTACCGGAAAAGCGCCTCCAGGGAGGTGGCCACAGACCCCCTCTCGCTCTCCCGCAAGATGGATCCCTCTCCCGGGCCGGAGGATGCGCTGACCGACTCCCTCTGCCTTAAGGCCGCTCTCTCAGAGCTTGACCGGGAGGATCAGGAGCTGCTGCTTTTGCGCTACGTGAACGAAGTGCCCGTGAACGCCCTGTGCCGTCTCCTGGGGATCTCACGATTTGCCCTCTACCGCAGACTGAACCGTGCGCTGAGACAGCTCAGAAGCAGGCTACAGGCCTGAGAGCGCAGAAAACGCCCTGAAACATTTTCAAATCCTCAGAAAGGGAATTCACGATGAATCGACGACAAAAAAGAGCCCTTGCAGAGGCCTTCTGCCCACCCGCTCCCTGGCGGAAAGAAACCTTTCTGCGCACCCTCCCTCCCCGGCGGATCAGCAATATGACCTTCCTGCTCACCCAGGCATCCTGTATCCCCCCGTGGATTTGGACGCTGTGCGCCCTGCCCTTTCCGGCCCTGCTTCTGAATGCCCGCCTCTCAGGCAAAAGTGCGCTGTGGATCCTCTGCGCGCTGATGCCCTTTGTGGCCATGTCGGCGGTGAGCGAGTGTACCCGTTCCGCCTCCTGCCGTATGAGAGAGCTGGAGATGGCCTCCCGGTTTTCCTTAAAAAGTGTTGTGCTGGCCCGCATGGGGATCATGGGCCTTTTTCATCTGGCGCTTCTGTGCCTGCTTGCGCCTCTTATCTGGCTGCTGGACGGCCTGGCGCTGTTTTCCGGCGGCATCTGTCTGCTGACCCCCTACCTTCTGACCACGCTTCTGTGTCTTGAATGTACCCGCAGACTCCGTGGCCGGGAGGCTCTTTATGCCTGTACCGGTGCGGCCCTCATGGTCAGCGGCCTGAGTATTTTCCTGCAGGAAAAGCTGCCCGGCCTCTACCGGCAGGAGTATGCGCTCTGGTGGGCGGCGGCGGTGATCCTGCTGCTTTTTCCCGTCCTGTACGAAATGCGCAGGACCATTCACGAAACGGAGGAACTGATATGGAGCTGATTGCCCAAAACCTTGTAAAAAAGTACCCGCAGGCACAAAAAAACGCAGTGGACGGCCTTTCCCTTCACCTGAAAAAAGGGGTCTACGGCCTCCTGGGGGCCAACGGCGCGGGAAAAACCACGCTCATGCGTATGCTCTGCGGGATCCTCAGGCCGGAGAGTGGAACCATTGCACTGGACGGTATGGACGTGTCAACGGAAGGCTACCGCGCCTTTCTGGGATATCTCCCCCAGGATTTCGGCTACTATCCCGAATTTACCGGCATGGATTTTCTGCTCTACCTCTCCGCCCTGAAGGGGCTGGACAAAAGGCAGGCCAGAGAGGAGGCGCAGCGGCTTCTTTCGCTGGTATCCCTGGCGGAGAGCGCCAACCGGAAAATCAGAACCTTTTCCGGCGGCATGAAGCAGCGGCTGGGAATCGCCCAGGCGCTGATCGGACGTCCCCGGCTCCTTATCCTGGACGAACCCACCGCCGGTCTGGATCCCAGGGAGCGGGTGCGGTTTCGGGAGCTGATTGCCGAAGTGGGGAGGCAGAACATTGTCCTTCTCTCCACCCATATTGTCACGGATATCGAGCAGATCGCGGACGTGGTGCTGATAATGAAGGACGGAAGACTGATCTGGCAGGGAAAATGGGAAGCCGGATACAAAAATCTGGAAGCGTTTTACCTGGAACAGTTCGACTGAGAGAAAGGTATGGTTATTATCATGAAAGAACTCATCCGATTTGAAATCAAAAAAATTCTTGACCGCAGGGTGAACCGCATCGCCCTTTTTCTGGGCCTTGCGCTCATCGTCTTCTCCAACCTCGCCCTGATTGGCGGCGAGTCTCTGAGTCTGGACGAGACCGTCACATACCGTGGAAGAGAGGCCATCCTCAGACAGGCTGAGCTGGAAAACGCCCTGGCGGATGTGCTGGACGAGGAATTCCTCACAGACTTTCTGAAAAACTACCAGCAAAGGCTCGCACAGATTACGGCAGAGTCCGGTCAGGATCCGGCCGCTTATCTCTGGTCTCTGATCGGTCCTTATTCCAACCTTTACTTCCTCATCGCCATTCATTACCGGGAGTGGAACGACGAGCTCTTTACCTGGGAGGATCTGGCCGGGATCCCCACAGAAAACGGTCTCCATTTTTATGAAAGAAGACTGGAGAAAATTGACAACATGCTGAACGCGGAATACTCCTACGGAAATTATACCCGTGCCGAGAAGGAATTCTGGATGCAGAAGGCCCAAAACGTCCACACGCCCTTTCGCTGGGGAAACAGGGAGGTCTGGAACCGGATCCTGGAGAGCATCTGCCTCCTGGTCTGGCTGCTCTTTGTGATCAGCATCTGTACGGCGCCGGTTTTTTCAGGAGAATACCAGAGCCGCATGGACGCGCTGCTTCTCTCCTCCCGGCACGGAAAAGGAAGGCTGATCCCCGCAAAGATTGCGGCCGCCTTCCTGCTTTCCTTCTCCTATATGCTCTTCTGCGCGATGGTCAGCATCGGAATCAACGTTGTCCTCCTGGGCGTCCAGGGGCATGATCTGCCGGTGCAGATTTTCAACGCCATTATCCCCTATGACTGGACGCTTTGGCAGGTCTGCGCCGTGAATCTGCTGGTGATCCTTCTGATCTCCGCCCTGCTCACCGGATCCTCCCTGCTTCTGTCGGCCATCTGCAAAAGCCCCATGGCCGTACTGATCCTGGACATCCTGCTCTTTTACGGGACTCTGTTTATCCCCTCCTCAAAGACAAGCTGGTTCTGGAACCACATCTTCTGCCTGCTGCCTCTTCACTGCTTCAATATGAAGGATGTGCTGAAAATGTATATCAGCTATCCTCTGGGAGATAAGGTGATCTCCTATCTGGGAATGATACTCATTTCCTACTCGCTGCTGGCCGTCCTGTGCGTGCTCTGCACAGGGAGATTTTTCCGCAGTCACCAGGTGGGCAGGTGAATGAGCCTCCTACCTCCTGGCCGGCTTTTTCTTCTTATGTACCGGCTTCCTTTTCTTCTTCCGTGCAGGGCGTTTTCTGCGTTTTCCCGGGGCGGATCTGCGTCCGGCAATCAGGAAGTACGCCGCGCCTCCCAGCACTGCCGCAGCTGCCGCCGCACAGCCTGCAAGCACAGGCATGCTGATCTTCATTTTATTGCTCCCCTGGACGCCGCCGTTGGTCTGATCCAGGCGGATTTCCTCCCCGGCGGATTCATTTTCCAGCCGGTCCGTCTGCCCCTCTCCGTCAGAGGTCTGACTGTCCGTAATCTGACCATTCTCCAGGCCCTGGCCGCCTGTACCGGCCACATGGATACTGGCCGGCCCGTCCTCGGGGGCCACCACGGATACCCTGGCCTTCACCGGCGCTCTGCCGGATCCCGGGGTGGAGGGCTTTCCCACAACCTGTGCCGCCGTCCCCTGACTCATATCCACCAGCCCGCTCATAAGCTCCCTGTCTCTGACCACGGTGGACTGGATCGGGTGAACCTCGCCGGATTCATGGACAAAGGACTGACTCTCGTCATACAGACCCTGGCTCACATTATCGCTTTCCGAGCCCTGGCCGCCCGCGCCGTTTCCCCCCTGGCCGCTGCCCGCGCCGTCTGTGGAGGGAGCGCCCGCGCCGTCCGCTCCTCCCGCTGTATTGCCACCGTTTCCCGTATCCATGCCCGCCCCGGTGCTGCGCATGGCCTGGACCAGCCTCTCCGTCATGTCGTTGGCCTCCTGGGAGGTGATATCCGCCTTCCCCAAAAGCGCCTGGGCCTCCTGGATAAGCTTCTGCAGATTTTCCCAGGCCAGGGCCGTGTAATCCTTCTCCTGACATTCCATGGCCCACTGCAGATACTCCTTCAGCGCGCCGGACACATCGTAGACGACGCCCTGCCCCACCTGCATATCCACCGGGTCGGAGATTCTCGCCACCATGGGAACCTTTCTCCCGTAAACCCCGTTGGCCGTCTGGAACGAAGCCCCCCGATAGCTGACGGCCACGTTCAGAACCTGTGAGGAGTCCTTTGGCTGCACCCTGGCCGCCCCCAGCTTTAAAGTCTCGTTTCCGAAAAGGGTCCGGGTGGATGCCGCATAGACATTCAGTACGCCGGTGCTCTCGTCATAGAACGCGTTCTTTTCCACACCGGAGAGCTCCGGCGCGAAGTCAAAGCCCACCGTCACCTTATCCCGGCTCTCCTGATCGATCTCAAGCGCCACGGAGACCGCCGTGATCCTTTCCTCGGTGGAGTTGCTCATGGTCAGAAGCACCTCCACCTTATCCTCGTTCTGGATCAGCGACACCGCATCGCGGGTCACCCGTTCCGCCTCCTGCTCTGTGGCGGCGGCCTGTAACGGAGCAAGCAGCGTCAGCATGCCGGAGAGCATCAGTATGCGGGATAAAAAACCTGTTATTTTTCCGTATTTTTTCACCTTTATCTCCTGTTCCTCCCTATTCTGCCATCCCGCCGTTTTCCCCCTCCGCAAGCGGGGTATCCCTTAAGGTAATCTGCGGCAGCACGTCGGGAATCCGGTAAGGCATGGTATCGCTCACCAGCCGCTGTCCCTCGTTGGTCAGCGCGTCGTTCACCCGATAGAGCTGGGCGCGCACGCTTCCACTTATGGCGGGCGTCTGAGCGTTTTCCGGTTCAATCCAGTAAATCCAGATTCCGTCGCTGACCTCGCCCAGCATTCCCTCCTCAGGCGCTTTAGCCAGGATGATCTGGTGGGCGATGAGCTCATTGTCCCCGTTCACGCCGCCCACAATGGAGCCCTCCTCATCGTAGAGCACCACCACGTTGTAGGCGGGATTGCCCTTATAGCTTCCGGTAAATACCAGCGAGCCCGCAGGGATCACCTTCGGCTCCATGCCGGGTTTCTTTTCGTAGGTGTAGTCTTCCTTCAGGATTCCTGCCGCCCCGTTTGTATCACCCTCTCTGACGCCAAAGGAAATACTGTCTCCCGTGGGCCCGAGCAGGTCAATCTCGGAAACGTTCATTCCGCTCTGGCCCAGAGCCTTAAACCTCACATAGGCCGCCTCGCAGGTATAGATCCAGGAATCCTGCTTATTGTTCTGGAAATAGACGGTTCCGCTTCCCTTCGCTCCCTCAAATCTTCCTCTCTTAACCTGCGTCCAGTTCTCGCCGTCCAGACTCACCTCGATCAGATAGTCGCTGACGGGCGTTCCGGAAGCCACCGTGTACTTCAGGCCGCATATGGTGAGCACCTGGTTGAAGCGGATCAGGATCACCGCATCCTCCGCCATGCTCTGTCCCTCATAGGTGTTGCCGTAATCGTTGTCCGCAATCTGGTAAATATGGGGCGTCGGCTCCGGTGCGCAGGGGTCTTCCTCCGTCCCCTCCTGCTGTGCGCCGTCATGGGCGCAGGTCATGTTGGTGGTGATCGTCCACAGGGACTTGTCATGGCTTCCGTCGTGGGAGATCCTCACATCCCCAAGCCGGGCCGCAGCGGAGCGGTAGCCGAACTTATCCACCGCCGTCACGTCATAGGTCATCACCCTGTTGTTCACCGTGGAGACCGTATCCGACCAGGTTTTCTCCGTGGAAAAGCCCACGATCTGACGCACCGGTTTTCCGTCCTCATAATGGGTTCTGCCGATCTCGTATCCCAGGATTACATTGGGGTCAGCGTCGCACTGTATGGAAATATTCACCTGATTGGGGATCTTCCCATCCACTTTTACGCTGCTGCCTGCGCCGATCACATTGCGCTCCTTTACGCCTGCCTGGCTGCCGTATGCGATCTCATAGGCCCTGGCGTCGTCCGTCAGGTAATACAGAGCTCTCTCCTCCTTCTCAAACCCTCCCGCATAGCGCAGCGTCTCCGCGTCCGGCACAAGGCCCCAGCGCATAAAGAACTCTGTCAGATCCTTTCCGGCCGCCGCGCAGGCAAGGCGCATGATGTTCTGGTCCGCTCCGCCGTTCAGCGTAAGGCTCCCGGGGGCGCTGGAGGGATTGCGGCTGTAGGAATCCACCCTGGCGTAGAACAGGTTGTCGAACCGCTCCCTCCAGGTATCCCAGGTTTTGAAATTGTACCCTCTGTCATAAGCCAGATGGAGCTGCCAGTACATGGCAAGGTGGGTAAACACATTGGATGGCCTGCCCACTGTGTTGGAGGTCACCTTTTTATAGACCTCCGGATATTTAAAGCGCACGGTGGCGTTGGTGTCCCTTGCCTGGGCGAGCTGGGCGAAATAGTTGTTGGTCACCTCCGCGATGGCGTAGCTTCCCTGATTAATGTTGTGGCCGATCTCATGGGCGATGCCCCAGCCAAAATATCTGCCGCTCACATACTCCCCGTTCTCACCCGTCACCACAGGGGAGGATGTGGCCAGCCCGGACACAGAGCCCCACTCGATTCCGATATGGTTCCCGGAGGCATACATGAAGGCACCCGCAAACATTCTCATATAACGGATATTCAGATGCTGGGCCGGCGCCCGGTCCGTGGCCGGCGTATCCGGCGTATCTCCAAGGCCCTTGTGCTGATAGAAGAACGCCATCATGTCGTCCATGGCGCGCAGAGAGTCGTCAAGCTTCTGCGCCCGGCTCTCCAGGTCGCCCTTTCCAAGTCCCGCCAGAATCTGCTCACCGGATACGGACAGCATCATCTGATCCAGCATGATCTCCGTGGCTCCCAGAATACAGTTCTGCTTATCGTATTTTCGGTTTACCTTATTGTTTTCTCCGGCTGTCTCGTGTATCTCCTGGTGAAGCCTTTCCTGGGAGGCCACGTGCTCGTCCAGAGCCCTCACATAATCGGTCACCAGCTTTCTTCTCTCCTGATCGTCCGCAACGCCCCAGAGATTGAGCACCGGCTCGTGGGCTCCGCCGTTTACCCGCACGGCGTATCTGTCACTGGCGTTATTTCCCGTATATTTGATGTAAAGAGGGCCGCCGCCCTCAAAGGACAGGCTCTGGATGGCCGGTATGGTCACCTCGTTGCGTCCCACCTTAAGCGTGGCCACCTCCGAGGCGAGGGCTCCCGCCTCCGCGTGATATTGGGTGGCAATCAGCTTAAGCGCGGTGTCTGACCCGGTTTTGAGCTGATTGTGTCCCACATAGATGACGATCTTCTCTCCCTCGTAGGCGGTAACCCCCAGAGGCTGCCAGGCGTTCAGCCCGCCAAAGCCCAAATGGGAATCCCTGGCCGGGGTGATGTTGGGATTGATCTGCACCACATCGTTAAAGCCCGTCTCCAGAAGCCCTCTGGCATTATCCAGCTCCCTTTGCAGAACCGACCGCTCCGGATGATACTCTCCGCTCTCGGGATCCTTCGTATCCAGACGCTGCTGCAGCCCGTTTATGGTCTCCAGCGTGACGTCTTCCTTCAGAGTGGTGTGAAGATCATCCCCGTACAGGGCCAGGATATCGTCCTCCAGAGAGTCGTAGTAATAAAAGTTCACTTCCGCAATCACAATGTTGCGCAGGTTATAGCTGCGGGCAAAGCCCAGACGGATCTTATTGGCTGTAATCGGCTCCTCCAGCTTGATCAGGTAGAACTTCCTTCCGTTCTCATCCGTCCTCTGCAGCACATTGGCTCCCTGCGCATAAGCGCCGTCCGGGTGCTCCTGATCGTAGTAATATACCGAAACCCTGCCGTAGGAGGCCAGATCCTCCGTCTCCGCAAAGGCGATATAGCTCATCTTATAATAATCGTCCAGGGTAAAGAGAAGCCCCTTATCCGGCGACACATAGGCCGCACCGTCGTCCCAGTCCAGAACCTGGTAGCCGGAGCCGAAGTCCTTATCCACCGTCCCCAGAGCGCTCTTTCTGTTTCCCTGTGCCGGCACAGACGCATCCCCGGAGCCGGCCGTGTCCAGAGGGCTGGATATCATTTCCCCTCTCACATGGGTGGCCCCGGTGATATGGGCGCTCACCTTTCCTTTTCCGTTGGACTTGTTGATCAGCTTATACTCCGGCATCTTCGCCGGTTTGAGCGTGATGGTCCTGGCCTCCGAGATGAGAGAGGGATTGCTCTCCCCCAGGTCGTTCAGACCAGTCACATACACCTCATATCTGGTCTCATCCTCCAGTCCGGTGATCTCAAACCGATTCTGCCCGATCCGCTCTGCCGCCTTTATAAAGGAGGCGTCCCCCGCCTTTCTGTAAAAGACGTTATAGGAATCCGTATCCTCCATATCCTTCCAGCTCATTCGCACACACCGGTAGCCCCCGGTGGCCCTCACATTGTCCGGCGGGGAGGGCTTTCTGGTCACCACCGGCACGGCCAGCACCGGCGGATCGCTCCATGGGCTGGACCAGTTTCCGTTGACGGAGCGCACCCGCACCTGATAGCTCTCATTGTTTTTAAGCTTGCCGCCCTGGAAGGATTTCACCTCCAGGTTATTGGAGGAGGCGCGCACGCTCTCCACCTTTCCGTCGTAGCGGATCTCCACCTCATAGCCGGTGATGTTCCTCTGGGCGTCCCATGTAAGGGCAAAGGATTTATCCCCGCCCTTCGCGGTAAGACCGGTGGGTACGTTCATCTCCGGCTCGGGGATCCTGTTTTCGGTATCGTTGAGAAATTCAACCTTGCTGATCTCTGCCAGAGTAGCATTATTGTTCATGGCGGTGATTTTGAAGGTCACCTTTTTGACCGCAATCTGACCGCCAAGGTCAATGGTAATTCCGGGCCCCTGTGCGCCGCTCTGTCTATTGTCCGAACCGGTCAACACTCGGGCAGCCGAAACGGGCCTTCCGTCCCGGATCTCCACCTCCACAGGCCCTTCGTCCGTCTCAAAGAACACGCTGCCGCTCTGAACGGACTCGCCGCCCATGGAGATCACGATCTGTTCCATCTCCCTGCCCGGGGCGTCCGTATCCTGCCCGGCTCCGTCCCGGGTAAGATTGAATCCCACCTCCACCGGAGCCTCGGAGGAGATCACGGTATTGGCCCGGTTTCCCAGCGTGAGCTCGCCGGCGTTGTCCCCCCGCAGAATACTCTCCGGGTCTCCCTGCACCGTAGTGGTATCCGCATTGTAGTTTACCTTTACCGCGCCCGGGGCTACCGCCCTGCTCAGCGTCGCCTGGGTATGCGCGCCGGCATTCAGCCTCGCCCGGCTGTTGGTAAAGAGCTGTAAATCCACAAGGTCTGTCTTTCCGCTGCCGTCCAGGTCCGTCTTTTTGTCCGCCGTGCCGGCCGCGCCATTTTCCGCCGCCCGGATAGCCTCCATGATGGCGTCCCTGTCGCTGTCGTCCAGGATACCGTTTCCGTCCACGTCGCCGATCAGCATCACCCCCGGATGCGGGCTGGCCGCATCATAGGAAAAGCCATCCAGCTCCACAAAGCCGGTATGGACCTCCGCGGTACTGATCACGCCCCCGCTGACCTGGATCCTCTGTTCGTATGGCAGAAATCCGGATGCGGACAGCTTCAGGGTATACTCCCCCGGCGTCAGGTCATAAAAAAACACGGACTCCTTCTTCGCATCCTGCACAAGATTTACGGTTTTGCCGCCGTTTATCTGCTGGCCGCCGCCATCCTCCAGTGAGACGGCGACGCCCACCCTGGCCGGAAGGGCGTTCCTCAGCGCCACCTCCACTCCGCCCGCAGGGTCAGTGGACGCCGCTGTGTCATTCCAGTTTCCATTGACCGAGAAGGTCGAAGGCGATACTGAAGGAGTCGCCGTCGCGGAGGGAGACGGAGTCTGAGATGCCGTGGCAGAAGGGGAAGCCGATGACGTCGGAAAAGCCGTCGGCGTCACAGATGCTGTCGGAGAAGGACTTCCCTCCCCCTCACCGGCAGCTCCACCGGCCGGACTGCCGGGCACAACGCCGTCCTCCCCCGTGCCGGAGGGATCTGCCTGATTCCCCGGCGCGGGCGTCTGCGTGGCCTGAACGTCTCCCTCTGCATCCGGCGTCCGGGCAGGGGTAGCCACAGGCGAGGGGCTGCCTGTCTGATCCTGCTCCACACCTCCCTCCGTCCTTTCACTGCGCGAAACATCATTTCCCCCCGGTTCCTGCTCCGCCGTATATCCTGACGCCGCTTCGCCTCCCGTGTTCTCCACAGCATTCACGGGAAGAATGCTCATCATGATCAGGCTGCATGTCAAAAGCCAGGCAATCCTTCGTTTCATGGTCTTTCTCCTTTTCTTTCGTTGTCGTTCCAGGTCTGCGCGCCGCCTGATCGCATGATCGTTGGCAACACGAATATTTTCAGTCTGAGTGACGACAGTATATCATTCCCGACAAAATATTTCAAGATGGATTGTGAGGCGAAATGCTCCATAAAACCGGACATGGCTGTCGCAAAACCGGCAATTCTACAATATATGTACGTTACCTGATATTACCTGTACTACATATTGTATGAATCTGTTGTATTGCGACAGCCTCCAAAAACAGGCGTATAAAATTTGCTCTGCCGCACAGCGGCTTTTTCTTTTGCCGCTGTGCGGCAGGTTGACTTAAATCCGGACGTCATAACTCAGTCCGCTGCCCTTAGCCGCTCCACGATACTCTGTTTCTCCAGATTTCTGAAACAGATATAAGGGATAACGATTGCTAAAATGATTAAAACCGGTGTACAGATCACCAGCGGCATAAGCGTAAAATGGAATGTCGCCGTCCAGTCGCCTGACACCATCATCCGAACGCCAACTGCCACCGCCAATGCTCCCAAAAGGCAGGACGCAAGCAGGGTACTTCCGGCATAATACATTCCCTCGCACATCAGCATATTCCGAAGCTGGCGTTTTGTCATGCCGATGCTCTGGATCATGGCAAATTCTTTCTGCCGGGAAACAATCGCCGTTGCCATCGAATTGACAAAATTCAGAATTCCGATCAGCGCAATGATAAAACTGACGGCAAATCCCAGCACGGTATTCGCCCTTGTCTGCTCCTGATAGTGACGGGTCAGCGTAGACTTTGATGTGAAATTCAGGCTCCTGTCAACCTTGCTCCGGTAGTCCGTCAGCATTTCTCCGGCCTGCGGCCGGTATTCCTCCGCCACATCGAAAAACAGTTTCCGCAGCGTGTTATCCGGATACATTTCCCGGAATGTATCCGCCGGGAGATAGAACGAGAGGAAATCCGCCGTGCTGCTGTTTACGCCCTCGGTAATGGTCGTTATATTCGCCACAATCGCCATAACCTCGTATTGCTGTCCGTTCAAGGTCACCCTCTCGCCAACAGAATAGGTCGGCTGGATTTCCTTTTCGCCGTACTCAGCGCCCGTGGCCGCTTCCATTATCACATATCCCCCGGACAGGAATTTATCCTTATCAAAGTCGCCGTCAAATATCCGGCCCTCCTGCGCAAAGGTGTACAGTATCAGGCCGTCAACGCCATACAGAACAGAGGTGCATTCGCCACTGTCTATCATATCGTGGTAGGCGTCTGCCAGCCCCGTGTCCGTTGCCTCAATATAGGCCAGTCTGTCGTCAGCGTTATAGTAGGCCTGGATGTTTTCAAGTGCCGGGGCTCCGATCTGATGGGTAAATACCTGTGAATACAGACGCCCTGTGGCCTCCAGCCCGGAAAGCCCCTCAATGCTCTGTATCAGCTCCGGGGAGATGGTTGTGCCGTAGGGGTTATAGGTTCCAAAGGTGGAAGAAACAGAGCTGTCCTCCACTTCAAAATCACTGATTACCGTCTGGCTCATGTATTTGTCAATATCAAAGCTTGCATTTTTCGCATAGATGCAGGACAGCAGAACCAGCCCCAGCGTCAGAGAGCAGATCACAGTAACCGTGCGCTTTTTGTTCCGCCCCAAATTAGCCAGCGCCATTTTCGGTATGCCTGCGCCGCCGGTGCTTTTCCTGATTTTCCGCCTGCCGGCCGTTCCCGTATCTGTGTAGCGCAGCGCTTCCACCGGGGAAACCTTCCCGGCAATCTTCGCGGGCTTCCTGCAGGAAATCAGTACCGTCAAATAAGCGAACAGAGCGGAGCCCGTGAAGATATACGGATTAACAGCCGTTTTCGCTTTGTCTGCTGTCCCGGTAATCATAACCGGCACCAGAACAGCGCCCAGAAGATGCCCGATCAGAAGCCCGGCAGGAATTCCGATCAGCGACAGGCGGCCTGCCTGCCCGTATATCATTTTCTTTATCTGCTTTCTGGACGCCCCCAAAGTTTTCAGCCTGCCGTAAAAGCGTATATCACCGGCAACGGAAATCTGAAAAATATTGTAAATAATCAGATACCCGCTGGCAAATACCAGCGCCATGCAGATTGTCATGGGCAGAACTTCACGGCTGATATTTCGGTTCATGGTTGTATCGTATGCCATATTGGGGGAGAGTTTCCTGTCCGAAAGCCCCGTATCCTTCAAAATCTGTTCCGCGGCCTGCTCCGGATTTTTGTCACTGTAAAGGTTCAGGTGGAGCATCCCCGTTCCAAAGATCTGGCCGTTTGCAAGCTGGGCCGCCTGGTCTGCGCCTGCGCATTCGGCCTGAATAAATGCATCCGATACCCACGCCATACTTGCCATTGCTGCGGAATTTCCCTCCCAATAACCGGAGAGCGTAAAAACGCCGGTTGTGTATTCGCTGCCGCTCAGATCCCTGCGCCACCGAAGCGTGATTTTCTGCCCCAGTTCACAGGGCAGTCCCATCTTATCAAGGGTAAGAGTGTCCAAAGCGATTTCATTTTTCTGTGTTGGCATGGTTCCCGTCTCGGGATAAGAAAAGCAGGAACGGGCATAGTTTTCATCGGCATAGCGGATTTCCACCTGCCGCCCGGTCAGCTCTTCGTTCTCCGCAATACCGATCACGATACTTTTTCCGAAGTCCCGGACAGCTTCATGGGCGGTCAGTTTCGCCATTTCCTCATCGGTCAGAGAACCGGAGCTTAAATGGCTGCCATATCCTGCCTGCTGGAAATTCATATCCCGCAAATTCGTTACGATGCTCTGTGACAGGACAAAGAGGGACGTAAACATCACCGTCGTCAGGATAATGGCAAAGACGGCGACAAAATTTCGTGTCCTGTTCGCCCTGAAGCTGCGATTTATCAATGTTCGTATGATTGTTTTTTGCTCTTTCATTGGTATCACCGCCTTATTCTGCAATCCGTCCATCCTCGATACGGACGCATCTGTCTGCCTGCTCTGCGATCTCCGGGTTGTGGGTGATCATCACAATGGTCTGATGAAATTTCCTGCCGGTTTCCTTCAGAAGCTCAATCACCTCCGCGCCGGTCCTGCTGTCCAGATTGCCGGTCGGTGGGTATAAGTTAGTAGTAAAAACATTCAGACAGGAAAAACGGCGGGAACATCATGCCCCGCCGTCCTCTTTTTCTTATAACTGCTCAAACTGTACATGTTCAGACTGTCCGGACAGATAAACGTCATCAATCGTCTGCACCATCTTCTTTCCCTGCACTGTATGAATCGCTTTCACATAGTACGACTGCCCCCGTGATGCACGACCGCAAATATTCCCGTTCCCCCAGTCTGCTGAACGTCTCAAGTTGAGTGTGCCGTCGCAAATGACCGTCACTCTCATTGTTCCCTGTGGAATGATGGTCTTGCTTTCCTCCGGCTTTGTATTCGCCCCATTTCCGGCGTTTTCGGTCTCCGGTGTACTCTTTTCCGGCTCTGCCCCGTTCTGCCCGTCTGTGGCGGTCTCTGCGCTCTCTCCGGTGGCTTTCTGTGCCTCCTGCTGCCCGTCGCCTCCTCCGAAATCCTGC
>CANOVJ010000034.1 GCA_947570615.1 uncultured Lachnospiraceae bacterium
TTCCCTATCCTTTTTATGATTGTAACATTTTTGTAATTTCAAAAGTTTATCCTGTACAAAACCCCTGAAAAACAAATTTTCAAGGGTTTTACATTGCATATAAACAACTGCCTATCTCTTAGATAATTTCGAATACCCAAATTGCGGCATTTTCAAACACTTTATTAGTTACCTGTCACTTACCCGTACTATTTTGTAATATCTCACACCTTTTCATTATATAAATTACCGCTCTCTATTTTACATTTTCTATAAATTTTTCATACCAAAGCGGTATCTCTTGTGAAACTCTTATCGGCTTTCCATTCTTATAAATTGCAAATCTGCGAAACTCTATGGTATTATCATAAAATGCCGCCAAATCACATTCCGGCAAAACAGTTTTCAAATTATCAAAGGTCTCAATATATCTTCTTTCTATATCCTGCTCTGCAATGCCATGACCACCTTGTTTTATACGTGCAGCTACTCTTTCTTTTGCAATATCTGCACTCTCAACCCCGATATAATGTAGTTCGATAAAATATCCTCTATTCTTTGCTTTTGTTATATTATTTATTATTGACTTTCCACACAATGTAGTCTCCTGATTAAAAGTAATATCTTCATCAAAATACCTGGCAATTTTCTTTACTGCAATTTTTCCGGCAGTCATAACGTCAGCCATATCTCTCCAATCGCCAAACTCTCTCAATATTTCATCCGTATTCACTCTTGGCATACTCTGCAGGCTTTGTAATGATTGGTACAACGTCGATTTACCCGCCCCATTAACACCTGCTATTAAAATATATTTTTTCACTAAAAGAGATTCCTTTCTATTACCTGTCGCTGTTTCTTTTGCAGAAGAAAATTACCCACCATTTCATAAAAGCTTCTTTGCTCTTCTGTTTCCGCTTCCAATACAAGCTGTAAAGTGTCTTCCGGTTGAAGCATTTTTATATCTTCATAGATTTTTTCGTACTTTTTCACATCACACATAACAGCACCTCCATTATGAAATCTGCGTAAGTTTAAATGATATTATAACCTGAATAGCCTGAAATGTTAACAGGTCAGAAAAACTCCGCAGGAAGAACCTGCGGAGTATAAATTCTTGATACCCTATTCCGTTTGCCTATCTCTTCGAGAACTGAGGCGCACGCCTTGCGGCCTTGAGGCCGTACTTCTTTCTCTCCTTCATGCGGGGATCTCTGGTGAGGAAACCGGCTTTCTTGAGGATCGGCCTGTACTCGCCGTCCACCTGCAGAAGCGCTCTGGAAATACCATGTCTGATCGCTCCGGCCTGACCTGTATAGCCGCCGCCCCTGACGTTCACCAGCACATCATACTTGTCAACGGTGTCCGTTGCAACCATGGGCTGACGGACGATAACCTTTAAAGTCTCCAGTCCAAAATACTCATCTATCGGTCTTTTGTTGACCCTGATCTCACCCTTACCGGGCGTTAAATATACTCTGGCGATTGATTTTTTCCTTCTACCTGTGCCGTAGAATCTTGCTGATTTAGCCATTTTAATCTTCTCCTTTCAGTTCCCTTAAAATGTTAATACTTCGGGCTTCTGTGCCGCATGATTATGATCAGGGCCGGCATACACATGAAGCTTTCTGTACATCTGTCTTCCTAAAGGTCCCTTGGGAAGCATTCCCCTGACGGCAAGCTCTACCGCTCTCGCAGGCTTTTTAGCCATCATCTCGCGCAGGGTAGTTTCCTTCAGGCCGCCAACATATCCGGAATGATGATAATAAATCTTCTGATCGAGCTTTCTGCCTGTTACCTTAACCTTGTCGGCATTGACAATGATCACATAATCCCCTGTATCCATATGGGGGGTGAAGATTGCCTTATTCTTTCCTCTCAATACTTTGGCCACTTCCGAAGCCAGGCGACCCAATGTCTTATTTTCAGCGTCCACTACATACCATTTTCTTTCAATTGTAGAAGGACTGGCCATAAATGTCTTCATGATATTACCTCCACTTGATTTTTGTCCTTTCGTTTCCACTCTCTCCATTGGATGTCCGGGCCTCCGGAGACCATGAAACCTTCAGGTGCTCTATCCATAACGCCCTGCCAGGGAATGAGACGCCGCTCTCACGGATTCTTACCGGTGGAAACGAACATCAGGCAGAACATTACCAAACTGATTTCCATGCGTATATGATACGCCATACACACCAACAAACAGTCTGAAAAAAGCTTCAAACTGTCTCACACCGTTTTATTATATTATACGCTTCCGTGTGTGTCAACCTGATTTTTACAAAAATTGCCGCAATAAATGCGTCTGCTTCCATACGCCGCTCCCCTTCATCCCACACCCTTTCAACGCGCAAAAGCATCCTTCATCCAATGCTGACCGGCTCACAGAAATTCATACTTCACCAGCGTCAGTCCGCAGGCCGGGGCGGTAGGCCCCGCCGCCTGTCTGTCCCTGGCGTTAAGGATATCCGCCATCTGCCAGGGCTCTATATGCCCTCTGCCCGCCTCCATCAGCGTTCCGGCAACAATGCGCACCATATTATAGAGAAAGCCGCTTCCGCACACCCGGATCAGAATCTCCTCTCCCTCCCTTTCCACAGAGAGCGCGTGGATCGTACGCACGGTGGTCTCCGCCGTGGAGGCGGCGGCGCAGAAGCTGGCAAAGTCGTGTTCTCCCACCAGATACGCCGCTGCCTGCCTCATTTTCTCCACATTCAGGGGTACATAAGTAAAATGGGCGTACCGCCTTCTGGTGGGAAGGGGAAATCTGCTGTTTAAGATTCTGTACTCATAGGTTTTGCGGCTGGGACAGCGTCTGGGGTGAAAATCCGCCGCCACCTCACACGAGTCCTGCACCCGCACATCCTCCGGCAGCCGCTGGTTCAGCGCCCAGGACAGCTTCGCGGGGGGAATGGGTGAACCGGTATCAAACACCGCCACGTTACACAGGGCATGCACGCCGGAATCGGTCCGGCTGGCGCCCGTCACCTGGATTTCCTCCCGGAGCAGCCCGCTCAGGGCGCGGTTCAGTTCCCCCTCCACCGTGCGGACCTTCGGCTGAAGCTGCCATCCCCGGAAATCGGTTCCGTCATAGGCCACCACCAGCTTTATCCTTTTCACAGCAGGATCCTCCCCACGGCCACGCACACGGCCAGATAGAGCGCCAGTACGCCGTATGCCATCCTGTCTCTCTTCTGATAAATCAGAGGTTTCATCTTCGTGCGGTGCTCCCCTCCCCGGTAGCACCTTGCCTCCATGGCCATCGCCAGATCGTTCGCCCGCCGGAATGCGGAAATAAACAGGGGAACCAGAAGCGGCACCAGGCTTTTCGCCTTTTTGAGGAGGTTTCCGCTCTCAAAATCAGCGCCCCGCGCAATCTGCGCCTTCATGATTTTGTCCGTCTCCTCCAGCAGAATGGGGATAAACCGGAGGGCGATGGACATCATCATGGAAATCTCATGCACCGGTACCTTCAGATGCCGCAGAGGGCCTAAAAGCTTTTCCATCCCGTCGGTCAGGTTGTTGGGCGTTGTGGTGAGCGTCATCACTGAGGAGCCTATGATCAGAAACACCAGCCGGATCGCCATAAAGCAGGCCAGCCGGATCCCCTCCCTGGTGATCTTCAGCTTCCAGAAGGTCAGCACCACCTCCCCCGGGGTCAGAAACAGGTTAAAGACCACCGCGATGACCAGCAGAAACAGAATGGATTTCATCCCCCGCACCATGAATTTGAGAGGCACCTTCGAAAGCCTGATGATCATTGCCAGGAACAGCCCGGCGATCAGATACCCCGCAATATTATCCACAATGAAAAGGGAAATGATATAACAGACTGTGGCTGTCAGCTTCACCCTGGGATCCAGCCTGTGTATCACCGAATCCGTCTGATAATATTGTCCCAGTGTAATATCTCTTAGCATAGCTTCCCTGTCCTCTCACATTCCCGTTTTCCCGCCGCTGTGCGTGCTGCGCCGGCGTATCTGCAAACCGCTTTTTATTTCCCCACAGCCCGCAGAATCTCTTCTCTGGCCTCCTCAATGGTGGTCAGATCCGTGTCCACATCCAGCCCGCTTTTTCGAAGCGCCTGCATGATATAGGTCACCTGGGGGGCCGCAAGCCCCACCTCCTCCAGCTCCCGATAGTGGCGGAACACTGCCCGGGGGACGTCGTCAAACATCACCTGGCCCCGGTTCATGACGATGATTCTCCCGACATATCTGGCCACATCCTCCATGCTGTGGGAAACCAGGATAACCGTCATCCCCGTCTCCTCCCTGAGTCCGGCGATCTGATCCAGGATCTCGTCCCTTCCCTTCGGGTCAAGCCCCGCGGTGGGCTCGTCCAGCACCAGCACGTCCGGCTTCATGGCCAGCACGCCCGCGATGGCCACCCTGCGCTTTTGTCCGCCGGACAGGTCAAAAGGGGACTGATAGAAATATTCGTCCTCTATACCCACCTGCTTCAGCGCCGCATACGCCCGCAGCTCCACCTCTTTCCGGTCCAGTCCCAGATTTTTTGGACCAAAGCATACATCCGAAAAAACGTCGATCTCAAAAAGCTGATGCTCCGGGTACTGGAAAACCAGCCCTACCCTGCTGCGCAGCTCCTTCTTATTATATTCCTTATCGTGAATATCCTTTCCGTTGTAATAAATGTTACCTCCGGTGGGCACAAGCAGACCGTTCAGGTGCTGTACCAGCGTGGATTTTCCGGAGCCCGTGTGTCCGATCAGCCCGATAAATTCTCCCTCGTTAATCGTCAGGCTGACGTCCTTAAGAGCCGCAAACTCCATGGCCGTGCCCGCCTCATATACATAATTCACATGATCCAGGATAATTGACATATGAATAGCTCCTGCCTTTCCCTTTTCGCATCTCACAGAAAAATTCATCCCCGCGCCACATGTCCCAGCGCCTCCACCAGCTCCTCACAGGTCAGGATCCCCTCCGGGATGGCCAGACCGCTTTTGCGCAGCTCGTGGGAGAGCAGCGTCACCTGCGGGACATCCAGGCGCAGGGCCTTCAGCTCCTCCACCCTGCTGAAAATCTCTCTCGGCGTTCCCTCCATGGCAATCTTCCCCCGCTCCATCACAAACACCTTATTCGCATAGATAATCTCTTCCATATAGTGAGTGATCAGGATAATGGTGATCTCCTCCACATCATTGAGCGCGCGCACCGCGCGGATTACTTCCTTCCGCCCGTTGGGATCGAGCATGGCGGTGGGCTCGTCCAGCACGATACATTTGGGATGCATGGCGATCACCCCCGCGATGGAGACACGCTGCTTCTGGCCGCCGGAGAGCTTGTTGGGCGAATGCTTTCTGAACTCGTACATCCCCACCGCCTTAAGGCTCTCCTCCACCCTCTCCCAGATCTCCTTCGTCGGTACGCCGAGATTCTCCGGGCCAAAGCCCACATCCTCCTCCACCACCTGACCGATAATCTGGTTATCCGGGTTCTGGAACACCATGCCTGCCTCCTGCCGGATCTCCCACAGATTCTCCTCCCTGGAGGTATCCTTTCCATCCACCCATACCGTCCCCTCCGTGGGGTAGAGGATCGCATTGATATGCTTGGCAAAGGTGGATTTCCCCGAACCGTTATGCCCGAGTATCGCCACGAAATCCCCCTGCTTCACGTCCAGACTGACATGATCGAGAGCGCAGGTGATTCCCTCCACATTTCCCTCCTCGTCTCTTCTTATATATTCAAATACGAGATCCTTTGCTTCTATGATTTCCATCCGTGTCCTCCCGCATATCGCTGACTGATCCTGACAAATCCGCCGGGCTTCACCCAGGCCCCCGACCGGACGTATCGTCCTGACGGACGCCCTTTGAAAACCAACTCAGGGCCTGCCCTATATTCTACAGGATATTGGTTTTATTTGCAATAGAATGTGTTTTGTCGTATGATAACAGCAGACACGCTCCGCAAGGTGGATTGATGTGAAAAAATGCAATGGAGATCAGCGATGAATAATAAATGGATAAAGCCTCTCTGTGGTCTTGTGATACTGATTTTAGCCTGCTCCTCACTGGTGCGGATTTTTACGGCGGGGGAAACCCTTTCGGAATACGCGGACAAAAATCTGGCCACGCCCCAATCCGGCCCGGAGGATGCGGTCTCCTCTGAGGAAGAAAACGCTTCCCCATCCGAATCCTCCACGGCCCGGGAGGGAACCCTAAAGCATGATCTTCCCCATGGTTCGTCAGACATCTCAGACGAAAGCCCCCGAACCGCAACGCTGACTGCGGCATACGGGGCCGGAGCAGTCCTTTTGTGCCCTGATTCTCTCCCCGCCGCCTCCGGCCCGGAGACATCGTCCGGTATGGACGGCCTGAACGGGACGCCTGCCTCCGGCTATGAAAAAGAATTCTTTTATGAGCCGTTGTCAGAGGATACGATTGCCCGCATCACCGGAATTTCCTATCCCGTTTCCGAGGAGGCGGCCGCCGGACTGCCCTCTGCGCCCGTGAACACTGTTCCCGATACCGACAGCCTGGCCGTTTCCTACGACGACCTGCGTCATTTATCTCTGCTCTATTACGACTTTGAGGGGGAGATTCAGACCGGAGAGCTGATCTGTAATAAGAAAATCGCCCAGGATCTTCTGGAGATCTTTTACGAGCTTTTCCTGAATGAATACCGGATTGAAAAGATCCGCCTGATCGATGAGTACGGCGGCGACGACACCGCCTCCATGCTGGACAACAATACCTCCTGTTTCAATTACAGGTTGGTGGACGGCACGGACAGCCTCTCAAAGCATGCGCTGGGCTGCGCCATCGATATCAATCCCTTTTACAATCCCTATGTGGTGTTTAACAGGAACGGAAGCGGCGAGACCTATATCTCCCCCGCGGGCAGCGAAATCTATGCCGACCGCTCCCGGGACTTCCCCTACAAGATCGATGAGAACGATCTCTGCTACAGGCTCTTTACGGCCCACGGCTTTACCTGGGGAGGAAACTGGAATTCCAGTAAGGACTATCAGCACTTCCAGAAGGTGGTGGGATGATAAGCGGATGCCGTCATGCCTTGCAGGCCGGCTTATCGCAACAAACGCCGTCGCCCTTTGCAGGCCGGCTTATTGTAACAGAAAGGGGCCGCCGCAAAAATCAGTAATTCTGCGATATATGTCCAATCTGTAAAAATACTGGCTATATATTGCAGGAATCCGCTGTTTTGCGGCAGCCCCCTGAGCGTTCCATCTGAAATTTTATACCAGCTCGAGCACTACTTCCATGGCTCCGTCGCCCTTACGCTGTCCGATCTTGATGATTCTGGTGTAACCGCCGTTGCGGCTTGCGTACTTCGGTCCGTACTCGTCAAACATCTTCGCCACCAGGTCAACTTCCTTTGTCCCGCGCTTCTTACCCGCGTTCTTTGTGGGAACCTCGGTTACCGGGTAAAGAACTCTTAGGATCTGGCGTCTGGCGTGCATTCTGGAGGGAAGGTCCTTTTTGATTTCCTTGTCAACCACCTCGAATTTGGTAACCTTCTTGCCGTCCACAACCTCTTTCACGCGCTTTCCGTCCTTGTCCTTCACGGGAACCTTGGCGGAAACCGTAACCTTTTCGTAGTTGTCTCTCTCCTTCACGGCTGTGGCAATCAGGCCTTCAGCGATCTTCTGAACCTCCTTGGCTCTTGCCAGGGTGGTAACGATCCTTCCCTTGTAGATCAGGGCTGTCACCTGATTTCTGAGTAACGCCTTTCTCTGACTCGACGTTTTTCCAAGTTTTCTGTATTTTGCCATTATACGGCTCCTTTCCTGCGAAAGCCTGCCTCTTCGGGATAATTTCCCGATGGGAATTTTCAAGGCGTCTCCTCCCGGAGAGCCTTCCGAATCCTTTCTGCGGCAGCTTCCTTCTCAATTTTCATGGTACATCCGGCCACGCTCTTTGGACTTACTTACCGAATGCTCTGACTGCTCCATTTATGAGATCGCACGGCATACTCTTTGGCTTTACTGCCGTGCGCTACATACCGGATCTCTATGCTTCCTCGCTGGGATTAAGCTGTAATCCCAGTTCCTTTAATTTCGCCAGAACCTCCTCTAAGGACTTGCGTCCAAGGTTACGCACCTTCATCATGTCCTCGGAGGTCTTGTTGGTCAATTCCTCTACCGTATTGATCCCAGCTCTTTTTAAGCAGTTATAGGATCGAACCGACAGCTCCAGCTCGTCAATGCTCATCTCCAATACTTTTTCTTTTTCATCCTCTTCTTTTTCAACCATGACCTCTGCCGTCCTGGCATTTTCAGACAAGTCAATGAAAAGGCTTAAATGTTCGCTGAGTACCTTTGCAGCAAGACTAACCGCCTCATCGGGAGCCAGCGTCCCGTTGGTGTAAACATCCAGCGTCAGCTTGTCAAAATCTGTGACCTGGCCGACACGGGTATTCTCTACGGTTATGTTCACTCTCTCGACAGGTGTATAGATGGAATCCACCGCGATCACGCCGATAGGCAAATCTTCGCTCTTATTTTTGTCCGCGCTCACATAGCCTCTGCCCCTTGTGATGGTCAGCTCCATGTAAAGCTTGGTGTCCTTACCGTTCAGGGTTGCGATTACCAGATCCGGATTCAAAATCTCCACATCCTGATCGCACTGAACGTCAGAAGCTCTCACTATTCCTTCGCCTTCATACTCTATATATGCAGTCTTCGGTTCATTCGTGTCGCTGTTGTTCCTGATGGCAAGGCTCTTGATATTCATGATGATTTCAGTTACATCTTCCTTGACTCCCTCGATGGAGCTGAACTCATGGAGCACACCCTCGATCTTCACCTGGCTGACCGCGCAGCCGGGCAAAGATGAAAGCATGATTCTTCTCAGTGAATTGCCGAGCGTAATGCCGTAGCCTCTCTCCAGAGGGTCTACCACAAATCTGCCATACTTCTTATCCTCAGAGATTTCTGCCACCTCAATATTTGGTCTTTCAAAATCAAACACTGCAAATACCTCCTTTACGAACACTTTACAGTATTATTTGGAGTACAACTCGACGATAAGCATCTCGTTCACAGGAACGTCGATCATCTCCCTGGAGGGAAGGTTCTTCACAGTTCCCTTAAGAGCCTCCTGATCCACCTCGATCCACTCGGGCACAAGCCTTCCGCCTGTCACCTCCAGGATATCCTTATATCTCTGTAAGGATCTGGATTTCTCCCTGATCTCGATCACGTCCCCTGCCTTAACCAAATAAGAAGGGATCTGAACACGCTTTCCGTTCACCAGAATATGCTGATGGCCTACCACCTGCCTTGCTTCCTTTCTGGTTCTTGCAAAGCCCATTCTGAATACCACATTGTCCAGTCTTCTCTCGAGCATGATCATCAGGTTCTCACCGGTCATACCCTTCATTCTGTCAGCGGCCTCATAATAATTTCTGAAAGGCTTCTCCAGTACGCCATAGATGAACTTCGCTTTCTGCTTCTCGCGAAGCTGAAGGCCATATTCGCTTACCTTCCTGCCCGCTCTTGCGTTCGTCCTGTTGGATTTCTTGTCGTATCCCAAAAATACAGGGTCAAGGCCAAGCGACCTGCATCTCTTTAATACCGGAACTCTGTTTACTGCCATGATAATTTACCTCCTGTTATTGTTTACAGCGCATATGCCCTCTCCCACATCCCTGCGCCTTCTTCCAACTCTTTTTCTACAGATACAAGTGAAGAACAGCGAAGCTGTTCTTCCACACATAATTAGTTATTCTAAAATGGCGTACTTTGCCATTTTAGAATAACTTTATGTGTTATTATACGCGGCGGCGCTTGGGAGGACGGCACCCGTTATGAGGAACAGGAGTTACGTCCCTGATGCTGGTTACCTCCAGCCCGCATGCGGAAAGGGCGCGGATCGCTGCCTCGCGTCCCGAACCGGGACCCTTAACCATAACGTCCACCGTCTTTAAACCGTGGATCAAAGCAGCCTTGGTAGCGGTCTCCGCCGCCATCTGCGCTGCATAGGGAGTAGATTTCCTTGAACCTCTGAATCCAAGACCGCCGGCGCTTGCCCAGCTTAAGGCGTTTCCTTCCGAGTCTGTCAGCGTAACAATCGTGTTGTTAAAGGAAGACTGGATATGTGCCTGTCCATGTTCAACGTTTTTCCTGACGCGTTTCTTTGTCACTTTTTTGGTAACTTTTTTTGCTGCCATTTAAACTAACCTACTTTCTCTCAATGATGATAAGCTATAATTTACACTCTGTTATTTTTTCTTGTTTGCTACGGTTCTCTTCGGGCCTTTCCGGGTCCTTGCATTGGTCTTGGTATTCTGTCCGCGGACAGGAAGACCTTTCCTGTGACGGATTCCTCTGTAACAGCCGATCTCCTGAAGTCTCTTGATGTTCATGGCTACCTCTCTGCGGAGATCGCCTTCCACCATATATCCGGCTTCAATCACCTCGCTGATCCTCTTGACCTCGTCGTCCGTCAGCTCTCTGACGCGGGTATCGGGATTGACCCTGGCCGCCTCAAGAATCTTATTGGAGCTTGCCCTTCCGATTCCATAGACATAAGTCAGACCGATTTCCACACGCTTTTCTCTTGGTAAGTCAACACCTGCAATACGAGCCATTTACGTTTCCTCCATTTTCTTTTGCGCAGTCTGCCTGCGCTGATACTAATTGATTGGGGCTTACGCCCAATCGGATGTTCCCGATCTTACGCGAAAATTTTCACGAACCAAGAAGTAATCACTAAGGCTCCTTCGTACAATTATATAAAATCAGTGGGACGCGCCACACTGCAGCCGCTTTCAGAATAATTGGACAAGAACCCTCCTGCTTTTAAAACAGCGGATTATCCTTGTCTCTGTTTGTGCTTCGGATTCTCACAGATAACTCTGATGCGTCCTTTTCTCTTGATGATTTTGCACTTTTCGCAAATCGGCTTTACTGATGATCTTACTTTCATGATAGCACCTATGCCTTTCCGTGACCTGCGGACTTTGTGCAGGCACAAATTTGCCGATTGAAAAATCCGGGATTTTTCAATCTGACCTCCTTTCAAAAAAGACCGTTCTATATTATAACATTGCCCTCTGGCAAATGCAAGCAGTTTTATTTGTCTCTCCAGATAATTCTTCCTTTGCTCAGGTCGTAGGGGGATAACTCCAGAGTAACCTTATCTCCGGGAAGAATACGGATAAAATTCTGTCTCAGCTTACCGCTGATATGCGCCAGCACCCTGTGTCCGTTCTCGAGTTCCACCTGAAACATGGTGTTGGGAAGCTTCTCCACTACAGTTCCTTCAATTTCAATTACGTCAGCCTTAGACATGCATAACCTCCTCAAATCACTTCTTCTGACTCTGATTGCAGATTCCTGATCGCGAATCTGATTTCTTCATTATATATGGTCTTCCCGCTGCGAAGCCTCCCGGTCAGCTCCTCATTCCTTTTCTTTATGACCTGAACGTGCTTCCTGCGCTTTTTTCTGGGATTGTCCTGACCCCTGTTCTTTCCGTCCGCCAGATACACAAAATCCCCTTCCTCCTTTATGATCAGGTACGTACGCCCCTTATCATGTCCCGCCCTGACCAATGCGAACATCCCCAGAAAAGTATCCACAGACATTCGGCTCTCTTCTTCTGTCATCGCCGCACCTGCCTTTCCGGATTTTTTATGCCATCCCCGGCAACAGGGTGAGGATTTCAGGCTCCCCGTCGGTGATCAGCACCGTGTTCTCGTAGTGCGCGGAGAGCGAGCCGTCCTGGGTCACCACCGTCCACTCATCGTCCAGCCAGGCCACCTTATAGCTTCCCATATTGACCATGGGCTCAATGGCAAGGGTCATCCCCGCGCGCAGGCGGATCCCTCTGCGCCACTGCCTGAAGTTGGGAATCTGCGGCTCCTCATGAAGGCTGGTTCCGATCCCGTGGCCCACCAGGTCGCGCACCACGCCGTAGCCGAATCTGGTGCAGTAGGCGTCTATGGCGTTGGATATCTCATGGAGATAATGACCTGCCCTGGCATACCTGATCCCTTCAAAAAAGCTCTGCTTCGTGACGTCTATCAGTCTGCGGGCTCTGGGACTGATCTTTCCCACCGCATGGGTTCTGGCCTCATCCGAGTGGTAGCCCCTGTAGATGAGCCCCGCATCCAGACTGACGATGTCCCCCTCCCGGATGACTCTCTTTCTGGAAGGAATGCCATGCACAACCTCATTGTTCACCGAGACGCAGATGGAGGCGGGAAAGCCGCCATAGTTCAGGAAGTTCGGCACACACCCATAACCGCGGATCAGCCTCTCCCCCAGCTCGTTGATCTCCCAGGTGGTAACGCCGGGTCTGATAGCCTCGCCAAGCCTTGTGTGAACCTCCGCAAGGATTTTGCAGGACTCGCGCATCAGGCTGATCTCTCTCTCTGATTTAATCGTTACGGCCATGGCTCTCAACCCAGAATCGCCACGATGGCTTCGAATACATCCTTCATATCCATCGTGCCGTCCACCACGCGCAGGACACCCTTTTTCTGATAAAAGTCGATCAGCGGCTGCGTCTGCTCGTGATAGACCTTAAGCCGGTTCTTCACCGTATCGGGCTTATCATCCTCGCGCAGGATCAGCTCCCCGCCGCAGGTGTCGCAGATTCCCTCCGTTCTGGGAGGAACATGCTCCATGTGATAGGTTGCGCCGCATGTCACGCAGGCGCGTCTGCCTCCCATTCTTCTTACGATGTTCTCGTCCGGCACGTCCACGTCGATGGCGAAGTCAATCTGATCGCCCAGCTCCGCAAGGGCCTTCTCCAGCACCTGGGCCTGCGGAATGGTCCTGGGAAAACCATCCAGCACATAGCCCGCGCTGCAATCCGGCCTGCTCACACGATCCAGCAGGATCCTTACGGTGAGCTCATCCGGAACCAGCAGTCCCTGATCCATATATTTTTTTGCCTCCAGGCCAAGCTGTGTGCCTTCCTTCACATTGGCCCGGAAGATATCTCCGGTGGAGACATGGGGAAGTCCGTACTTTTCCGCGATCAGCTTCGCCTGTGTCCCCTTCCCCGCGCCCGGCGCGCCAAGCATAATAATCTTCATAACTGTGACCCTCACTATTTTAATATAGAGGCAAAGGAAAGAGCGGCTTTTTCCGCATTTTCCTTTAACCTCTAATATATATTCTCTCACAGACGCTTTTAGTCATTTAAAAAGCCTTTGTAATTGCGCACCAGCATCTGCGACTCAATTTGTTTCATGGTCTCCAGTACCACGCTGACGATAATGATCAGGCTGGTTCCCCCAAAGGATACCTGTGCGCCGAAGATCCCGTTAAAGAAGAAGGGGATCACACACACGATGGTAAGCCCCACCGCGCCGATAAAGATGATATAGTTCAGCACCTTCGTCAGGTACTCGCTGGTCGGTTTGCCCGGTCTGATTCCGGGAATAAACCCGCCCTGCTTTTTCATATTATCGGCAATCTCGATGGGATTGAAGGTAATGGAGGTGTAGAAATAGGCGAAAAATACAACCAGCACAATATATACCAGAAGCCCGATGGAGTAAACCGGCTCCCTGGGATTACACCAGTTGCTGGAGCTTAAGCCCCTCAAAATGTGGGCCCATACGCCCGTTCCCCGATAACCGAAAAAGCCGCACACGATCACCGGTATCTGCATCAGGGAGGATGCGAAGATGATCGGAATAACGCCCGCGGTATTCACCTTTAAGGGGATGGAGGAGGTCTGTCCTCCCACCATTTTTCTGCCCTGGATCTTCTTGGCATACTGAACAGGGATTTTACGGCTTCCGTCGTTTAAAATGATCACCAGCACCACCATAGCCACGATGATCGCCAGAATCACGATCGCCGCCACCGCGCCCACCGCAATGGCCCTGCCGAACACAAACTGCTCAAAGAGCTGTGTGATATCCTGGGGGATCCTGGAAATGATATTGATGATCAGCACGATGGAAATACCGTTTCCCACACCCTTCTCAGTGATTCTCTCGCCGATCCACATCAGGAACGCACTGCCTGCCGTAAGCGCCACGATGACGGTGAGAACGTTAAAGAAATTGAAGTTCTCAAGGGCTCCGTTGTTGCCAAAGGTAATGGCCAGAGCCGTGGACTCGATCAGCGCAAGAGCTACCGTCACGTAACGGGTGATGGAGGCGATTTTCTTCCTGCCGTCCTCACCCTCCTTCTGCATCTCCTCCAGCTTCGGGATCGCAATGGTCAGAAGCTGCATGATGATCGAGGACGTGATATAGGGCGTGATGTTCAGCGCCAGAATCGACATGTTAAGGAAAGATCCACCGGTAAAAGCGTCAAAGAAGTTGAAAGCGTCTCCTGTCTGCTGTGCAAACCAGTTGGAAAAATAATGTCTGTCCACACCGGGCACAGGCAGCTGCGATCCCAGACGGATCACAACAAGCATGCCCAGCGTAAATAACAGTTTCTTCCTGATCTCTCTGATTTTAAACGCATTCTTTAAGGTTGTAAGCATTACATCACCTCTGCAGTTCCACCAACAGCTTCGATTTTTTCTTTTGCGGATGCGCTGAAAGCATTAGCCTTTACTGTAAGCTTTTTGGTAATTTCTCCATTTCCCAGTATCTTGACTCCGTCTTTGGGATTTCTGACAATGCCGGACTCGATCAGTGCATCTACGTCCACAACCGCTCCATCCTCAAATCTGTCATTCAGCACTCCGATATTGATCGCCACGATTTCCCTGGCATTGGGGCAGGTAAAGCCCCTCTTGGGAATTCTCCTGTATAAAGGCATCTGTCCGCCTTCAAAACCCAGTCTGGGAGCTCCGGAACGGGCCTTCTGACCCTTATGTCCCTTGCCAGCCGTCTTGCCGTTGCCTGAACCGTGTCCACGCCCCCTTCTAAAATTATCACTGTGTTTTGATCCTCTGGCGGGTCTTAAACCTGATAATTCCAAACTCATTGCTGCACCTCCTGTTCTTATTAGGCTTCTTCCACTCTGATTAAATGTCTGATCTGCTGAATCTGACCTCTCGTAGCCGCGTTGTCAGGCAGCACGATCGTCTTGTTCAGTTTCCTGAGTCCCATGGACTGCACGGTAGCTTTGTGTTTGGGAACAGCCCCGATGGGAGACTTAACCAACGTGATTTTTAACATTTTCTGTTCTGCCATCTTTCAACCTCCATACCGCCTCCGGGCGGCTCTCAAATCTTGAATTTGATCAGTTCCCTTTATGCTGTGACCTCTTCCACGGATTTACCGCGCTTTCTCGCCACTTCCTCGGGTGATCTGATCTCGCTCAGGCCCGTGATCGTCGCAAGCACAACGTTCTGTTTGTTGTTAGAGCCCAGAGACTTGGTCCTGATATTCTTGATCCCGGCAAGCTCGCACACCACACGGGCAGGACCGCCGGCGATGATTCCTGTACCTTCAGGAGCCTTCTTTAAAAGAACGGATGCGGAACCGTATTTTCCTGTATAATCATGTGTGATACTCTTACGCTCGTCAATAGCGACGGACACCAGATGCTTGATAGCATCCTCTTTTCCCTTGCGGATCGCCTCGGGAATTTCCGTTGCCTTTCCAAGGCCTGCGCCTACATGGCCGTTCATGTCCCCGACAACCACTAAAGCTGTGAAACGCATATTACGTCCACCCTTGACAACCTTGGTTACACGCTTGATGGAAACGACTTTTTCGGTTAATTCCATACCGCTGACATCGATGATTGTACGTCTCATGTTAAGTTTCTCCCTTCCTAGAATTTCAGGCCAGCTTCTCTGGCCGCATCAGCTAACGCTGCGATCTTTCCATGATATATATAACCGCCTCTGTCAAACACTACGGTGTCAATACCTTTTTCCACTGCTCTCTTTCCAATGACCGATCCCAGAAATGCAGCCGCGTCGACGTTGTTGGTCTTCTCAAGCTGGTCTCTGATCTCCTTCTCAACGGTGGAAGCCGCCACCAGGGTATGCTGGGCATTATCGTCGATAATTTGAGCATACATATGATTATTACTTCTGAATACTGCAAGACGGGGTCTTTCAGCAGTGCCGCTGAAGCGGTTACGTATCTTCTTGTGTTTTTTAACACGAACTTCTTGTCTTGACTTCTTACTAACCATCTTTACACTCTCCTTATCTATTTCTTACCGGTCTTGCCGACTTTACGCCTGATCACTTCCTCAGCGTACTTGATACCCTTGCCCTTATAAGGCTCCGGCCTTCTCTTGTCTCTGATATTCGCGGCAAACTGGCCAACCTTTTCCTTGTCAATACCCTTTACGATGATAACGTTCTGACCTTCCACTACCGTTTCAATTCCATCGGGATCGATCATCTCCACAGGGTGAGAATATCCTAAGGACAGAGTTAACTTGTTGCCGGACTTGGCCGCCCTGTAGCCGACACCGTTCACCTCGAGCTTTCTCTCAAAGCCGTTGGTCACGCCTGTAACCATGTTGTTGATCAGTGTCCTTGTAAGGCCGTGCAGAGACTTCATTTTCTTTAAGTCGTTGGGTCTGGAAACGGTAACCTCCGCTCCCTCCACCTTAATCTCCATTTCCGACGGAAGCACTCTCTCAAGTGTTCCCTTAGGACCTTTTACAGTCACTTTATTATTTTCTGCTACTTCCACAGTAACGCCTGCCGGAATCGCGATTGGCATTCTTCCTATACGTGACATGCCCGTACCTCCTGTATTTGTTTGCTTATATCAGCGCATCGTGCCGGGCCGGGGCCCTTACCGGCGCTGTCCATTCCATATCTCTGTTGCCGCCCGGGCGCGTGAGAAATCCCGCACTACCAGACGTAGGCAAGAACCTCTCCGCCCACCGCAAGCTCTCTTGCCTTTTTGTCAGTTACAACTCCCTGATTGGTGGAAATAATCGCTATTCCCAGTCCGCCAAGCACTCTGGGCAGTTCGTCCCTGCCGGCGTACACGCGAAGACCGGGCTTGGAAATCCTCTTAAGCCCGCTGATGATTCTGTCGTTCCTGTCAACACCATACTTCAGGGTGATGCGGATGGTCTTGAAATTGCCCTGGTCGATCAGATCATACTTCTTAATATAGCCTTCTTCCAGAAGAATATCGGCAATGGCCAGCTTCATTTTGGAAGAGGGAACGTCTACCGTATCATGTTTTGCAGTATTTGCATTACGGATTCTTGTAAGCATATCTGCAATAGGATCACTCATTGTCATTTTATTTCCTCCTTAAATATATAACGCCACAACTTTGCCGAAGCGATTACCAGCTTGCTTTCTTAACACCGGGAATCTGACCCTTATAAGCCAGTTCACGGAAGCAGATCCTGCAGATTCCGTATTTTTTCAAAACAGCATGGGGACGTCCACAGACCTTGCAACGAGTGTATGCTCTTGTGGAGAATTTGGGTTTGCGCTGCTGTTTGATCTTCAATGATGTTTTAGCCATGAAGCTACCTCCTTTTATTTTGCAAATGGCATATTAAACAATTTAAGCAATTCGCGTGCTTCTTCATCTGTCTTTGCCGTCGTAACACAGATAACGTCCATTCCCCTTACTTTGTCCACCTTATCGTACTCGATCTCAGGGAAGATAAGCTGTTCCTTAATGCCTAATGAGTAATTGCCTCTGCCGTCAAAAGAGTTGGGATTCACTCCCCGGAAGTCACGTACACGGGGCAGCGCCAGGTTCACCAGACGGTCGAGGAAATCATACATCCTCTCTCCGCGCAGGGTAACCTTGCAGCCGATTGCCATGCCTTCTCTGATCTTGAAATTGGCGATGGATTTTTTGGCTTTGGTAACTACAGGCTTCTGTCCGGTAATAACCTCCAGATCCCTGACCGCAGATTCCAGCACCTTCGCGTTTTCCTTCGCCTCGCCAACCCCGATATTCACCACGATCTTGTCGAGCTTGGGAACTTCCATGATATTTTTATATCCGAACTTTTTGACCATAGCGTCTATGATCTCGTCTTTATACAAAGTTTTAAGTCTGCTACTCACGCTTTCGGTTCTCCTTTCTCAGAATCAGTCAATCACTTCGCCGGTTGACTTTGCAAAACGTACCTTCTTATCGTTCTCAAATTTAAAGCCGACTCTGGTAGGTTTGCCCTTGTGAACGTACATTACGTTTGAAACGTCAATAGGCGCTTCCTTCTGAATGATTCCGCCGTTCTGGTTCGCTGCTGAAGGCTTTGTATGTTTGGTCACGATCCCAACGCCCTCCACCACGACTTTATGCTTTTTGGGGTCAACGGAAATTACCTTTCCCTCTGCGCCTTTATCTTTTCCGGTGATCACCTGAACGGTATCACCCTTTTTAATCTTTGAAGTTGCCATGCCTAGTACCTCCTATAATACTTCGGGAGCAAGGGAAACAATTTTCATAAACTGTTTTTCACGAAGCTCTCTTGCTACCGGTCCAAAAATACGTGTTCCTCTGGGAGTCTTATCATCTTTAATGATAACAGCAGCATTTTCATCAAATCTAATATAAGAACCATCTTTGCGACGAGCACCCTTAACAGTACGGACAACAACAGCCTTTACGACGTCACCTTTTTTTACAACGCCGCCTGGTGTTGCATCTTTGACCGTAGCAACAATCACATCACCGATACTTGCATATCTTCTTGTGGATCCACCCATAACTCTGATGCAAAGGATTTCTTTTGCACCTGTATTGTCAGCGACTTTCAGTCTGCTTTCCTGTTGAATCATGCCAATTCTCCTTCCGAATTTCTGTTATTACTGCCGGTCATCCGGCGGCCAATTTATCTGGCGGCCAAATTATTTGGCGGGCCAAATTATTTGGCCTTTTCAAGGATCTCCACCAGTCTCCATCTCTTTTCTTTGGACAGGGGCCTCGTCTCCATCACTCTGACGGTATCGCCAATATGGCACTCATTGTTCTCATCATGCGCCTTAAGCTTGTAGGTTCTCTTAACAACCTTTTTGTAGAGAGGGTGTTTCACGTGCTCTTCGATCGCAACAACGATTGTCTTATCCATTCTGTCACTGGTAACCTTGCCGGTACGTGTCTTCCTCAAATTTCTATTTTCCACGACGTTACGTCTCCTTTCTCTGACATTCCTGCAACATAGGCTCTACCCTGCACTTCCGGGTCTTAGGCCTCTTTCTGCTTCTGGGTAATAACTGTCTGAATCCTTGCAATATTCTTTCTGACTTCCTTAATCCTCGCGGTATTATCCAGTTGGTTTGTTGCATTCTGGAATCTCAAATTGAAAAGCTCTTTCTTGGCTGCCACCAAATCCTCAGCTAAAGCTGCTGCTGATTTTGCCTGTAATTCTTCTACGTACTTACTCGTTTTCATTTGATACACCACCTTCCAACTCTGCCTTAGAAACCACCTTGCATTTGCAGGGAAGCTTATAGGTTGCAAGACGCAATGCTTCTTTTGCGACTTCCTCGGAAACACCTGCGATCTCAAACATAACGCGTCCGGGCTTCACAACGGCTACCCAGTATTCCAGAGTACCCTTACCGGAACCCATACGGGTCTCGGCAGGCTTCGCCGTTACCGGTTTGTCAGGGAAAATTTTAATCCACACCTTACCGCCACGCTTCACATAACGGGTCATGGCGATACGGGCAGCTTCTATCTGATTAGATTTGATCCAGCATGGCTCCAGAGCCACAATACCATACTCGCCGTAGGTGATCCTGTTGCCGCGGGTTGCTTTTCCCTTCATGGAGCCGCGGAACTGTTTACGACGTTTTACTCTCTTCGGCATTAACATTATTTATCGCTCCCTTCCTGCACAGTCTTTTCTTCGTTCTTCCTGGCGGGAAGAACCTCTCCCTTGTAAATCCACACCTTCACGCCTACCTTACCGTAGGTGGTGTCGGCCTCTGCGAAACCATAATCGATATCGGCGCGCAGTGTCTGAAGAGGGATGGTACCCTCGCTGTAGAACTCGGTACGGGCGATGTCTGCACCGCCCAGACGGCCGGAAACGGCGCTCTTGATTCCGAGCGCACCCGCCTTCATGGTTCTTCCCATGCAGGACTTCATGGCGCGTCTGAAGGAAATACGGTTCTCGAGCTGCTGGGCAATGTTCTCCGCTACGAGCTGCGCATCCTTATCGGGTCTCTTGATCTCCTTGATATCTACCAGAACCTTCCTGCCGGTGAGCTTTGCAAGCTCCTTTCTGGTAACCTCGATCTCCGCGCCGCCCTTACCGATCACAACGCCGGGCTTGGCGGTATAGATGATAACCTTAACCCTGTCGGAAGCCCTCTCGATCTCGATTCTGGAAACTCCTGCGCTGTATAATTTCTTCTTGATGAACTTTCTGATGTTGTAGTCCTCGATAAGAAAATCCGAGAACTCGCCTTCCGCATACCATTTGGAATCCCAATCCTTAATGATGCCGACCCTTAAGCCGTGAGGATTAACTTTCTGTCCCATAAAATTACTTCCCTCCTATTTTTCATCCAGCACAATTGTAATATGGCTCATTCTCTTCTCGATCCTGTATGCCCTTCCCTGTGCCCTCGGTTTGATTCTCTTCATCGTAGGTCCCTTATTTGCATAGCACTCCGCAATATAAAGGTGCTCCGGATTCGGGTATTTGCCGGGATCCTGGCTGTAAAGATACTCGGCGTTCGCACGCGCGGACTCCAGTAATTTTTTGATCAGGCCGGAAGCGTATCTGGGATTGTATGCCAGAATCCCGAGCGCCGTTTCCACATCCTTGCCTCTGATGGCATCTAATACAAAACACGCCTTCTGAACAGACACTCTTGCGTAAGACAGCTTAGCTGAAGGTCTTGTATCTTTCTGCGCATTTCTCTCTCTCTTAATCTGGGATCTGTGTCCTCTTGCCATGATAAAACCTCCTTATCTTACTTTAGACTTCTTCTCGTCTTTTCCGTGTCCTCTATAAGTTCTGGTTGCAACAAACTCACCAAGCTTATGTCCGACCATATCCTCTGTCACATACACGGGAACATGCTTTCTTCCGTCATGAACAGCAAATGTGTGTCCCACAAAGGAAGGAAAGATTGTGGAACGACGGGACCAGGTCTTGACAACCTTTTTCTGTCCTGTTGCATTCATCTCATCTACTTTTTTAAGCAGACTCTCATCTGCAAAAGGTCCTTTTTTCAGTGATCTAGCCATTTTCTACTCTCCTCCTCAATTATTTGATGGTTCTGCCGTCTCTTCTTCTTACGATCAGCTTGTTGGAAGCTTTTTTCTTCTTGCGGGTCTTAAGTCCGAGAGCAGGCTTACCCCATGGTGTGGAAGGACCCGGACGTCCGATACCGGTCTTTCCCTCGCCGCCGCCATGCGGATGGTCGTTGGGGTTCATGACAGAACCGCGCACGGTGGGACGGATGCCCATATGGCGCTTACGTCCTGCCTTACCGATCTTGATCAGGTTATGGTCGCCGTTACCCACAACGCCTACCGTCGCACGGCAGTTCACGGGAACCATTCTCATTTCGCCTGAAGGAAGACGGAGGGTAGCGTATTTTCCTTCCTTAGCCATAAGCTGTGCGCTGTTTCCGGCGGAACGAACCAGCTGGCCGCCCTTTCCGGGATATAATTCAACGTTGTGTACCTGGGTACCAACGGGGATGGCTGATAAGGGAAGGCAGTTTCCGATCCTCACCTCGGCCTCGGGTCCGTTCATGACCTTCATGCCGTCCGTAAGCCCTTCCGGCGCGAGGATATAGGACTTTGCTCCGTCCGCATATGCGATCAGCGCGATATTGGCCGATCTGTTGGGATCGTACTCGATTCCCTTAACCACAGCGGGGATGCCGTCCTTGTTTCTCTTAAAGTCTACCAGTCTGTATTTTCTTCTGGAACCGCCTCCGCGGTGCCTTACCGTAATCTTACCCTGATTGTTACGGCCGGAATTTTTCTGTAAGGATACCAGGAGGGATTTCTCCGGCGTATCCCTGGTGATCTCTGCAAAATCAGAGCCGGTCATATTTCTTCTGGAAGGTGTATATGGGTTATATGTCTTGATTCCCATGACTTTTTCTCCTTTCGAGTCCTCATTTCTTATCGCACTTTCTGTGTGCATATTTTATCGCCGGCTCTCTGCCGACCAGCTTCCCTGCCGCCGAGGCGCGCTGCGCATCAGACTTCGTGAAACCGGCCGCCTCCGGACCGGCGTTGTTCAAATCGGCTTTGCCCAAATCGGCTTTGCCGATTTTATTTACAGACCGGTAAAGATTTCGATTTCCTTACTGTCCTCTGTCAGCCATACGATCGCCTTCTTGGTTTTGGCGGTTTTGCCGATAACCATGCCGCGTCTTTTCTTCTTGCCGTCCATGTTAATGGTGTTGACTCTCGCAACCTTCGTTCCCTCGAACATCTTCTCAACGGCCTCTTTGATCATGGTCTTGTTTGCCTCGGGATGAACCAGAAAGGTATATTTCTTTTCACCCATGCCAGCCATACTCTTCTCTGTAATAACCGGTTTCAGGATTACATCATAATAAAACACTGCTGCCATTATGCGTACACCTCCTCAATTCTGGCCACCGCATCCCTGGTGAGAACCAGTGTGTCGCCCTTTAAGATATCGTAAACATTAATCATGTCTGCCTGCGCCGTCGCAATCCTGGGAAGATTTCTGGCGGAAAGGATCACCTTCTCGTCATTGTTGGCCAGAACCACCAGTGCCCTGCTCACCTTCAGATTGTCCATCACGGCCTTGAAATTCCTCGTCTTAATCTCGTCAAACTTCAGCTCGTCTACAACGATCAGCTTTCCGTCCTGCACTCTGCTGGTGAGAACAGACTTAAGAGCCGCCCTCTTTTCCTTTTTGTTGAGCTTGAAGGAATAATCTCTGGGCACGGGCGCAAACACAACGCCGCCGCCCTTCCACTGGGGAGCTCTGATGGATCCCTGCCTTGCGTGGCCGGTTCCCTTCTGCCTCCAGGGCTTTCTTCCGCCGCCGGAAACCTCGGAGCGTGTCTTCGCTTTCTGTGTTCCCTGACGCTTATTGGCAAGATGCTGTACCACGCTCATGTGAACCAGATGTTCATTGATGGGAGCTGCAAACACCGCGTCGTTTAATTCGATCGTGTCAACTTCCCTGCCTTCCATATTATAAACAGATACCTTTGCCATCTGTATGGTCCTCCTTTCAGCTATCGCCTTAATTTGCAGCCTTTACAGTTTCTTTTACTGTAATGAGCGCTTTCTTCGGGCCCGGTACGGAGCCTTTTACAAGAAGCAGATTCTTTTCGGCATCTACTCTCACTACTTCAAGGTTCTGTACGGTAACCTTCACGCATCCCATGTGGCCGGGCATCCCTTTCCCCTTGAATACGCGGCTGGGCGAGGAACAGGCGCCGTTGGAACCCTGATGGCGATGGAACTTGGAACCGTGAGCCATGGGGCCTCTGTGCTGTCCGTGTCTCTTGATCGCGCCCTGGAAGCCCTTTCCTTTGGAAATGGCGGATGCGTCGATCTTATCTCCCACTGCGAATATGTCCGCTTTGATCTCGCTTCCGAGAGTGTACTCTCCGGCGTTTTCAAACTTAAACTCTCTCACAAATCTTCTGCAGGAAACGCCCGCCTTGTCGAAATGTCCCTTCATGGCCTTACTCACGCCATGTCTGTGAACAATTTCCTTCTTTCCGCTCTTGTCCTTGTTGGTGATGCGCTCCTTCTTCTCAACGAAGCCAACCTGCACTGCGCTGTAACCGTCGTTCTCAACGGTCTTGATCTGTGTCACCACACAGGGACCTGCCGCAAGCACGGTTACGGGAATCAGACTTCCATCCTCCTGGAAAATCTGCGTCATTCCGACTTTGGTAGCCAAAATACCTTTTTTCATTTTCTAACCTCCATTTTTTCTACAGCGGGCCCGGATTGGGCCATTCTAGTACCGGGGTGTAAATTTCCGAACCGGTTAAGATCGAGCCGGACTGCCAGAGCTGCCTATCTGGTCTTCATCTTGATATCGATATACACGCCGGCAGGCATCTCAAGCCTCTGCAGGGCGTCCACCGTCCTGGGGGTGGGGGAGATGATATCAATCAGTCTCTTGTGCGTCCTCTGTTCGAACTGCTCTCTGGAATCCTTGTACTTGTGAACCGCCCTTAAGATGGTAACAACCTCTTTCTTAGTGGGAAGGGGTACCGGTCCGCTCACCTGGGATCCGTTCTTCTTAACTGTTTCGATGATTTTTTTGGCAGATGCATCAACAAGCTGATGATCATAAGCCTTGAGTGTGATTCTCATTACCTGACTTGCCATAAAAAAAGCCGCCTCCTTTTCGCACTTTTATAATGAATTAAGTACGACAAGTGGTGACTGTACACTCCTCCGTGCGTGTCCTGCCTGCCTGTAAATCAGCGTGCGGTCTTCCGCACTTACCTGCAGACGCGCTTAACGCCCGTGTTTCTGCTCTCTGGCAGACTTATGTGTTTGTACAGTGACTTGCCGTCATGTTTCTGCGCCCGGCCACGCTGTGTGCGCTGACCGGCTCCTGACATTCGCTCCACGGAAAACCCGCACTGCCTCTCGGCGGGGCGGCAACCTCACGCTTCATCGCTATCATGCCACAGCACTTTGTAGTATACATGATGTTTTTTGAAGATGCAAGTATTTTTTTAAAAAGTTTCTGGCAGTAATTTATCAGGAATATGAAAACAGGTTGACAGTCCGGGGCCGCCTCTGGTACAATCAAATCAAAGCATAGAAATTCTGACGGTAATCCGTTCAATCATCTTTCTGAATAACTTCTGAGTTCAGAGTCTGAGTTCCCTGCTTTTAATCCCATATATCACAATTATATAAACGGGCAGGGAATGAATTTCTCCTTTTGGGCGTGATTTTATTCATCTGCCGCAGACGAAAGGAGAACATTTATGGAAAGAGTTCTGTCCCTTACGGAAAAAGCGCCGCAAAATTCTGCTTCAGGTGAGGCTCTGTCCGTCTATCGTACTTATAAAGACAGAGTTTTCCGGTTGCTGTTCAGTGACAGAAAGCGACTGCTGGAGCTTTACAATGCGCTGAACGACACAGAATACACCGACGAAAATGATCTGACTGTCAATACACTGGAAAATGCCATTTTCATGAAAATGAAAAACGATCTTTCCTTTATGATCGGGAGCGCAATAAGTCTGTATGAGCATCAGTCCAGCTGGTGCCCCAACATGGCGTTGCGGGGATTTTTGTATTTTTCCGATCTGTACAAAAAGCTGCTGGGAAATACGGATCTGAGCGTCCGCAGACGCATTCTGATCCCGACACCACATTACATTGTATTTTATAATGGGATAGAAGCAATTGGGGAAGAATGTGTTCAGCGGTTGTCGGAGTCCTTTGAAGAAGAATATCTTCCGCATAAAGCCTTTTCGGATTGGAGAGAGGGCTGTATTGAGCTTACCGTACGGATCATCAATATCAATTATGGACAAAATATGGAACTGATAAGAAAATGCCGTTCTCTTTCGGATTACGCCCGTTTTGTGGCAGAGATACGAAAAAACCTGGAAACCATGTCCATGGAGGACGCCGTCAGAAATGCCGTGGAGGAATGTATTGCCGGAAACATCCTGAAAGATTTCCTGACTCAGCAGAAAGCGGAGGTAACTGCCATGTCGATTTATGAATATAATGAGGAATATGTGAAAAAGATTCTCTATGAGGACGGGTATGAGGAAGGCCGCGCGGTGGGAGAAGTTGCGGGAATCATCTCTTCCATACGCCAAATGCATTCCAGGGGTTACGCTCCGGAGGATATCGCCGATCTGCTTGACCAGAAAAAGGAATCTGTCGATCAGATCCTGCGGCTGATCGGCGAGAATCCGGACATGGACAGCACGGCTGTCGCAAAGCTTGTATTAAATCAGGGTACTGATCCTTGTAGGAGCGTTGGATTTTCAGGGTTAGCTTCTGAAAGCGAAGCTTTCAAATATTCTTATTAATTGTCATATTTTGCTCTCCTTTCCTGTCATCAATTACAATGTACTATAATATTCTGCTACAGGAAAGCGATTATCCGGACAGAATCGTATTCAACCCTGAGTTGGATTGTTGTTTATGAGGATTTACTGTAGATAATTTCCCGGAAAACATATATTATATACTGTAACGAAGAATCATCTGATGAACGACGGATAAGGAGACCGAATATGCCCAACGTAACGCCCTTTTACTGTGTCAGACCCACCCCCGCCCTGGCGGCCCGGGTGGCCGCCCTGCCCTACGATGTGTACAACCGCCGGGAGGCCCTGGAGGAAATAAAAAGAGAGCCCCTCTCCTTCCTGCGCATCGACCGGGCCGAAACCGGGTTCCCCGGGGAGGTGGATACGTATGACCCGAGAGTCTATCTGCGGGCCAGAAAGCTGCTCGACGACATGATCGCCGACGGCACATTTATAATAGAAGAAACACCCTGCTTTTATATCTACGAGCTCACCATGAACGGCCGCTCCCAGTCGGGGATCGTGGCCTGCTCCTCCATAGACGATTACCAGAACCAGCTCATCAGAAAACACGAAAATACCAGACAGGACAAGGAGCTTGACCGGATCCGCCACGTGGATGTAACCAACGCCCACACCGGCCCCATTTTTCTGGTGTACCGCTCCCGGGAAGAGCTGAACCTGCTGGTGGCCGAAGCCAAAATGCAGACGCCCCTGTATGATTTCACCTCCCCGGACGGCATCATTCACCGGGTATGGCGGATTGGGGAAAAGGAAACGCTTGACCGAATCGAAAGATGCTTTGCCGAAATCCCCTGCACTTACATAGCCGACGGTCACCACCGCTGCGCCTCCGCCGTCAAAACCGGCCTGAAACGGCGGGCGGAAAATCCGGCTCACACCGGGCAGGAGGAATATAACCGTTTTCTCAGCGTGCTTTTTCCGGACGATCAGCTTTTTATCATGCCCTATAACCGGGTGGTCGCAGACTTAAACGGCCTTACCCCCGAGGGCTTCCTGGAAGCGGTTGGAGAGGCCGGATTTTCTGTGGAATGTAAAGGAAAAGAGCAGGTCTCCCCCACCCAAAAGGGAACCTTCGGGATGTATCTTGAGGGAAGCTGGTATCTGCTCGCCGCCCGGGCGCACCTGCGCTGCGATCATCCGGTAAAAGGACTGGACGTCTCCATTTTGCAGGAGAATCTTCTGGCTCCGGTGCTGGGCATCCGGGATCCCCGGACAGACCGGCGCATCGACTTTGTGGGCGGGATCCGGGGACTGGATGAGCTGGAGAGGCGCGTGGACGCAGAACAGATGGAAACCAGAGCTCCAACAGGCAACAGCACTGGCGTTGCCAAAGCCACCGGAGTGGCTAAAGCTACCAGAGTAGCTTTTTCCATGTACGCCACCTCCATCCCGGAGCTTCTGGCGGTAGCCGACGCGGGGCTTCTCATGCCGCCCAAGTCCACCTGGTTTGAACCCAAGCTGCGCAGCGGACTGTTTATTCACCGGCTGTCCTGAGATAAGGCCCGGCAAACCCTCTTCCTCCGCTATGCCTTAAACAGAGTGCCGATCTCTTTCCCCTCCAGGATCCGGCTGATGTTGACCACATCGTCGCCGTTGGCGATGACCATATCCACCCCCGCCTCTCCTGCGATCTGCGCCGCCGCTATCTTGGTGGTCATCCCCCCGGTGCCAAAGGATGTGTCCGCGCCTTTGGCGCAGGCGCAGAGCCGCTCGTCTATCTTTTCGACGCAGCTTATGAACTCGGCCTTCTCGTTATTTCTGGGATCGTCCGTATAAAGACCGTCGATATCCGAGAGCAGAATCAGCAGATCAGCCCCCACCATCTGGGCGACGGTAGCGGAAAGCGTGTCGTTGTCGCCGAAATTTTCGTCCTGAATCTGGTCGGTGGAAACCGTGTCATTTTCATTCACAATGGGAATCACCCCCAGGCGCAGCAGCTCTCTGAAGGTATTCTCCGCATTTTCTCTGCTGATCTCATTGACAATGGTCCGCCTGGTAATCAGAATCTGGGCGATGGTCTGGTTGTATTCCGCAAACAGCTTCTGATAGATCATCATAAGCCTCGCCTGCCCCACCGCCGCACAGGCCTGCTTCTGCGCAAGGCCCGCGGGCCTTCCCTGAATCCCCAGCGCCTTCCTGCCCGCGCCGATCGCCCCGGAGGAGACGATGACGATCTCCTTATTCTGATTTCTGATATCCGTCAGCACCCTCGCCAGCTTTTCCATTTTGATCAGGTTCAGATGCCCTGTATCCACGTGGGTGATGGTGGTGGTGCCGATTTTCACCACGATTCTGTTTTTATCCTTCAAAAATTCTCTGTTCATTTAAACCTCCATGCCGCCAGCAGCCAGCTTTCAAATCATATTGATCCTTACGACCTGCGCGCGCATCAGCGCACCTCATATTGTAACACAAACCCCTTGCTTTTTTAACCATAATTCTCTATCATAGACCATATTGATAACGGCCCGGTATTTTCAGGAGTAAACGCCGCTCTGGCGTTTGTGAGCCTCCCTGAAAGGGAACCGGCCGTCGCAATCCGGAAAGGACGATAATCTTATGTGGACAGCCGATCACTGGAAAGACTACGAGGTGCTCGACACCTCCTGCGGGGAAAAGTTAGAGCGCTGGGGCAGATACATCCTGCTGCGCCCTGATCCCCAGGTCATATGGAACACCCCCAAAACAGCCCGGGAATGGCAGAAATTAAATGGACACTACCACCGCAGCTCCAAAGGCGGCGGCGAATGGGAGTTTTTTGACCTGCCGCAGGAGTGGAGCATTCACTACGGCGCTCTCACCTTCCGCTTAAAGCCCTTCAGCTTCAAGCACACCGGGCTTTTTCCGGAGCAGGCGGTAAACTGGGACTGGTTTTCCCAAATCATAAAAGGGGCAGGGCGCCCTGTCAGAGTCCTGAATCTGTTCGCCTACACCGGAGGGGCCACCCTGGCCGCCGCCAGCGCAGGGGCTAACGTCACTCACGTGGACGCCTCCAGGGGCATGGTCTCCTGGGCGAAGGAAAACGCCGCGGCCTCCGGCCTTGCCGACGCGCCCATCCGCTGGCTGGTGGACGACTGCGTAAAATTTGTGGAGCGTGAGCTGCGCAGGGGCAACGTCTACGACGGGATCATCATGGATCCTCCCTCCTACGGAAGAGGCCCCAAAGGAGAAATCTGGAAGATTGAGGAGAGCGTTTACCCCTTTCTCGAGCTGACCACCCGGCTTCTTTCCAGGGACGCCCTCTTTTTCCTGATCAACTCCTACACCACCGGCTTACAGCCCGCAGTGCTCACCTATATGCTCAACACCACTGTGGCGAAGAGGATGGGCGGAAGGGCCATTTCCTCGGAGATCGGACTGCCGGTTTCGGAAAGCAGGCTGATTCTGCCCTGCGGGGCCTCGGGCCGCTGGAGCCGGGAGGCGTAGCGCCGGCCGCCTCCCTCTGTCCGGGACGTTCCCTGCCGCGGTCATCCGCCCCTGCGCCAGAGAGTGATCCCGCGGACCAGACGCTGCATCCACTCCCGGTATCCGGGAATCCATGCGGCAAACAGATTATCGCTCTGATATACATAGGGAGCCTGTCCCGGGAAATACATAATCATCCGCACGGTGTAAACCGCCAGCATTCCGGTCACCAGAATTGCCAGCGCGATCTTAAGTCCCCGGATGGCGCTCCCTCTGACATAACGGAAATAACCGCAATACACTGCAAAAGCCAGTACCGGAAAGATGGACGGATTGATAAGCGCTGCCCTGCGAACCTGTCCTTTCAGCAGATAGATTGTCGCCCTGGTAAGCCCGCAGCCCGCACAGGGGATCCCCGTGGCCACCAGAAAGGGACAAAAGGCATCAAAAATCGAGTGGATCATCAGATAGTAAATCAGAAACGCTGCCGCCACAGCCAACGCTCCTCTCAAATCCTTTCCCACTCTGCCCAGAATCTCCCTTATTTTCTGCCCTCTTTTTTCCGCCGTCATCCTTAACCCCGCTCCGTTTTCCTTCAGATTTTTATATTCTATTCTTTTCCTGCGCATTTTTCAACATCCATCCTCAATTTGCTCAAAACGGGGGCGCACAGGCCCGGCGTCCTCCTGCCCTGTCCGTAAAAAGTCCCTTGCTTATCCTGCCCATTTCTGTATAATAGAAAACAGAAAATCAAAAAGGAGCGAAACCATGTCAAAAATCATTTTAACCGGCGACAGGCCCACCGGCCCCCTTCATGTAGGCCATTATGTTGGTTCCCTCAGGGGCCGGGTGGAACTGCAGGATTCCGGTGTATACGATAAAATTTTCATTATGATCGCCGACGCCCAGGCCCTCACGGACAATGCGGAGCATCCCGAAAAGGTCCGCCAGAACATCATCGAGGTGGCTTTGGACTATCTGTCCATCGGGCTCGACCCGGCCAGAACCACCCTCCTGATCCAGTCACAGATTCCCGAGCTGTGCGAGCTCTCCTTCTACTATATGAATCTGGTGACGGTCTCCAGGCTCCAGCGCAACCCTACCGTCAAATCTGAGATCCAGATGCGCAATTTTGAGGCCAGCATCCCTGTTGGGTTCTTTACCTATCCCATCAGCCAGGCGGCGGATATCACCGCCTTTGCGGCTACCACTGTGCCGGTGGGGGAGGATCAGCTTCCCATGATCGAGCAGACCAGGGAGATCGTGCGCAAATTTAACGCCGTCTACGGGGACACTCTCACAGAGCCCGAGCCCATTCTTCCGGGGAATAAGGCCTGTCTGCGCCTTCCCGGCATCGATGGGAAGGAAAAGATGAGCAAATCCTTAAACAACTGCATTTATCTCTCCGACACGGCGGAGGATGTGCGCAAAAAGGTGATGTCCATGTTCACCGATCCAAATCATCTCCAGGTATCCGATCCCGGAAAGGTGGAGGGCAACCCGGTATTCACCTATCTGGACGCTTTCTGCAGGGACGAAATGTTCGCGGAGTACCTCCCCGAATACGCAAATCTCGGGGAGCTCAAGGCCCACTACACCAGAGGCGGCCTGGGGGACGTGAAGGTGAAGAAGTTCTTAAACCGCGTGCTGGAGGAGACCCTCTCCCCCATCCGCACAAGGCGCAGCCAGTGGGAGCAGGATATCCCCGCCGTCTATGAGATCCTGAAAAAGGGAAGCGAGACCGCCAGGGAAACCGCCGCGCACACGCTCGACCAGGTAAAGGCCGCCATGAAGATCAATTATTTTGAGGATCAGGCCCTGATCGCGCAGCAGGCAAAAAAATTCCGGAAGTAAACTTCCAGACTTGTTATTGGTGCAATATCGCGGGCTTTACCCCGAAGGGGTATCAGGCGAAGCCTGGTGGATTCTCAGAGGTAATCCGCGATATGCGGGGGAATATATATGAAAGCCTTTCGAGTGAAGGACGTAAAAAAATTTATGGGACGGCTCCTGGGAACGGACGCCTTCGACTGCTTTCTGCTGGCGGAGGCCGCCATCACCACGTATAACACCTTCGTCATCGACGGCCATGTGGTAAAGGAGTTCTTTACCGGAGATGTGAACGACGACGGAATACTGCCCCCCTATCCCTTTTCAGAGTGGAAGGACATGCGCGCCCTGTGCTTCGACCTGATCAAAGGCAGGCGCACTCCGGTGAATTTCCGGCTGGTTCTCCATTTAAAGCCGGAGTCTGCGGAGCAGATTCTGACAGACGGGCAGGCTCAGGTCACACCCGCCGATATCCGGGCCTTCGTGCTGAACATCAAATATGACGGCGGCGCTCTCACCTGCACCACCGCCACCGCCTTTTATACCTTTCTTCCCGACAGGAGCCCGGACAGACTCTGGGACGAATATATGGCGCGCTTTCTGACCGGACGGGGAATCGATTTCGAGGAGGAAGGGTAGCGCCTGCCGGACAAAAGACCAGGCCTTAGAGGCTTATAAAAAAAGAAAGTGGGCGGTTGTATGCCAGAAAAAGAAATGATGCAGAAAAATATCGAAGAATTTTCAAGATTACAGAGCTATATGCTTCTGGCGGAAAAGGATTCGGAGATCTACAGGGCCATGAAGGTAAGATACGCCGAGCTGAAGGTGATTCTTTCCTCCTCCGGTATTAACCTTACAGAAATCGACAGAATCAAAGAGTAAGAGGGCCTCATGGGCCCTCTCTTATATACGCACGCCCGCATGCTGCTTTCGCAATTGCGGGCCGCGCACGGGCAGGGGATACCGCCTCCCCTCCTCGATATTTACAGCGAAGCGTCCACCGCCGCGCCCTTTATGTCCTCCTCGAGGAGCTTCATCTCATCCATCACCTTTTTGAGCTCTCTGTGCACATCCTCCATGGCGCTGTCCGCCTCTGTCATGAGCTGGGTGGAATCGGAAACCTGCTCAGCGAATTCTTCCTTCTCGTCCTTATCCTCTCTGATCTTCTCCAGCCGTTCCTCCTCTTCCTTTTCCTTCTCGGCCTTTTCCAGAGCCTGCTCCTTCTTCTCCTCCATCTCCTCGTCGATGTGGTCTTTGGCCTCGTCCACCAGCATTCCCATGATCTCCCTGCCGGCGGCGTCCATGATATCCTCCGCGGTGTTCTGTGCCTTTATCATGGTCTGTGATTTAGCCATGGCGCTCTTAATGGCGGAAGCCGCCCCGCCTGCTGCCTTCATCTGAGCTTTGGCCTCGTTCGCCTGTTTTTTATAGTAATCCTCACCCTCGTACAGCTCCATGGAACGCTGCTGATACTCCGTAAGGCCCTCCTGGTGGATCTGCTCAAGGCGCTCCCTCTCCTCGTCGGTGAGCGTCACTCCGCCGAAGGTTCTGGCCGTATGCTCCTTTTCCAGAAGCTCCAGGTCCTGCTCCTGCTGTGAATCGGGCTCCACGCCGTACGTCTCCCGAAGGGCGGCCCGCTCGTCTTCTGCCCACTTAATCTCGGCATTCGCCTCACCCAGAGCCTTTCTGCTCTGCTCCATTCTGGTTCTGGCGTCTGCCAGCTCGTCCGTAAGCTTCTGGTCGCTCCCCAGGGCGTCGCCCACGATCTTCATTACCTTTTTTCTGGCGTCCTGCCGCTTCTGGGCGACAGGGTCAAAATTTTTGCTCAGATCCCCCGCAAAGACGCTCCTGCGGCCATTTTGGGTTCCCCGGGATTCCTCCTGCAAACCGCCGTTTCTTTCGGCTCTTGCGTTTTCACCCATAAAAATCGCTTTGTTGTGTACCTTCATAGCTCCTTCTACCTCCTGTCTGCGGGATACTCCGTTATCCCTGACGATCTTTCCTGCGGCGCTTTCTGTGAAAGCCGTCCCGTCCTGCAATCCTTCCATTGCAGCGCAGAAAGATACTCTGTCTGTTTTATCGGCATTTTTGCAAAGATCCGTTAGTTCCATACACAGAATGCAGATTTTGTGTCATAAATTTTCTTGACCCTGCCCTCCCCCTGTGTTATACTGAAATTCCTTTCGTCTTCTGACTCGGAAGGCCCGGCGGGCAATATTTTTACGTCCCGCCCCACAACTTCATACTTACCTCGGTACGGTATCCTCCGGCAAAATCCGGGGGTGGCAGACCGGCCTGGCAAGTTATACCCACTATAATACTACCAGGAGGAAGCAAACATGATCACCTTGGAAAATGTGTGCAAGACCTATAAGGTCTCCAGACGCGACGCCGGATTTTCTTCGGCATTCAAAGCCCTGCTGCACAGACGCTGTGAGCTGATTCACGCCCTGGACAACGTGTCCTTCACCATCGCGGACGGTGAAATGGTGGGCTACATAGGCCCCAACGGCGCAGGCAAAAGTTCTACCATCAAAATCTTAAGCGGGATTCTCACCCCCGAGGAGGGAACCTGTCAGATCAACGGATTAACCCCATGGAAAAACAGAATTGAACATGTAAAAAACATCGGCGTGGTCTTCGGCCAGCGCACCCAGCTCTGGTGGGACGTGCCGGTAATGGATTCCTTTGAGCTCCTCAAAGAGATCTACCGGATCGATCCCGCCGTTTACCGCCGCAATCTGGAGGAGCTGACCGATATGCTCTCCCTGGGGGAGCTTCTTAGAACCCCCACCAGACAGCTCTCCCTGGGACAGAGAATGCGGTGCGAGATCGCAGCCTCCCTTCTTCACGATCCGAAGATTCTGTTTCTGGACGAGCCCACCATCGGACTGGACGCGGTGTCCAAGCTGGCGGTGCGGGACTTTATCTTAAAGCTCAACGCGGAAAAGAAAACCACCGTGATTCTCACCACCCACGACATGCAGGATATTGAAGCCCTCACCAGCCGTATCATCCTGATCGGCAAGGGAAAAATCCTTCTGGACGGCGTCATCGACGATATCCGGGAGGGCTTTGAGAGCACGGAGGAAGGGCTCGCTTCCTTCTACAGAAGCCACGACATTTAAAGGAGGACGCCCATGAAAAAATATATCGCCTTTTTCCGGCTCCGTTTCAGTATGGGGCTTCAATACCGCGCAGCGGCACTGGCGGGCATGGCCACACAGTTTTTCTGGGGAACCATGGAAATCCTGATGTTCCGGGCCTTCTACCGCACCGATCCGGCCTCCTTCCCCATGACCCTTCAGGCCACCTGCGCCTATGTCTGGCTGCAGCAGGCCTTTCTCGCCCTTTTTATGGCATGGCTGATGGATCACGATATCCTGGATTCCATCGTGGTCGGCAACATCGCATACGAGCTCTGCCGTCCCATCAATATCTACAATATGTGGTTTTCCAGAAATCTGGCCAATCGGTTTTCAAGGGCGGTTCTGCGCTGTATGCCCATTCTGATCCTGGCGGTGCTTCTGCCCGCTCCCTGGGGGCTGATGCTCCCGGCCAGTCCCCTGGCGCTTGTCCTGTTTACGCTGACCATGCTGCTGGGAGTGGGAGTGACGGTAGCCTTCTGCATGCTGATTTATATGCTGTCCTTCTTCACCATATCTCCCACGGGACTGTGTACACTGGCGGTCTCCACGGTGGAGTTTTTCTCCGGGGCGATCATCCCTCTCCCCTTCCTGCCGGACGGGATACGGGAAATCTTCGAGCTGCTCCCCTTTGCCTCCATGCAGAACGTCCCTCTGCGGATCTACAGCGGGGACCTGGCGGGAAGCGCCATGTACCGGGCGATTGTGCTACAGATTTTCTGGCTTTTGCTGCTGATTGCCATGGGAAAAGCGCTTGATGCCCTTGCCATGAAAAAGATCACGGTACAGGGCGGCTGACGGAAAGGAATGGTAACAAGATGAGATTATATGGAAAATTCTTTGTGATGCACTTAAAAAGTATTATGGGTTACAAAACCTCTTTTCTGCTCTCCTGCCTGGGGAATTTTCTGGTATCCTTCAACGTTTTTCTTGGGATCCACTTCATGTTCCGGCGCTTTTCCCGGGTGGAGGGCTTCACCTACAGCGAGGTGCTGCTCTGCTGGGGCATCACTCTGCTGGAATTCACTCTGGCCGAGGCCTTCGCACGGGGCTTCGACACCTTCGGCTCCGTGGTGCGGCAGGGCGAGTTCGACCGCATCCTGGTGCGTCCCAGGAATGTGATCCTTCAGGTGCTCAGCGGGCATATTGAGTTCAGCCGCATAGGCCGCGTCCTGCAGGCCATTGTGATGTTCGTCTTCGGCATCCGCATGAGCGGCGTGCGCTGGACAACGGCCAAAGCGGCGGCGGTGGCGGTGATGCTGCTGGGCGGGGCGGTAGTGTTTGCGGGCATGTTCGTGATCTACGCCGCCATCTGCTTCTTTACCCTGGAAGGGCTGGAGTTCATGAACATTTTCACCGACGGGGCGAGAGAATACGGGAAATATCCCGTGAGCATCTATGGGAAGCGGGTACTGCAGCTCTGCACCTTCGTGGTTCCCTATGCGCTGATCCAGTATTACCCGCTTCTTTATCTGCTTGACCGCGGAAAGCCCTGGTACGCCCTGCTGCCCCTTGCGGCCTGTCTGTTTATGGTTCCCTGTCTTCTTCTGTGGCGGCTGGGGATGCGCCACTATGTTTCGGCGGGATCGTAAAAGCGTTTCAGCGGCCGGACTCCAGATACCTGATAAAATACTGCCAGTCCTGCCGGCTCAGATAATGGGTCCCGGTCCGCAGGTGGTATCCGATCCGGCCCTCCCCGAAAAAGTCTCCGGGCGCTGGCAGCCTGTCGGGATGGACGAAACCGGTCAGGCCCTGCGCCCTGAAATAGCCGTCCGCCGCCACGCAGGAGAGGTATTCCCTCTCGGGATCCGCCCACTGATCCTCCAGGGCGCTGGACACATAGACTCTGTGGGGCGCGTTGGCCGCCAGCAGGAAATGCTGGTCGAAGGGAAGCTCCTGCTCACGGCCCGCATACTTCCCATAATTTTCACAGAACCAGTAGGGGAAGTTCCGGTAGATATCCCCTACCCGCTCCCCCTTCGTGTCTCTGGAAAGGGCCGCGCCGCTGCACCCGGAATCGTTGGAAAAGGCGCAGTAAAACCGCTCGTCCAGAGCCCCCGCAAGCAGCGCCGTCTTGCCCAGCCGGGAGTGTCCCACCACACTGATCCGGGAAGGATTGATTTCCGGCCGGGTCATGGCATAATCCATCACCCGGCTTATCGCCCAGGCCCACAGCCCGATCTTACCGCACTGATCCCCGGCGGTGCGGCCCTTCGGATACACCAGAGCGGAAAGGCCGTCCTGAAAATTCCCGTCGTCGGAGGTGACGGAGCTGTAGCAGAAATACAGGACCGCGCAGCCATTGTCCACGATCTCCTCCGCGGGAAGGTAAGCGTCCGGAATCCGGTCCGTGAAATTGATATGTACAAAACAGGGGACCGGATCCTTTTTCCTGGGACAGATAAAAAAGACCGGGAACTCAAAATGCCCAAAGGGCGCGTCGCAGCACAGGACGAGCCGGGAAAGGCTGGCCTTTCCCGCGCAGAAATCCTGCTCACAGCTCAGCGTCCTCGCGCCGACGCTCTCAGGGGCGGGCGGAAGGAAACCGTACTCCTCCTTAAGAAGAAGCTCAATTATTTCGGCCTTTGTCATCCTGTCCGGCATTGGCAGATTTCTGATCATTTCCATATTCACTTACCCCGCATATTTCTCTGCGATCCTAACCAGCAGCTTTACAATGGTTTCCATGTCGTCCGCGCAGGCGTACTCATATTTCCCGTGGAAATTCGCTCCCCCGGTGCAGAGATTAGGGCAGGGCAGGCCCATAAAGGAAAGCCTTGCGCCGTCGGTGCCTCCCCGGATGGGCGATACCACCGGCTCGATTCCAAGCTCCTCCATGGCGCTCCTGGCGTTGTCGATCAGGTGCATGTGCTTCTGAATGACTTCCTTCATATTATAATAGGAATCCTTCATACGAATCTCCAGGGTTCCCTCCCCGTACTTCTGATTCAGAAAGCTCCCCACCTGCAAAAAGAGCTCCTTCTTGTTCTCAAATTTTTCTCTGTCGTGATCCCGGATGATGTAATCCGCCACGGCCTCCTCCACGGTCCCGTTTAAGGCGTCCAGATGATAAAAGCCCTCATAGCCGCAGGTGTACATGGGATTTTCCGCAGCCGGAAGCATGGCCTGAAATTCCTGCGCCATCAGAAGGGCGTTGCGCATCTTATTCTTCGCCTCTCCCGGATGGACGCTTCTTCCACGGATGAACACCTTCGCCCCCGCCGCGTTAAAATTCTCATATTCCAGCTCGCCCAGCCTTCCCCCGTCCACGGTGTAAGCCAGGTCCGCGTCAAAAAGCTTCACATCAAAATGATCCGCGCCGGCTCCCACCTCCTCATCCGGTGTAAAGCCTACCCGAACCCTTCCGTGGGAGATCTCCGGGTGGGTCAGAAGATACTCGGCCATAGCCATGATCTCCGCCACCCCCGCCTTGTCGTCCGCCCCCAGGAGGGTCGTGCCGTCGGTGACGATCAGCCGCTTTCCCTTATAACTGGCCAGCTCCGGAAAATCGCTTACTCGCAGGACCACCTTTCTGTCCTCATTCAGGACAATATCCCCGCCGTCGTAGTTCTCCACAAACCGGGGCTTCACCCCTGCTCCCGACACCGCCGGGGAGGTGTCCATATGGGCGATAAAGCCCAGCGTCGGAGCATTCTCACAGCCCGCGCTGGCCGGAACGGTGGCGTACACATAGCAGTGCTCCCGATCGTAGGTGATCTCCCGGGCTCCCATCTGTTCAAGCTGCGCCGCCAGCACACCGGCCAGATCGTGCTGCTTTAAGGTGGAGGGCGTGGTGTCGCTGCCCTCTGCCGACTCCGTGTCAATGACCGCGTACTTCAGAAAATTTTCTATTACTCTTTCCATGTCAGTTCCCTCTTTTCTGCTTTTTCTCCAATATAGCACGCTTTCGGCAGATTGGAAAGAACCCATGGGAAAATCCCATGGGAAAAATCCCACGGCAAAGATTCCCGGGGGCATTTCCCTCACACCTCGATCATCCCCTCCACGTACTTCCGCTCCATGGCGTGTCTGGCCTTGCGCACCTTCACCGTATCAAATACGATGGAAAAATCATAGTCCGGCGGGTAGAGCTGATCCGCCGCCACGTGAAGCTTTACTCTCTTGTGGTTGATATAAATTTTTTTGTGGGGAAGCTGCACGCGCAGTACCCCCTTTTCATTCACCGGCTCGCAGACGATTCCGATCTTTTTGTCAGGAAAGATCATCACGCTGTCTCCCCTCTTAAACTTTTCGGAAAGGCCCGCGTCTGATGCGGCCGGCTTTTGTCTGCGGATATGGGCGCTTTTCTCCTTTTTCCATTCCGCCGCGTCCTCCTGCGGGATGATCCTGTCCGCAGCCTGCGCTCCGTAGGCCGCCAGAGCGGCGTGCTTAAGCATATGACCGGGCATTCCCAGCTTTTTTGCGATATAAAAGGCGCAGCTCTCCCCTGCCTGCCCGATCACAAGCTGGTAGAGGGGCTGAAGGCTCTCCCGGTCAAAGGTCATCCGGGCGTTGACCACACCCTCCTCCCGCTCCGCGTAGGTCTTGATCTCGGGGTAGTGGGTGGTCACCAGATACAGCGCGCCGCTGCGCTTCAGCTCCTTTAAGATGGCGATGGCGATCCCCATGCCCTCCGCCGGGTCGGTTCCGGAGCCCAGCTCATCCAGGATCACCAGGCTTTCCTTATCCGCCCTGCGCAGAATCTCCAGCACGTTGGTGATATGGGCGGAAAAGGTGGAGAGGTTCTCCGAGAGATTCTGCCCGTCCCCGATATCGCACAGGATCAGATTGTTCATGCAGATTTCCGCCCTCTCCCCTGCCACGTGGAGGCCGCACTGGGCCATCAGACAGGCAAGGGCCACCGTCTTGATGGCCACCGTTTTCCCGCCTGTGTTGGGGCCGGTGATGATCACCCCGTTGATCCCCTCCCCGATCTCAAAATCCAGAGGCACATTCATACTTTTTTCCATGAGAGGGTGCCTGCCCCTGACCAGACGGATCCGGCGCTCTGTGTTGATCTGCGGCTCCGTGGCGTCATGAGCGATGCTCAGCTTCCCTTTGGCGAAGATAAAGTCCAGCTTCTCGATGGTCTGGTTGTTCTTGCTGATCACCTGGGCCTTGTCGGAGAGCAGAGCAGTGAGCTCATAGAGGATCCGTCTCTCCTCATTCTCCGCGTCGATTTTCATCTCCTGCAATTCCTCATGAAGCCGGGCCACCGCCAGGGGCTCCATAAACAGGGTGTTTCCCGTGGAGGATTTGTCGATGACGCTTCCGCTGATCCTGAATTTGTATTCCTTCTTAACGGGCACACAGATTCGGCCGCTGCGGATGGTGCTGAAATGATCGGACATACACTCTTTGTTGGAGCGGATCACGCTCTCCGCCTTTTCCCGCATTTTCGCCTCTGTCCGCTCGATCCCCTCCCGCAGGGATTTAAGCAGCTTCGAGGCATAATCGTCCACCAGGCCGCTGCGGATCTTCCGATTGAGCTCCTCCCGGATCTCGTCCAGGCTGTCCAGATTCTCCTCATACCAGGGAAGGCTGATGTCAAAACGCTTTCCTCTGTTTAAATAGTCCTTCATCCGCTTTACTGCGGTGAGGGTGTTCGCTATCCTTTCCAGCTCCGGCGCGGCGAGGCATCCCCCTTTCTCCGCCAGGAGCATCAGGTCGGCGATCCCATCCAGGGCTGTGAGCGGCGGGCTGCCGCACTGATCCAGCATAAGCCTGGCCTCCGTGGTCTCCCGGATTCCGGCGCGCACCTCCGATTCGGAGAGAGCGGGCGAAAGGGCCCTGATCCTCTCCATGGCCGCCCGGGTGCAGGCGAATTCCTCTAACTGCTTTATAATTTTATCAAATTCAAGCATCCTGGGGGACGCTGTGTGGCAAAAATACTGTTTTTCCATGATTCGGTTTCTCCTTGCTCTGATACTGTTTCAGGGTTTCTGCACAAAGACAGGCCGCAAGGCAATCTGCTCCTTACGGGCATACTGCTTCTGCGGCCTGTCTGAAAAAAGGAAACCGGATTCGCCGCACGGGGCGTATGCTGCGACGACAGCAAACCTCCATATGCGATCTGCGTAATCGAGCAGGGGAGGCTTTTTCCCCTACTCGCGCGCGGCCCACACGCCGCTTTAGCGGCATATTCCTCTGTGTGGGCCTGCGCATAAAAAAACATGTCCCAACGGACATGCTCTCAAAAATCCAAAACAGTTTCCTCAGATATAATCGGTTCGAAGTATATGGTAAGCATTTCGTAAGGCAGATAAAAGGACATGGCACTCACGCCGACAACGCGCAAAGCCCGTCCCTGCAACTGTTCAGTTGTCAGTATTCTCCTTCACTTCCACACTTACCTCCTGTTGTTTTTCATCCCGTAGATGATATCCTGCGAATGGTTTCGCAGTAAAGTCATTATAATCCACAGATACGGGGCTGTCAAGGGAAATTTGAGAGGGACCACGGAAATCAATTTTCAATAATACCGCAAATGCAGGACGGATCAAGCAGGCAG
>CANOVJ010000035.1 GCA_947570615.1 uncultured Lachnospiraceae bacterium
GCAAACGCTGTCTCCATTTGCAGGGCAGCTTACTGAATATAAATAATTATGCCCCTTCATTATATATCATACGCATACAGCTTTCTATATGTTTTTTATATAAATGGGCTTTTTAGCATACGGGAGAAAAATACAGGAGCGGTACGCCTGTCAGTCAAACCGGATCGCTTCGTCCGCCAGCGCCACCATTTTTTCATCATGGGAGATAAAAAGCATCGTCCCCGTATAATCCCGTATAAATCCCTCCAGCCAGGAGAGGGCCCGCTCGTCCAGATTATTTCCCGGTTCATCCATCAGCAGAATATCAGCCTTTCTCAGAAGCGCCCTTGCAATGGAAATCCTCTGACGCTCTCCGCCGGAGAGAACCTCCGGGTCATCGGCGATCTCTCTGCCTGCAAGCTCCTCAAGCCCTGCCCTGCGGATCGCCTCCCACACTTCCTCCTCCTTTGCATCCAGCCTGCCCAGCCGGACGTTTTCCCACACAGAGCCCCGAAACAGAAAGGGCGACTGCTCCACATACGCGCACTTTTTTCTCCAGCTTTCCATGGAAATTTCCCGCAGCTCGATCCCGTTGATCCGTATCTCCCCGGTGTATCCGGAATACAGGCCGCACAGAAGCTTAATCAGGGTAGATTTCCCGCTGCCGTTTCTGCCGCAGACCGCCGTCCTGGCGCCCATTTTCACTTCATACTGTAAATCTGCAAACACCTTCTTTTCCCCGTAGGAAAACCCCGTCTTTTCAAAGGAAATGCTCTCCACCCGGGATATTTCGGTGCCCTCCGGATTCTCCGCATCCGTATAAAACAGCGAGATCCGCTTCATCAGATTTTTGCACAGCGGAAGATTCCTTATGATTTTCACCATATAATCCATCGCCGCATTATAAATATAGTAGTAACCGCTCATGGCAATGATGGCTCCCAGGGACAGGCCGCCGAGGGATACGGCCGCCGCGCCGCTCACCAGAAGAAGCAACAGGCAGATGGTATCCATCTGCGATGTGATCAGATCCACCCTGGTCTCACAGACCGCCTTCGGGTCAAAAACCTTTTTTCTGTAGCCCTTCATGGCTTCCTTAAGCTTTCGCAGGTATCTCTCCTGCATCCCATACAGGCAGATCTGTACCGGCTTCCCGGCCATCTCGCTCTCCAGGCTGCGGATCCCGGACTTATGCTCTCTCTCCTCCAGATCGTATTTCTCAAGGGTTTTTCCCATGGCAAGGGGAAGAAGCAGCTTCATCAGGCAGACGCCGAAAACCACGGCGGTGAACCAGCCCAGCGTCCGTATGGACCAGTATAAGAGATAAGCCGCCACAAAGGGCAGGGAGATCCCCCACATCATAAGGTTCACCCAGGTGATCCCAAGCTGAATCTGATCGTCCTCCAGACGGTACTGGGCCTCGCTCCCCCGGATGCCTGTCGCCGCCTCAAAGGTCTTTCCCAGGAATCGCTCCAGAATCACGCAGCCATGGGAAAGGGATGCTTTGAACATGGTCACCTCCCCCAGCAGGGAAAACAGCAGCGGCAGCGCCACCGACAGACCCACGCACACCAGGATTCTGCGCAGCTCAGCGATTCCTCCCTGAATATGGCCAGCCAGCGCGTAATCCGCAAATTCCCCCAGAACCGTGGCGGAATATGTGCGCAGCACCTCCCCCACAACGATCTGCGCAGTGTAAAACAGCACGGGAACCAGGTAGATCGCCAGGCAGTCCCGGCAGATTTTTCTATAAATTTTTGTTGTCTTATCCAGCTTATTCACAATACAGCCGTCCTTCCCCGATCCGCCACCGGCATCCCTCCAGCCGGTCAAAGATCCCGTCATGGGTGATAATAACCGCCCCTCCCCTGCGCTCCTGCAAAAGCTCCAGAAGGACTCTTTTTCCGGGCTCGTCCAGATGGTTGGTGGGCTCGTCCAGAAGCAGAAGCCGGGGCTCAAGGGCAAAGGCCAGGGCAAGAAAGACCTTCTTCCTCTCCCCCTGGGAAAGCTGACATATCTTCTTTTCCCGCAGCAGGATGTCGTCGATCCCCAGCCGCCCGGCATTGCGGCGCAGCCGTTCCATCTTAAGCGCCTGTCCGGCAGGGCTTTCCTTCACACTGTCATACAACTCCTCCGGGGTCATGTCAAAGGCCGGATCCTCCTGCAGCAGATAAAAAAAGCTCACCGGAAAGCACTCCTTCCCCAGCTCCTCCGGGCGTTTATTTCCGACCAGAACGGTTCCATCCTCCGCTCTCTCCATGCCCGCCAGCAGCCGGAAAACCGTAGATTTCCCGATCCCGTTGGGGCCTCTTATGATGTTGATTTTCCCCATATCCATTTCCGCCAGAGGAAAGGCAAGCAGGGAACCCTCGTAGGAAAAGCGGATGTTTTCCATCCGGATCCCGGTCCCCTCCCAGACTCCCTCCGGAGCGGTCGTCTGCCCATACCATTTGCGGATCCGCTCCTGCGCCTGATCCGCCACCGCAAAGGAGGGCAGTGTATCAAAGACCTTCTTCACCGCTCCGTAAACGCCGGCGGAAAGGGCGATGGCCTGAACCCCGGTTTCCACAGAGAGCAAACCACCCAGCAAAAGCAGTCCAATGATACAGTATGTACCGTATTTCAGGATATTGTCCAGCAGAGAATACATGCCCGACTCCGAGCGGTTTGCCAGGACAGACTCGTTCCCGATCACCCAGTAGCGTCGGTATATTTCCCGCAGCTTCTCCAGCCACCAGTCCTGCAGCCGGTAAAGCTTAATCAGAAGAAAGCCCTGGAATGCGGTGAGAATAAAATTCGTGATCTCCCCCTCTATCTCGCGGCATTTGTCATAGTTTATCTTCAGATACTTCCTGACGACAAGCGGCGGAATCACCTGCAGGAGAGAAATTCCCAGGATGATGGTTCCGGCCAGCGGACTCAGCCACAGCAGATATGCGCCAAAGAGCAGCGTCTCTGCCGCCGCCGCGATCATATCCGGCCGCCCCTGCATCAGCCGCTCCGTGACAGTGGTAAGGTCATTGCTGAAGTTCTCCAGATTTCCTCCCAGACTGGAGCGGTGTAAGAGCTGCAGAGGATTTGCGAAAAACTGCCGGTACAGCAGCAGCCTGCAGTGCTGCTGTGCCTTCAGCATCCTCCGCCTCTGCACGGTCTGCAGCCTGATCCGTAGCAGAAGGAAGATCGACAACAGCGATAACAGGGCCGTCGCAAAACCCAGAACCGGCTTCACCTCCCCTGCCATCGCATGGGCGACGACCCGGGAGATCAGGACGGGCAGAAGGATGCCCCAGGGGATATCAATGAGATTCACCCAAAGTGAAAACCGTCCCACACTGCGCAGCTCCTCCTGATATATGTATGTTTTTCTTTTTCTGTCAAACATAGTTATAGCCATGCTCCTGTCAGGTTATTTTTGCTGTCATGCTTTCTATTATAGCGTAAACCGCAGAAAAAAACAGGCCCCCCTGCAAAACTGCGCCGGAGGCCTGTGTCTGTGATCTCTTTATCTTATTTTAATGTGAACCTCCCGAAGCTGCTGCTCGGTCACCTCCCCCGGCGCGCCGCACATCAGATCCTGGGCCGTGCCGCTCATGGGGAAGGGGATGATCTCCCGGATGTTTTCTTCTCCCCGAAGGAGCATGATCATCCGGTCAATTCCGGGAGCCATGCCTGCGTGAGGGGGCGCGCCGAACTGGAAGGCGTTGTAGAGCGCACCGAATTTCTCCTTCAGAACCTCCTGATCATAGCCCGCGATCTCAAAGGCCTTCACCATCACATCCAGGCTGTGATTGCGGACCGCGCCGGAGGAGAGCTCCACGCCGTTACACACAATATCGTACTGGTACGCCAGGATCTCCAGGGGATCCTTCGTCTCCAGCGCCGCAAGGCCTCCCTGGGGCATGGAAAAGGGATTATGGGTAAACCCGATCTGCCTGGTCTGAGGATCCCTCTCAAACATGGGAAAGTCGTTCACAAAGCAGAACCGGTACGCGTTCTTTTCGCAGATCTCCAGACGGCTGCCAAGCTCGCTCCTGATCTGTCCCGCCAGGACAGCCGCCCGCTCTTCCTTATCGGCGATGAAAAAGAGGGTGTCGTCCTTTTCCAGCCCGGCAAGGACGCGCAGCTCGGCCTTGAGCTCATTTGGGATAAACTTGTCGATCGGCCCTTTGTAGGAGAGATCCTCCTGCACCTCCAGGTAACCCAGACCGGCCATCCCGATGTCCATGGCAAATTTCAGCATTTTCTCATGGAAGCCTTTGGACTGCTGCCCGTGGATCCGGATGGCCCGGACAGTTTTGTTCTGGAAGGGCTTAAAGCTGCAGCGGCCAAAAAACTCCGACAGATCGATGATCCGCAGAGGATTGCGCAGATCCGGCTTATCCGTGCCGAACTCCAGCATGGCCTGCTTATAGGGGATCACCGGGAAGGGAGCCTTCGTCACCTCAAAGCCTTCCGGGGCAAATTTCTCAAAGGCCGCCGTCAGCACTTCCTCCCCGGCCCGGAACACATCCTCCTGGGCGGCGAAGCTCATCTCAAAATCCAGCTGATAGAATTCGCCGGGAGAGCGATCCGCTCTGGCGTCCTCGTCCCGAAAGCAGGGAGCGATCTGGAAATACTTATCCACGCCGGACACCATCAGAAGCTGCTTATACTGCTGAGGCGCCTGGGGCAGGGCGTAAAATTTCCCCTTGTGATGCCTGGAGGGCACGATATAATCCCTGGCCCCCTCCGGCGAGGAGGCGCACAGGATCGGCGTCTGCACCTCCATGAAGCCCATCTGCGTCATTTTTTCCCGAAGAAAGGCGATCACCTTTGAGCGGAAAATCATATTGTCCATAACCTTTCGGTTGCGCAGGTCGAGGAAGCGGTATTTCAGGCGCAGATCCTCTCTGGTCTCCCTGGATGTGGCGATCTCAAAGGGCAGAGGCTGATACACCTTTCCCAGGATCTCCACACTGTGGGCCTCAAGCTCGATGGTTCCCGTGGGGATTTTGGGATTGTAGGTTTCCTCGTCCCGCTTCTCCACTGCGCCCGTGATGCTGACGCAATCCTCCCTGCTGATTCCCTTTAACAGGGAAGTATCTCTCATGACAACCTGTAAAACGCCGTACATATCCCGCAGGTCGATGAAGGATACGCCGCCGTGGTCGCGGATATTTTCCACCCATCCTGCGACCTTCTTTTCCTTTCCGATATCGCTCTCGGAAATCTGATCCAGTGTACATTCACGATACAGTGCTGATAATTCCATAATTATAACCATGCTCCTTTCAAAGTCTCGGAGACTTTGTGCGTAGCACAAATCTCCAGATGGAAAATTTTAATTTTCAATCTTCTCCTTTTCCTTCCCGTTCCTGCTCGCCCCATGCGCCGCTTTAGCGGCATACTTCCTCTGCATGGGGCTGCGCATAAAAAAATCCTGAACTGACTTTGCAATCAATTCAGGACGAATCATACCAATCCGCGGTGCCACCTGATTTACCGCCCATCCTCCCATCCGAATATTTATGCCATTTCCGGACATTAAGAGCAGTCACTTTCGAAGCGGAAAAATTTCCGCCTTTAAACGGACAGCTGGTAAAGCTGTTATTCATGTGGACTCATTCTGCCGGCTTTCCACCCTCCCGGCTCTCTGGAAGCGATCTTCCACACTACTTCGTCTTCGTCGTCGCTGTATATTGATATATAATAATGTAGAATCTCTGTTTTGTCAATTTATTTTAATCCTTTATTCTTCCCAAAATACTTGGAAAAATGCGTCGTCTCATGTATAATATGGGGTAAAGATTCGTGTTTTTCACAAATACACTATACTAAATTTAAGAAAGTGAGTTACATCATGAAAAACCTGTCAAACAACAAATGGGTACGGGCTGCGATACCCGCGTTACTTCTTCACTGCAGCATCGGCACTGTCTACTGCTGGTCCATTTTCAGCCAGGAGATCGCCGACTACATCGGCTTTTCCAAGGGCGCTACGGAGTGGGCCTTCAGCTTCGCCATCTTCTTCCTTGGCATGTCCGCCGCTTTCCTGGGAAATATCGTGGAAAAGGACATCCATAAGTCTTCCCTGATCGCTGCCATCTGCTTTGCCTGTGGTATGGCGGGAACCGGATTCTTTATCTGGTACGGCGGAGCCCATCCCGGAAGCATACTCTCCCTGCTGGGGATCTATGTGTGCTACGGCTTCATCATGGGAATCGGCCTGGGAACCGGCTATCTCTCCCCCGTTAAGACGCTCATGCTCTGGTTCGAGGACCGCAAGGGACTCGCCACCGGACTTGCCGTGGCAGGCTTCGGCGCGGCCAAGGCCATCGCCAGCCCCATCATGCAGGCGCTCTTAACTTCCCTGGGCGAGGGCGGCATCTACAAAATGTTCCTGATCCTGGCGGTGGTATACTTCGTGATGATGTTCGTGGGGCATCTTCTTCTTGCCAAGCCCGCCGGATGGCATGAGCCCGCCTCCACCGCGAAGGGCGCCCGCGCCATCGACGTGATTAAGGAAAAGCCCGTCACCTTTATCGGCATCTGGCTCATGTTCTACTTAAACATCACCTGCGGACTTGCCCTGATCTCTCAGGAAAAGATGATCATCAAGTGTATTGGTCTGGTCGGCGCGGTGGGCGTGCTCTCCTCCGTCACCGCAGTTTTCAACGCGGGCGGTCGTCTTGGCTTCTCCGCCTGGGCTGACACCTTCAGGGACAGAAACACCATTTACAAGATCATCTTCATTCTGTCCATCGTGGCCACGGGGCTGGTGATCCTGACGCAGGGCATCACCAACATGGGCGCAAATACGCTGTTCATGATTCTGGTTCTGATTCTTCTCTTCGTGGTTAACGCCGGATATGGCGGCGGTTTCAGCAATGTGCCGACCCTGCTCTCCGACCACTACGGCATGAAAAATATCAGCGCCATCCACGGCATCACCCTTTCCGCCTGGGCTTTCGCGGGCCTCACCGGAAACCAGATGGCCTCCTTTATCGTGAAGCGCTTCGGCACGGAGGTGCCCCTGGCCGACGGAACAACCATGGTCAATCCCTCCGGCTACCAGATGGTGCTGTATGTGACCCTGGTGCTCTACATCGTGGCAGCAGTGATCTGCTTTACCATGGTGGGGAAGAAGTCGGAGAAGAAGAAATAAGACCGGCTTTTTGACAGAAATACAGGATTTAGAAACGCTTTCGGGGCAGCGCCCTCGAAAGCGTTTTTTATACTGATTTTGTTCTTCATTTCCCACTTTTCACGGCTTTAAAATCTCTCCTCCCGCATCATAAATTCCATCATATTGACATGCTTAATAGTTAAACTCCCTGTCGCGCAATATAAAATCACATTCCAGGCTCCCGATTCTGCCAACGCTGACGGCATAGTCCAGGCTTCGCGCATAAAAATAAATGATATTCTCGTCTTTTACTCCTCTGCTTCTGAGTTCATCCGCAATCATTTCCATAAGGCTTGACTTACCGCATCTCCGGATGCCGGAGATCACCTTAATCAGACCGCTTTATAAAAAACCACAGTTAACGTTACAGTCTTTGCGTTTTTATCAAAATCTGTAACGTTAACTATGGGTAACCTGTATCCGGGAGCCGGCTGAAAGCAAACCGAAACGCCTGAGTCAGGTTGTCAATATTATAATTCTATATAGAACCTTGACAAATAAAGTTCTATATAGTACCATATTGATATCCGGAAAGTAAATGGAAGATAATTTTGCAGGGGTACAGAAATGATTCTGGAAACAAGAACAGGCTTCTTAATCTCACAAATCAAGCTGACACAGCGCAGAATATTTCAAAAATTGCTGCAGAACTGTGGTGTGGAGGGCTTCAATGGACCACAGGGAAACATCCTTTATGTGCTCTGGCAGAAGGACACCGTTCCCATCGTTGAGATTGCCGAAAAGACCGGACTTGCCAAAAACACACTGACAGTCATGCTTGACCGAATGGAAGAAAACGGGCTGATTTGTCGAAAACAAAGTGCCGATGACCGGCGTAAAACACTGATTTGTCTGACGGAGAAAGCGCGCGGGTTCGAGAGGGATTACGAACGGGTATCCCGGCAGATGAATGATTTGTTTTTTCGGAATTTTTCTGAAAAGGAAGTCAGGGAACTGGAAAAATATCTTGACAGGATCATGGAAAACCTGCAGGAAGCTGAAAGAGAAAATCGAAACAGAAAGGAAGAAAGCAAATGACACAGGAGGAAATGTATGCATTAATTTCCCGTTCCAAAGTGGCCTCCCTTGGCTATACCGATGAGGAGGGACGGCAGAATATTCGCATGGTGTTCTGCACATTTCACAGGGGGATCGGCGTTCACCTTATTTCAACCAATACCAGCTCCGCCCATGTGCAGAGCCTTCTGAAAAACGGGAATGCCTGCCTGTATTTTTCGGATGCTTCCGCATTTGAGGCACTTTGCCTGCACGGCAGAGCGGTGGTACACTTCGACCGGGAATACAGGGAACTGATCTGGCATCCGCAGGACGTTCAGTATTATCCGGGCGGTGTGGAGGATGAGGATTATTGTGTAATCGAGTTCATCGCTGACTCCGGTCGGTTTTACAGCGGCCATTCTGAAAACTATAAGGGCGATATGACAGGTCAGGAAATCGAAGCCATGACTGCAGGCAGGACCCTCGCTGAACATTGCACAGAAGCCTGACTGATCCCGGCTTGTAAAATCAGGAGGTTTAAGGGAGCCGATCCGCTGAGAAAGATTTTTACGGCAAGGGCGAGCCGGTCTATCCGATTGAGAGGATGGCAGAGAGGACACGGTATCTGAAAGAAAACCCGAAAGGAGTGAATGAGATGTGCCGCATCATGGAAGATATGAGAAATGAATCCCTGAAAGAGGGAATACAGGAAGGAAAAAAGATGACGGTATTTCGCACGTTAGAAGCCGGGAAGTATTTGCTTGAGGAAATTGCGAATATTTCGGGACTTTCCCCTGAGGAAGTAAGCCAGCTAAAGGCAGACCGAAGCCTGAGTCGTCAATCTTAATGAAACGTCCGCCAAGGAGCCGGAAATCTGAAAAGCAGATTCCCGGCTCTGTTTTAACGAACACATCTCCCCCATTTCAAAAGGCAAACAGTAAGGTCGCCAGAAAGCTCAGGGCGGTTCCCAGCAACGCCCTTTTGCTCTGCTTCTCCTGAAAGAACATACGGCCCGCAATTGCCGTCAGCACGATCGTGCCTCCGGTGACCACAGGATAGAGCACCGTGGAGGAAAGATGGGCCGCGCTGACCAGCTGAAGAAAATAACTGCCGTTATCCAGAGCAGTGGAACAAAACAGCAGTCCGGCGCAGGGCAACAGCCCATTGCTTTTCAACGCCGCAATCCCGCCCCGGAATTTTGCCATGCACCACCCGATGGTGGATACCGTACACAGGATAGCGGCTCTACAGATCAGAAAGCTGTTCGGTCCCAGCGTATGCGGATGATTACTGTAAATATAAGAACCGATACTGACCGATCCATTGATCAGAAATATGGCGCAGCAAAGGGTAATAAATCCCCTGGACAGCTTTGAGCTGCCCTTCCGTTCGGGTGCAGCCGTAAGCGTGAGTGCAATGGTCATGAAAAGGATTCCGGCAATGCGGGGGGCGGTCAGGCGATCCCCCCGCAGCACCCCGTATAAAAACGGCAGAAGCATGCCGCCCTGCATCTGAAATACGGTAAAGAGCGAAATCTGTCCTTTCCCGTAAGCGGTAAAGCACACCGCCTCGCTCAGGATCCCGATGGCAGCCATGACTACAGCCATCAGAAGGGTAAAGCCGTTCAGCACGAGGGTAAAACCATTCAGGGTGAAAAACAGCCAGAAGCTCAGAAACGAAGTAAACGCCAACTTCCCCGCCACGCTCCGTACCGTCCAGGGCATCCGGTCGCGGTAGAGCTTTCCGATGGAAAAGGTACCCGTAATCCCCACATCGGCCAGTATTGCCAGTATATAATACATACGCCTTATCCCACCTTATTATAGAAGACCATACGGCAGCTGCGCCTCTCCAGAATCTCAAACGGCCACCCCTGCGTCAGCTCCTTACCGCTTGCCTGTCCCAGCGGACCCGCATCCAGATCCTCCAGCTCGTACACAGCCTCCTCCTCCAGGCCCCGCAGACAGATGTCCATCAGACGGATCTGGCTCTCCTCACGCCGGTAGGACACGATGACTCCCCGGCCCTGGTCAGGCTGATTCAGCTGATAGGCCATCCAGTCCTGATCGCTGACAGAACAGCCGGTCAGAGGCCACATGTCCCCCGTCGTATAACTGCGCAGACGCTTTGCCTCCCTGACGGCCCGATTATACCAGCTCCACAGCTCATCCGGACTTTCTCCGGACGGCATGTCGGTACTTACTCCCGCCGCCAGCACACTGCGGAAACGATAGGTATCCATGGAAGCGGTGGTTACGCTGGCAGAGTTCACCGGCGCAAAACGGCTCAGATACCAGGTATGTATCTGGGTGGCAGTGGGCTTATCCAAAAGTCCAAAGCAGTTGTAGTCCGTGCGGAACAGAGGGATGGAACGGCGCAGGGCCTCAAAATCCAGCCTGCGGCCTCCGCTGGCACAGTTGTCGATGATCAGGGACGGGAATCTCTCCAGCAGGTCGTCCCACATTCTGTAAAAGCCCGCCACATAGCGCAGCTCTGCAATCCCCTTCCGATCCTGAGCATCCTTATAATTCCAGAAGGGCAGCGGCCCGTAATTGAAATCGATGCGCAGCACCTGCATATCATAGCGCTCGATGGCTGAGGACAGAATCCCCGTGATCCACTCGCGCGCCTCATCGTTCCCCAGATCCAGCATCACATCGCCCTCATCGCTGCGCACGCCCACATACCAGTCGGGATGCTCCGCCACCCGCCGGGCGCAGGCGCGGCAGCGCTCCGGCTCGTACCACAGCAGGAAACCGATATCCATGGCATGTACCGCATCCGCGATTTCCTCCATGCCCCGGGGATACAGAGACCTGGAGGGCTGCCAGTCCCCGATCCCTGCATTGCGGTACCAGCTTCCGTCGTTCTCAACGTTTCCCGCGGCAACATTCCCGTACCATCCCGCGTCGATCCAGTAGGTTTCGATTTCCAGCTGATGCTCCTTCACCAGCTCGATCGTCTCCATATGCCGGGAAGCGGGATTCCCGCCCCATGTGCCCATGCAGATGGGGGCCTCTATGGGTTTCCCGTCCTTCTTCGGTATGATATGGGCAAAGGCAAAGCGGCGGTACGCGTTAAACAGCTCATATTCATCCCCCTGTGCATACAGGACCAGCATGTGGGGGAGCGTTACCTTTTCCCCGGGATGCAGCCGGAACGCGGCGTCCTCCATTCCCGCCGTAAAACGCACAAGTCCTTCATCATCCGGGCGCACCAGCTCCGCGCGCCACTGGCCGCTCCAGCCGATGGCAAAGGTATACCCGTAATCCTCCATGAGCAGATTGAAGTATGGCATAACCACAGAGGAGGAACGGCCGCCCTCGCAGCGCAGGGTGCGGCGGGCTCTGTGAAAGAGCTGGGTGCGCCGCTCCATGAAATCGCACATCTGCTCATTGGAACCGTTGTAATCCAGGAAGAAGGGGGAAGTATTTCCGTCAAAAAGCACCTGAAAACGGGCGATATCCACCTGCGATATCAGTTCCGAATCATATCCGGAGATATTTTCCATCTGCAGATACCACTCCAGACAGTCCGTATCCCGATAGCGGCGCAGATACAACTCCAGCCGCAGGCTCTCACCCAGCGTTGTACTCCACCTCTCCAGATCGTATTCCGGCAGGCAGTCCCTGGATATGCTCCACTCCCTTCCGTCCAGTCCTGCATCCTTTTCTCCCAGGGTAAAGCCCATGGGAAACTGATCCTGAAACAATTCTCTGTACAATCTTTCTCCTTGCATATTCCGCACATCCTTTCTTTTATTTATGACACGCGCCGCCCATCGGCGCATGCCGGTTTTCTGAATCGGGCAGGGGACAATTTTGCCCCTGCGCAGACGCCCCTTATTTCTCACCCGCTGTTGCGGTACTCTGTGGGGGTCATACCGGTATTTTTCTTAAACCATACAGAAAAATAATATTGATTGGGATATCCCACCATCTGACTGACCTCATAGATCTTAAGCTCCGGATCCCTCAATAACTGTCTCGCCTTTTCCAGCCGTAAATGAGTCAGATGCTGACTGATACTTTTGCCTGTTTCCTGCTTAAACAGCATACTCACATAGCTCGGACTCAGATAAACCTCACGGGCAATGCGCTCCAGTCCGGCGTCCTCATCGAAGCCCACCTTCTCGCTGGCCTCGTAAATGCGCTGGATAATGCGGCTGTTCTCCCGGCTCATCCTGGAAAAGCGCATATCACGAAACTCTGTAAACAGACTGCACAACGCCTCCACTCCCTCCTGCTTCGTCCCCTCGATCAGCCGGACATATGTCTCCATACATCTTTTTCCCGCTACAGACAAATCAATATCCAGAATCCCTTTAAACAGCTCACGGGCATAAAGACTTAAGATACTGCATGCCGCACACACAAACAGATCCTGCCGCTCCAGGCGCCCCAGCGCTGCGCGCAGCTCCTTAAGCTGCTCCTGCAGCCGCCCCTGCTCCACAGTATAAAAAAGTCCTTCCCCGCAGGAAATGGCGTCCTCCACCGCCCGGTCCTTTGGGCAGACAGGCTCCGTAACGCCGGGATAAACGTATACCTCATCTCTGCCCAGCAGAAAACGCATATTCAGCGCACGTACCGCCTGCTGATAAAGGGCCGGCAGCGCTGCATATCCCTGAAGCGACTGACTGACGCCAACCGTCAGGTCTCTTCCACACTGCCTTTGCAGCTCCAGAATCCGGTTTGCCTGACGAAGCCATTCCCCTGTACGGGTCTGGTCCGGTTCACAGGTATCTGCGGAAACAGCGGCCAGAAGGCGATCGCTCATGATCACACAGAGCATATCCGGCATGGCCCGCTCCGCAAGAGCCCTGATTTCCCAGATTCCGATATCCGCCTCCTTTTGAAACAGATCAAATACCATGCAGGTAAACCACATCTCCTCCTGCCATTCGGGCAGGATCCGGGTCAGCCTCTCCCGCTGTCCCTGCACGTCCCCCATCAGAAGCTCCATAACCACACGTTCCCGCATATACGGCAGAGAATCCTTTAACAGGGATTCCAGCTCTGTCTGGATCCTGCCATGGCTGTAGGCGGAAAGCACCGCTTCCACCAGCTTTTGATTGTCCACCGGTTTTGTAATATAGTCATAGACATTCAGCTTCAGTCCCGCAACGGCGTAATCGAATTCACTGTAGGCGCTCATAAAGATCACCTGTATCTGCGGAAAATTCTCTGTCGCATATCTGGTCAGTTCTATGCCATCCATTCGAGGCATTTTTACATCTGTTACCAGCACGTCAGTCCCCTCGTTCAGAAGATTTTTTGCTTCCTCCCCGTCATACGCATATCCGCAGACCTCCACGCCGTTTTCCTTCCACGGTATGGCGGTAGCCAGCGCCCGCACCATTGCACGGTTATCATCCACCAGAAGAATCCTGATCATAGGCCTGGGCCTCCTTTTGCGATATACCTCCGCAGGGCAGTTCGATCACAACACGCCCTCCTCCCTGCGGCAGATTTTCAAACCGCAGCCTGGCACGGGAGCCAAAATAAAGCTTAAGCCGCATTGCCACATTGTCCGTACCGATGCCCAGCCCCCGTCCCTTATCCTGCCTGCCATCCAAAGTCCACGGCGTTTTCCCGCCAAAGCCCGGTCCGTTATCCTCCACACAGATACAGATCATATCATCCTGTTCAAAAGCGCACAGAAAAATCCTTCCGCCCTCCCGTCTCTCTGTCACGCCATGGACAACAGCATTTTCCACAATGGGCTGTAACAGGAATTTGGGAATGAGCGTGCCGGCCAGGGGCCCGGGCACCTCGATCTGATAATCAAAGATCCCCTCATATACCAGCCTCTGGATATTCAGATAGGTCCTGACAATCTCGATCTCCTCCCGCAATGCAATACATACGCCGCCCTTATCCAGGGAGCGTTTGAAAAATTCCGCCAGCTCCATCAGCAGGGAGGAGGCCGTGGGAGCGTCATTCATCTCGATATAGCCCTTAATGGATGCAAGCGCATTGTATAAGAAATGAGAGTTAATCTGCAGGCGCAGCGCCTCCATCCGATATCGGCTTTCCCGCACAGCCATATGGGCATTCTCCGCGCTGAGCGTGCTGATTCTTTCCAGCATGTGGTTATAGGCGCGAATGAGCACCGCCGTTTCTGCGTGCTCCCCCTTCTCCTCCTGTATCCGAAAGCTCAATACATCGGGCAGTGTCGTGCGTATGCTGCTGTTTTCAATCGTCATGGTCAATGTCATAAGCCGGTTTGTGAGCACTCCTGATATGATAAAGACCGCCGTCATCCCGAAAATGCAGGCCAGCGCAATCATACCAAGCATAGTCGTCAGTATCGACCGTGTATTCTCCAGTCCCCAGGCGTCTGGCAGTTCCATGAACAACAGCCAGTCCGAATGATCTACCGTCCTGCTGATATAACATGAAGAGCCTTCCTGCCACAAACGGTTTTCATACAGTGACAAAGCCAGCTCTGCAGGCAGCCTGGTATCAATCCGGGCTGCGTCGCCGCAGGAGAGCACTCTTCCGTCCCGGTTGATAAGAAACAGCGGCCCGGGCCCGTCGTCCTCCACTCCCCATTCTGCCAGCAGTACAGCGCTGTCCAGGTCCAGTGAAATAACCCCGTCCACATAGTTGTCAGGGCCGTTTACCAGAAAACGCACCACGGAAAGCATCCAGTATCCCTTCTCCGGACCAGGGGCAGCCGGATAATAATACGTGTCCACCAGATGAACCTGCTGGGTACGATCCTGAATTACATCGCTGACCGGAAGCTCCCTTTCCAGACTGTCATAACGGAAAAGGCGGATATTGTCCTAGGGCAGCGTGTCTCCGATCCCATGGGCAAAAATCCTCACCCGCGCATAGCCGAACTGCTGCTCCAGTACGCGCAGAAAGGTTATGATTGCCCGGTAGTCCTCCATCTGTATTTCCGGTCCTTCCCTTCTTTCTCCACCTAACAGTGTCTGGCGCACGGGCGTGACATACAGAACCTGTTCCGTCACCTGTATGGCCCGATCCAGGATATCGCCCAGCTTTGCGGACTCCCGATCCAGAAGATTGCCGACAATATCCAGTTGATGCTCCCGGATGATCTTTCGTGTCCTGTAATAGCAATACAGACCTGTAATCATCAGGGTGATAACGATCACAGGTACAAACAGGAGGACCATCCGTGTGCGCAGTGAAGTAAATCTCTTTTTCCGATGCATGACGGCTGTCTCCTATCCTGCCCGGACGGGAAAAGTGTCTGTCCCTTTCCCGTCCGGACAATTCTCTTTTACTTAATTCCCATGCCCTCACAATATTGTGCGTTCTTTTCGGCATAATAATCCGCATAGCCTGCCCTGTCCAGCTGCTCTGTCATTTTGTCCAGGCCATCCTCCAGTCCGACCTTTCCGGTGATAATGTTGACAATGGTCTCCCCGGCAATGGTTTCCATATCCGAGCGGGTGGTCGCGTCGGTCTCGTACTGGTAATTGATGAAGCCGTCGCAGTTGGTCCAGGTGGCAGTGGTGGGACGTTCTGCAAATATCTTTTCCCACTCGTTTCCGTAAAAGGATTCTGTCAGCGGCACCCACCAGTCGGAGCGCAGATTTCCTTCCATACCTCCCAGGCCGCCGTTTACTACCCGGTTCCCGGAATCATCCGTGACAAACTCAACCTTCCCGTCCTGGGTGTAATTCCAGTGCTCCCCCTCGACGCCCCAGCATGCCAGCGCGTAATTTTCGTTGGAGGCGCAGATCCAGTTGAGAATTTTCATAACCTCCTCCGGATATTTCGTAGTGGACACGATCCCTATAAACATGCCCGTCTCATAGCCATACTGCCATGTGGTGGCGCCGCCGTTGATCTCATTGGTCAGGCCTGTCAGGAACACCCATTCCTGCTTTTTATCCTCATCCACCGGAAAATCCGGATCCAGACCGGCCTTACGGTCCGCCGTGGCCTGGAAGCCATAGCCCTCGCCCAGGCATACCACACGGTCCGCCGCGACCAGCTGGTTGGCATGATCAAAGGTGGTGGTAAAGATTTCAGGATCCAGAATATCGGAAGCATACAGCTCCACACTCCGCTCCAGAGATTTCCGGAAATCCTCCTCCTCCCAGAACACCGGCATGATTTCACTGTTGATCCATTTCGCCATGGCGTCTCCCGAGGCGCCTGTCAGGGTCTGATTCTTGTCCGCGTCCACCAGATGAAAATTCAGCGGCCCGGAATTGTAGATCCAGGAGATATGTCCGGCTGTCATCCCGATCAGATCCGGTTCGTTCCCGCACACCACCTTAAGCCCTTCCACCAGCTCCTCCACCGTTTCGGGCACCTTCTCGATCCCGTACTTCCGGAACAGATCCATGCGCAGCCAGGTTCCGCAGTAGAAGGGTACCGGCGCCTGGATCGGGATCAGATAGAGCTTGCCGTCCGCTCCCCGGTAGGGATCCCACAGCTTCGGATCCACCTGCTCAAGCAGATCCTGCCCCTCCGCCTCCAGCATATCGTCCAGGGGCAGAAGCATTCCTTTTTCAATGAAGTTCTGCCATCCTGTCAGAGGCATGTTGCTGGATATGGCGTCCAGCTCGCCCGCCGCAATCTTCACCGCGATCTGGTCGTTGCTGAAGGAGTCGCTGGTAATCATATTGATCTTACAGTTGATGCCGAGATCGTTCCAGATGGCGTCCTCCACCGCCGCCAGGGCCTCCTCCCCCTTCGCGGTGCTGTAATCGCCGTTTAAGGAAAAGAATTTCAGCTCGATGGGTTCTCCCCGCTCCGCCTCTGCGGCAGGCTCTGCCCCGCTCTGCTCTTTTCCGCTTTCCGTCTCCCCGCCGGCCGTCTCATTGCCGGTATCCTGGGCTGCCTCCGGGGTGGACGACACCTGCGGCTGAGACGATTCACCGCACCCCGCCAGCAGTGTCAGACAGATCGCAGATGTGACGATCGCCGCAACAGTTTTTTTGAACATACGCAATACCTCCCTTTTTTATATTTTGAGTGAGTTGTTTTATTCTATCGGCCGGCGGTTGCCTGTCGGCGTCCCGAAGCAGCCGGATAGCTTCGTCAGTTTTCCGATGTCAGCCTTATCCCTTTAAGGATCCGACCATGACTCCCTGAACAAAATATTTCTGCACAAAAGGATAAATCAGCAAAATGGGGCCCACACTGAATATGATTGCCGTCATTTTCACGACGATGGAGGGCGGCATGCGGGTCTGCATGATACCGGACGCCATCTTCGTTGCGTCCAGGGCCGCCGCATTTGTGGTGATAATATCCCGCAGGGCCATCTGCAGAGGATACATTTTCGCATCATTGAGATAGAGCAGGGCCGCATACCATTCATTCCAGTACCCCACCGCATAAAACAGGCCGATGGTGGCAAAGGATGCTTTGGAGAGAGGAAACATGATTTTAAACGCAATACAGAAATCGCTGGCGCCGTCCAGAACGGCGGATTCCTCCAGCTCCACAGGCAGCTGTCTGAAAAAGGTGCGCATAAGCATGGTATTCCATACCGAGAGCGATCCCGGCAGAATCAGCGCCCAATAAGTGTTGAGCAGTCCCAGGGACTTGATAACCATATAAGTCGGAATCATCCCCCCGCCGAAAAACATGGTAAAGACCAGCAGGTTGTTGATCATCCTCTGCCCCGGCAAATCCTTCCGGGCAATCCCGTAAGCCAGCAGCGCCGTGACGGTCAGGGCTATGACCGTTCCCACAACAGTGATGAAAAAGGTCGCCGCATAGGCATCCTTAATTTTGGTTCCCCATTTGATAAACATGATGTAATTTTCCAGCGTGGGACGGGACGGGATCACCAGTCCCCGGGACGTGAACTCCTGCTCCGATAAGAGAGAGAGTGCGACCACATAGAGGAAGGGCAACAGTGTGACAAGTCCCGCCGCCAGCAGGATGAGCCGGATCACCCAGTCAAAAAAGAGACGTTTTCCGCTTTTTTTCACTACCATATTCAGCCATACTCCTTTCCAAATCCGGATATTATCCCCATCAGAATAATCCGTCTTCTCCGGTTCGTTTCACAAGCCAGTTTGATCCTGCCAGAAGCACAAGAGCGATAACCCCCCTGAACAAACCCACCGCCGCGCCAAAGCTTAACTGAAACTCAGTCAGACCCACACGATATACATAAGTATCAATCACATCCCCGATGGCATACAGACTGCTGTTCGTGCCAATATAGCAGAACATCTGCTGAAAATCACTGCTCAGCAGACCGCCGATGTTCAGCAGCAGCATCATGACGATCAGAGGACGGATGGTGGGAAGCGTGATATACCATGCCTGTTTCAGACGGCCGCACCCGTCGATCACGGCCGCCTCGTACATATCCGTATTGATACCGCTGATGGCTGCCAGATAGATGATGGAGGACCATCCGAATCCCTTCCAGATGGAACTGCCAACGATCATGGGATAAAAATACCGTTCCTCCCCCATAAAATAAATGCTGTCCAGCCCTCCCGCAACGCGCAGGTTGTTGACCAGCCCCATCGTGGGGGAAAAGATGGCGTCCATCAGGGCGATCGTCACTACCCACGAGATAAAGTAGGGCATATAGCTGACCGTCTGAATCGTTTTCTTAAAATGCAGATTGCGTTCTTCATTCAGCAGCAGAGCAAAGACGACTGGCACCCAGAAGCCAAAGGCCAGCTTTGCCAGGTTGATGAGCAGCGTGTTCCTCATGATCCGCCCAAAATAAAAAGACTCAATAAATTTCTGAAACCATTTAAGGCCCACCCATTCGCTTTCCCAGAATCCCCTTATTCCCAGAATCGGATTAAAATCGTTAAAGCACATGGTCAGCCCCGCCATAGGCAGATAGGCGAAGAGCATCAGCAAAATCAGTCCGGGCAGCATCATAAGATAAATTTGCCAGTGCCGTCTGACCTTCAGCCACGGAGATTTTTTGCGGGCTTTTGCGCTCTCCTGTACAGAATTTTGCATATTCCATCATCTCCTTTCCGATTGAGTACATTCTAATATACGGGCATTATAGTATCAATTTTGTTTCATTGTATTATACTTTGATTTCAGATTATTTTACATTTTATCTATAATTTCGCAGCTACCGCCCTGCAGATTCCGACATATATGACAGAATTTTTTATATATGCACAACAAATAACCGGCAGAAAATCCATTTAAGGATTTTCTGCCGGTTCGCATCATTATATTTCATCATTCTTTTACTTCCAGTGGGTTTCGATCTCCTCCCTGATAATCTCCACATACCGCCTGGCCTTGGGAATATTGTGATGGATGGTGTAAACGTCTCTCTGGGTGATCTCCATCTTACATCCCCGGGCCGCCTTAAGGCTCTTTCTGATGTGCTGCCGGAATGCCTCCTCGTCCAATACCGGGTCCACTCCCAGGAAGTTGGGGCTGGGTTTTCGGTGATAGATCACGCTGCTGCCCTTAAGACGCTCCCCCATAAACTCCTCATTGCACCAGGGAGAAATGGATACCTTCCGCAGATTCTCCAGCTTACTGATACACTTATCCCAGATGGGATCCACCGGCTCGCAGCAACCGTAGGACAACAGGCCGTACTCTCCGGCGATCTTCCGATAGCAGGGAAAGATAAATTCTTCGTACATGTCCGGCGAGATCCCCACCGTCTCCTGGGAATCCATAAAGCCCCATACATCCCTCGTGGTGAAGGGGCGCTTCTCCCACTCCTCCCATCCCGGGAGCTCCCTCGTAAAGCTCCAGGAGCCCTGCGCCACCCCCTCAAAGGATACCGTGGGCAGGATCAGCCTCTTTTCCTCCAGGAAACGGTAATACGCCAGCGTATCCTCCGCGATCCGGTCCATCATCTCCTTAAAGATCTCCGGCGCGTCATACATGGAAAGCATCATGTTCTCCATGCTCATGATATGTACCAGCATCTGGGTGGGCACACTGTAGAGGCAGTCCATCTGCATCTTAACCGGAAGGATATCGCCGACGGCCTCCTGGATGCTCTCTCTTTTGCTCTCGCTGCTCTCCAGGTTCACCCCGAAGCTGGTGGGCTTCAATTTGGGATAGTCCTCCTCCAGATCCTCCAGCACGGACACGAAATGATGTCCCAGACTCTCCTTCCCGCTGGCGTCACGGGTGTGGGCCACCTCCACCGGGATATCGAACAGCTGAAAATATGTGTCATAATTCAGAGGAAAATAATCCGGCGTCACCCGATCGTCGTCGAAGAGCTCCTGATTAAGGAAATTACTGTAGATCCGCTCCTCCACCCATCTGGCAAACGCTCCCTCACATTTCAGCCTTTCCGGCAGAATCTCCTGTGCAAAGGTTCCCATCTCCAGATGGATCATGGGCTTCTCCCCCTTAAGGGCATTGTGGAGATACCACTTTTTTATTCTTTCCCGGTTGCTGTCCTGATTCGCCCATTCCAGCTGCCGCCTGGCCGCCTCCCGGAGAATCTCCCTGTCCTGACTGCTGATACTGTAATCCATATTGCTACCATACCTTTCCGCGCTCTCTCAACACTGCCGTACTTACATCCCGCCCCACGCTGTCAGCGGCGGCAGACATTCTACGATAAACCTATTATAGCCCCGCAGCCAGTTTATTTTTGTAATTATTTCACATTTATTGTACTTTTTCTGTCTCGTGCTTTCTCCGCCATTTTCAGAAGCTCCTCCCCCTCCTGCTGCGACCTGGCGCTGATCATGTACATCAGTCCTTCGGGGCGCAGCTCTCTGAGCATGACCTCCAGCTCCCCAGGCTCCACCACGATCTGCACGCATTTTCCGGCCGCCTGAATCCTCTTAATTTCCGGGATCCAGTGGGAGGCCGTGGGATTTCCCGCCCCGTAGACCCACTGGATTCCCTTCAGGGACGGGATTCTCAGAAGTCTGTCCAGGTGCTTTAACGCGTCCGGACCGTCCAGATGATAGATACTGGCGTCCAGATAAGAAATTTCCTTCTCAATCTCCTCAATGAGCAGCTCCTCAAACATGTCCTCCGATATCATACAGGAAAAATCGCAGCTTGTGGGATACCACCTGCCCGGATGCCAGATTCCCATCCAGCAGGTACTCCCCTTCTGATATTTCGTGGTGAGCCGGTAGAGCTCCTCATAGATTTTCTGAAAGCCCGGCAGAAGCGCCATCACACCCTTTTTGATAAATTCCGGATAATCCAGCGTATCGAAGCACATATTCTGAGGGCCGCGCATGGATACCAGACCGTCTCCCCCGGGGTGAAGGTCTGTGATGCCTACAAAATATTTCCCTTTTCCGTCCTCCACCGCCGCCCGGGTCAGCTCCAGCATTTTCTGACAGTACACGCTGTTTTCATCAAACCAAAAGCCGTCGAAGGCCTCCACGTCCTCATCGCTCATCCATGGACGCGCCCAGCTGGTGTTCTCGCCAAACTCCAGCTCTGTTCCGTAGCACGACGCAAAAAAATCGGGCCCCAGATCCGGATTGAGGGCCGGAAAGGCCTCCCCCAGATAGCAGGTGTTCTGCATCTCCCAGTTTGCCCGCTTCAATACAAATTCCGTATCCATCCACCGCTCCCGTAAGGATGCGTGCGCGCCGGCGGGCGGTTTCTGCGCGCCCTCCCGCGGCGCGGTGATACAGAGCAGGGGCCGGTCGTGATTCTCCCTGGCCCAGAATTCCAGATACCTCTTTTCTTTCTTTTCCCAGTCTTCGCAATAAAGCATTGCTGAACCCTCCTTTTCCTTTCGTCCGTTCGATTCCCAAAAATAATATATACACAGTTTCTCACAAATTCCTTCTCCTGTGAAGCAGAAAAACAACGCTTTGCAAACATGCCAAAAACCCCCGCAGGTCCGGAAGATTTCTCGTTCCGTCCCTGCGGGGGTACGCTTTTGTTTCTTATTCAGGATTTCAGGCGCTTCGTCCCTTAAATGGACTCATGGAATGTTCTGGAGATTACGTCCGCCTGCTGTTCCGGGGTCAGCTTGATGAAGTTCACCGCATAACCGGATACGCGGATGGTGAGCTGAGGATAATTCTCGGGATGCTTCTGGGCATCCAGCAGCATATCCCTGTTCAGAACGTTGACATTGAGATGATGTCCTCCCTTTGCTGCATATCCATCCAGAAGTCCTACCAGATTATCAACCTGCGCTGTGTTTGTCATAATATTCGCTCCTTTCCCAATACATATATACTCTTGTGATATTCATTTATTTCTCTCTGTGGGATTATCATACGGCTTTCCCGCAAAAAAATCCGTAACATCAGTTACAAAGTAGAAATTTTTCATGTATTTTTATAAGAACAGGGCGTATTTCTCACCCGTACAGCATCTCCACCGCCGCCTTATCGCATACCCGGATGGTTCTGCGCTCCACCTCGATGAGCCCGTCCTTCTGCATCCGCATCAGCTCCCGGGACAGGGACGGCCGCGCCACTCCCAGGAAATCCGCGAGCTGCTCCCTGTTCATGTGCAGCTCCACCACCGCCTCCTCATTCATGGAATCGATCAGCCAGATGGCGATCCTCTCCCGCAGAGAGGAGGTGCTCACAATGTGGAGCTTTCTTGTGATCTTAAAATTGTTCTCGGACATGATTTCCAGCATGTTCTGGGTCAGCTGCTTATGATGGTCGCAGGCGTTGGAACAGAAGTGATAAAAAAAGTCCCAGGGCATTTCCAGCACCGTCACATCCGTCACCGCCACCGCGTCATACCAGTAACGCTTTTTATCCCCAAACAGGAAAATCTCACCGAACACATTCCCCGCCTCCACCAGATACAGCACGTCCCTCTTTCCGGAGGTAAAGTCCTTACAGATCTGAACCTGCCCTTTCAGCAGAAGAAACAGCCTGGAGGGCGTTCCTCCCTGTTCAAAAATGTATGTTCCACCGGGATACTCCCTTTGCCCTGACCGGGAGCATTTCAGGATCCGTTCCCTTTCCTTTTCCGTAATCATCTGAAATAATTTTGACGATGCAAGCTCCATCCTTATCCCCTTACTCCTTCCAAAGCCCCGCCTTACGCGTCACCGGTAAAAAGCCATCCTCTCCCGGGCCTGTCCCAGACGCTCATAAAACTGTCCGTAAAAGTCCGCCTCTTCCCCGTCGCCGCAGGCAGTCTCATATGTCTTTACATAAAAAATATTCAGCAGATAAAGGTTGATATTTTTCACCATCCCGTCATTTTCCATCCCTCCGAGGATCCCCTGTACATCCTTTAAAAAATAATGCCACTTATTTATGTACGCCTCGTAGGCGGCAAGCCCGGGAATCCCCAGCCATTTTTTCAGCTTCACCTTGGTCTTACCCGGATACGGGCATTCATGCACCTGCAAAAAATACCGAAAGCCCCCGTCCTCATAGATCCTTCCGAGCGGAAACATCCGGCAGAACCCCGGCCGGAAATCGTGTATCCCACATCTGCCCTTTTCATCCAGAAACGCGCAGCAATCCTTCTCCTGCATTTTCAGATTGGGCAAAATAATACCGTCCACCACATTCAGCTCGATCCGGCCGGCCATCAGCTCCTCAAAGGAAACGCAAAGCCCCTTTTCCAGACTGTAAAGATCGTATGGATCCAGAATAATGGATTTTCCCATCCCCCGGCAGCACAAAGAACAGCCTGCGCACTCATTACAGCCTGTCTTTACCATATCATTGGCCGAATAAAGCCTTCCGTCCGATATTTCCTTTAAGTCGATCTCCCGCTCCATATATTTCCTTATACTGCGCCATCACGCTCTCCGTGACAGCGTCTGTGGTCATTGTAATTTTTATCCCTCTGCATACCGCGGTCATTGTCCGTGGTACTGCACAGCAGAGAGTCTGGAAGGTTAACTTCCAGACTTTCTCTGCCGGTACACAATCCGCTGGATGCTCTTTTCGGAGAGGAAATATTTCTCCGCCAGCCCCGCCATGGACATTCCCCGCATATGATCCTCATAGATCAGCGTATCCCTCCTCGCAAGCTCGCTCCTTATTCCTGTGCCTTCTCCCCATTTCCTCCTCCCCTCATCCTTTCGCGGGATGTAGAGGAAATCTCCGTCCACGTATTGTTGTATCAGCTCTATCAGTTCCTGCGGCAGAATCTTCTGCGCACTTCTATAGCTCATTGTTGCCCTCCTGCTTTACCGCTTTCCAGTTCATTCAGGATCAGCAAAGGCTATAGCAATCATTCACTTTCACATTGCAAAGCCTTCGCTATGCAACACAATTGGGTTCGCACATAAAATCTTTCTCTCCTTTCTTTCCGTCCCATCCACACGCGCAGGGCACCCTCACAGGGCATTCTCATTCCTGCGCTCCATCATAAACTCCCTGACCCGCCGGGCCTGTTCCCTGTCAGAAAAATATCCCAGCTTCCCGGCCACATACTCCGCAAGTTCCGCGAAATAATCATACATCGCAAAAAGCTTCTGCCAGATCTGCTCATACTCCCCGTCCGGAAAGATGCCCTGAAACCGTTCCATCTCCTCCGGGGTGAGAAAACGCTTTAAGTATTTACTGCTGCTGCCCGTAGTCACGGAAAAATCGTGATCCACCCCTACCTTCCAGTTGAGCATTTTGATAAACATGTCCGTCACAAGCTGGTAAGTATGTTTTGCATAATAAATCTCCCGGCGGCAAAGCCCCTTGGTGACATAAATGGAAACCCACCGGAACTCATTGCAGGTCTGCGCGTACTCCGTCTCCCCCGGCTTCTTAATATAATAGGCCGCCTCACTGGAAACGGGTATCAGCTCCTTAAAATTGTCCTTATTCAGCAGAACGATCCTGGGCTCCACATTCTGCGCCACCCTGTCCATATTTCTGATATCCGTCAGCCCCAGGTCGATCCGGTTTCCGTCGGCGAACTGGATCAGCCACCCGAAATCCTCATGCCCCGCATAATCGTAAGGGTGATCGTACCAGTCGTCCGGACACTGCATGATCAGGATTTCGCCAAAGCACTCCACCCAGTTGATATCCCTGGTGAAATCTCTGATATCCCGCACATAGTAGCTGATGTCAAAATCGCTGTAAGCATCATGCACCGCATTTGCATTGGCCCGGGAGCCCTCCATGGTCACCGCCCGGATCCGCTCATCGCTGCGGGCCTTTTCCAGAATCAGATCCATCATTTCATCGAAGCTTCGCCTCACGGCCGCACTCCTTTTCCTCCCGTTCAGAAAACACGCTTTCCCGCTGCTGCCTCCCGCCCTGTCCGCTGCCCGGACAGGCTCCGGCCTCAGACGCACTCCAGGATCTGCCTCTCCAGCTCCCCGTGAGGATGCGACGGATCCTCCTGAAACACAGCCACGTGATCAGGGCTTGCGCTTCTGTGCGAGAAGGAGGGAAACAAAAATCCACACACAGGCTTTCCCGGTTCATAGTCCCCCGCAAGAGGACAGATGGCGCAGATGATATAGGAAAAAACCTCCTCCGATTCCCCCAGCCGCTCCTTATCCGCCGCTTTCACCGGCACATCGTAGCTGTCATGAAACACAAACACCGCGTAATCCGATCCTGTCCTGTAATGCTCCCCCACCAGCTCATAAAAGGTCTCCATCAGCGCGTCGTTTTTCAGCCCGCAGTCCTTTATGGCCGAGAGAAGCTGCCACTTACTTCCCGCGCCCATGGCTTTGGAGGAAAACCGGTACTCCTTAAGCTGTACATTGGTTTTCGAAAAGGGGATGGTCTTCGCCAGAGAGAGATTTTTCTCCTTTTCCCCGTGGGACAGATTCAGAAAATTCGTATTAAAGGTTCCGTCGATCTCCCCCTGCGCGTCCATATAGCACCCTGCAATCCTGGTGAAGGAGGTGCGCCCGGGCGTCATCCGCCTGGTGAGCTCCAGCATATCCTCCCTGTTGATCATACCTTCCGCCCCTTTCAGATACTGTTTTATTATTTGCAGGAAACGGGGCAGGGTGGTCTGCCGCCTGCCTCAGAATATTTTCTCACATCTTCCAGTAGAAATCCACCTTTTTCTGCGCATACTCCCGGTCTTTTCCGGACGCCTCCATGATCTCCTTAAGGGCCTGCTCCTTCGATGCCTTCAATTTCTGACAGATTTTTACGATCGCTCTGATGGTATTCTCCTGCTCCTTTCGAACTTCTTCCTGTACCTGCGCCAGGGCTTCCCTGGCCTGCGCCGTGTTGCGGCGCTCCTGCTGTATATCCATCTTTTCCATGTTTTCAAATAAATAACCCATCCTGCGCTCCCTTGTTTTTAAGGCAGGGAATTTCCACATTGTTTCTCAAAAACCGGGCATAGAGCACCGGATTTTTCAGAACCCTCTTGCTGCTGATATCGCGGTTCTTCCTCCTGGGCTGTCTGTTGTCTTCTTTCATTCCATTTCCTCCTGTCTGTGATTGCTCTGCGGGGACAGGAGAAATGTCTTTTCGCCTGCCCACATTTGTCTGTTAAACTGGTCTGAATCAGTGGCGAAAAGCCAGAACGCAAGATAAGTAAAGAAACATGAGACACATCGTGGGATCCCGGAACGGTTTTATGTGCCTGTCTGGTTTATTGATAATATATTTACTATAGCATATCCGGCGGGCGGCTACAAGATCATTTTATAGTCCGGAGCGCCGGTTTTTCCTCTGTGTACCCCTGCCTGTGTACATAAAAAGCGCCGCCCTTACGGCAGCGCCCTGATTTTATCTGATATCCGTTTTCCAGAATCCGTGGAGATTACACCAGGCATAGGCCGCAATCGCCTCGTCGCCCTGTGCCAGCACGAACTCTCCCACCGGCTGGTCGGAGGCGGAGAGCTTTACGAACTGTCCGCCCCGCCTGGTCTCCAGAAAGATCCAGCCGATGCTGTGCTCCTCTGTCATGGGATGAAAAACGCTTCCCACCTTAACGGTTATCTTACTGCCGTCCTTCTCCACCACCGGAAGGTGCTTCTCCCCGGCCCCCTCCGCGGTGCTGCTGTCCAGAAAGCTGTAGCCCTCCTTCATGAGATTTTTCAGATTATCCTTCTTTCCCGTTACCAGGCATAAAATTTCTTCGCTGTTTTTCAAAAATATTGCTTCCATATAAATAACCTCCGTTTAAAGTTGCGCAGTCATCCTTTGGGATAACTGCCGTTTACAGTTACAGCACAGGGCTCTCGGCCCTGGCGCGCAGGCGCAGGAATCTTCGGTCCACTTCCTTTTGCAGATCCTCCACCACCTTGGCATATTCCTTCTTTTGCAGGTGTTTTGTACGGCCCATCATGGACAGCCAGTCCAGCACCGGCAGCTTTTTACCCATCTTTTCCGGATCATAGCTTAAGGTGGTTTTGCCCTGCTCTACCTCGTACAGCGGGAAATAGCAGCAGTCCACGGCAGCGGCGATCACCCTGCGCTCTGTGGCGGGTTTGTCGTTCCAGTTTAAGGGGCAGGCCGAAAGAGCCTTCACGTAAGCCGTACCTTTGTTTTTCGCATAGTATGCCGCTTTTGCCGCCTTGGCCATAAAGTCCGTAGGGTTGGATTCCGCCATGGTGGCGATATAGGGAATGCCCGTGGCCGCCATCATCTGTGGCATATCCTTGTGGAAAAAGGTTTTTCCGTACTGGTTTTTCCCCACATGGGAGGTGGAGCTTCTCGCTCCCATGGGAGTGGAATAGGAGAGCTGGTAGCCGGTGTTCATATAGCCGCCGTTGTCATACTCAAACAGAATCAGCCGGTGTCCCCGAAGGGCCGTTCCCAGCGCAGAGCCCATACCGATGTCCAGCCCGCCGTCCCCGCTTACCATAATAAAGATGATATCTCCCGGCGGGATCTCCCCCTTTTCCTGCTTCCGGTAGCAGATCTCCGCAAGACCGCTGAGCGTGGCCGCCCCGTTCTGAAACAGGTTGTGAAGATAAGGAACCTTAAAGCTGGTGCGGGGATATGGGGTGGTCACGATCATGCCGCAGCCTGTCTGGAAAAGCAGCACCACCGGATCCTCGATGGCCCGCAGCAGAAGGTTGATATTCACCGGTATACCGCAGCCGGGACAGGCCCCGTGTCCGGGCGCCAGCCGTTTGGGAAGGACGGCGGTGGCGTTTAAGCTGTTTCCGCTGACCTGAACCGTTCCCTCCTCCGTCTCCCTTGCCTGGATGATCCCCAGCCTGGTCCTTTCGGATGTGAGAGGCGCGAAGAAGGGATTCTCATTGTGGCAGGCGGAACCTTCCTGCGCTCTCTGGCCGGGGCCTGCAACAATCCCTGCTCCACCCTTCCGATCCGAAGCGGAGCCGGACTCTTGTCCCTTCCCTGCGGCCGTCACGCCGTAATATTCAAAGTCCGGCGTCTGCGGGTCTTCGGCCCACTCGATCATTTTCACGGCGTCCTGGGCGAAGAAGTCCTTCCCGCCCAGCCCGTAGACCAGGCTCTTAATCCGCACTGTTCCGGAAAACCTCTGCATGGCGGCCCGCACCTCCAGAGAAAGGTTGCCGCCTCCGGCCCCGTAGCTGTCCTGTCTGTCGGCCACCAGCAGGGTGGAGGCATTTTTACAGTAAGAACAAAGCTCCTCCCCCGGGAAGGGCCGCAGGACCTGTACGGTGAGCACGCCCACCTTTTTCCCCTGCGCGCGAAGCTGGTCGATGGCGTCCTGCGCCGTCTCGTAGGAGGATCCCAGCAGAATCAGAATAGTCTGTGCGTCCTCGCAGCAGTATCCCTCCACGCCCTGATAGCGTCGGCCGGATATTTTTTCATACTCCTCAAACAGATCCGGCAGAAGCCTTCCCGCCTCCGTCATGGCCAGATGGAGCTGATAGCGGTTGTTGATCAGATCCGGCTCGTTCATATAAGACCCCACCGTGATGGGATGCTCCAGATCCAGAAAGGGATACTCCTCCTTTTTCTCTCCCAGAAAATCCCTCACCACATCGTCATCCTCAAACCGCATACAGCGCCTTTTCTGGTGGCTGGTAAAAAAGCCGTCATATGCCACGATCACCGGAAGCCGCACCGCCTCCGCCAGCTTCAGGGCAATGATATTAAAGTCGTACACGGCCTGTACCCCGTGGGCAAAGAGGATGGGCCAGCCGGCGTTGAGCATGAACATGATGTCGCTGTGGTCTCCCTTGATGGAGAGAGGCCCCGATATGGTGCGGCACACCACGTTCATCACCATGGGATACCGGGTCCCGGACTGCACCGGGAACTGCTCGATGGCGTAGAGCAGGCCGTTGGCGCTGGTGGCGTTGATGACCCGGCCTCCCCCCACGGCCGCGCCGTAGCAGATTCCGGCGGCGCTGTGCTCTCCCTCCGCGGCGATCATGATCAGGTCCGTCTCTCCGCTGGCCCGCATGGCGTCCAGCCCCTCGGCGATCTGGGTGGAGGGGGTGATGGGATAATACCCCATGAGATCGTAGCCAATCTGACGGATGGCCAGGGCCGCCATCTCATTTCCGCTGGCATACTGGACCACCTGCGCTTTCACTGCCTGTTCCTGCATATCCGGTTCTTTCTCCGTATGCTTTTCCATTACACTTCCCCTCCTTCCATTCTTTTCTCTGTAAAAAAGGATTCCGAGGTAATATAGCCGTCGGCCCCGGACTCCTCATAGTAATCCGGCCTGCGCAGGAGATCCTGGTTGGGCAGGAAAAAGGGCTTTTGAGGATACTCCGCCTCCAGTCCCCGAACCAGCGCGTTCACCGGGCACACATCCACACACCGCAGGCATCCTTTGCAGTGGTAATAATCCAGCCCCCGGTTGACCATCATCTCCCGGCCCTTGTACTCTCCCCTGGCAAACTGGAACACCATATCCGGGCAGGTGGAATCGCACATCCCGCAGTTGATGCATCTTTCCTGCAAAAACACCGGGATATAGCCCTGTCTTGAGGGCGCAAGATCCGCCACCACCGTATTCCCGAACCGGGGATTGACGCCGCCCATGGGCGCATCGTCATAGCCCCACTGTGAGGGCACGTCTCTTCCTGCGTCGGCGCACTCCCCCTGACCGGGGCGTGAGGAACGCTGCGGGTTCCGACATGCCGTTTCATCCTCCGCACACTTCTCCTGTGTGAGCTCCCGAATCTCCTCATAGCCCCGGCGTATCCCTTTGAGATTTCCCTCCAGGGCGTCGGGATACTTCCTGCCCAGCGTGTCCGCACAGATCCGGTTCATATCCTCCAGCCCTGCAAAGCCCATGGCCCGGGCCATGGCTCCCAGCATCACCACGTTGATCCGGGAATGGGTTTCCATGGCGATTTTCTGGGCGTCCACCCCCCAGAGCTTCTTCACCTTCACCGGAAGCAGTCCCTCCGGCGTCTCGAAGCCCCCGTCCAGCCCCACAATCACCTGTGTGTCCTCGTTGCACCCCGCCCACACGCTCTCATCCTTCAAAAGCGCCTGGTGGAACACCACCAGAAGATCCGGCGTGAGGATAGGGGAATGGATCCGGATCTCCTTCTCCCCGGGGCAGTATCTGACAAACCCCTTCACCGGCGTCCCCGTTTTTTCCGAGCCGTAGCTTGAAAAGCTCACGCTGTTCAGACCAAGGTATTTAACTCCCAGCTCTCCCAGCATCTTTCCGCACAGATTGGCCCCCAGTCCGCCGATGCTCTCCAGCCTGATCTCATAATACTCGCCGCCTTCCCGCAGGGGCAGCTCTGTCCGGTTCGAAGCATGGGAGCCAGCGGAGCGCGGCGCCGTATCAGAAGCCTTATTCTGTTGTGTAACAAAAGGGTGTTCTTCCCGTTGTTTATCCATAAAAAAACCTTCATCCCTTCCACCTTATTGAATTCAGAATCAGTATGTTCCTTTCCAGATGAAATATGTATAACAAACGGAAAACATCTCATTATGTTAAATAAAAGAACGTTTTATGTGTTATTAGATTTGTTATCAGATTTGTTATCGGTTTTGGGCGATGCCCCGCAGACATCGCCCCGCAGACGCTTTGTCTACGCCCCCAGATCTCTGCGGCGGTACACCACAAACGCCGCGGCGGCCGCCGCCCCTGTCGCCAGAGCGCCGATCCCCGCAGGGCCCGTCTCGATCCCTCCCGCGGTAAAGATATCCGTGGCGTTGGAAAAATAGTAAGGCGTCACATATTTCAGATTTTCCAGGTCGGGCACGATCCGGCACATGAGATCCATCACGTAGAGAAGGAGCGCAAACCCCAGCGCCGCCCCCACCTGTTTTTTTCTGCAGAGAGCGGACAGAAGAAAGCACAGGCTCCCCACCTCCAGGTGCATCAGAAGCTGGGCTGTGTGGAACAGCAGAAAGCGCCGGGCAAAATCCTCCGAAAAGCCATCCGTCCCGGCCAGGGCAAATCCGGCCATCTCCCAGAGGATGCACAGCAGGCTGAAAAAAAGGATCAGCGCCGCCATGGAAAAATATTTTTCCGCCACAATACGGCCTCTTCCAAAAGGAAGGGTGTTTAAAAATTCCGACGTATGCCCTTCCTCCTCCCGGGAGAGCATACATGCCCCCGTCATGGCCGCGAACATGGCTCCGCCGATGGCAAAGACCAGCGCCACCTCCGTGGCAAAGAACCCCTCCATGGTGCTGACGCTGATCCTGTCAAGGCCCAGCGCCGTGGAAAACGCCCCCATCTGGCCATAGGCCCGGGCCATCTGCTCCATGGAATCCCGCAGTCCCGCGAACAGCCAGATACAGCCGAAGCAGGTAAAGCCTGCGCAGAGCGACCAGATCAGCAGCGCCTTCCCGTTCAGCTTCAGTTCATGTATAAATAATGTCATTTCAGCTCACGCTCCTTTCCCTCATCTGCGTGTCCGCCATCCGCACTTTCGTCCTTCCTTTCACCGCTGTCCTTTTCATAATAATGGATAAACAGCTCCTCCAGGGACGGTTCTCCGATCAGCAGATCCTCCACGTTTCTTCCCGCCAGGGTATCGATGAGCTCCTTCATCCTTCCGCTCCAGGTAAATTCCTTTACCTCCCCGTCCTCGGTCAGCCTCACAAGGCGCAGATCTGACCGGGAGAGATTTTCCACCGTATCCACCCGCAAAATACTGCCGTCCTTTATGATGGCGGCATTTTTGCAGTAAGTCTTCACCTCCGGAAGCACATGGGAGGAGAGAAAGCAGGTGGCCCCCTGTCGGTTATATTCCAGAAGCAGCTCGAAAAATACCTCCTGCATGAGGGGATCCAGCCCGGAGGTGGGCTCGTCCAGGATCAGAAGCCGCGGGCGGTGCTGCATGGCGCACACAATACTGACCTTTTTGCGGTTTCCCAGGGACAGCTCCCCGATCCTGCGCTCTGCGTCCACCTTAAGAAGGCTGCAGAGCCGCTCCGCCTCCCCGGCGCAGTCCATCCCTCTTGCCCGGGCGGCAAACCGGATCACGTCCCCGGCCCTCATGGACGGGTAAAACATGGCCTCCGAGGGCATATATCCCGTCTGTCTGAGAATCTCCGTCTGTTGCTTTGGGGCTTCCATGCCCAGAAGCCTTACCTCCCCCGCCTGAAAGCGGATAAGCCCCAGCATACTCCTTATGGTAGTGGATTTTCCCGCGCCGTTGGGCCCCAAAAATCCAAAGATGTCCCCCTCCTTCACCTCCAGGGAAATATCCCTTACCCCTCTGTGCCTGCCATAGGATTTGGTCAGTCCTCTGATCTCGATCGCGTTTTTGGCGTTTCCCGCTGTCATTTATCCTCATCTCCTCTCTTAAGCGCCTGCGTCGGCCCCTTTTCCTGTCCGTTTCGCTCCTGCGTCTTTTCCTTCCCGCCCCCGCCTTTGAACTCGTTCAGCATCCTGTTCAGGTTCCGGGTGTCCACCGCCCGTTTAACCTTATTGAGCAGATAAACGCAGTAGTGGACAAAAAGCATATAGGCCAGAAACAGCGCCGTAGCCGCAGGACTTCTGTCGAACCACGCCAGACACCAGGAGGTTCCCCCATATAAAAGGGTACAGAAAAGAATTCCCGCAACATCTGCTTTTTCCAGCCGCTCCGCCTCGTCGGAGTTGTGAAACAGGCAGACCTGCACATAACCCGCCGCGTAGGCCGCCAGTATCATCTCAAACATAAACAGAATCTGCGCCAGAAAGCTCCCCCGCCACAGCAGCCAGGCGAAGTAAAAAAATAAAATGCAGGCGAAATACAGACATGCCTTGTACTCGATCATGATCTCCCTGCTCAGAAATTCCTCAAACCGCTGCACTGCTCTACTCCTCATCGTCCCGCATCCCTCCTTTCAGCCTCTGCCGCAGACTCCGTGCATATTTTCTGGAGATCATCACCTGTTCCCCGTTCTCCATGGTGGCAAGGATCCGGTTGCCCGGCTCGCTTTTTAAGCGGCTGATCCGGTAAATGTTAATCGCCATGGATTTCGAACAGCGCAGGAATCCTCTCTCCTCCAGGCAGGCCGCCGCCTCCCCCAGCCCCGCCCGTACCCGGCAGACCTTCCCCGCCAGATAGGCCCATGTGGCTCCGTCCACACTCTCCAGATAAAGAATATCCTCCGGCAGCAGAAGGAGAATCTGTCCGTCGTCCCCCAAGGCGCTGAGCCTGGCCCCGGTCCCCTGCACCATCCCGGCGATGGCCTCAATCTGCCCGTTCATCCGGTGATACCTGATGATCACCTCGTCCTCCCCCTGGGAAATCCTGGTCATTGTCAGTTTCATTCTGTCCTTTCCTTCCTGCCCTCCGGCCCGGACCTGTGCTTCTGTCCTGTCCCTGCCGGTCGGTTTGTATGACTGTATTGTAACAGATTCCCGTAATCACGCAATGGCTCAGAGCGCAGGATGCCTTTTTGGGGACGTAAGTTGCCGGGGAAGGGGGCAGATAAGAAACAGCTCACAGCATGCTCTGCGAGTTAACCTCTGTTGAACAGTATTACCATATTTGAAAGCGGCCGCAGACAAACAGCATTTCTTATAACCGATCCCGTCACACGCAGGAAAAACAGGATAAATAACACGATTCAAAATGTATCATAGCCGCTAAACAATGGTAATCTTGTACGGAATGCAGACCCGGAATAGAATTATTATGAAAAATATACACAGGGCATGCGCAGGTTGACGCATGAATAAGGAAGGGGAGGTGAGCAATGTCTCATATTTTAAAATCCAGGGTGAGAAAAGGGCCGTCCGCCTCAAATGACAGACGGGATCTCTGGCGCAGGATGAAAAAGAATTATGTACTGTACCTGTTGCTGCTGCCTGCGGTCATTTATATCATCCTGTTCCATTATGCGCCCATGTATGGCGTCCAGATGGCGTTCCGGGACTATGTTCCCGCCAGGGGTATGTGGGGAAGCAAATGGGTGGGATGGAAGCATTTTCTGAATTTCTTCCATTCCTACTATTTCGGAAGTCTGATGAAAAATACATTGCTGTTAAGCTTCTATCAGCTTGCAGCGGGGTTTCCGGTTCCCATCATTCTCGCCCTGGTATTCAATTATACGACGCTGAAAAAGCTGGGGAGGTTCGGACAGACGATCACGTTCATGCCGCATTTCATTTCGACGGTGGTTCTGGTGGGAATGCTGTATGTCTTTCTCGGGACCTCCGGTATTGTCAACCAGGTGATCCGGCTGCCGGGCGGCGCCGAGGTGGCGTTCTGGGGAGAATCATCCTTTTTCAGGCATATCTATGTCTGGTCTGACGTATGGCAGAACATGGGGTGGAATGCCGTCATTTACATTACGGCGCTGGCCGGCGTAAGCCAGGAGCTTCATGAGGCGGCGGTCATGGACGGAGCAACAAAGCTGCAGAGAATCTTCCATGTGGACTTCCCGGCGCTGCTGCCCACCGGAGACGATCGACGGATTTTACGATGTCCTGGTGGCGTTTCGGGATCAGGATCCCAACGGCAACGGAGAGGCGGATGAAATCCCCCTGGGCATTTCCGCGGCGAACGACAGCAGCCATTTTGACAGCCTGTTCGGCTCCTTCGGCACGCTGGATAACAGCAGGCACATCCGGGTGGACGGCGATAAGGTGGTGTTCACGCCGGCGGAGGACGGATATTACGAAGGTCTGAAATGGTTTCACAGACTCTATGAGGAGGGTCTGATGAACCGGGATTATTTCACGGAGCAGTTCCAGCAGTGGAAGGCAAAAGGAGACAGCGAGGTACCGGTGTACGGCGTGGTGAAGGACTGGTATATCGACAACATCATCAGCACCCAGAACACCCCTCAGTATGTGTGCCTGCCCGCCATCAAAGGGGAGGACGGCACGACCCTGTGGAACAGGAATCCCTCCCCGAACTGTACCCTGGACGGCTTCACCATCACGAAAAACTGCAAAAACCCCGAGGTTCTCGTCCGGTGGTATGATTACATCAACAGCGGGCTGGATATCCTGAATATGTGGAACTACGGACCGGTGGATACCGGCGCATGGCACTATCTGGAGGACGGAAGGTGGGAGGTCTTCAGCGACAATGTCCCGGAAGGCTCCTCCTCCTCAGAGCTTCGCCGGACGGCGGGAGTCGGGCCGAGCTCCGTATACGCATACTGGAAATACCGCGGAGAGGGCGTGGAAAAATATAACGAACGCTTTGAGAAAAAGCTGGAAGCGGTCAATACCTATCTGACGGTAGCTCCTGAAAATGTCATTCCCATCGGTTATGACGACCTGGAATGGGAGGATGAGCGCAATATTCTGCTTCTGGATATCGATACGTATTTAAAGAGCTTCGTGGCGGAGAGCGTCACGCAGGGGATTGACGATGAAAAATGGCAGGAGCATCTCGATACCCTTGAATCGCTGGATGTGGCACGGTATACTGAGTTATATCAGGTATTTTACGACAGCAAAAAATTAAAAAAGGCCGGGTTTGTTGACGCAATAAGCAAATTTTTCTGTAAATGAGGAGGAAAGCGCCATGATAGAACAGATCGCGACCATGCTGCATCAGAGGGCACGCCACCGCCTGTGGCTGATATCCGATTTGCAGCAGTCCATACCGGAAAATGCCACGCTTTGCATGCGGGCGGCGGCGGAAGACTTCGCCGCTCTCTCCCTGCCCTGCCAGTATATTTTTTATCTTGGAGACGCGGTGGAGGGGCATGACAGAGTATATATTGAAGAAATGACTCAGATGCAGTTTGAAAAGCTGGATCCGCTGGGTATTCCCGTTGTTTATGTGGTTGGAAATCATGATTTTGATTATTACAGGCATCACCGCCAGGAGCTCTCCAGGGTGGAGCTTCCCTTTTATGATGCGGTAAAGGGGCATGCGCTCTGGCGGACGGGAGCGTTGGAGGATTTTTATTTTGCGCTGGATATGGGGGAGTATGCCGTCGTATGCCTGCCCGACCACGCGGCGGCGGACGGAAGCTGGTTTACCACCCATGGCGAGATCCACGGGGACGTGTCCGCCTATCCCTATGGGGAGGATGACTGGAAGGCTCTCTCCGAAAGGATAAAGAAATGGCAGAAACCGGTTTTTACCATGGGGCATTACTCCTTCCTGGGAGGAAACCGCGAGGCGCCCCTGCAAAGCAGGATGCTGCCCCTGCCCGATAACGTACGGATTCATTTTTACGGCCACGCCCATATCGGGGACGCCGTGTGGGCGGGAAAGGACTGCTACAGAAAGCTTTCCGCGGTGGACTGGCAGGATATTGTGCAGATCAACGTGGCCTCCCTGGAAAATTTCCGCGGAAGCGCGATCCGCTCCGCCTTTCTGGAAATCTACGAGGACGGGACATACGGAGTTTTGTTCCGCAACCATACGCAGAAAAAATGGGAGGAAGCCTATCTGGTCGATACGAAACCTGTGTCACAGAAGACGGTGGGCGGCAATCTGAGCCTGTCTGAATCGTGACGGGGAAGAAAAGGGACATATGAAAAAAGAAAAAACATTTTGGGTATATCTGGTTTCCTACAGCGTCACGCTGATCGTTCCGATGCTGCTTCTTCTGACGGTGGTGTTCGAGCTGTTTGTGCGGCAGTATCGGGATAATATCATGGAGAACTATGAAAAGGACTTAAAGCGCGCGGTGGTCTTTTTTGACGCCTCGGTCAGCCGCCTCAAATCGGATACAATCCAGATATCGGGTATGAAAGCCTTTTTTCCAGATACCTGTCGGAAAATTACTCCAGCATGTATGATGTGGCGGACACGCTGAAACGGATTAATTTTTCGGATGACTTTATCTGTAATTCCTTCTACTATAACCGGATCATGCAGAAGGTTTATGCCACAGATGCGGTGTATTCCGTGGAAGACTTCTTCCGGCATGGGCTCGGAGACCCGCAGGCGGACCGGAAGGCCATGCCGGAAAAATAAACGGGCAGAACAGCTATGGCTGGATACCGGAGATGCAGGTCAGCCCGGCAGGGGAACCGGAGCAGGTGGTGACATTTCTCGCGCCCGTGATCCGCTCCAGCGGCGCCTGCGATTCCGTCATGATTTACCAGATACACAGGGAACAGATCGACGCTCTCTTCGGCGATACCTGGCAGGGACAGGCCTGTTATCTTCTGGATGAGGCGGGGCAGATCGTGTGGAAAATGGGCGAGAACCCTGCCATGGACAGCTTTCTGGAGGCGGAGGGCGCACAGGCGCAGACCTGGGAGGATGCGCGGCGGATGAAGCTGAACGGCAAGCAGGTGCAGCTTCTGGTTCGCCATTCCGGGAACATGCACCTGACCTGTATCAGCATTGTGCCGATCGGTACGCTGATGGCCCCTGTTTACCGCACTCTCTTTTGCTGCTTTTCGGGTCGCTCCTGATACTGGGCGTGGGCGGCGCGATCATCACCATGTGCATGCGCAGGATTTATATGCCCGTGCAGCAGCTCGGCCAGCCTGCGCGGGAAATACGTCCCATGCAGGAGGCGGCGCAGAGCGAGGTGGATCTGGCGCGTCAGGCGCTGACGCATCTTGCCAGCGTACAGAAGGCGGAGGCAGAACGAAACCGGGAGCTTTTGCGGGAAAAATGGCTGTTCCGGATGCTGATCGGAGAATTTGAGACAATACAGGACTTCAACCACATGCAGAGCGAATTGAATTTTCACCTGGAAGGGGAGAGCTTTCTGATCCTTGCCGTATACCTGGAGGAGGATGATGTGGAGGGAGCGGAGGCCTCCGTGCGCGGACAGGTCTACTTAAGCGATTCACAGAACGGTTTTATGCTGTATCCTCTGGAGCTGCCGCAGGAACAGCTGGAGCTGTTTCTCATCAGCGGGCCGAAGGACAGCCCGGTGGACTGGAACCGGCAGATAAAGCATCTGGCGCAGCAACTTCAGAAAAGGCAGGAGGTTTCCTGCTTTGGCGTGGGAAACCGCTACGATTCCCTTGCGGAAATCGGGAAGTCCTGGCTGGAGGCAAAGGACGCCGTGGCATCGGCCAAAAAGCTGTCCCTGCCCGTCTGTTATTATGATCAGGTGGAAAAAAGACCGTATGCATTTCCCCAGGAAATGATTCTTTCCATGCACGATGCTCTGAAGTTTTCAGACTGCGTCCGAATCCGCTTCCTGTACGATTCCCTCTGCCTGTCCATGCGTCTTAAGGGAAATGTGCTCTACGCCGTGGGCCTGTTCGGCTGGTTTCTTCATATGCCCTGTCCTGACAGCCCGCAGCAGCTGGTGCTTCCGGACGCGCTGGTATCGAAATATATGAACCTTCTGTTGAATCTCTCCGAGGTGACACTGGAGGGCGTGATTGCCCTGACGGAGGAGATGGCGGCAGAGCTCACCGAAGGACTGAGCGGCATCGGCAGACAGGAGACGGATCAGATCCTGGAGGGTATTTTAACGTATATCCATGAAAATTATGCGGCGCCGGATTTCTGCGCCAGCGCGGTTGCGGAGCGGTTCGGAATGTCGGTGTCCAATTTAAGCCACTATTTTAAAAAGCATTCGGGAGAAACCATATCGGCTTATGTGAACGAGCTCAAATTCAGCAGAGCCAGGGAGCTGCTGCGCACAACCCGGCTGCCGGTGACGAAAATCGTCGCGGTCTGCGGCAACATGCAGGTTTCCAGCTTCCTGCGCAAATTTAAGCAGATGGAAGGGATGACTCCGACACAATACCGCAGGCTGCATCAGGGAGAGGCGACGTGGGAGACGCACTGACAGGCAGAAGGCCTCCCGCTCTGCCCGCCCGGGCCTGACAGATATCCTGCCCCATCCCCATACTGACAGAAACAGCCCGGGAATCCTCCCGGGCCATCTCACCGACCCGCGCTGACGCGCGGGCCTTTCACATCTATACTGAAAACACATCTTTACAGCCGTCAGCTTTTATTATTATATTTGCTTCCGTTCAGCAGCATATCGAAGATATCGCTCCCGTACTGGTTATAGGTATAGCTCCCTGCGTACTGACTTTTGTTCAGAACCGCAAGGTTCGTATCCGCGTTGGAGATGATGCTGGCAGTCTTTTTGTTCACGTCGTCCACAAAGGAGCCTGCGCTGCACAGGGCCTTCTGGATCTTCGCCGCATCCGCCGTCAGAAACTTTTCCTTATCCATGGAAAGGGTTCCGTCCTCCTGCTGCGTGATCCCCAGCTCCTCCAGCGCGCCTTTTGCGTTCTTAAAGCATTCCTTCAGCTGGCTTAAATAAATCCTGTTGACCTGCCCGCTCTCGTCGGTCATGCTCTTAATCATGGCGTTGTACTCGCTGACCAGGCCCGCCGCCTGAGAGGCCGCCTCCTCCTTATACGCGGCAAGCTCCTCCTGGGTCATGCTCTCCCACTCTTTTTCCGTCCAGGCCAGGAGCTTTTTGGTGCGCTCCTGCAAGCTCTCCGCGGCCTTCTTCATGGCGGCGTAATTTTCCTTTGACTGCGCATCCGCCTTGCTGAAGCCTTTCTGGGTGTTCTTATTCTTAATCGCGTCGAGCATGGCGCTTTTGCCGCTCTCAGAGCTTCCATTCATGATACTCCCCAGGGAACCGCTCTGGGAACGCGTCCTTGATCTTGCCTGACTTAAAAGCCTGTTGCTGAGGATCAGCGAATTGATTTTTGCACTCATTACCGTTCTCCTTCCTTTCCTGTAGCGAACTGTTTATAACAGTCTGTCATTTTCTGCGCAGATACTCCATGTAAGCGGAGACAAACGCGCTGTATTTCTGTTTGGCCATCAGAATGGTTTCCCCGTTCCGAAGCTGGATACTGCCCGTGTCATACCCCTTCACGGCGCTGAAATTCACCAGATAGCCCCTGTGGCACCGGAAAAAATGCTCTCCCAGTATCTCCTCGAGCTCGCTCATCCTGGCATAATAGGAAATCTGCTCCTCCTTTAAATGGAGCACCACCTTCCTGGCCTCGTTCTCCGCATAGAGGATATTCTCTCTGGGTACGTTCCTGTAGATCCCCTTTACCCTGATCACCAGCGGCTCCGCCTCCTTATTCGGGCGGCACTCCGCTATGGCGCCGTCCAGCGCCCGGAAAAATTTTTCTTCATCGATGGGCTTGAGCAGATACTGGAACGCATGCACGTCGAACGCGTCAAATGCATATTCCTTCAGGGCCGTCACAAACACGATCACGGCCTCGCTCTCCCGCCGCAGGCTCCTTGCCATCTCAATCCCGCTCATATCCTTCAGATCAATATCCAGAAAAAAGATATCAAAATCACTTCCGTGTCTCAGCAATTCTGCGCCCGATGAAAAAACCTCCACCCCGTAGTCCTTCTCATCTGCAAGCCTTTGTTCTATCAACCGTTTCAGATAGTCGCCCATGCT
>CANOVJ010000036.1 GCA_947570615.1 uncultured Lachnospiraceae bacterium
CGGGTATTTCTGCTTTTTAAATATTCAGTTGTAACACATGTATTGTAATCCTACATGCCGAAGCACCCCCATTCCCTAAACTCTCTTGCAAAATTCGCAGTGTTGGTTTATAATCAGCTTAGAAGCCGGAGGATATGGTGTATCCGACGGTTGTACAATCGGAAACAATAATCAGTTTAAAAATCAAACGGATTACAGGGCTATCCTCTATGGCAGTAGAGGATAGCCTTTTCCGTTACTTGCGGTTGTTTCTGTTGTCTAAGTATGTTAATGCTGCGAAAATGACCAACAGCAGTGTAAGTATCTCAAGTGTGTTCATACCGACCTCCTTTCCGTTTCCAGAAAGGACAACCGCAGACTATCCCTACTTGTTCTAATCTGACTAAGAGAATTATAGCACGTTATATCGAATAATTCTATAAAAGATTTGCGTTAATCACTCCGCCGCTTCCAATACCACCTCTGCAAATTCCGCATCGCTCATGGCTTCTACTGTGTACCGTCTGCACTCGTCCACCTGTTCCTCTGCATCATCACAGTCAAGGAAGCTCGGCGTTGCGTTGCAGTAAAGGTGATACGCCATCCTGACCACTCTCACGATCCCGCCGGTCTGCCAGCCTTCTTGCAGGCACTCCGTTTTCACGCAGCCTGTCTTAAAATCATAAATACTTTTGATATTTCTCCTTGTGTCATCGCTGATAATCACCGATTTTGTTGAAACTGAAAAATGTCACAAAGTGCGTAAATTCAAGGATTTCAACATATCGTCTGCGATATATTGGTATCATTTCCTTTGTATCAACACCACCGTCTCTGTATGCACCGTCATCGGAAACAAATCCACCCCCCGTACCCTCTCAAGCTCATACCCGCCCTCGCAGAGCACCTTCAGATCCCTCGCCAGGGTAGCGCTGTCACAGCTCACATACACGATTCGCTCCGGCTTCATCTTCAGCATGGTCTCCAGACAGGGGCTATCGCACCCCTTCCGGGGCGGATCCACCACGATCACATTGGCGGATATCCCCTCCCGTTCATATTTTTCCGGAAGCACCTCCTCCGCTCTCCCCTCGAAAAAGCAGGCGTTTCCGATTCCGTTCTTCCCGCAGTTTCTCCTGGCGTCCCTGACTGCCTGGGGCGTCACCTCCACCCCGCACACCTGCCCGGCCTCTCCGGCCAGAAACAGGGAGATCGTCCCGATTCCGCAGTACAGATCCCAGACCGTTTCGTCTCCCTTAAGTGCCGCATAGTCCAAGGCCAGACTGTAGAGCTTTTCCATCTGCTCCGGATTCACCTGGTAAAAGGAAAGGGGGGAAATATCAAAACTGATTTCCCGTCCAATCTCCTCAAAATTTTTCTCTACATCCCGGACCCTGATAATATCCTCGATGGTCTCCTTTCCCCACAGGAGGGCAGTCTCCTGGCCCATAATCACGTTGGTCCTGCGCGGGTTAAAGCAGACGGAAATACTGGTCATCCCCGGGATACCGGCAAGGGCGTCGATCAGCCCCCTCTGGCCGGGCAGATACTCCCCGGCCTTCCTGCCATCCGCCCTTTGGTTGATCACCAGGCAGACCATAATCTGACCGCTGCGGAATCCCCTGCGGATGAGCGCATGGCGGATCAGCCCTTCGCCCGTATCCTCCCTGTAGGCAGGCACGTGATTCTCCTCCATCCAGTTAAGGATCATTTCCAGAATCTCCTGATTTTCCGGCGCTCCGAGGGCGCAGTCCGTGTTGGCAATGATGGAATGGGTTCTGCCCGCATAAAAGCCCGCCACGGGCTTTCCGTTCTTATCCACGCCGACAGGATACTGGGCCTTATTCCTGTAATGAAAGGGCTCCTCCATTCCCACGATGGGCTCCGACACCCGGTCGACCAGCTCCTGCGAAAAGCCGCCGATGCGGATCAGATTATTTCTGATCCTGGACTGCTTAAACCGAAGCTGGCGCTCATAGCTCATGGCCTGAATCTGACAGCCGCCGCACTGTCTGTGAAACGCGCATACGGGCTCCACACGAAAAGGAGAAGGCGTGAGCACCTTCTCTAATCTTCCATAAGCATAATTCTTTTTCACCCGGGTGACGCGGATCTGCGCCCGATCCCCGATGACCGTATCCTTCACGAAAAAGGGGAACCCGTCCAGTTTTCCGACTCCTTCTCCTTCGGAAGTCATATCCGCGATCTCCACCATCAAAATCTGATTTTTTTGAAAACTCATAACCGTCCCGCTTTCAGAATTCTTTTTCCTTCTATCCCAGCTTCGTCTCCCGCAGATTGGAGTCAAAGAGCCGGTTAAAGCCCAGCCACCCCGTCTCCGTGGTATTTTCCAGAAGCTCCGTGAAGGTCTGGAGCTTGGCGTCCGTGTTGTCGGCATAGCAGAGGGCAACCGCCTCCATGATCGCCGGTTTTTTGGGAGAGCCGAACTCATACTCCCCGTGATGGGCCAGAATGCAGTGCTTGAGCTCTCTTGCCAGCAAAACCGGAAATCCTTCTATCTTTCCGATCTTCTCCGCAAGCATCTCCGAGCCGATCACGATATGCCCCAGGAACTGCCCCTCCTCCGTGTAATCATTCTGGGGAAAAAGGGATATCTCTCTTGTCTTTCCCATGTCGTGACAGATCGCCGCGCTGATCAGCAGATCCTTTTTCAGCAGGGGATAGGCCTTACAGTAATAATCGCACAGCCTGGTCACGCTTAAGGTATGCTGTAAAAGCCCTCCCACAAACCCGTGATGAACCGTCTTGGCGGCAGAGGACTGTTTAAACCGGCTGATAAACTCCTGATCCTCCACAAAGAAGGCCTTAAGGAGCCTGTTCAGCCAGGGATTTTCAATCTCTTCAATATAAATCAGCAGCTCCTCATACATATCCTCAATGGGAAATCTGCTCACCGGAAGGTAGTTGGCGGGGTCATACTCTCCCTCCTGGCATTTGCGGATCCGCTTGATGTTGGCCTGCAGGGCCCCCTGAAAGCTGGTCACGTCCCCGTAGACCTCTATGTAGTCCAGGGCGTCGAACTCCGCGATCCCTGCGCTGTTGGGATCCCATACCTTCGCATCGATGGTCCCTGTTTTATCCTGTAAAATAAGGTTTTCATAGGGCTTTCCGTTTCTGGTCACCGCCGACTGTTTATGTCTGCACAGATAAATGTCAAAAATCCTGTCGCCCTCTTTGTAGTCCCTGATGAATTTCATGTCTGTGTGCCCTTTCTGTCTCGTTTTATTTCAGCCCCAGAACCGCCGCGACTTCCATCTGCGTATATCCCTCCGGCCCCTGCCGCATAAGACCGATGGTTATAGTCTTTTCCGGTTCCTGGGCAAGCAGGGCATTAACCAGATCCTGATAATTGCCGATTTCCGTCTCATTTAACATTGTGATCACATCGCCGCTCTGAATCCCGGCATTCATAGCCGGAGAATCCATGTCCGTTTCCGTGATATACGCGCCCAGAGGTACTCCCAGCTCCTGATTGGCCTCCTGCGTCACATCCGCCCCGTACACGCCAAAGTAAGCGATATCCTTATCGTTGGAAAGACTCTGCACCACTCTTTTCAGATCGGAAATCCCAACCGCGCTTACAAGATTTTTCAAATCCGCCGGATTGTTGGACATGTCAATAATACCCACCACCTGTCCCCTCAGATTGATCAGGATGCCGCTGGCGCCGGCGCTTCCATAGATATCGGTAGTCATGAACTTGTAGCTGGAATCGGGAAGGCGGATGGCGTTTCCGGCAGAGGTAATGTTCCCATAGCAGAGAGAGCCGTCCATACCCATGGGCCTGCCCATCGCTATCACCGGAACGCCCACCAGAGAACTGCTGGAGGTTCCCAGAGTCGCCGCCACCGCTGTCTCCAGCGTAGTTTCCTTCATGGCGGACTTGGCTATGGATATGATCGCCAGCCCCGTGTTATTGTCCTTTTTCATGATGGAGGCCTGATACACCTCCCCGTCCTGGAACGCGACCTCCAGCGACTGGGCCTGCTCTATGGCGCTCACATCCGCCAGAATCAGAAGCTCGATTCCGTTGTCGGCCACCACTACCCCACAGACAGCTCCCTCGCTCTCATACTCGTTGTCGTCCAGCCATCCCACGTCGGAGGTCACCCCCACCACCGTGACGAGAGATCTGCGGACCTCCTGCGCCACCTCCCGGATTCCGGCAAAGAGCGAGAGATAATCCTCCACTCCCAGTTTCATCTCTGAGAGCACCTGGGCGATCTGCTCATCCTCCAGGGCCGGCGGCTCCGTTGGCTCCGGCTGCATCTGGGATTCGTCGGCTATCATATCCTCCGGCAGGATCTCATCCTCCGGCGGCTCCTCCACGAACTCCACCACCTCCGGCTCCTCCTCCGGATAAAGCCGGTTGCTGATAACAGGCTCAAGCAGGAGGAAGGTAAAGCACGCCACCATTCCGAATACCACCGCCATTGCCGCCGTGAGCAGCGTACGTCTGACCAGCTTTCTCCTGTTCAGAGGCCTTTGCTTGATCGTCTCCTTCATAAAATCAGTGTGATCCTGATTTCTGTGCTCCTCCATCCGCAGCTCCTCCTGTGGTCCGGCGTCCTTATGCTGACAAACGCTGTCACGTTCCGCGAGCCAGCTTATTGTAACAAAAGAGCGCCTTGCCAGCGCTCTTAAGTCTGTATATCCGTATCAATATCATCGGCGTGACAGGATTTGAACCTGCGACTTCTACGTCCCGAACGTAGCGCTCTACCAAGCTGAGCCACACGCCGCAGTCTGATGACACTGAACATCATACAATTTTTGCGGCGGATTGTCAAGTTTTAATTCCTCAAAAACAGATATACCACCGTAATAATCAGCCCGATACAGAACAGCATCAGCCCGAAGGACATACTTCGTCCGATCATGGTCCCCACCTCGGAGAGCTCCTCATAGATCATCGCATACCTGTGCTCGTAGTCCTTCTTCTTCGGATTCTTCCTGAATATAACGGCGTTGGCAGCCCGTTCCAGCGCGTTCATCAGACCTCCCAGGGCATGGGTGATGGCATTTCCCTCCTCCAGCTCCTGGGGGAGCTTACTGTCCCTGTAGATGGTTTTGCGCGCAAGCACCACGAGCCAGTCCACCAGGGAATCCAAAATCCTGCAAAGCACCCCGAACACAAAGGGCAGGGCCCCAAGCAGGATGGGACGGTAAAAGTAGTTTTCCAGATCGAAATATTTATACCACCGGTTCACATAAATCCTCCGCCCGTTTTCCTTCTTCATGAGCCAGAGCCTTACGATCACCAGATAGACCAGCGCCCCGATCAGAACAGAGGTGAGGGCTCCTTTTAAGTTGATCCAGGAAAACCAGGAGGCCATCCCCCAGGCCCTGTCCGTTCCCTGCATGAACCCATACCCCAGATCCGCCGCCGGACTCATCACCTGATCCGGCAAAAATCCCATCACCGGAAGCAGGCCGGCGCTGATGGTCAGGGCTGCCGCGCTGGTTTTGTTCATATAAGCGCCCTTCAGGGAATCAAACTTTTCCTGCACGGCCGGATCCGTGTTCTTTTCAATAAACAGCGCCACGTAGAGCTTGGTCATATAGGCCACGGTCAGGCCGCCGCTTACCAGAAAGGCCCACTCCACCGCCTTCATGGCTCCGGCATCGAACATGCCCGAAACGGCCCCCTCCTTTAAAAGCTCCAGATACTCCACTATACTTTCGTGGATCAGGGTCTTGCTGATATAGCCGTTCCAGAGGGGGATTCCGCCGATCCCCAGCGCCCCCATCAGGAAAATACCGTTGAGCAGCGGTTTTTTCCTCCCAAAGCCCCGGATCTCGTTCAGATCCAGCTTATGCACATTCATGAACACCACCCCGGCGGCCATAAACAGGGCCAGCTTGATCAGCGAGTGGTTTACCATGTGAAGAAGGCTGCCCCTTATGGCCAGGGCGTTTTCCTCCCCCAGGAGCCCCGACATCCCCACTCCCACCAGAATAAATCCGATCTGGGATACGGAGGAGCATGCCAGGGTACGTTTTAAGTCAATGGAAAACAGAGCCAGCACCGCGCCGATCACCATGGTACATACGCCCAGGATCAGGATCAGACTCCCCCAGCCGCTGTCCCACAGGAAAAGATAACTGGTGAGGACTAAAATTCCGAACATCCCCACCTTGGTGAGAATCCCCGAAAGAAGCGCCGACGCCGGGGCCGGGGCCACCGGATGGGCCTTCGGCAGCCAGATGTGCAGGGGGAACGCGCCGGCCTTTGCCCCGAACCCGAACAGCATACACAGCCCGGCCGCCCACAGCTTTTTCTGATCCACCTCCTGAACCCGGCCGGCAAGGCCGATGAGCTCATCAAACCGGAGGGTACCCGTCATGCTGTATAACAGAAAGATTCCCATCAGCATCACCAGACCACCGATCACCGCCACCGCCAGATAGGTTCCCGCCGCCCGCAGGGACTCCCGCCTCTCGTCATGGGCAACCCACACATAGGAGGTAAAGGACATCATCTCAAAGAACAGGAATGTGGTGTAAAAATCCGCCGACAGGAACACCCCTTCCGTGGCCCCCAGGGTCAGAAGCAAAAAGAGGTAATAGCGGTTCCTGTTGCGGTAATGGCCAAAATACTCCCCCGAAAACAGAGTGGACATAAACCACATAAAAGCCGCGATCGTCCCATACAGGACCCGGAAGCCGTCCAGCTTAAAGGCAAGCCCCATCCCGCAGATCCCCGGAAGATACGCCAGCTCCACCCTGCTTCCCGATATCAGATGGCTGACCAGAAGATACAGAAATAATCCAAATTCCAGCCCGGTTGCCGCCACCGCCAGGCAATCGCGCAGCTTCCTGCTCCTTCTCCCCGCAAGATAACCGGCCAGGGCCGCAACTACAGGAAAAAACACCGCAATATAAAGCATCACATCCATCTTTTACGCCTCCCTTAATACATCCCCGCCGCCACATCCTTAAAGAACGATACGATGGGGGCGGAGTGAAGACCAAATATCAGCACAGACACCGAAAAGATCAGGAGCGGCACCAGCATTTTCCAGTTCGGATCCGTGATTCCCTTCACCGTCTCCCGGTCAAAATCCTTTCCCGGGAAAAAAGCCCTGATCACTATGGTAAGCATATAGATCGCCGTCAGCAGGGCGGAAATCAGAAGACAGGCAATCCCTGCCCAGGCAATCCCGTTCCCGCTTTCCACCGCTGCCGAGGCCAGATTCCATTTGCTCACGAATCCTGCCAGTCCCGGCACTCCCATCAGCGCCAGGGAGGACACCGTGAACACGCCGAACACGAAGGGCATCTGATATCCCAGCCCATCAACCTCATGGACGTATGATCTCTGCGTCTGGTGCATGACAGCCCCCGCGCAGAAAAAGGAGCTGATCTTCATCACCGCATGAAAGATCAGGTGCGAGAGCGCCGCCGCCATCCCCAGGGGCGTCATGATGGTCACGCCGAACAGGATGTAGGAGAGGTTGCTGACGGTGGACCAGGCCAGCCTTCTCTTTAAGTGGGTCTCCTTCACCGCCCGGCTGCAGCCATACACGATCGTGAACATCACAATCACCATGACCACATTCTGCGCCCAGGTCCCCCGCAGGAAATCCGTGCCGAAGCTGTAATAGGTCAGCCGGATGATGGCGAAGGCGCCGGACTTGACCACCGCCACCGCATGCAGAAGGGCTGTCACCGGCGTGGGCGCAACGCCCGCATCCGGCAGCCAGGAGTTAAAGGGGCAGATCGCCGCCTTTACCCCAAAGCCCATAAAGGCAATCACGTAGATCAGCAGAAGTACATTCGTCCGTCCCCCGATTCTGCCCGGATCCAGCACGCCTCCCAGGTTAAAATCCGTGGTATTTCCATAAATAATCACGAAAATCAGTCCAATAAAAGCGAAGGCCGCGCCTCCCAGCGAGTAGTACAGGTACTTGCGGCTGGCAAGGATCGCCTCCCTGGTGAGGGTGTGCATCACCAGCGGAACCGTGACAAGGGTCAGCAGTTCATAAAAGAAATACATGGTCAGCAGGTTGGCGGAAAAGGAAATCCCCAGGGTCACTCCATAGGTGATGGTGTAGAACAGAAAGAAGACCTTTTCGTGCTCCTCCTTCGTCATATATTCAAAGGCATACAGGGTGGCCAGCGGCCAGAGCGTGGAGACCAGTCCGCCGAACACCATCCCCATTCCGTCCACCTTAAAGCTGATGGACAGATTCCCCGTAAAGTTTGCCAGTGTAAAAATATGATCAGGCCGGTGGAGCAGCAGATTCCACACCAGAAAGCTGTTTAAAATCACCATGCTCTCCAGAAACACTTCCATATGACTGCGCTTTCTGAAAGGGATCAGGAACACAAGCGCGCCCGCCAGGACGGGAATTAAAATTACCGATAAGATCATACCGCCACTCCTTTCCTACAAAACCTTCTGCGCAACCTGCGCCAGCGTCTCCACAATAACGCCCGGGAACAGGCCGAGAGCAACGCAGAGCAGAACAAGAATCAGCACAGGAACCGTCATGAGCGCACAGGGCTCCCTCTTTACCAGCGCCTTGTAATCGTAATCAGCCCCCGGGAAAAACCCATTAATGGTAAGGGGCAGAAGATATCCGGCGGTTAAGAGCGCGCTCAAAAGCAGCACCGCAGGCCCCAGCCAGGAAAAGACCGGCATTCCGGAAAAAAGCGCTCCCGTGGCCAGATACCACTTACTGACAAATCCCCCTGTGGGAGGAATCCCGATCAGTCCCAGGGATGCGATGGTATAGCACCACATCAGAAGAGGCATCTCCTTTCCGATTCCCCGAAGCTGGTCTACCCTGGTTTTTCCGGTCCGGAATATGATCGCTCCCGCGCACAGGAACAGGGCGGACTTGATAAATCCGTGACAGAGCACATGGAGAAGCCCTCCCGTCAGAGCCTGGGGCTCCATCACGGCCAGCCCGAAGAGGATGTAGGATACCTGACTGACCGTGGAATAGGCCAGCCGCTTTTTCAGCACCGGCTCCCGGCAGGCCAGCATGGAGCCCATGAAGACCGTCAGCAGTGCCAGGATCAGCCAGGCGTTCTGCACCCAGCTTCCCCGCAGAAAGGAGACCCCGAAAATGTAGTAGACCACTCTCACCATCCCCAAAACCCCCGCCTTTACGATCACGGCGGAGAGCACCGCGGAGGCCGGAGCCGGGGCCACCGGATGGGCGCTGGGCAGCCAGGCATGAAGGGGGAACATTCCCGCCTTTACACCGAAGCCGATCAGCATCAGCATGGCGGCCGCCAGCAGAATCTGGCCGTGCTGCCCCGCGGCAGCGGCGCTGATCACCCCTCCCGCGCTGAAGGTCAGAGTATTTCCGTAGCTGTCGATGAAGTAGAGCCCAAACAGAGACATATAAGCCCCGCAGAGAGAATAAAACAGGTACTTAAGCCCTGCCATCACCGCCTCCCTGCTGCCATTGTGGAGCACCATGGGCATGGAGGATAAGGTCAACAGCTCAAAGAACAGGTAGAAGGTAATCAGGTTCCCCGCAAAGCACAGGGCCAGAAGAACTCCGAACACAATCAGATAAAATCCGTAATAACGCTTCTCATGCTCCTCGTGCTTCATATATTCAAAGGAAAAAAATCCTGCGCACAAAAAGACGATCACCGTCATCATGGAAAACAGGATCCCCACCTGATCCACCTTAAACAGCACCGGAAGTCTGTCTGTTAAGTGAAACAGCGTAAGCATCCCCCCGCCTGCCGTGCAGACTGCCGCCACCGCCAGAGCGGCCGTCGCAATCAGGGCGGCTGCGACCACCGTAAGCAGGCTTTTTCTGGACTTCATTTCCCTGGACACCAGAAGACATGCCCCTGCCACTATGGGAAAAAAGACAGATAAAATCATGTAATACATAACAGCGCACCTCCTCAGGAGAACATGGCAAGGCCCTGATCGATCAGATCCACAATGGGCTGAGAGCTTACACCCAGAAACACATTCAGTACGATAAAGCACACCAGCGCCGCCGCATAGAGCTTTATATTTCGGAAGGTAACCCTCTCATAGGGATAATCCTCATAGGGCGTGTAAATGCGGATTACCGTCTTCATAAAGTAAATGGCGTTCAATATGGTGCTGATTCCCAGAACAATCAGCGCCGGCAGCATTTTCACCTGATTCTGCACCGCCGCCTGGGCAAACATAAGCTTGCTGATAAAACCCGCAAACAGCGGCACACCCACCATGGAGAGGGAGCCCATGGTAAAGGCTGCGCCCGCCCATTTATTCCGGTAAGCCGCCCCGGTAAGCCGGATGAACTGCCTGCTCCCGTCGGACACATCGGTCAGACCTATGGCCGCGATAAACAGAAGGGACTTGGTGGCCGCATGGGATAGAATGTGGAACACGGCGGCCGTCATTCCCGCCTGCGTCCCCATTCCGATCCCCATATAAATATACCCGATCTGGGCCACGGAGGAAAAGGCGATCATTCTCCTGATATCATTCTCCCTGATAGCGCTCAGGGAGCCGAAGATCATTCCCATCAGCCCGAAAAGGAACAGAATATCGATGATCCGGCTGGAAGCAAATATATCAAATCCGATCACCCTGTAGATGATCTTGAACAGCAGGAATATGTAGCCCTTGGAAACCAGGCTGGACAAAATGGCGGCCGAGGAAACCGTAGAATACCCGTAGGCGTCCGGCAGCCAGGCGTGAAATGGGAACAGCGCGCTCTTGATGGAAAGACCCACGGACATCAGCGCGATGGCCACCAGAAGGGGGATCCGGTACTGCTTTATCCCGGAGATCACCTCCACCTGCGCCTTGATATTGCTCATCAGAAGATGGCCTGTCAGGTCATAGAGCATACAGATCCCCATGAGCAGAAGGCCGGATCCCAGAAGGCTCATGATCATATAGCGGGCCGCCGCCTCTATGGTTCTCCCATTCTGCCGGATCATAATCAGTCCGCAGGCGGAAATGGTGTTGATCTCCACAAAGACATAGGCCGTAAACAGATCGTTGGTATAGACAAGGGCAAGCAGAGACGAGAGCAGCAGATTACAGAGCACATAATACAGGAAGGTTTTCCCCTCCTCCACCTCGTCCGCCAGCTTTTTTACGCCGCCCTCCAGGGACAGAAGCATGATCACGCAGAAAAACAGCGCCATCAGCGCCTCCAGCACCCCGATCCGGATCTCGTTCCCCCAGGGGGCCGGGAATTTTCCCATTACATATACACAGGACTCCCCTCTGGCCGCCACCCAGGCAAGCGTACACCCATTCAGAACCAGTTCTGTCACAAGCAGTATCCTGTTCACCCACCGGGCCGCATTCTTCTTAAGGCCGGAGCTTATGATCCCGGCAAAGAGACACAGCAGGATGGAGACTGCCGGAAAATTCTGTACAAAATCCATTTACAGGCCCTCCTTTTTCAGACGGAAGGAAATCTCGTCCAGATCCAGCGTCTGATAGCGCTGGTACAGACGGATGGTGATGGAGAGCATCAGCGCGCTGACCGATACCGACACAACAATACCGGTGAGCACCAGCCCGCTGGGAATCGGATTGATGTACGCATCCATGCTCTGGACGCCGTCTGTCACAATGGGCGCGACCCTGCCTGAAATATAGCCTTTCTCCGCAAGAAACAGGTAGATGGCCGTATCCATAATATTGAGCCCGATGATCTTCTTAATCAGATTATTCTGCAAAAGCAGATTGCCAAATCCGATCCCGAACAGGATCATGGCCACCGCTTCCCCGTAGTTAGTAAAAAGATTTGCTCCCATTCTAAAGCCCCCCTCTCCGAAACAGAGCGTAGAACGCATACATGGTGCAGGCCACCTCCAGTCCCACGCAGATATCGATGGGAAGGATGATGCCTCCGCTTAAAATATGGCCCGGCTGACCCAGAGGGATATGGTTTTCTATCCCGTTCGCGCCCGTAATGTAAAAATAAGAACCGATAATTCCATACATACACAGAGCCGTGATCTTGGCGATCTTATAGATATGCTCGTCAAAAAAACGCCGGGTTTTGCCAAATCCGAAGGCGCTGGCATACAGAATCAGTCCCGCCCCCAGGATCGCCCCGCCGGAGAAGCCGCCGCCGGGGGAGATATGGCCGTTCAGGATAATATAAATACCAAAGATAAAGATGATGGGACACAGCACAAAGGCTGTCCCCTGCAGGATCTGGTCGTTCTTCGGCTCAAAATGCCGGTCGCCGCTCCCCGCGTCCAGCTTCTTCAAAATGGCCTCGTCCAGCATCAGCAGGATCATGACGCAGCAGGTGGCGATAAAAAGCACGTTGGTCTCCCCGAAGGTATCAAAGGCCCTGTAGGTCAGAATCATGCCGGAGACGATATTGACAGCCCCCGTCTCCTGGAGCCCTCGCTCGATGTATCGCTGGGAAACAATATTGTTATCCGGGTTGGACGGATTTCCCGTCCTGGGAAGCCAGGAGACCGTATAGAGCAAAATCCCCACAAGAGCAATGCAGAACAGGATCGCCGCCACCACGTATACCCTGTGAAATACCGCAAGCTTTCTGTTGTGGCTCACATCATATACCTTCTCCCGGATCATCTGCTGCTCGTCCATCCGGTCCAGAATGGTGTCAACCGGCGTCTCCACTCTTTTCTGAGGTCTGAGCTCTACCTCCCCCAGATAGGGATCCTTACTCCCGGAAAGCCATCTGAAAAAGTGAAAGGCCCCTGTCTTTTCATATTCGTCCTGCGGCTTAAGCCTGCTCATGATCGTCTGCCTCCTTCTCCCTGCTGCGGAAATCCCCCGCGTCCGTCTCACTCTCATAGGGTGTCTGGAAGTTGGCCTCCAGACTTTCCTCCATGGAAATCGAACCGGTATGATCCTCCCTGTCCCTGTCCTTTTCAATCTGAATCGCGTGAATCTTCTTTAAGGTGGCAAAGAACAGGATACTGGTGACTCCCGCTCCCACCGCCGCCTCCGTGATTGCCAGATCCGGGGACTGGAGACAGACCCAGATCACAGACATAACCAGGCTGTAGGACATATAGATCAGCACAGAGTTCAGGAGATTTTTAGAAAAGCTCACCGAGATGGCGCACACGATGAGAAAACCCATGAGTATACATTGAAACAGCGTCATGCCTCCTGCCCTCCCGTCTGTTCATCCTCTTTTTCCCTGTTCAGCTCCTTCTCCAGCTCTGCCAGCTCCGCATAGTTCTGGCAGTGGTTTTCCAGATTCTCATTGGTCACTACCTCCAGCCTTGCAAGCAGATGCGAAGAAACCGGCGATGCAAACCACAGGAAAATGACGATCAGCATCATCTTAAGGGTGGTAAAATTCAGTCCCGAGAAGACCATCAGTCCAACCAGAGAAAAGCTGATCCCCAGGGTATCTCCCATAGCCGCGGCGTGCATCCTGTTCAGCACGTACTTCAGATGAAAAACTCCGTATAACTCGATCAGAAAGATGATCAGGCCGCACAGCAGAAGCGCTCCCCCCACGATCAGCCTGATCCACTCAAGAATTTCCATTCGCGCTCTCTCCTTTCTCCGGTTCTGTCCCCTGCATCCCCGCCCGGTCCGCTTCGCGGTTATGTCCCTGCGGGTATTTCTGCCGGCGCCTCTGGGCCCGCTCCGCGTAAACGCCCATATAAACCATGGATATGACTACCACTGCCAGAAAACTCACCATGGCGTAGATCAGGCAGATATCCACCAGAAAGCCCTCCTTAAGAAGAAGGGAGAGCACGGCGATCATAACCATGACCATGGTTCCCATCATGTTGACCGCCACAATCCGGTCCGCCACCCTGGGCCCCCGCACCGCGCGGATCAGGCAGACGAACAGCATGACCGCCAGAATCACAAGAACAGCTATGTACATATTCCGGTAAATCATTTCCAGTACCGCGGATTTTTCACTCATCTGTCCTGATCCATCCTTTCCATTTTTTCAAGCATCGACACAAAGACGGAGCTGTCGATCCCCTCCGCCAGGCTCTTGTCCAGACAGTGAACCATATACTCGTCCCCCTCCTGCAGCACGGTGATCGTACCGGGCGTGAGCGTGATGGAATTGGCCAGCAGGATCCGGGCAGGCGTGGTCTTAAGGTTCGTCTTAAACCGTACCACGGCGGGCTCGATCTCATACCGGGAGGATGTGATCATTCGGATTACCGCGAAATTCGCCTTGATAATCTCCTTAATCAGAACAAAGACATACTGCAGGACACGGAACATCTTCTTAAAAAAGAGGATATCCGTTCGGGGACTGTAACCCAGAAATTTACAGGTAAACCAGTAGATCAGCGCGGAAACTGCCACGCCAAAGGCTGCGATCTCCCAGGTAAACTGCCCGTTAAAGATAATCCAGATCAGGAAAAACAGAAAAAACATTGCGTGTCACGTCCTTTCCTTTCATTTACTCACGCAGAAAGAAAACAGGTGGGCTTACGCCAACACCTGCTTTATTTTTGCTTCCAATTCATTTTTAGATATGGCGCCCATAAAAGTTTCTACCGCCTCCCCATCCTTAAAAAAGATAAAGGTTGGAACAGACATAATTTTAAACTCGTTTACCAGCTTCGGATTCTCATCCGTATTGCATTTGCCGATCCGGCATTTCCCCTCATAGCTCTGTGCGAGCTCCGCCACGATCGGGCCCATCATCTTACACGGTCCGCACCACTCGGCGTAAAAGTCCACCAGAACCGGCATGCTGCTCTCCTTCACTTCCGTCCGGAAATTGCTGTCTGTAATTTTCAGTTCCATATAATACTCCTTTCCTGATTCAAGTGCAATATAATTTTTTCATTTTTTCACTTTCTTAACAGCCCTTTCGGGAATTGCTTCTGCCATTAGTGTTGTCTGTTAATCACATATTTATAAATCGGATTTCCCTGTGATGAAAATTTTTCTTCATATTCTGTCGTCACATTGTCCGTTTTCATCTGCCCGTCATGATGAAGGTCGAAGGTAAGAGCCCGTATCGCCCATCCCGCTCCCGGCAGCTCCCCCAGGGCGAAATCGAACAGCGCCTTATTGTCCGTCTTGAACTCCAGAACCCCGCCCCTTTTTAATATCCTCTCATATCTTGCCAGAAACTCCGCGGAGGGCAGACGCCGTCTGGCATGCCGCTCCTTTGGCCAGGGGTCGGAAAAATTCAGGTAGATCCTGTCCACTTCCCCCTCGCCGAACACCTCCGTGATCTCCTCCGCATCCATGCGGATAAAAAGAAGATTGGAGAGGGGCAGCTCGTCCATCTTCTCCAGTGCGCGCAGAAGAACGCTGGAATACTTTTCAATTCCGATATAATTGACTCCGGGATTCCTGGCGGCCAGCTCATGGATAAATTTCCCTTTTCCCATTCCGATCTCGATCCGCAGGGGATGGGCGTTTCCAAACCGCCGCTGCCATCGGCCCCTTAATTTTTCGGGCTCATGCACCACCAGCGGGCTCTGCGCGATGCGTTCCCTGGATCCTGAAATATTCCTCAGCCTCATACAAAATCCTTCGTGAAAAAAATATCGGCCTGTGTTACAATCACCTATTTTACCTTATTTTCTGTCAAATGAAAAGTACAAATTTAAGGAACCTTTAATGAATTAAGTCTTGTCAGGGCCGGAGACAAACTGTAAACTGATAGTGTTACGATATTCACCGGATCTGTAAGGAGTTTTTATGATTTTGTGTAAATCCCGGCGGACTCTGGCCGCTTTTCTTTCCATATTAAGCGCAGCGCTGATATCATTTTTTTTCTGTCTGGACGCGCAGGCTTCCTCTGCCCCGGTCACCACGGAGGATTTCCAGAGGCAGGCCGAGGAGCGCAAGGCCCTTCCCGTCCAGAGCAACCAGATCGAGAACTGGCCCGCAGGGCCCGCCATCGGCGCCCAGTCCGCCATTTTGTTAGAGGCCAACACGGGCGTGATCCTCTATGCCAAAAATGTGGACGAGCGCCTTTTCCCCGCCAGCACCACCAAGATTATGACCTGCCTGCTTGCGGTGGAGAACTGCAGGATCGACGAGACGATCCCCTTCTCTGCCAACGCGGTTTTCAGCATCGAGCCGGGCAGCTCCAATATCGGAATGGATGTGGGGCAGTCCATGCCCCTGGAGGAATGTCTGTACGGTCTCCTGACCGGTTCCGCCAACGAGGTAGCCAATGCGGTTGCGGAGCATATCGCCGGAAGCCTGGACGACTTTGCCGATATGATGAACGAACGGGCCAGGGAGCTCGGCTGCAAAAATACTCATTTTGTCAACGCCCACGGCCTTCATGATGACAATCACTATACCTCCGCCTACGATCTGGCCCTGATCGCCAGGGCCTTTTTCCAGAACGAGCTGCTCTCCAAGGTGGGGAATACCGCTTCCCATCATTTTGAACCCACCGACTCCCAGCCCGACGATTTCATCAAGAAGAACAAGCATCAGCTGATCACCGGTGAGATCCCCTACAGGGGAATCAAGGGAGGAAAGACCGGCTTTACCGGCATGGCCCGGCAGACCCTTGTAACCTGTGCGGAGCAGAACGGCATGAAGCTGATCTGTGTGGTCATGAAGGAGGAGTCGCCGGAGCAGTTCAACGACACCGTCAGACTTTTTGACTACGGATTTACCAACTTCTCCGTGGTGAACGTGGTGGAAAATGAAACCCGCTATTCCATCCGTCAGTCCAACTTTTTCAATACCTCCACCGATATTTTCGGAAACTCCAGCCCGATTCTTTCCCTGAACCCGGACAGCTACCTGATTATGCCGGGGACGGCGTCCTTTGACGATCTGGACTCCGAAATCTCCTACGAAACCACGCAGGAGGACCAGGTGGCCATCATCAACTATTATTACCACGACGTCTATGTGGGAAGCGCCACCGTCGACCTTGCTCCGCAGACAAACGCCTCCCGCGAATTTACGAGATCCCCGCAGCAGGCGCAGGAGCCGCCGGACTCTGATGTGATCGTGATCAATGTTCAGATCATTCTCATCATCGTCCTGGTCATCGCCCTGCTGCTGATCGCCTTTTTTACCGCCCGCTCCGTGATTAACAATTACAGCTTCCGCCGGATCGGAGGCGTCAGAAGGCGGGAGCGCGGATTTCACAAAAGAAACCGGAAGGACGGTCCGCATTTCTCGTCCTCCCGGTTCAACAGGTTTTTTTAGCCCTGTGATGCTCCCTGGCCTGCTCCTTCTTCTGCGCGATCCCCCGGCAGTCCTCCTCCGAGATAAATTTGGAGGTTTTGACCACGTACACCGTGCCGTGCTCTGTCTTTCGCACCCGGATCTTAAATTTCATCATTCCATGGACGGGACAGAGCGCAACGCTGTAGTAGTGCTTTCCGTTGGGCGAAAACCAGCGGATTTTTTTGCGCAGATTCCTGTGACACAAATAGCACTTTGTGCTGATCACCTCCTGATCCTCCATCGCTTCCTGCTTACTGGAAAACTCTCTCGAGATATATTTCTTGTAATCGGAAAATACCGCGTGGATTTCCTCCTGTCTTGTCCTAGGAAGAACATAAGTGTCTATGGAAAAGTGGGAGAGAACCCTCTGCGGCAATATGGAAAGGATCCGGGCCGCATAGCTGGCGTCGCTCAGAGCCCTGTGAAAAGGGATGTCCTTTTCCAGATTCAGAAAATCGATGGCGTACTCCAGACTCCTTCTCTGCTTACTGTCCTCACAGGCGATGGCAAAGAGCTTCTGCACATCCAGAAACTTCACAGGGGTCGCGCTTAAAGGGGTCATGTGATAATAATGCATGTTTCTCTGAAGCTCAAACAGATCCAGCGGCCCCCAGGTACAGAAAATAAAGTCCTCCCCGCACCATGAGAGGAACTCTCTGACCGCCTCCTCAAAGGGCCGGCCCTTCTTTAAGTCTTTCATATGAAGATGGATCAGATCCCCGGTCACCCTGTGCATCTGATGATAAATGGCCGGCCTGATGAGCTGGTTGTACTCTCCCACCGGCTTTCTCCCGTCGTCCAGCTTCACCGCGCCGATGTCGATGATCTCAAACGGGATCTGACCGGCCTCAGGTTCCTTTCCCGTATTGCTCTGATTCCATTCCAGATCCAGTACGATATAGTTCATTTTCATATACTCCGGTATATTCTACAATATAAAAGCAGTATATGTATCATACCATACTTATATTAATTCGGCTACTTTCTGTTATCTTTATTCCACCCACCTGACCACATCGCCCTTTGCAAACTCCCTGTCCGCATAGCTTATGACTCTGGAATCGCTCTCCAGAGCGGGAGCCTCCAGCGCCGTCCAGGATTCGTTCCGGTCCAGCACCTTAACCATCACTTCCTCCACATAATATTCGGATCCAAGGATCCCTTCCCGCTCCTTCACCACATAGACATAGTTTCTGTTTTTACTCTCATAAACTGTGCCGGTGGGAACACAGCGGCCGTATTTTTCGCCTCTTTCCGTGCGCTTCATCGCGCCGGAAAGCCCGGGAAAGCCCGTATCCTGCGGCAGATCAAAAAGTATTTCATAGCCTCCTGGCGTAGTCTGGCTTTCGGAGAGATATCCCACCTGCGCATCCAGCTCCCCGCCGCTGCCGTCCAGCCTAAGTAACACCTCGTCCCCATAGCCCACATATTTTTTCTGCTCTTTGTCAAGCGTCACCTTAAACTGACAGGGTACGCTCTCGTCTGTCATCATCATGGCCGCCGCATCCGGCGCCCTGCTCCCCGCACCCACAAAGATATCCGTGATCATGCCCCGGCCTTCGGCTCTCACCTTTCCTTCATTGTTTAACACTTCCTGATAGACCGACATCCCCTCCCGCAGATCCCCCATCTGAGACTGCAGGAGGGCAAGGGCGGCGTCCGCATCTTCCGGCATCAGAATATCCTCCACAGCCCTTCCCGCGTCCTTTACCACACGATCCCGCTCCCGCATGGCGTCCGCCTCCTCATAGGCGGCGCTCTGCAAAGCCTCCTCCAGCGCTCTGCGCTCCTGTTCGCTCACATCCTCCGCATTCTCCAGATCCTCCAGCGCCCGGACGTATCGGTCCGCGGCCCGGCCCACATCCGTGTCCTTCTGCCTTGCCGTGATATCATAGTCCTCTCTCGCCCGGGCCTCCTCCAATTCTCTTCTCTGCTGTGCAAGAGCCCTGTTTTCCACAATGGCGTCGGCCTGTAGCTGCAGCTCATCGATGGCCGACTGCTTCTCCTCCATGATCGCCCCCAGATCCTCCAGGTCCACGGTGAAAAGCACATCCCCCTCCTCCACCCGATCGCCCACATGCACCAGCACATCCTTCACCCTGAGGCCGGCCAGAGCCGAAACCGCCTTCTTACCACCCTCCACAACGATCCCGTCCGCCTCCACAATATGCTCGATATACTTCTCCTCGGGCGTCACCGTATTCACCACCGGAAGCCCTGTAGTATACACACTTTTCGAAACCAGCGTGCAAACCCACATCCCTGTCATAAACAGCACAAGGCCAGCCAGCACCTTTTTTTTTCCCATAACCTTCCTCCTGAACCCATAACCCAGGGCCACTATTCCTTCAGCCCTGAATAAATAATCCCCTGCTCCAGATAATCCTGTCCCAGCACAAACACAAAGGCCGCAGGGATCAGCGTAATCACAGACGCACAGAAAGCAGATCCGGCCTGTACCCAGGTGATCTGCGGCAAATACAGGGACAGAGGCCAGAGGGATTTATCATCGATAAATGCCATGGGCTGCTCCATCATGTTCCAGCTCTCCAGAAAGCCCAGCACCACTGCCGAGAGGATTCCGCTTTTCCCCAGAGGCAGTCCCATCCTGAAAAAAATATACCACTCCCTGGCTCCGTCCACCCTGGCGGCTTCGAAGAGCTGCTCCGGGATGCCGCGAAAGCCCCCGTAGGTCAGAAAAACGGGAAAGGTGGAGAACACCGCGGGCAGGATCACCGCCTGCCGGCTGTTTAAAAGAGAAAGCCTGTTCAGCACCAGATAGCTGGAAAGCATGGTGACCTGGAAGGGAAGGAGCATCAGCACCACATAGAGAGCGAACAGCGCTCTTCCCGCCCGCAGCTTATACACCGCAAAGGCCCAGGCCGCGGGTACGCCCACCAGAAGCTGTCCCGCCAGAATACCCGCCGCCATCCTCACGGAATTCCAGAACAGCACAAAAAACTGAGGCGTCATAAACAGAAGCTTTCCGTAATTCTCAAAGGTGGGATAGTCCGGCATCAGCTTCCAGCCGATAAAGTCCGTACCGTCCATAAATACGCTGGTGAGATACCCTCCCAGCTCATACTGATCCATGACAGAGCCGGTGAGCAGGAGAATTACCGGGAAGAATACAAGCGCTCCCGGCAGAATCAGCGCGGCTCTGGTAATGCCCTTTTGCAGACTTTTTAAGACATTTTCTCTCATTACGTATCCCTTCAGGCTTTATCCCAGACTCTCTGTAACAGCAGTATGATGACCAGCAGAAATCCCCCGGTGCAGACTGCTGCTGCCGCCATTTTGTCAAACTCCAGATTCACAAACCAGTTGTTGAACAGGTGCTGGAGCAGATAGATGCTTTTGTGGGGATAGGCTCCGGCCACCAGATAAGCTTCCCTGTAAATCTTAAAGGAATTCAGAAAGGACAGGATCACGATGGTATAAAGGCTTCCCTTAAGATTCGGCAGAACGATAAACCAGAGACGCTGAAGGCTCCCCGCGCCGTCCACCCGCGCCGCCTCGATCTGCTCCACCGCAATGTTCAGGATCCCGGCCAGCCAGAGCACCACGGTATACCCGGTGTTCTTCCAGATATAGCTGCCCACCAGCACCCAGAATGCGGCTTCCGTCCCCAGATAATCCGTACGGATCTCTCCCCACAGCCCCGTCATCTCCCCCAGCCGCGTCAGAAACAGATTCAGAAATCCCTGCTTATAAAAGATCATCTTCCAGACCATGACGATGGTCGCCGTAGGCATGGCCAGGGGAAACAGATAAACGGACCTGATCAGTCCCGCTTCCTTCAGTCTGCTTAAGGGCCATGCGATCAGAAAGCCGATCAGTACCAGCAGAGGAATGCATACCAGCGTGAACCGCAACGTATTTGCCACCGCAATCTGAAAAGCCTGATTGTGAAAGATCGTCCCGTAGTTGGCCGTGCCCACAAACTCTCCTGTCACCGCCGTGACAAGGGATCTTCGAAGCACATCCAGGAAGGGAAGCAACACAAAGAGCGCCACTCCCAGAAAGCTGGGAGCCATGAAGCTTAAAAAGGCCCCCCGCTTTCTCAGTTTCATACGGTTTATCCGATTCGGTTTATGCGGCTTTTTCATTTTCTCTTCCTTATCATTCCGACAAATAAATGTCCACGCTCTGCTTGATCATCTTCACCGCCTCCTCCAGGCTGCACGTTCCCCGCATATACTCGCTGCCCGCGTTGTACACGGCATTCTCCAGCACACTGTCCGCCAAATAAGGGGTGGAGACGCTCTCCATCCAGCCCAGCACCTGCGCGCGCTGCTCATCCGAGAGCATGTAGATCTCCATTCCAAAGGAGGTTCCGTCAGGACTCGAGGAGCCGACAGAGCTGAACACGCCCTCCTCGCTGATCCATTCCTCATTGATGTCATACATTTTCGGAAACGCCCCTCTGTTTATGGAAAATCCATTGTAGAGATTGCTCTGGACTTCGCTGCCCAGCAGCGTTCTGAGCATCCCCTTCGCGCTCTCCATGTTGGCGGAGGCCGCATTGATTCCGACCAGGGTTTTGGGGATAAAGACCTTCTCGCTCATGCCGCTCATGGGCAGGATCACATCCTCCTCAAAGCCTTCCACCTTCTGAATGGAAAACATCATACAGATTCCCGAGTGATAATACGTGGACCCGAAGGCAATCTGCGACTCTCCCGCCAGATATCCCATCTCATCCGGCGTCCTGAAATAGTCGGATTCTTCCCTGGTCATTCCCAGATGTTCCATAAAGCTGGCATTGCTGTTCATGTAATCCTCCACATACTTTGCGGGAAGCCCATCCATCTGGGCGTCGTAGATCCGTTTGCTCTGCTTTAAGAACTCCCGCACAGCCTCCGTATCCAGCTCCCCGGACGCGGTTTTAAAAGCGGGAACCGAGGTCATGGCAAAGAAACGCATGATGCCCTTTTCCGAACAGATACGCATCAGCGGCTTTTCGGGGAAATCCGCCCGAAGCTGCTCCATCATATCCGCGATCCCCTCCAGATCATCCGCCATGGAAATATACTTTTCTTTTCCGGCCATAAGCGGAAGCTGAATCTCACAGGGCAGGGCATACACCCTGCCATCCACGTCAAAGGCGTCCACAATATTCTCAAAGAGCGCATCCTCCCCGGTGAGGCCGTCCAGGCACTGGCGCAGATCGAGAAGCATGTTCTTGCTGATATACGAGTCCAGAGGCATATCGTCGAGAATGATCACGTCCGGCCCCTCCCCCGCCATGATCCGGGTGTTTAATTTCTTGAGGGCGTCGTCCCTCGTGAGGGAGTCCCCCTCTGCGAGCCCCACCTCATAGTCCACATAGACCTGGGGATTGGCGCTCTGGAAAATGCTCACGCCCTGCCGCAGCGTGTCGTTCTCCCTGAGACTGTACACCTTAAGCCGCTCATCAGGCACCGTTGGGATATCGGGATCGTACGTAAAGCGCGCCACCTTTCCCCCGTAAAACGCCGCCAGAAATTCATTGTCCGGCAGGGCGGTCATCCCCACCAGCGAGTGGACGTAGGCAGGGTTTCCGAAGCAGGAGAGGGCTCCGTCGATCACCTGCTCCATGGCGCTTCCCCCGATCACATGCCGGTGCAGCCCCTTTTCCCCCGCGATATAGATCACCCCGTCCTCTCCCGGGAAGAATACCACCTCATAGGCGTCTGCGGAGCTGTAGCTTCTGTCCTTATAGTTTTCCTGCACGAAGTCATGCAGAACCTCATCCTCCACATACTCCTTTTTTTCCAGATCATACAGAAGAAATCCATCATAGCGCTCCGCGTCCATAATCATAATATTTCCCTGGAACTGGATCTGCTCCGGTCTTTTGTCCACCGTCAGAACCTTCTGCGCGCTGCCATCCTCCTTCGCCTCGTAGATTTCCCCTGCCATCGTGGCGATAAATACCCGCCCCGTTTCGGTTATGGCAATATCGTCAGGAGCATTATCTCCTCCTCCGGGAATCTCCACGGGAATCTGCGTTCCATCGGGCTTAACCACGAGACACCTGGCGTCTGCCCGGTAGTTCTCCTCATCGGCAGACTGTTCGCTCTGCGGCTTGTAGATAATCCCGGCTGTGCCGTCCGCCCCGAAGGAAAGGGCGAACACATATTTTATATCCAGCTCCCTGAACCAGCCCGGTTTATCCGGTTCCCACTCCTGGCTCTCCGGCGCCAGCGTCATGGTGGTCCCGCTGCCGATATCCGCGGTCACTAAAGAGCCGTCCGTCAGCCGGGTAACTCCGCATAACCTGTTACAGAAATCCGACAGGTCTGTAATTGTCTCCACATAACGCCCCATGGCCGTATTTTTCTGATCATTGTCTTTTGCATCCCCGGGCTCTGCGGGCGGCTCCTTACCGTCTCCTCCCGCTTCCTCCTCCTTTACACGCTCCTGTACGCCCGTCCCCTCTGCCTCTTTCTCTCCAAAAGGGCTGCCCCCACAGCCGGAAAGCGCCCCAAAGGCAAGTGACAGCGCCAGAAGGACTGACCACAGTCTTTTTCCTTTTTTCATAATTCCTGACTCCTTTTTGTTCGTTTTCTGTAATATAACAGCTTAATCTCTAAAATTTCTCTAAGAAACGTCTGGAATTAACTATTTTGCGCGGCCGCTCAGCTCCATAAAGCCCTTGAACAGATACTACCGAATATAGTAGTATTATCTTAGAGATCTTTTAGAGGTTTCTGTGGTAGAATATCCGAGAAACAAAAATATAGAATGGAGGTATTCTGTCCGGACAGAGATGGACGCTTTCAGGACATATCATCTGATACCTGGCAGAAAAGAGGTTGACGACATGAGGATTTTACTTGCAGAGGATGACAGACAACTCAATCAGACGCTGACCATTTCACTGGAGCTGGAAGGTTTTACGGTAGATCCCTGTTATGACGGGGAGGAAGCCCTCTATTATGGAGAACAGAATATCCATGATATCATACTGCTGGATCGCATGCTTCCCCACATGGACGGCACGGAGGTTCTCACCAGACTTCGCAAAAAAGGAATCTCCACCCCCGTAATCTTCCTGACAGCCCTGGGCGCCTTAAATGACAAGGTGACAGGGCTTGATCTGGGCGCGGACGATTATCTGGTCAAGCCCTTCGAGATCGAGGAGCTCCTGGCCAGGATCCGCTGTATCACCAGACGGCCCTCCGCTCTGGCCGATGACGACGATGTTCTGACCGTATCGGATCTCACCTGGCATATCAACGAGGATCGGCTCTGCGGGCCCTCCGGAAGCTGTACGCTCTCCAAACGGGAGGCGGCGCTGATGGAAACCTTTCTGCGCAGAAAGAACCAGACCCTTTCCAGAAGTCTTCTTCTCTTAAAGGTATGGGGCCCTGACAGCGATGTGGAGGACGGCAACCTGGACAATTACATCCATTTCTTAAGAAGGCGCCTTAAGGGCGTGGGAAGCAGACTGCAGATCAAAACAATCCGCGGGATCGGTTATCGTCTGCACGATGGGAGTCCTTATGTATAAGAAGGTTCACCTGCGGCTTACCGCTCTGTGCGCGGGGATCACAGCGGCCCTCATGGTGGTTATGTCCCTGTGCTATCTGTATGTATCCGAGACAGGACTCTACAGAAACCAGTATAATTCGTTCAAAAATGATATTAATACCATCGCTACCAACCTGGAGCAGCAGTCCGTCATTTCCATGGAATGGCTCTCCAAAATGGAAGCCCAGGGAAACTATGCCTTTCTGGTCCTGGACAATGACGTTCCATTTCTCTATAACAGCCTGACCGGAAACGCCGATTCCCTCAAACACACTGTTCTGAAGGAAAGCCTGGATTTTTACCGGCAGAGCTTTTCCATCGGTTCGGCCCCGGAGGTTCCTCCTTCCCCTTACGCGTCTTATCACACGGAATACCGCTTTTCATCGCCCTCCTCCGGAGAAGACTATTTCGGCTCCGTGATCATGATCGAAAAGAGAGCGTCCGTGTTAGAGATCGCCGTGGTCTCGCCCCTGAGTCTTCTGGAAAAGCAGATTTTTCATCAGCGCGTCCGTTTTTTCTTCATTGATCTGGCCGCGATCCTTCTGCTTGGCGCTTTTTCCTGGATCTTTACCGGTATCCTTCTAAGGCCCATAGCGGAAAGCCAGCGCAGACAGGCGCAGTTTATCGCCTCCGCCTCCCATGAGCTGCGCACGCCGCTGGCTGTGATCCTATCCTCCGCAGAGTGCTGCGCCAACACAGGGCAGGAGCAGAAGGCGGGCTTTCTGAAAACAATAAAACAGGAAGGGCTTCGCATGTCCCGGCTGATTGAGGATCTGCTCACCCTGACGGAATCCGACGGCCACCACTTTTCCATCCGCAAAAAGAGTGTGGAGCTGGACACTCTCCTTTTGAATACCTGTGAGGCCTTCGAGGCGCTTGCCCGGGAAAACGCTCTCTCGCTCTGCCTCGCCCTGCCGCCGGAACCTCTTCCCCCCTGTCTGTGCGATCCTGACCGGATCAGGCAGGTTCTTTCTATCCTGATACACAACGCCATCAGCTATACGCCGGCGCAGGGGAAAATCCTGCTGTCCCTCTCCTACAGGAGTTCCTCCTGCAAAAAGGCTCCTGAAAAGAACGTGTTTTACACAGAGCCCGCCCATGAGAAGGATTTGCGCAGAAAGTCGGCCTTTTATCTGTCCGTCTCCGACAACGGCATCGGTATTTCCGACGAGGACAGGAAAAAAATATTCGACCGTTTCTACCGGGTGGAAAAGTCCCGCAGCACAAAAGACCATTTCGGGCTGGGGCTGTCCATCGCCTGCGAGATTGTACACGCCCACCGCGGAAGCATTGCCGTGGCCGATTCGAAGGAGGGCGGGGCCGTGTTTACAGTCGCTCTGCCGGAGAGGGTGTGATGCGAACATTCCTTATATAAAATCAAACAGACTCATCTGCACATTTTTCACCGCCTCCTCATCCTCCGCCTTCTGCACCCGCTCCCGCGCGCTGCAGCTTTCGGGAACCTCCTCAAGAAACCGGGAGGGCTCCTGTCCGCAGACCAGGATCAGCTCCTCCTTCGCCCTGGTCATGCCCACGTAAAACAGACGGCGCTCCTCCTGCATCTGCGCCGCAGATAATGGGCGCTCCCCGCCGCCAAACTCCAGAGGCATCCTTCCCTTATCCATTCCGTAAAGGATCACCACGGGAAACTCCAGTCCCTTGGAGCCGTGAAGGGTCATCAGCGTCACCGCGTCCGAGGTGAATTTTCTCCCGCCGTTTCGCCGCACATCCCCCTCCTCTCCGAAGGAAAGCGTATGGAGAAACGCTTCCATGGTGGGATAAAGAACCGACATATCCATCAGCTTTTTCATGGCCTGCACATCCACAAGGGCAAATTCCGCCGTCCACTCCTCTAACAGCTTTACGGGACGGGTCCTTTTCACCTTTTTCCGGTACTTTTCGGTAAGGAGGATCCATTTCTCCTCCTCATCCTCCCCAAGCCAGGGACTCAGCAGCTTTCTGCACAGCTCGTCCCTCTCCTGCCGCCCGTCCTCCAGAATCCGGCGGAAAAAGTAAAGCGCCCCGCGCACCTCCCGCTCCGTCAGGAAATCCTCTCTCCCCGCCACCAGATAGGGAATCCCCTCCTGCCGCAGGCATTTCTCCAGAAGCGCCGCCTGTCTGTGGGTGCGGTAAAGTATGGCAATATCCGAAAATCCCCTGACCGGGCGATTCTCCTGCGCGCTGTTTTCATCCGTCTCCAGCATGTCGATGCCGCCAATCTGCCGGTTGATCTCTCTGGCCACAAAGATCGCCTCCCGCCTCTCATCCTCCGCCGACACGATGCGCACGGGGAAATCCGTCCTTTTCCGGGCCTGCATGGTACGCTTTCCGCCGTCATTATGGGAAATCACCCCCAGAGCGGCCTGCAAAACCGACGGCGAGGAACGATAATTCTCCTCCAGGCGAACCGTGGAAAGATCCGGATATTCCTGCGCAAGACGGGCAAACACATTCGGATCACATCCCCGGAATCCATAGATGGACTGATCCGGATCCCCGATCACAAACAGCTCCCGGCCTCCCTGTCCCCACTGCATCACCAGCCTGTACTGGAGCGGATTGATATCCTGGAACTCATCGATAAGCAGACAGGAAAACCTCTTTCGCTGCGGCGCCTCCCCGGGCAGATCCTGAAAAATTTTCAGGGTCTCCAGAAGAAGGTCGTCATAGTCCAGCGCCCCCGCCTCCCTGAGCAGCTTCTGATAATATTCATACACGCGTCTCTTATCATCCTCCGCCTGCTTCAGGCCATTTTTTACCTGGGAGAGCTCCCGAAGAAAGCGGACGGGAGCGTCCTTCTTCTCAAATTCCCCCAGCGCTCTCTGAGCCAGCTCCAGCGTAAGACCCTCGTCCGCCACCACAAAGCACTGCCCCTCCTGCTGCAGAAAATGACTGCATATGGCATGAAAGGTTCCGATCCATACTCCCGTACCGGGCAGGGATTCCCGCTGTTGCCTTCGGCTCTGATTTTTACCGGACTCCTGGCTGGTCATCCTGCTCTGCATTTCCTCCGCCGCCCTGTTGGTAAAGGTCACCGCCGTGATCTCCCGGGGAGATACCTTCCGTTCCTTCAGAAGATGGTGGAGCCTGGCGGTCAGCGTCCTTGTCTTTCCGGAGCCCGGCCCGGCAATAACCGCGATTGCCCGGCCTGTCTGCTCTACGGCCTTTTGCTGTGGCTCATTCAGACCGTCTGCAAAGCTCTCCTGCGTCTTTTCATCCGCTTTTTCGCACAAATCCGTACCCGTACCGTTCTCCCTCCTCCCGGGACGGGATTTTTCCGACTTTTCCTCTTTTTTCAGTTCCCGAAGCTCCTGCGCTGAAAAGAAGGACATCTGTCCCTCCAGACTGCTGATATCCTCCGCTGAAAGCAGGCTGATCTTTCCATATTCCCCGTCGAACCCGGGGGTTCGTTCCACCTCTCCCCTGCGAAGTCTGCGGATCCCCTCCGCCACCAGCGGTCCTGCCGCCCTGCGGATATCCTCGATGGGAATTTCCCTCAGAATGGCAAATTCCGGGCCGAGCGCGCCTGTCATGTACTCGTACCTTTCCGCGGCCTTTTTTCCGGCGGCGGAGATTCCCATGGACGCTCCGATCACCTCCTGGAGGGGAACCAGGCTTTCAAAAGGGCGTCCCGCAGGAAGCACAAAGCCCTCCGCCCGGTCCGCAAGCTGCTCCACCCGGTTGAGCACGCCGATGGTTATCTTTTTTCCGCATACCGGACATCTGTTTCCATATTCCGCCGTTTCCTCCGGCGAAATGCACAGTCCGCATTTCCTGTGCCCGTCAAAATGATACTTCCCCTCCTCCGGGAAAAATTCGATGGTGCCCGCCAGGCCCCTGCCCTCCTGAACGGCCCCGGCCAGCCCTTCATAGGACAGCTCTGTGTCAAACAGATTCGCCTCCCGCCCCAGCCTTGCCGGCGAGTGGGCGTCCGAATTGGAGATCAGATGAAACCGGTCCAGCGCGCCCACCCGCCAGTTCATGGGCGGGTCGGAGGAAAGCCCCGTCTCCAGCGCATGGATATGAGGCGTCAGATCCTCGAAGCATTCCTCTATCCGGTCAAACCCCGAAAACGCGCCGAACAGGGAAAAATGCGGCGTCCAGATATGGGCTGGCACATAGATTCCCCGGGGAATCATATCCAGCATGATCTCCAGCAGATCACGGCATGGAAGTCCCAGTATGGGACGCCCGTCCGAATGGATATTCCCGATCTGCTCCAGCTTCCCGGAGAGCGCCTGCGCCTGCTCAAGGCCGGGAAGGATCAGAAGACTGTGTACCTTTCTCACCCTGTCGTCCTTTTTATAAATGGAGCTGATCTCCCCGGTCACCACAAAACGGGGGCGTCCCTGGGGGATCCCTTCCTTTTCAATCCGGTATTCCTTTTTGAGCACATACAGTCCGTCCTCCGCCGGCTCGAGCTTTTGCGATAGCTCCTCTCTCCAGGCCGGGTGAGTGAAATCTCCTGTGCCGATGATATGGATACCCTTTTTGCGCGCCCACAGATCAAGATGCTCCGGCGTGCATTCCCTGCTGGTGGCCCGGGAATATCTGGAATGGATGTGCAGATCTCCTATGTACATTTTTTCTCTCCGTTTCTGTTTTGTATATGTCCCTCCTTTATTATCGCCTTTTTTTCCCGTTTTGGGAAGACCTCTCTTTCCATCGCGCCGGCCGTCACCGCCGCCCGTATGGCGGGAAGGGCTCACTCGATTGCCCTGATCCTCTCCACCAGGGAGAGCCTTGCACAGTACCGGACCGCACAGACCGAGAACACTGCCTGCACAAGAAACAGCGCCAGACCAAACAGCAGCATCTGCGCCACCGGAAAGTGATACGTGATCTTCCCGAACGTTCCGATCTGATCAAAGATATCGCAGATAATCCGGCTGCACGCCACCCCGATCGTCAGCGTGGTCAGTATGGTTATCCCCACGTAAAACATACATTCAAAGGACAGCATACCGGAAAGCTGCCGGCTGCTCATTCCCACGGACTGGAGGATTCCAAATTCCTGCTGCCGGGCCAGAAGACTGGTGATCAGCGTATTGGCCAGATTGATAAGAGAAAACAGAAATACAAAAATCACGATACCATAAAACAACTTCAATTCCCCCTTAAGATTCGTCCTTAAGGAGGAAACCATGTCGTCCAGAACGTCTATGAGGACTCTTTCGTCCGTCACCGTGTCGAACAGGGCCCGCCGGAGCTGAGGATCATCCTGTTTCGTGTGAATATTGAGATACGTTGTAAAGTTCTCAATTTCAGGGTAAAGCATGGAGAGCTCCTCCTGCGGCAGAAGGAAAAACTGAGACGCGCTGCCTGTCTGAATATCCTTTACGATCCCCTGAACCGTATAGCTCCTGGTCACTGCGTTGTAGCCGGAAAATGTGATCGTATCGCCCACCTCAAAGGCCGCTCCGTAAACCCCCTCCAGCGTATCGCCTCCCGGACAGACCAGGATCCCGCCCTTTTCGCGCAGCTCCCGGTAATCGGCGGTTCCGCTCAGAATGTTCTCATCCGTATACAGCTTTGCTGCCTGACTCTCTGTCAGCCCTCTGATCTCAAAGACTTCCCCTTCAAGAATGGCGGGCACCTGGGCGCAGGTGGTGCTGCAGGCAGTCACATAATCCACGCCGGGAATCCGGGCGAGCTCCTCCTGCAATGCGGCATTGAGAATATCCTCCTTCTGGATTTCAATGAACTCCTCTCCGCTGTACTGCTCATACGGCAGCCGCAGCAGATAATTACTCCTGTCCCCAAACTGGGACAGCGCCATCTCCTTTACGTCTATGGAACCGGCGTAAGCGGACACGCATACAAGCAGAATGCCCGTCAGACTCAGGGAGAGGGAGGTGACCGCCGCCTTTTTGCGGTTGCGGGAAAAATTCATCCAGGCAAGGCTCGGCATCGAAAGGCGGCGGTGCATCCCCCTGGAAATTCTGCGTCCCGGATGCTGCGAATACGCGCTGGCCCTCACCGCCTCAATGGCGGACACCTTCCCCGCCAGCCGCAGGGGCTTTCTGGCGGCGATCACCACGACTCCGTACATTGTCAGAGAAATGGCAATGGCATATCTGATATTGTCCCTCCAGGACCAGACTCCCGGCATGACGATACAGGCGATAAGCGCCGCGGCCAGAAGCCCCGGGGGAATCGCCATGACGGTCAGATGGTTCCTCTCCCTCTTTATGATCTCCCGTAACTGTCCGGGCGTGGCTCCAAGCACCTTGAGCCGTCCATATTCCCGCATCCTTCCTGAAACCGAAATATAGAAGATATTGTAGATCACCACCGCGCATACCAGTGCGATAATCAGCGCCAGCGCATAGATCTCCATTCCGCTTCCAAGGTAGATCTCTGTCATTTTAAAATAATTGGAGCTGTAGAATATCCTGTCCTTCGTGATTCCCATCTCCTCGAAAAAGGCGTCGATCTCCTCCTGGAGCCGGTGGGTATCCATGGATTCGCCCTGCGCAAAGCGGAAACGAAGCTCAAAGTGCGCTTCTTCCCTGCCTGCTGCCGCGGCAGTCTCTGAAATCCAGACCATAAAGGTACGGCTGGCATTCTCCCTTTCCAGGATTCCCGTAACCGTGTATGTCTCCTCCCCGCTTCCCAGATCCAGCTCGATACGCTGTCCGGTCTCCACAGGCAGACCACAGGATTCCAGAAAAGCCCGTTCCACACAGATCTGGGATACGCTCTGTGGATAATCCCCGATGATACTTCCGAACTCCATCAGATCGATCATTCCCGGATCCACAAAGCTCACGTCCAGATTGGTGTCCCGATAGCGGATAAGCCCACAGCCCGCGGTATATCCCCATTTCTCAAATTCTCCGGCATTCACAAGCCGTTCTATCTCCTCATGGGACACCGGGCCGCATCCGGCCTGGTATTGCCCTCTTATATGCCTTAGCGTCTCCAGCCTTCTGGCGGAATAGACAAAGCAGAGCGTCCCCATAAGGCATACCGCAAGGGCGATGGTCAGGATCACAAAAATACTCCGCCTCCTGTCAGACGCCATACTCCGTTTCGCCAGCCTTCTGACCACTGTACCCGTATTTTTCTCAAACGGCCATATCATAACTATATCCACACTCCTTCTCTTTCCTTTTACCCCGCGATCCTTCCATCCTCAATCCGCACAATGCGGTCGGCGAGCCGCGCGATCTCGTCGTTGTGGGTGATCATCACAATGGTCTGACTGAACTGCCTGCCGGTGCGCTTTAAAAGGTCGAGCACATCGGCGCTGGTTTTGCTGTCCAGATTTCCGGTGGGCTCGTCGGCCAGGACGATGGCCGGTTTGGTGATCAGCGCACGGGCGATGGCCACCCGCTGCTGCTGCCCGCCAGAGAGGTTGTTCGGCATATTTGGAAGCTTATCCTCCAGGGCCAGCATCCCCACGATCTCATCCATAAACTTCTGATCCGCCGTATCGCCGTCCAGCTCCACAGGCAGAACGATATTCTCATATACATTCAGAATCGGCACCAGATTGTAGTTCTGGAAGATAAAACCGATGTTGCGGCGGCGAAAGATGGTCAGCTCCCCGTCGCTTTTTCTGGCCAGCTCCTCTCCGCGGACAATGACACTGCCCGAGGTGGGCGTATCCAGACCGCCCATCATATTTAATAAGGTAGATTTTCCGCTTCCGGAGGTTCCCACCACGGCCACGAACTCCCCCTGCTCCACATTGAGACATACGCCGTCCAGGGAGCGGGTAATGTTCGGCTCGCTTCCATAATACTTTTTCAGATCAATGGTTTGAAGAATACTCATATTTTCTGTGCTCCTTTTTCCGCTGTTTTGTTATTCCGGCCGGTCAGTCAGCGGCTACATTTATTATATCTACAGCAGAAAACACGGCAACACAGAGCGTAAAATCTAATAATTAAAATGTAAAATCTATTGGTCTGATCGAAGCCGCTCCACAATACTCCGGACTCCTGCCCTTTTATAGACAGCGGCCGGGATGATCATGCACAGAAGCATCGACAGCAGCATATAAAGCGTCATCGGAAAAGCCGGATAGCGGAATGTCCCAAATCCGATATTTTCCCGGACCACATGAAAAATCAGGAAATCAGCTCCGGACCCCAACGTAACAGACAGTGCCAGCGTCAGCAGGAAATACCAGATCCCCTCCCATGTAATGAGTTTCTTTATCTGTTTTCTGGAGGCGCCTACCGCTTCCATGGTGGCAAATTCCCGCGCTCTGCCCAGAATGCTGACGCTCATGGTATTGATAAAATTCAGGATACCCACGGTAAACAGCACAATGGTGAGAAACGCGGACAGCTTTGACAGTGCGCCTCTGGTCTCCTCCAGGGATCTGGCAAGCTCCACCTTTGATGTCCTTGATATGGCGGGGATTCCTTCCGTCAGCTCCGCCGCCTGATTCAGGATGCTTTCCTCATATTCGGAAGCACTGTCAATCTTTACGGAATAGATAATGGCATCCTCCCTGTACCGGTCGATCACTTTATTGGAAACCACCAGCCAAGGGGCCGCCCCGCTGTTCATCCCGTCTCTTTCAAGGGGAATCTGCCCTCCGATGGGCAGTTCAAACTGCTCATCCGTATCCATCACGGAAAAAGGAATCCGGCTCCCACTGTGCAGTCCGCTCCCGTTCATATCTGTGGTGAGAAGAAACTCCCCCTTTTCAAACCCTTCTACATCAATGGGTGCTTCCGCAGACAGGTTATACTCTTCGATCACCCTGCTGTCAATCCCCACCAGCAGACTCCAGAAGGTTGCCTTCGGATTCTCCAGCCAGAGCCTAGTATCTGTGGGTTCCATTCCGTTTGCCTGCTCGAATTCGTTTTTGATCTCCAGCCAGTCTCCATAGACTTCCTCCGAATAATGCTCATAGATGGGCACAACCCTGGTCATTTCAAAGCTCTCCACTCCCTCCAGATGCTGCAGTCGTTCCACAAGCTCCGGTGTGAAGCTCTGCTCCTCCTGGGTGGAAAAGGATGCCCTGCTCATGCTGTTATAAAGGGTAAGGTCATGGGCCGTATTATAATCAATAAATTCATCCAGAGACATCCCGCCAGGCACCGTCATGCCAAGCAGGAAGGTCACACTGCTTAAGAAAAACGTCCCTATGACCATCCATGCCTTCCTGGGCTGCCGGAATACATTTCTAAGCCCCATCTGAAACAGCCCGGTATGGTCGCTCCCACGGCTCGTCCTCCGTCTGCTGCTGCCCTCCGCAAATGTCAGGGCGCCAATGGCGGAAACGGCCGTCACCTTCCTGGCTGTCATAAAAAAACTGACAAAGATCATCAAACCCGAAAAGAATGCTGCTGTAAACGGAATGATCAGATGGAACCGGACCGCCTCAAATCCCTTCAGGATATCGCCCAGGATCATCGGAACAATCCACTGTGTCATAACGCCGCCAAGCACAAGGCCCACCGGCAGGGCGCTCAGAAGGATGTTTCTCATCCTGTAGTACATGAGCCGTTTCAGCTGGCCGGGCGCGGTTCCAATGGTTTTGAGCAGACCGTAAAACTGAATATCCTTTGTAACAGAAATCGTATTGATGTTATAGATCATCAGAAACCCGTCCAGCATAAAAAAGAGGATCACGGCCAGGGCGGTTCCCATATCCTTAAGTGACAGATGAAAACCCTGCCCGCCCAGGATCCTGAAATTTTGCTGTCCTGATACCTGCAGTTCTTCCCGGATCTCGGCCAGCTTTTTCTGAAACTGCCCTGCAGTGAAGGAAAAGCCCACAAGCTCTGCCTGCCCGTTATGGTTCTTAAGCGCCTCTTTAGACACAAGAACCTTCTGCCTGGAGGCCGTATCAATATAAGAAGTATCCGTATAACACCCGGAAAGGACAAAGGTTTCTTCCCCCGCCACATCCCGGTCCTCCCATGTAACCGACAGCGGGATCTCACAGCCGATGACCGGCTCTATCCCCAGCCTCTTTAACAGCCAGGCCGACATCATCACCTCATTCTCCTTTACCGGGTAATTCCCCTGGATGTCCGTAAAAAGCGGGCGGCTCCAGGTATCCCAGTTCTCTTCTGCGTACAGGTAAAGGCTTAACCCTGACTGCCCCGGATTCCCCACCAGGCGCCCCACCTTATGGGATACAAACAGCGGCTGCTGTATCAGGTCACTTTCCGAAAGCAATGCCATCTGCTGCTCATCCGGGCCTGACAATACGACATCCGTCATGGCGCCGGTCTCTTTTAATTGCTGCATCTGCCCGAATCTCCGGATATTATAAAAGACACTGCAGGCGGCAGTGATCAGGATGGTCACAATCACCACGGCCATGGAAATCAGAAGGTTCTGCGTGCGGCCTGCCCGAAAACTTTGTCTTCCCAGCGTCCTGACTGCTGCTTTTGACAGACTTTTTCCGGTATGTTTCCTTTTTCCTGACACTTACTCCACCTCCCCGCCTGAAATCCAACCTGCGGACGGCCTCCGCAGCAGGTCGTCCATAATTTTCCCATCCTCAATCCGGATACTCCGGTCAGCCATCTGTGCAATTCCCCTGTCATGGGTGATCATCACAATGGTCTGATGAAACCTCCTGCCGGAATCCTTCAGCAGGGAAAGAACATCCGCGCTGGTCCTGCTGTCAAGATTCCCGGTTGGCTCATCCGCGAGAATGATCTCCGGTTTTGTGAGGAGCGCACGGGCAATGGAAACCCGCTGCTGCTGTCCGCCGGAAAGATGGTTTGCAAGATTCTGAAGCTTATCCTGAAGCCCCAGGGAATGGACGACCTGCTCCAGCAGCTTCCGGTCTGCCCTCCGGCCGTCCAGCTGCAGGGGAAGCACTATGTTTTCATATACATTCAGAACCGGTACAAGATTGTAGTTCTGAAAGACAAAACCGATATGGCGGCGGCGGAAAGCGGCCAGTTTTTCCTCATTCTTATAAGAAATCTCTTTTCCGCCAATCAACACCTTTCCCGATGTAGGAGTGTCCAGCCCGCCCATCATGTGGAGCAGCGTGGATTTCCCGGATCCGGAGGTTCCCACGATGGCAACAAACTCCCCCTCTTCGATGGCAAGGCTCACGCCATCCAGGGCTTTTGTCACGTTATCCCCCTGCCTGTAGTGTTTTTTCAGATCAACTGTTTGTAAGACAGACATATAAGTTCTCCTTCTTTCCTGTTCTGTAAAGTTCTACGTCCATTTCCAGTCAGGCCTATGAGACCTGATGCCCTGCGAAAACCCGGCGGGAGAAAATACTCCCAGCCGCAATAAGGATCAATGCCGCAGGGACGGCCCAGATTGCATATAGGAGTATGCCGCTCATCTGCGCCACTGACATAAGGGAAACGAACTGCGCATGATAAATGGGAAGAAGTACGACCAGCCTAAACAGCGCGCTTGTTTCCGCGACCGGAAGCAAAAGAGGCAGAGCATATACGGCAACAGAAGCCACTAATGCAATCATCTGGTTCTTACAGGCAGCAGAAAAGAGCAATGTAATACCGGTCACCCCAATAGTGCCCGTAACAGCCAGTACAGATTGATATACCAGCAGTGTACCGCAGGTGATGTTGAAAGGGATGCCCCCCTCAATGTAAGTCAGCTGGGCAAAAAGAATACTGCAATCCAGACCCTCGCTTCCGTAAAAGGCAAGTGCCATCAGGAGATTAACCGCTAAAACGATGGCGGTTGTAATCAAGGCAGCCATAATGCCTGCAATCACCTTTGCCTCCGCACATTTTGTCCTTCCATATTTGCTGGATAAGATGATATTATCAACTCCGCTGTATTCACCGCAAAAAACCGGGGCGATCATCATAATGATAAAGAACGAGAAGGCCACCAATATACTGGTCATGTTCCGGCTTGTACTCAACCAACCGTCCACATATCCAATTTTGATGCTTTCATCACCAAACAGATCCGAAACACGCAGGCCATTCCAATTCCCGTTTATATCAGAAAAACGGGCAGACACAGCGGATTGTATGGTGTTTTGATAAAGATATATTGCATTGAGTCCATTTTCCCCCGATTCAGGGACGATCTCTGCGATCATCTGCTGTACTTTCTCGTCCGTCAAAATCCCGGAATATCTTGCGGCAACCGCCTTATCAATTTCTACGGCAGTCCGGCCAGTTCCTTCATTGCCCGCACCATCAGAGGCATACTTATTCTGCCAGGTCGAAAAGGCAAGGAGCGCCGACAAGAGCAATCCAACAGCCAAAGCAAACTGCGTAAGGCGTTTGGAAAAAATCTTCCGTAATTCAAGCCAAATCAGCTTTTTCATTGTTCATCCTCCCCCTTGAAGTAGTATAAGAACAAATCCTCTAAATTGGGCTGTACTTTGACCGCGCCGGCCACAGGAGGCTGGTCTGCAATCACCCGGAGTACCGTTCTGCCGTTCTCCTCATTGCGCAGATTGCTGATATTCAGAGAAGCCGTATATTGCTCCACCCGGCTTGTGGGGACAGAACATTCCCAGACACAGCCGTCTATTCCGGAGGTGATCTCATGGGGCCTGCCGAAGTGGATGATCTCGCCGTCTTTCATCATCATGATTTTCTCTGCGATAAATTCTATGTCAGAAACAATGTGCGTCGATAGAATCACGATCCTGTCTTTTGAATAGGCACTGATGAGATTGCGGAAACGCACACGCTCTTTCGGATCAAGTCCTGCTGTCGGCTCATCCAGAATCAAAATGTACGGGTCATTCAGCATGGCCTGCGCAATTCCCAGACGCTGTTTCATGCCGCCGGAAAAGGTCTTGATCTTGCGTCGGCTTTCCCCGGATAAGCCTACCTCCTCCAGCAGTTTGTTGGAGACTTTCTTCGCTTTCCTGTCATCAAGCCCTTTTAATGCCGCAACATACAGCAAAAACCCCAAAGCGGTGAAATCGGGATAGTATCCGAAGTGCTGGGGCAGATAGCCCAAAACATCCCGATACCGCTCTCCCAGTTTCCAGATGTTCTTACCATCCAAATCAATTTTTCCAGAGGTAGGGCGCTGGACAGTGCATAAGAGGCGCATGAAGGTCGTCTTTCCCGCGCCGTTCGCACCGAGCAGCCCGTACACACCATTCGTCAATGTAACATTCAGACGATTCACGGCTGTTTTTGAGCCATATCGTTTTGTCAGATTGACTGCGCTCAGTTCCATAAAGGCTCCTCCTTTGTTCAGATATTCAGAAAAATACTCTCTATGGGGTACATAGAGAGTATAGAAGACAATTTCCAATATTCTATCTACTTTTGAAAAAAACGCTTACTTCGGCCCCGGAAGGGGGATTCTCAATCCGCAGCCAGCCGCCATGATGCTCACAGAGCATTTTGCCGGTATAAAGGCCAAGGCCGAAGTGGTCTGCCTTTTCCCTGGTGAAATACGGGTCAACCGCTTTTTCCAGACTGGTTTTATCAAAACCGGGACCATCATCCGATACAGAAAGCAACAGCCCCTCCTGTGTTTCATCCAGGCAAAGTACGACCTGCGAGGCAGCATACCGCGTGGCATTTACTATCAAATTTCCGTATACCTGAGAGATCAAATCTCCATCCAATGACAGCGCCGACGAAGTTGTCCGGTTCTGCATGGAAAAACGCTTTCCTGACCGTTCGCAGATGATTGTTCCGCTTTCATACAAAGAGGCCGCGAGAGCCTTCAGGGGCGTCTGCCGATAGGTGGGCTGTGTATCTTCCAGCCGGCGCAACTGGCTCATGGTGTCCACATAGTTCTCCAGCCGGGAGATATGTCGCTGCATGGTAACGGCGGTGGTGCGGGTCTGTTCGTCTCCGCTGGCCTGCAGCATCTCATTGTATCCCTTCAGTACGGTGAGCGGTGTCCGAAGATCATGGGCAAAGGCGGCATTCAGCCGCTTGCGCTCCTCCATCTGCCGCCACATCTCAGAGAAGTTCTGGGCCAGGGCCGCCCGCATGGTCTCAAAGGAGGCGCAGAGCTGCCCCAGTTCATCCCCGCTGTGGACGGTGACGGTAAAGTCCAGGTCGTTTTGGGAGATCTTTCCCGATGCCAGCCGCAGCTCTGCCAGGGGGCGTTTGAGCTTGTTCCGGTAGAAAAGCAGCGCCGCCCCCAGGATGCAGAGGGCGGACCACACCGGTGTCGTCACCGTGGGCAGGGCCCGGAGGATGTCCACTGTCCGCTGGTCCTCGGAGGACAAGGGGATTGCATCGGTGCCGATGTAGGCCCCCTCCCCCAGCCGCTCCCCCCGCTCGTTGGTGAGGTAGTATTTTTCCATGCTGTCCAGGTAGCCGGCGTGGATTTCCCTGATCCCCATCCCGCACAGGTCGTTGGTCATCCCACAGAGGACCAGGGCCAGAAGGGCGGCGGCGGTGATATAGACCACCAGGGTCTTCCGAAGGGAGAGAGCGCGCCACCGGCGTCTTAACTACTCCATTTATAACCGCACCCCCAAACTGTTTCAATATAAGCGTGATCTGTGTGTGCGGCAATTTTTGTCCTGATCCTGCGGATATGCTCCGCAACAACACCGCTGTCCCCCTCGCTGTCATAGCCCCAGATCTTCTCGTAAATTCGTTCCTTGTCAAACACCTGCCCTGGATTTTGGGACAGCAGCTCCACAATGTCAAATTCCTTTTTCGTCACGGGAATTTCCTCTTTTCCATAAAACAGGCTGCGCCGGGCAAAATCTATGGTCAGATCCCCGGTAAATTTCACGAAAGTTTCCATGCTGTGCCGTGCCTGCCTGCGCAGATGGGCGCTTACCCTTGCCTCCAGCTCCGCAAGGGAGAAAGGTTTCACAATATAGTCATCCCCGCCGACGGAAAACCCCTTTACTTTATCCGTATCTTCTATTTTTGCGGTAAGGAAAAGGATGGGGCAGTCAATGTGATCCCGGATGCGCCTGCAGACCTCCAGACCGTTTAAACCCGGCATACTGATATCCAGCAGAATCAGATCCGGCCTCTTTTCTACCTGTTTTAAGGTTTCTATTCCGTCAGAAGCGGTCATTACCTCATACCCTTTCCCCTCAAAAAAAGAAGTAAGCATTGTCACAATATCCGCTTCGTCATCCGCTATCAGCAGCCTGTCCATCACTTTTTCACCTCAATATAACGGTTTTCCGTTTGTTCCGGTTCTTTTGTCTTCTCCGTGTCTGACGTAGTTCCGCCTGGCTGGTTTGTTTCGTCCTGTTCCTCAGCCATTTGAGTATCTGTATCTATACTGCCAGAATCATTATTTAAGGGTTCTTCACTCTGAGATGTACGGGCACATCCTCCCAATAATGTCAGAAAGACCGCCATACTTATTACAACCCCTGTCATTTTGCTCATGTGAGATAAAGAAGTAAAAGAAGTGTAAAAAATTTTGCCGTTCC
>CANOVJ010000037.1 GCA_947570615.1 uncultured Lachnospiraceae bacterium
CAATGTATGGGAACTTCTCAATCGTGGTAACGATGATGCGCTTGCCGTCCGTGATGGCTTTTGTGAGGTCTCCAGAATGTTCTGCCCAGGCCACGGTATTGCTCACCTGCATAAACTGCCTGATAGTATCCCTGATTTGTTTGTCGAGGATACGGCGGTCAGTGACCACAATAACCGAGTCCAGCATCGGATGCCCATCCTGTTCAAGCCCAATCAACTGATGGGCAAGCCATGCGATAGAGTTGGACTTGCCGCTTCCTGCGCTGTGCTGGATCAGGTATTTATGCCCGACACCGTTTTCCTGTACATCGTTAAGAAGCTTTGTAACCACATCCAACTGATGATAGCGTGGAAAAATTTGCTTCTCTTTTTTCTTTTTGGTATCCTCCTCCACCTCGATAACAACCTGAGCGTAGTTCTCAATGATCAGCGTCAGCTTTTCTTTTGTAAGAATGTCTTTCCACAGGTAGTCAGTCATCAAGCCATTGGGATTAGGTGGATTGCCTGCTCCATCGTTATACCCCTTATCAAAAGGCAGAAACCAACTGTCTTTACCCGCAAGACGAGTGCAGAATTTGATACGGGCGTCATCCACGGCCAGATGCACCATGCAGCGTTTGAACTGGAACAACATCTCTCGCGGATCGCGATCATCCTTGTACTGCTGGACAGCATCATCCACATTTTGCTTTGTAAGCTGGTTTTTGAGTTCAAAGGTGATGACAGGCAATCCATTGATAAATAAGCACAGGTCAAGAGCCAGCTTGCCTGCGTCCTGAGAATAGCGGAGCTGGCGCGTCACGCTGAAAATATTTTTCCGGAACATCTCCCTCGCTTTTTCGTTGTTTTCAGTCGGTGTGAGATAGAACATGATGAGATCAACCGGGTACACTTTAATGCCATTGCGCAGAACATCTACAATACCGCGTTTGACCAACTCACCCTGGAGGCGGTTCAGAAACTGACGCCTTTTCTGCTCGGACTGAAACACACCCAGCTTACCCATCTGTGAGGGCTGGGTATCCTGCAAAAATCGAAAAAGGCGGGTTTCATCAATCGCATATTCTTTATTATAATCGGCGTTAGTCCCTTCTTCATAACCGTTCTGCTCAACCAGCCATTTTACAATGAGGGCCTCTAAACCGCTTTCTTTTGTGTTTGTAAATCCTGGCATAGTTATCCCTCCTGTTCTTCAATCCGCTTGCGCTCAGCTTCAATTTCACGCTGCAATTCCTCAGCAGTGGGTAGGGCAAAACGATAACGTGAAGCAAAAACTTGTTGAGCATCATTCAGAACAGAGTATTTGACGATTGCCTCATTCTTCTGAGAACACAGTATGATACCTATAGTAGGATTGTCATCTTCATTTTTATATAGCGCATCAAACATCCGGATGTAGCTGTCCATCTGCCCAATATCACCATGCGTCAATTTGCCAATTTTCAGGTCAATCAGCACATGGCATTTCAGGATACTGTGGTAAAATACAAGGTCAAGGTAAAAATCTTCATCTTCATAGCGCATCAGCTTCTGTCTGGCTACAAAACAGAAACCACGTCCCAACTCCAACAGAAATTCCTGCAATTTATCAATCAATGCCTGTTCCAAATCAGACTCCCGCAGGGCCGGATAATCTTTCAGGTCAAGGAACTCCAACACATACGGGTCTTTGATGAAATTTTCCGCAGCTAAAGGCGTCGTAAGTTCGACAGCTTCGGCCCTTACAGGTGCCTGTTCTCTGCTTGCAAGAATCCGCTCATAATATAGAGTAGAAATCTGCCGTTCCAGCTGGCGGCTTGACCATGCGGAAGCGATAGCCTCGTCCATATACCATTGCCTTGCCTGCTCATTTTCCACTGACAACAGGAGACGATAGTGCGTCCAGGTCAATTGCGAACGCAATGCGTTCGTATTTGGAAACATCACATAAAATTTCTTCATTTGCTGTAATGTCCGCACAGAAAAGCCCTTGCCAAAATCCCTGGACAAACGGCTGGACAACTCCTGCAAGACAGATTTTCCATAATCAGCCCGCGCATTGCCATTTTGCTCATGCTCTACGATGATGTGCCCAATCTGCCAGTAGGCTTGTACCATCGCAAAATTGACTGCGCTGTATGCCTGATTGCGCGACAGCAGAAGAGTTTCTTTTATTTCGGAATAGATGTCTTCATAAGGAATTAGATCATTATTGGCCATTTTATCAGCCCTCCTTGGCGGGAAAACAACTCTTATAGGCGTTTTGCTTCTTTAACGCAATATATTCACGAGCCAAAGCGGTTAGCTGCGGTATCTCGGTTTGGGTGTATTTGCCAATTTCAGTTAGTGCAGCAATAATTTTACTTTGCTGGGACTCTACGTTGATGATTTCGCTTTCGTATCTTTTGATTTCGGATTCACCGTATTCTGGAGGCTGGCCACATAACTGGCACTGTTGGTTTGTCTTTTGGCAGTTCGCAATCAGCGCCCTTCGGATCGCATTCTGATTGCAGGCGACAATGTAGGTATCAATTATTTGTAAAAGCGTAAAAATCCGATTTCCCACGTTTTCGTATATTCTTTGAAATTCTGGCAAAATCGTTGGTATTCGGCATGGGTTCTTACAAGTAGGACATCCCGCAGGAATTACATAAACCTCTGAAAAAAACATTGCCTCCAACTTTGCGGTGTTTATTTTCTGCATTTCTTCTGCAATCTGCTGCCGGACAGCGGATACTTCCACAGAGTCATAGCCGGTACTTGTAATGCGTATGCTATTGAACCGCTGGTAGAGAGCATTTGGCGCAAACAGGTTCAATTCGCAGATTACTTTTCCCAACCCGTCCCTTTCTTTTTCAATGATTTCCATCGCTTTTTCATATTGATGAATACTGCGCTCATGTTTTAATGTGATCATTACACCGGCAAGGGTCATTGTACCACCCAGGTAACTGCCGCAAAAGATAAACCATGTTGAGGCATCCACATTCGGCACATTGATGTTAATACCGAAATAGTTACCCAAGGCAATTCCTATATGCAGACAGAACATGAGAATGAATGGAACAGCAAGGACAACTAAAAACCACCATTTTGACAACCTATTCTCCATCCATTTCTCCTTCCATTGACCCAACACTTTCTTCGCTTTCTCCATCAGCATCTTCCTCCACAAACTCATACTCTGAAATCTCAATACCACGGACATCAATTTTGCCTGTAACAACATCAGAGATAAGCCACGTTTTAAGCTCATCAAGTGCTTGGATTTCTTTCTGTATAGTCTCTATCAGAACAGTGTACTTTGAATGCTGGGTATCCAAATATGTAGCAATTGCCTTCTGTTCGGTTATCGGCGGTATAACTACCGGCATTTGCTTCAGTAGGTTCTGACCTAATGAAGCCCGGATGACAATATTCATCATTGATGAGAAATGGTTTCTTATCGCAGGTATCTGGAGATAATATTTCATGTAGTCGATATCGACAAGTATTTTGCCAGGACGGCAACGAATAAGAAAGCCAGAGAATATAGCTTTTTCAATTGTGTGCTTACATACTGCGGCCATTCCAATTTCTTCTATATTTTCCGAAGTTCGGGTAAAGAAAATATCACCTTCACGAACAGAAAATGCTTCTTGCTGTTGCTCATTCGATTGCGCAACCCCGCTCACAGTTTCCGGCAATTCCAAATGGCGATATACATCTCCGTATCCAACAAATGGAGTTCCAGAAGTAAAGAATTCACCTGATTCACTGATTCCGTTCTGAAACGAACAGAATCTTCCGAGTTTTATAAGATTCCAATCTGCGGGGATATCGCCAACCCATTGATTACTACTATCTTTCAAAAGAGAATTATGCAATCCATGTAAAACGATGTGGCTAATTGATTGGTTCTCTTGCTCTTTTAGCAAAACAATCTGTTTTTTCTTAATCGAAATTAGCTTATTGATACTTGAAACTTTCCAGTCCAAAAAACGCACAATCTGATCCTGCTCAGGGCGGGGTGGAACAGGAAGAATGACATTATTTAGCTTTACCATTGGAATTCTTTTTCTTATGTCCAGAATGCCATTTCCAAGACCTTCCAATGTCTTTTCAAATGTCGAAAGGCGAAATATATATTCAGAATACTTGATATTCAATTTTCCTCTTGAAACCAATGCATAATAAGCAGGACTTATAGCGCCAAAGTATTGAGATACTCCAACAGAACCAATAATAACATTCATGCTATTTAAAATAAGGTCATCAGGGTATGCTAAATGATAGTCTTCAAGTTTCTCTTTGGATTTATTCCCTATATTGCCTTTTTCGGCATAGGGGATCACTCCCAGTGTATTTGTAAGAGAAAGGATTTCTCTTGCTTTAATAGGACTATTGTTTTCCTTGCGCTCAAATAGCAACTGCTTTAAACGCGCCGTTTTCCAATGCGCGGGGAGTTTATCCACCCATCCAAGAGATACAGAAGTGTATTGGCTATAGGATTTCATCGTATCCCCTCCATAATCTCCGCCATCATGCCATCCGCTTCCCGTTCAAGAGCTTTCAGGCTCTCTAAAATTTCCTCCATTGGGCGCAGTTCCATCGGCTTATAGAAATACTTAGTAAAACTGATTTCATAGCCAATCTGCGTTTTCTTTTCGTCTACATAGGCATCTGGGGCATATGGCAGCACTTCATTTTTCATAAAGGCATCAATGCCGCCGTCATAGGTAAACGGAATGTTCTCCGTATCCCGCAGGTCAACATTCGGCTCCCCCTCGATGGGCTGTGTAATGGCATCCTTCTCTGTGATGAAGGGGCGGATTTTCTTCAAGGTAGCGGCTTTCAGCTTTGTGGCTTTGGCAAATGCTGTCCAGTCATCCAGAGGTGCGGTTTTTGCAGCCTCGGCAACAGCACTTTGCACCGCCGCAAACTCATCCGCTTTCTTGAATAAATCGGCAGGAATTTCTCTGTCAGGATATATGCGCAGGCGCAGAGGCCGTTCCACTGTGACAGACCAGTAGCCAAACTCCTCATTATCAAAAATCATGCTGACTTCGCTTTGCTCCATCTCCATAAAAATGCGGACGATTTCACTTCGGATTTCCGATGTGATTTCACAATTCTTCTTGCCCATATTTTTGCGGAGCGGGGATTTCATGGCGGTTGCGTCAATCAGTTGAATTTTCCCTTTGCGGCGTTCCTCTTTCTGATTGGACAGAATCCAGATGAATGTCCCAATTCCTGTGTTGTAGAACATATTCTCCGGCAGTGCGATGATAGCCTCAACCAAGTCGTTCTCAATCAGATTGCGGCGGGCATTGCTTTCCCCACTGTCGGCGTCACCTGTGAAAATGGACGAGCCGTTATGTACCTCGGCAATGCGACTGCCCAGCGGCGTATCCTTTTTCATCTTTGCCACATTGTTCAGAAGGAACAGCAGTTGACCATCGCTTGTCCGAGGGATCATGGCCATCTGTTCGCCGCCTTCAAGATAGGCATTAAATCGGGTATCCAGAATCTCTTTTTTACCGCCCATCTTCTCTGCGTCAACCTTCCAGCTTTTCCCGTAAGGCGGATTGGACAGCATGAAATCAAACTGCCTTGTGGCGTTTCCGTCCAAGGAAAGCGTAGAGCCATAACTGATATGCTCCGCCTGTTCCCCATCACCTTTGAGCAGCATATCCGCCTTGCAGATTGCATATGTTTCGGGGTTCACTTCCTGCCCAAACAAATGAATAGACACATTCTTTCCATACTGCTTTGCAATTGTCAGAAGTCTGTCTTGTGCGACAGTAAGCATACCGCCTGTCCCACAGGCTCCATCATAACAGGAATAAGTGGCATCCTTGATTTGGTCGGCGATGGGCATAAACACAAGGTCAGCCATCAGTTCAACGACATCGCGGGGCGTCCAGTGTTCCCCGGCCTCCTCGTTGTTTTCCTCATTGAACTTGCGGATCAGTTCCTCAAAAATCGTACCCATGCCATGGTTGTCCAGCCCAAGATGCCTCACCATAGTCTGAGCATCGTCCTTATAAATTGGCTTCGGAGAGAGGTTAATATCCGGCGAAATAAATTTCTCAATCACCGCCCCCAGAATATCCGCCTCAATCATCGTATCAATCTGATTGCGGAACTTGAACTTCTCCAAAATCTCCTGCACATTAGGGGAGAAACCGTCCAGGTAAGCCTCAAAGTCGGCCTTTAGCGTTTGCTTCTTTGCGCGGCTGGTGAGGTCGCGCAGGCGGAACGGGGAGGCGTTACAGAATGCCTGCCCTGCCGCATTGCACAGTGCCGGCCATTGATTATCGATTTTGGCTGCATCCAGCTTTTTCTTCATATCAAGAACAGCCTCTTTGCTGTCCTCCAGCATGGCATCCAAGCGGCGGATAACTGTCATCGGCAGAATAACATCACGATATTTTCCACGCACATACACATCACGCAGGCAGTCATCCGCAATTCCCCATATAAAACTTACGATTGTATTGTGAATTTGATTATCCATGCATCTTTATTCCCTTCTCACGGAGATTGGCGTCTTCCGATTTACAGCAGATTTATCGTTGCTTCAAAACTCATATTCTGTAAAACCGATTCACTGTTCTTCTACCATTTCCATAATATCATAGACATCACATCTTAGGACCGTGCAGATTTTTTCAATGATTTCTGTATTTACATTTTCATTTTTGCCGAGTTTTGTAACGGATGCCGCACTGATCCCAGCTAATTGTTGCAAATCTTTTTTCTTCATATCCTTATCAATCAACAGTTCCCATAATTTTTTGTAACTGATAGCCACGAATGAACCTCCCTTTTCCGGGAATGTACCGATTGAAGATTTCTGTTGCTTATTATAACACTGCTAATCCCCAAACGCAAAATTTTCTCCTGCGATTGCAGGATAAACAAACCATAACAACAAATGGAAATCCTTCCGCAAATGTTGTATAATTTCCATAACCGATAATTTTTATGTTTCAAAGCAGCAGACGTCCCGGCCCAAAGCGCCCTGCGGCCATCTGCGAAGCAAAAAGGAGAGTAATCATGATCAATCATTTCTGTAAACATCCCCTGTGGGAGGTCAGCGCGCAGCTATCTGCCGTTGCCGGAGGCGTAAAGCCTGCCGACATGGTGATCACCCACGCAAATCTGGTCAACGTCTGCACCAGGGAAATCCTGCCGGATGTGTCGGTAGCCGTGTCCGCCGGACGGATCGCCCTGGTTGGCGACGCCGCGCACTGCATCGGCGAGGGGACACAGGTGGTGGACGCCCAGGGCCAGTATCTGGCTCCGGGCTTTCTGGACGGACATATCCATGTGGAGTCTTCCATGATGGGCGCAGGCGAATATGCCAGGGCCGTCATTCCCCACGGCACGGTGGGAATTTACATGGATCCCCACGAGATCTGCAACGTGCTCGGTCTTGAGGGCGTGCAGTGCATGATGGAGGACGCCGCCCGCACCCCCTTAAAGGCCATGCTCACCACACCCTCCTGTGTGCCCGCGGTTCCGGGCTTCGAGGATACAGGCTCCCATATCGGACCTGCGGATGTGGAAAAGACAATGGACTGGGACTGCTGCGTGGGCCTGGGCGAGATGATGAATTTCCCCGGCATCCTCTCCTCCAGTGAGGAAACCCACGCAATTACCGGAAATACCCTGAAAGCGGGAAAGATCGTCACCGGCCATTATTCCATGCCCGAAAACGGCAGGGGCTTAAACGCTTACGTAGCTTCCGGAATCCGCTGCTGCCATGAATCCACCAGGGCGGAGGATGCCCTGGCCAAAATGCGCCTTGGCATGTACGCCATGCTCCGGGAGGGTTCCGCCTGGCATGACCTTAAGGAAGTATCCCGCAGCATCACGGAGCATGAGGTGGACACACGCTTTGCGGTTCTGATCTCCGACGATACCCATCCCCACACCCTTTTATCCCAGGGGCATCTGGATCATATTGTCCGCCGGGCTGTGGAGGAGGGCATCGATGTGCTGACCGCCATCCAGATGGTCACCATCAACTGCGCCCAGTGCTTCCAGATGGATCACGAGCTGGGAAGCATCGCCCCCGGCAAGTGCGCCGATATGGTACTGCTGGACAACCTGGAGGATCTGAATGTAAGAAAGGTCTGGATCGACGGCGATCTGGCCGCCCAGGACGGCGCCGTTGTAGGGGAATATGCCCCCTATACCTATCCTGAGTGGGCCACCCGCTCCATCCATATCCGCGACGCCATCACCCCCGAAACCTTCCGCATCCCTGTGCAGGAGGGACAGATCCGTCCCGATGGAACCGTGAACATCCGGGCCATCGAGGTGATCCCTGCACGGGTGGGAGACTACGAGCGCCACGTGGCTTTGCCTGTGAAGGACGGTCTTCTGAAATCCGACGTGGAACAGGACGTGCTGAAGACGGTGGTATTCGAGCGGCATCATGATACCGGAAAAAAGGGCTTTGGCTTCGTGAAGGGCTTCGGCATCCGTCAGGGCGCGATGGCTTCCACTGTGGCCCACGACGCGCATAATCTTCTGGTGGTGGGCACCAGCGACGAGGATATGGCTCTGGCGGCCAACACCCTGATCCAGTGCGGCGGCGGCATGTGCGCCGTCTCGAATGGCCAGGTTCTTGGGCTGGTTCCCCTTCCCATCGCAGGTCTTATGAGCGAGAAGCCCGTGGAGGAGATCGGAAGGATCGTGGCGGATCTGGAGGAGGCCTGGAAAAAGATCGGCTGCTCCATGCCCTCGCCCTTCATGACCATGGCGCTGATCCCGCTGGCCTGCCTGCCGGAGCTTCGACTGACGGACCGGGGGCTGGTGGACTGCAACCGCTTCTGCTTCGTGGATATCATCGCGGACGAAGAGGCATAGGAGACTGCGCCAGTCATCCTTATATTAACAGGAAAAGGGGCCCCGCTTTAAAGCGCCGGCCCCTTTTCATATCCCGTTCGCATCTCTGCGACGCCGCGAATTACATAATACAGTCAAAGCCGAAGCTCTCTCCGGCCTCAATTAATAATTTTCCGCATGTACCTCAAAATAGCTCTGGGGATGATTACAGGTGGGGCAGACTTCGGGAGCCTTTGTCCCGACCAAGATGTGTCCGCAGTTGCGGCACTCCCAGACCTTCACCTCACTCTTTTCAAATACGGCGGCAGTCTCCACATTCTTAAGCAGGGCGCGGTATCTCTCCTCGTGATGCTTCTCGATTTCGCCCACAAGACGAAACTTCGCCGCCAGCTCAGGGAAGCCCTCCTCCTGCGCCGTCCTGGCAAAGTCTTCGTACATGTCTGTCCACTCGAAGTTTTCGCCGTCTGCGGCCGCTGCAAGGTTCTCCGCGGTGTCGCCGATCCCATTCAGCTCCTTAAACCACATTTTGGCGTGTTCCTTCTCGTTGTCCGCCGTCTTCAGAAACAGAGCCGCAATCTGTTCATAGCCTTGCTTTCTGGCCGCGGAGGCAAAGTAAGTGTATTTATTTCTTGCCTGTGACTCCCCTGCAAACGCCGCCTCCAGATTTTTTTCTGTCTGTGTTCCCGCATACTTTGTTTTTTTCATGTGTTTTCCTCCTGACGATTTGTATCCCAATTATAATATTTTTCTGTTCTTTTGTCGAGACCCCATGTTGTATGCTGCATCGAACGCGCATGGGCAAATCGTCATATGGTACGCAGGGAGGCCGCAGATACGTTCCCAAAAAGCGTATCTGCGGCCTTTTTACCCTTAAAGTTAAGTTAACCTTCCGCCGCCTACACCTCCGCCAGCCGGAGCCTTTCGATAATGCTCTTTTTGCAAAAGGCGTGGTAGCAGGCCACCGGAATCGCCGCCGAGAGCAGCCCCAGCACGGGAACGCTGGCCGCGAGAGGCAGGATGTGGAAGCGCCACTCAAAGAATGCCATATTCCTCCCGAGCATGTAGATCAGCCCATAGCTGATCACGCTTCCTATGGTGGAGGCCACGGCCAGGGTCAGAATGCCGTACCAGAGCCCCTCCATGGTCAGCATGGTCTCGAGCTGCCTTCCGGTCATTCCCACCGCCTGCATCATGGCGAACTCCTGCTTTCTGGCCAGGATCCCGGTGATCATGGCGTTGATCAGGTTCAGAACGCCGATCACGGCCAGGATAAAGGCGAGCATACCGCCCACCACGGAAAACATATTGGTTTCCTGGGCAAACTCCTTTCGAAGGGACTCCTTGCTGGTGAGCGCCAGCTCGGGATGCCGGTCCGTAATCCATTCGTCTATGGCCCGGGCAGCCTGCTCCTCCATGCCCTCCCGGATGTCCAGGCAGGCGTGAAGCGCGCCCTCCGGCTGATAGAGCTCCTGAAAATCCTTTTCACATATCACCAGGGTGGCATTTCCCAGGGTCCACGAACGGGTTCCCAGCGAGTAGGGGAAGTCCGCCACCGCCAGGATCTCCAGCTCCTTTTCGGGCCCTGGTATGGGATCTCCATCCGGCTCCGTCGCCCTCCGGTATCCTCTCACGCAAACCCTTTCTCCCACAGAGCCGGGCGCCCAGCCGGAATAGTGGTCGCTGATCAGAATCGCATAGCCGCCCCGGGAAAATTTTTCCAGATCCAGCTCTCCCTCCAGGGCCTCCAGGTACGGGAGCAGTTCCTCGTCCAGAGAGAAATTCGTGGTATTGATCTCTCCGGTTTCCTGCGCCTGATCCACAAGCTGGGAAACCCAGGAGCCATGATCGTTTTGCATCCCGGGCGATCTGTAAAACTCCCCATACCGCTTAAGCATCTCCGGCGTGGGCTCCATGGTGCCATAGGTATTTTTCACCGTGCTGACGTTCTCCACTCCCGGTATTTCCTCCAGCTCCTCCAGGATCTGCGGCGTGAGCGCCTGATAATCCCGCTCACGGGCAGAGAGATTCAACGCGGAAAAATGGCTTACCTGCATATCCTTAAGCAGATATTGCGCTACATACCGGTCAAAGGAGAAACCCCTTACCAGACAGTAAGTTCCATTTAAAAGGATCAGGCTTAAGGAAAGGGACACCACCACCAGCGTGGTCTTTCTCTTATTGCGCCCCATGTTGGCCGCCGCTATCCTGGCCATGGAGAGCCTTGCGGATTTTCTTTCCTTCTTTTTATACCGGATATTCTCCACATAGCGCACCGCCTCAATGGGGGACACCCTGGAAGCCAGCCGGCAGGGCCGGATGCAGCTTAAATAGACCACAAACAGGGAAAACACGGCGGAGAGCGCAAAGATCAGGGGATTTACGGATATGTTTCTGACCCCTCCCGTCTCCAGCGCGGCGTAGAGCGCCGGAAGCATTCCTGTTCCCACAAACCATCCCGTCAGAAGTCCAATGGGAATACCGGCCGCCGAGAGTAAAAACGCCTGCCCCCGCACCATCCGGCGAAGCTGCCTGCCCGTGGTTCCCAGAGTTTTCAGCAGCCCATAGTAACGGATGTCCGCCGTCACATTGATATAAAAAATATTATAAATAATCAGGTAGCCTGAGAGAATGATCACTCCCAGAATGCCGATCCCCAAAAGCGCCGTGGTCAGATCCACCGAGGACGTGGCATAGCCCCAGTTTACGCTGATTCTGACCTCATCCTCCGAAAAGCCCGCCCGATCGGTGAGCGCCTGCATCTGTGTCTCCAGATCGAAGGAGGAATCGAACCTGACCGCCGCCTGGATGGTTCCATCCGCGTATATGTGCTTTCCCTCTCTGGCAAGCTCGTTGTAATTTTCCTGCAAAAGCGGCACGTTTTCCTCCAGCCAGGACCTCGAGATCCAGAGCTCCTCGGCGTGGGAGGCGTCGTTGGAATACCAGAAGCCGCTTAAGACAAATTCCTCCTCAAGGATCTTCTCCTGCCCATTCTCGTCATGGGTGAAAATATTGAGGGGGACTTTTTCTCCCACCGCCAGGGGAATCTTCAGGGCTTCAAGAACCTTGCTGGAGACCGCGCACTCGTTTATCTCCTGCGGCATCCTCCCCTCCTGCGGATAGCAGTAGCTCCATTTCGCCGCCTGATCCTGAGCCCAGCGCACCTCCGTCTGGATGGCGTTCAGCTCCGGGTTACAGGCAAAGCCTGCCACAATATCGCAGGATATATCCCGGAAGCCTCCGGCCGCCTTTATCTGTTCAAACTCCTGCATGGAAAGATATTTATAGCCCCCGTGGGCGCTGGTGCCGATCTGGCGGAAGGTGGACTCCTGAAAGGAAGTGAGCATGGAGCCTCCCACCGTAAACAACGCCGTGAAGAGCACCGAGGTCAGGGCGATGGCCAGTATGGCGATGAGATTTTTCCATTTTTTCTCCCGCATGGTGCGGTAAGAAAGGGTACGGATTACCTTTCGGTTCGCTACTTTTTTCATATCCGGCTCCCTTCTGTGGTGATCCTGCCGTCCTCGATCCGGATGATCCTGTCGGCCATCTGGGCAATCTCCTCGTTGTGGGTGATCATCACAATGGTCTGCTCGAACTTTCTGGCCGTCACCTTAAGCAGCCCCAGCACATCCTGACTGGTGGACGAGTCCAGATTCCCGGTGGGTTCGTCCGCCAGGATGATGGCCGGCCTGGCCGCCAGCGCCCTTGCGATGGCCACCCTCTGCTGCTGCCCCCCGGAGAGCTGGGAGGGAAGGCTGTTGACCTTGCTCTCCAGCCCCAGGGTCTTTACGATGGAATCGATGTACGATGCGTCCACATGATTTCCGTCGAGCTGTACGGGGAACACGATATTCTCATACACATTTAACACCGGCACCAGATTGTAGCTCTGGAACACAAAGCCGATCTTCCTGCGCCGGAAAATGGCCAGCGCGTCCTCCTTCAGGGTGGAAATATCCTTCCCATCCACAAAAACGGTACCCTCTGTGGGATTGTCCAGTCCCCCCAGCATGTGGAGCAGGGTGGACTTTCCGCTTCCGCTGGTTCCCACGATGGACACAAATTCTCCCTGCTCCACCGTAAAATCCACACCGTCCAGCGCCTTTACAAGGCTCTCCCCCTGTCCGTAATATTTTTTCAGTCCTTTTGTTTTCAGAATAACCATCAGACACCTCCTGATTATAAGTTTCACCGCAGCTCTTGCGCCGGTTCTAAAAAGACTATATCAGGAAAGCCTTTCTCACTTCTTTCTGAAATCTGACAGTTTTGAAAGAAGTGCGCGTTTACACGCTCCGGTACAGAAAAAAGGAGAAGGTACTGCCCGCCCCCCGGGCCGACCTTACCCTCACATATCCGCCCTGCCTGGCGGCAATCTCCCGCACCAGATACAGGCCAAGGCCCAGTCCCTTCTGCCGGGAGGCCTCCCTGCCTCTGTAAAAACGCCCAAAAATCAGAGCCTGCTCCTCCTCCCGGATTCCCATTCCCTGATCCCTCACGTGAACCGCCGAAAACATCTCATAGTTTGTCACCCGGATCCGCACCTGGCTTTTCGCCGGACTGTACTTAATAGCGTTGTCGATCAGATTCTCCAGGGCCTCCTGCGTCCACTTCCCGTCAAAGCAGGCCTCCCCCTCCAGATTCTCCGCCAGGAGCCTGATCTGCTTTTCGGCGGCCGTCTCCCGCAGCGTGGCCATGGCCGCCTCCACCACCGGAGCGATGGGCTGCCGCACCGGGCGCACGGCCAGCACGTCGCTCTCCAGCCGGGACGCCTTCACCAGGGAACGGATCAGGAAATCCAGCTTCTCCGACTGCTCCCGGATATTCCGGACAATGGGGACGAGCTCCGGATCAGTCTCCTTTTCCTGCAAAATCTGGGAATACAGAAGGATATTGGCCAGAGGCGTCTTCGTCTGATGGGAGATATCGGAGATGAGCCGTTTGATCCGCTCCTGCTCCTTAAGAACCCGGCGTTGGGAGCTCACCGAGGAGGAGAGAAAGCGCTTCCACTTCACCTCCAGCCGGGAAAGGCGGCTCTCGTCATAGTCTCCCTCCTCAAAGGTATCGTTCATGGCGTCCTCCAGCATGGACTCCAGCCGGTTCATCACCTGTGTGCGTCTCCATCCTCTATACTTTCCAGACATATCCCTTTCCATACACCGTCTGCAGGTGTCCCTCCGCAGTCTCGCCCAGCTTCGTACGCAGTCTGTTCACTGTGACGGAGAGGGCGTTCTCGTCCACATACTCCGCGCCGTCTGTCCAGATCCTGTCGATCAGCCGCTCTCTGCCAAGGACAATATTTTTATTCTCCACCAGGATCTGAAGAAGCTTTAATTCGGTTTTGCTCAGGGAGATCTCCTTCTCTCCCCTTTTCACCAGCATATCCTCAAAACAAAAGGACAGCTCTCCAAAGCGGCAGACCTGCTTCCTTCCCCTGCCCGCGTTTTTGAGTGTCCTGTCGATCCGCGCCCGCAACACCATCAGGCTGAAAGGCTTGGTAATATAATCCTCCGCCCCCAGCTCCAGCCCCCGCACCTCATCCAGCTCCAGATCGTTGGCCGTCAGGATGATCACCGGAAAATCTCTCCCTTCCCTGACCTCCTTAAGCAGATCATACCCGCTGCCGTCCGGGAGATTTAAGTCCAGAAGCATCAGGTCAGGCTCCGCGCCGCCAAAAAGGGCCCCTCTGGCCTCCTCCATGGTCTCGCACAGGATAAATGAAAAGTCCTCCCGCCCCAGGGCCAGGGCGATCCCCTCCCGCAGCCCCTGATCATCCTCCACTACCAGTATATTTTTCATGCGGTCTCCTCCCATGAATCAGCTTCTGCCGGGACGGCGAAACGCCACCGTGTCGGTCAGCTTAAGCCCGTATCGCTGAACCATCCTCTCCGCAACAGCGATGGATTCGGAATCCCACACTGTGGCGGGCCCGTGGGCGTCTGAGCCGAAGACCACCTGGTTTTTCTCCTGCCCGGCGATTTCCCAGAACCTCTCGTTGGGGTAATGGCGCTTTGTACGGATTCCCAGAAAATTGATCTCCAGCGGAATCCCAATCTCCCTGGCCCCCTGGCAGAGCCCGCGCATGCATCTGTCATAGATTTTACCCTCTCCCGTAAAATTCAACACGTCCGGGTGGGCAAAATACGTAAAACAGCCTGTCCTCAGGGCCTCCAGGGACTGACTGCAATACCGCTCCAGCCTTTTTTCGTCCGCCGTTGGATCCCCGCAGGGAGCTTCGCCGATCTCATTTCCCAGGAAATGCTGGCCCAGAAGAAAATATTCGATGGGGTACTGACCCGTTATCTCAAGCAGCTCATCGAAGTACGCCGGATAATACTCCACCTCCAGCCCCAGCCGGATGTCGATCTGATCCGCGTACTCCTGCTTCAGCCGCAGAACCGTGTCCACATACCCTTCCAGCTGATCGAGACGCATTTTTACATTGCTGACATGGCCCTGCGGGTACGGCATGGGCGTGTGGTCGGAAAATCCCAGAATTTTCAGGCCTCCCCGGATGGCGTTTTCCACATATTCCTTTTCTGTCCCCCTGGCATGCTGGCAGCGCCAGGTATGCGTGTGATAATTGGCAAACATTCAGATTCCCCCATTTCCCTGAGACTATTGCTTTCTTTATACCGCGCAGAGACGGGAAAGTCAATGGGAAAGTCGGCCTGTCTCAAAGCATCCTCATCCCCCACTCAAGCCCCGCAAGCGCCGCCAGAAATCCAATATTGGCCAGCGTAAAGAGCCGGACATACTCTCCCTTTCGCCCGCTCTCCTGCCCCGCCACATACTTGTAGGAAATCAGGCTGGCCATGGAGGCGATCAGCGTTCCCAGCCCTCCCAGATTCGTTCCCACAATGAGTCCCCTGTAATTTTCCGTAAACCCGGACAGAAGAAGCGCCGCGGGCACATTGCTGATAACCTGACTGGCCAGGACGGCTGTCAGCGCCTCCCTGCCCGTGACGACGCTTTGCAGAAAATCCCGGAACCCGGCGATTCTCCCCATGTTTCCGATAAAGACAAAAAATCCCGTAAAGGTCAGCAGCAGGGAGTAGTCCACCCGCCCCAGGGTTTTTCTGTCCAGAATCAGCACAGTGAAAAACACCAGCGCCAGAACCGCCTGCCAGGGAAGAAGATGGGCCACCGCCAGAAGGCAGAGGAAAAACAGGATCAGGTATACCGCCAGCAGAAAGGGCGGTTTTGGCCGGAGAGACACGTTTCCCCGGTAAATACTTTCGTATTCTCCCGCATTTTCCTTTTCTGTTTCCGCGGCGCTTCCACGCTCCCCGCCAGGGTTTGTCAGCCCGGCCTCCCGCCTCCTTCCGGAAGGCTCCCCCTCTTTCCTGCCCAGAAGTCCGGCCCAGACCAGCAAAAGTGCCAGCGACAGCGCCGTATACGGAAGCATCAGAAGGACAAACTCCCCCATGGAAAGACCTGCCTTTCCATAAAGATACAGGTTCTGGGGATTGCCCATGGGGGTCAGCATGCTGCCCAGGTTGGCGGCGATGGTCTGCATGACCACCACCGGGAGAACCAGCGCCTTTCTGCGCTCCCCTCCAAACAGATCCAACACTGTAAAGGTAAAGGGCACAAAGGTGATCAGCGCCACGTCGTTTGTGATCAGCATACTGAAGAAAAAGCACAGCAAAACCAGAAGCAGGACGATGCCCCGGCCTGTCCTTACCGTTCCAAGGAGCCTCCGGGCGACCCACCCGAACACGCCGATCCTGTGCAGCCCTGCCATAACGCTCATCAGACTGAACAGAATCGCCAGCGTCCGGAAATCAATATAATTGGCATATTCCTTATCCGGCGTCACGAAAACTGCGGACACGGCCGCCAGAAGGACTGCGATGCAGAGCACCGTTTCCCTTTTTAAAAACTCTGCGAGACGATTTTTCTTTTGCATTTGCGGTTCCTCCGATTTTCAATCAGCCAGTGACATACTGATTTGGGCAGGTTATTTCATTCCGGCTTTCTGTAAGCCTAACCCTCTTAAATATATATCAGGGAAATGATATCTGACCGGATCCGATAATTTCCTTTGATATTGTCTGACAATTCCTATATTGATTAAATTATTGATTTCTTCTCCTGGATTATCAAATCCGGCCTTTATAAGAGCCTCACTGAATATCTTTTCATCCACCGGAGAACGCTGTACCGTATCCTTCAGATTTTCCAGGAAACCCGCATATTCTACGAACTCTTCCTTCATATCTGTCACCCTTTTTTCCGATACCTCCGGTAAAACATCTTCAAAACATCGTGGCCTGATAATACTTCTGGATGCAACAGCAGTCTTTCCCTTTCGAAGCTCACCCTCCTTTCCCGCAGCTTTGGCAAAAATATCAATCATGCTTCTCGGCACAATTACCCCCTGCGTATCAGCCAGTCTGTTTCTGAACCAGTTATATGTGGATGCTTTGTTCCCATTCCCCATTTTTACTCCAATCAGAGCCGACAATATATCTCTGTTCTCTTTTTCTGTGACATTGGGAATTATCCCCAATCCCTCAGATTCCATGAAACTTTTTGAAGTAATCTTTTCAAACAGAATACCTGTCTGCTGCGATTTGCTTATTGCCCGCTTCCAGATCATTCCAAAAAGCTGATCATACTCCCAGCCGATTGTCGTTGAGTAATTCTTCAGCTTAACTTTATCCGCTACTTTCACTTCTCTGTCATATATATCTTTGCGTATGAATATCTTACTCCTGATATTTTGCATAGCGCTTTCATTTATATACCACATATCAATAAGAGCGCTTACAAATTTGGTCCTGTCCTTTGGTGCGACAACGCGATCCAGAGCATCATATATTATCGTAACTACTTTATTCTGGGAAGCATACCGATCGTTAATTTTCTTTAATATACGATTCAGCATATACGCCGTTTCCTGTGTCAGCAAATTACAGCTTGAAGCTTCAAATGGCTTTTCGAATAATGCGGCGTTTTCTTCTGCCAGTCCTTTTAAACCGGTATCCTTTTCAATTAAAACTGAGACAGCTAAATAATATAAAAAGGCCCTTATCTGTTCATCGCTTTTCAGGCAGGGAAAAATATCTGTATAATTTGTTGTCTGTGAAGTCCCCACCACCCATTCTGTATGCTCATATTGATTTGTTGAAACATCCAGATATTTCGCCAGTGCTTTTGCATAATCATTATTTTTCAATGCACTGAATAAAGCCGTTTTTCCAACTCCCTTTTGTCCCAAAACCAGAAATTTTCTCGGATCAAAAATAAAGGTATAGCCTTTAAGCGGATAAAAATTTTCAACCAGATCCTGCATCGACGCAAACTCATCTTCTGCCGCCGGGGTCTCCAGACCTCCCATAACGTCAGAGAAAGCCTCTATAATCTGCTCCTGAACTTCATATTTTTCGAAATCCAGTCTCTTCAGATCCACATATTCTTCTGACAGAATGTCTGAAATTGCATTTGTAATTGCCCTATACGATTTCCGTTGTTCTTCCCACGCCCTCACCAACTGATCCGTACTGTTTATAACTTCCAAAGCAACATTATATTCTATATCTATGGGATAATGATCCGCCGAATCGTCCTCAATTCCTATTTCCTCTCTGGAATACCTTTCATCACACATCCTCAATGCGTCATATGCCCCTTCCAGATAAACCCTTTTTTCCTGATACGCTAATTGCTCATTTACAGGAACTTTAGAATTAATCATTATAAAGGGAATCTGTTTTTTACAGAGAACCGGAATGGTCATTTTCATTCCCTCCGTATTTTGCGGGCTCCCATAAAAAAATAACAGTGCCAGGTCCGTATATCTTGTCAGCGTCATACCACCAATTTGATGAATTCCTGATCTTGTATCTATGAAAATAAAATCAGGGTCCAAAAATTTATCCAGCATTCTCAGGAGATTGTCTACCGGCGTAATCTCCTCTTCATATGCAGGCGTATCTAAATCGAATCTCATTATACTTTTACGATATATATCCGCATTATTTTTGGTCACTTTACCGTATGCCGGCATGACATAAATTTCGCCCCCCAATTTGTCTACATGGCAATAATCTCCCACAGGGTAAATATATTCATCTATTTTTATCTCCATATCATACACATTACTTTCCAGCAAAAAATCAAGCAGTCCATATTGAGACATACTTTCCTCCGGAAACAGACTTGCAATTCCCGGAGCCTCCAGATCAAAATCAATAATCACTATTTTTTTCCCCTGCCCTGCCAGTTCAATCGCCGACATTACAACCGCAGTAGTCCGCCCTACACCCCCCTTAAAGGAATAAAAGCATACCCTTTTACTCCTTCTGTCTTCAGACGATATGCTTCTGTTTTTTTCGTCCCAATAAAAATTTGTCAGATACTTTTCAAGAACCCATACTCGCTCCTCTGTCGGATCCGCATCTTTTTTCCAGGAATCTATTTCTGATATAATGAAAAGATTATCTCCATATTTCTGACAGCTGCTCAACCATTTACCAATCCTCTCCCTGAGCATACTTCCGATTTGCCGTATTACCTTATCCTTTTCGGTTTTCACATACACCAGAATTTTACCATAAACATTTTGGACTATGTACGCCTCATCCTCCCGTGTTTTCTTTATCTCCTGCCCCACTATCGCAACTGTATTACTCAGAACAGCATCATAATGCATCATCTCCACGTCAATGCCCTCCTATCACAACATTATCACGAATGTAGTTCAGGCTGAAGGATTGCAATTCCCACTGAGGATGCTCCCCGTAACGGTATTTGGGATAACCGCCTTCACCTGTAAAAATATGTGGGCAAATTATCCTGCTATTGAAACGAAATCTGGCCTCGATCCCATCTGTAACTGATATCCAGTCATCTAAATACGTATTCAGCTTTACGGTATTATGCGCCACCTTTTTAATTTCGGTTAATGTATATTTTTCACCGTCTGCTTTCCTGCCATAGGTCAACAGAATATACTTTAATGCACATTCCAATACATATCCTGCCAAATAGCAGCTATTATAGTATTCCTTGTTATCATACAACAATTTTGCATCTTTATACATACGATGCAAAGTAGATAAATAATCAGGCTGTCTCATCTCCGGCATTTCAGTATAACCCCATTACTTTCTCTTCTGGATACTTTTTAATATAGCATTTTTATTGTATAAGCACAATCATATTCCTGTCCGGATCAATATGATCAATTATCTTCCCGTCAGATATTTATAGAACGTTTCCCCGGCAAGGCTCCTGCCCCGTCCCTTATCGGAGACGATCTGGATGGAGCGCACCGGCAGCTCGCCCTCTAACGGGATCTGCACCAGCTTCTTTTCCTCCAGCAGGGGCCGCGCCAGCTTCTCGGGCACAAAACCGATTCCCAGATTGTTTTCGATCAGCGGAAGCATCAGACCGGAGGTAGCCACCTCCATATCCGGCTCCATGTCGATACCGTTCTGAATGAAAAACTCCCTGTACAGGTCATAGGTTGCGCTTCCCCTGCCCAGCCCGATCCAGGGATACCGTTTCATATCCTTCAGTTTCAGAGGCTCCCTGCCCAGGGCTTCATACTGAGGCCCGCCTGTGAGTATCTCCTGAAACTCCATCGCCCTGACCCGGGAAAATGCCGCGGACGCCTCAAAGGGCGTGGTGATCACCGCGAAATCCAGCCTTCCGCCGTCAAGCCGCCGTATGATCTCCGGCGTGGAGTGATTGTGGATCCCAATCCGAATCGCCGGATATTCCTCTCTGAATTGCTGCAGCTTATTCAGTACAAAGAGGTAGAGAGCCGTCTCGGTGACTCCGATCTCTACGTTGCCGCCTCCGGACGCGCTCTGCCTGCCGATCTCCTCCTGGGCCTCCCACAGATGCCTGCAGGCGATCTCCACATGGGCATAGAGCGCCTCCCCCTCCTTTGTCAGGCCCACGCCCCTTGCCCCGCGGATAAATAACCGGCAGTTCATCTGCGATTCCAGAAGCTTCATCACCCGGGTCACATTGGGCTGACTGCTTCCCAGCGCCCTGGCGGCCCTGGTTATATTGCCGTATCTGGCCACATAATAAAAAATCCTGTAGTAGTCAAAATTGATATCCATATCATTTTTATATTTCTCTGATATAATATATGTATTTTTCGTATCTGTCAGAGTGTATTATAATACTGCCGCGGGAACATGTAAACTGCGAACATGTAAACTGCGATATGATTACCATGGATGAATTTCAGACTGGATTTGGAGGTCAGAATATTATGAACACAGATCTTACAACGGGAAAGCCCGAAACGGCGCTGTGGCGGTTTTGTCTGCCTCTGTTTGGCAGCGTCGTCTTTCAGCAGCTCTACAATATAGCGGACTCTCTGGTAGCGGGAAAATTTGTGGGGGAAAACGCGCTGGCGGCGGTGGGCAACAGCTACGAGATTACGCTGATCTTCCTCGCTTTTGCCTTTGGCTGCAATATGGGCTGCTCCGTCATCGTCTCCCAGCTCTTTGGCGCCAGGGATTTCGGGAAGCTGAAAACCGCGGTGACCACCGCCTGTATCTTCAGCGCCGCGCTCTGCGCCCTTTTGATGATCGCCGGCATTGCGGGGAGCGCCCCTCTGCTGCGTCTTGTGCGCACGCCGCAGGAGGTGTTCGCGGACTCCAGGCTGTATCTGGATATTTATGTGTGGGGCCTGCCCTTCGTCTTCTTTTACAATATTGCCACCGGGATTTTCTCGGCGCTGGGGGATTCCAGAACGCCCTTCTGCTTTCTGGCCGCCTCCTCCACCTCCAATATCGCGGTGGATATTCTGTTTGTAAAGGCCTTTGACATGGGCGTAGCGGGTGTTGCCTGGGCCACCTTTCTCTGTCAGGGAATAAGCTGTATTCTGGCCGTATTTACCATATGGAAAAGGCTGCGGAAGATCGAGACCAGGCAGGCCCCCGTCCTGTTCGACTGGCAGCTCCTCAAAAAAATTCTGGTGATCGCCGTTCCCAGCATTTTGCAGCAGAGCTTTATCTCGGTGGGAAATATCCTGATCCAGAGCGTGATCAACGGGTTCGGCGCGCCGGTGATGGCCGGGTATTCCGCCGCCGTGAAGCTGAACAATCTGGTCATTACCTCCTTTACCACCATCGGAAACGGGATCTCCAATTTTTCCGCCCAGAATCTGGGGGCCCGCAAAATCGGACGGATCCGGGAATGCTTCCGGGCCGGGCTTAAGATGGTGTGGCTTCTGTGCGTTCCCTTCTGCGCCCTCTACATATTCTGCGGCAGGTATCTGCTCCTTTTGTTTATGGAAAAAAGCTCCTCCAGGGCGCTTATGACGGGTATGCAGTTTTTGTGGATCCTCTCGCCCTTCTACTTCGTGGTCTCCGCCAAGCTGGTGGCGGACGGAATCCTGCGGGGCGTCAGCGCCATGGGCCGGTTTATGGCAGGCACGCTGACCGACCTTGTGCTGCGGGTGGTTCTGGCTCTGACGCTCTCGGATCTGACCGGAAGCGCGCTGGGAATCTGGTGCGCATGGCCCATCGGCTGGACCATCGCCATGGGGCTTTCTGTATTCTTTTATCACAGGGAGTATGGGAAGCTGTGCGGGGGCACGGGTTCTGATTACAATAAGAAAACGCGCAGAGCGTGAGCGCTTTGTCAGAATCGGGCAGGGATGCGCGTCCCCTGCCCGATTTACAGTTTGCATTCGAATGAAAGAAGCTGACTTCCGTCAACCCTTGATGGCTCCAACCATAACGCCCTTTACAAAGTATTTCTGTAAGAAGGGATATACGCACAGGATGGGCACCGTCGCCACCAGCACCACGCAATACTGGAGCAGCTCCTTGTAATAACTCTGGGTCACCATCATGTCTACTGTCGGCGTCTGACCGCTGGCGCTGGCGTTGAGCATCAGCAGGCAGATCGGACAGTCTCCCATCAGCTATCTGACTGATCTGCGAATCACCTACGCCCTCTCCCTGCTCTCAGATACCTCCTGCTCTGTGAGCATGATCTCCAAAGAGTGCGGATTTTCCTGCCGGAATTATTTCTGTAAGGTTTTCCGCAAATCACTCGGCTGCTCTCCCCTGGAATACCGGAGAAAAATCAGGATCGAGCGGAAGGAGGCCGCAGCTCGGAAGAGTACGTGAGCAAATTGAACTCTCTGCCTTTGGGTCATAATCAATACTGGTGGCATAGATTTCCAGTACCTTTCTCCAAAATACTTTTTCAGAAGAACGAATGTCCCGAATACGAGACAACAATTCGTCAAAGTAGTTTCCACCACCAAGGTTCTTAAGGCGGTCGTCATCCAGTGCAAATCCCTTTTTCATATATTCTTTCAAAACAGACATCGCCCATATTCTGAATTGTGTTCCTCTAAGGGATTTTACCCGATAACCAACAGAAATGATAACATCTAAATTATAGAAATCCACCTGACAGGTCTTACCATCAGAAGCAGTGTAGGCAAATTTTGCCCAGACTGCTTCCTTTTCCAATTCTCCCTCTTTAAAAATATTTCTTATATGCTTCCCTATCACACTTTTATCCCGTTGGAACAGTTCCTCCATTTGATCAATGGAAAGCCAAACTGTATCCTGGTCAAAAGTTACTTCTATTTTTGTAATCCCGTCCTCAGTAGTATACATGATTAAGTTTGATTGTAACATTATATCCTCCATTGTAGTGTTTTTGTGTTGAAATCAATCGTTTTATGGTAAAATTCCGACTTACGGATCGACTTGGGTCGCAACAGCCGATGCGGCTGGCGGCGGCTCTCAGAATAGGGAAGCCCCTGCTTAAGAATTTCAAATCCAGACCCGGAATGATTTCTCAGGTCTGGATTTCAGTATAAACAAATTCATCTCATTTGTAAAGAAAATTTCCCTCCCCGGAGGTTCTCCCCCGGAGGGCGCCCTCAGTGACTGATCACGGATTCTCCCCATAAACATCATTCTCCTGGCCCGCCCCCCCCTTCCCAGCGGATCTCCTGCTCATATTCCAGACAGATGATGGTGTCGCAGGGATCTCTGCATTCCATGGGGACGCTCACCTCCAGATTTTTGTCCTTCTCCGTGACGGAAACGCCGGACGCATTCAGGGAATGGAAGGAAACCAGCCCTTCCCCAGAAGGGAATAAAGGCCCCAGTGGATAAACATACCGAATTTGGCGTCCCGAAACCACTACATCTGCTCCTCGCCAGGCCGCTCCACCTTCTCAGGGACATAGCTCTCTCTAACCCGGTCCAGTGTTTTCATTTCGTCAATGCTCTTCATCCGCTGATCGCTCTCCTTTCTGTTGCGCTGTTTCCGTTTTATTTTTCCCTTCCAAACGCATCCTCCACGGCCTCCTCCTGGAACTGTCTGGTGTACAGATTGTAGTAAGCGCCCTTCCTGGCGATCAGCTCCGGATGCGTACCCTGCTCGATAATCTTACCGTCGTGTACCACCAGGATCACGTCCGCCTGGCGTATGGTAGAAAGACGATGGGCGATAACGAAGGAGGTACGTCCCTTCATGAGATGCTCGATGGCGTCCTGGATCAGCTTTTCGGTCACGGTGTCGATGGAGGAGGTAGCCTCATCCAGCACAAAAATGCGGGGATCCGCAAGAATCGCCCTGGCAAAGGAGAGGAGCTGCTTTTCTCCGGTTGAGAGCAGATCTCCCCCTTCTCCCACATCGCTCTCATACCCCTTGTCCATGCGGGCAATGACGCTGTCCGCCGACACGCTCCTGACGGCCGCCTCGATCTGCTCCATGGTTGCGTCCGGGTTTCCGTAGCGCAGATTTTCCAGCACGGTACCGGAGAAGAGATGGGGCGTCTGCAATACATAGCCGATGTTGCTGTGGAGCCAGAGCTGGGAACGCTCTCTGGCGTCCCTGCCGTCGATCAGAATCCGCCCCGATGTGGGTTCAAAAAAGCGGCAGACCAGATTCACCAGGGTGGATTTGCCCGCGCCGGTCTCCCCCACGATGGCCACATTGGTCCCCTGGGGCACATGGAGATTGAAATGCTCCAGCACATACTCGTCCCCGTCCGGGTACTTAAAGGACACATCCTCGAAGGTGATATCCCCATGGAGCGGTTCCCAGTTTTCCTTCCTGGGCTCGAAGGAATCGCCGTATTTTTCCTCCACCTCGGGGGTGTCTCTCACGTCGGAGCGGGTCTCCATCAGTCGGGTGAAGCGCTCCACATTGACCTGAACGGTGATCAGATCGGAGATGGCCCGGACAATCCACTGCACCGGCTCCATCATGCCCAGCGCATAGGACATGAATACGGACAGGGTTCCGATTTCGATCACCCCCTGCAGGGTGATGATCCCGCCCCGCCACAGCACCAGCGCCAGCGCCAGCGAGGAGGAAAAGGAGATCATGGAGGAAAACAGGGCGCGGTAATGCATGGCGTGTACGGAGGTCTTCTTCATCTCAGCGGTGGTCCCGTTGAAATCCTCTTCCATTTTTTCCTCGATCACCAGCGTTTTGGTGGTCCTGGCGCCGGTGATGCCCTCATTGAAATTGCCGGTGATCCGGGAGTTGATTTCCCGGATCCGGCGGTTTAAAAACACCAGCTTTTTCTGGAAAAAGGCGGCCGCCAGCGCGGTCAGCGGCACGATGGCCAGCACCCACAGGGCCAGCCGGAAATTGATGGAGAGCATGACTGCCACAGCGCCCAGGATATAGGACATATTCCAGATGCCGTCCATCAGCCCCCAGGACACCAGAGAGCCGATCCGGTTGGTATCGCTCATGACCCTGGCGTGAATATAGCCCACGCTGTTCTGGTTGTAATAGGAAAAGGCCAGCGTCTGCAAATGATTAAAGCTGGCCCGCTTCATGTCCCGGCCCACATACAGCTCGATCTGGCTGGCCTGCCAGGCCGAGATGGTGTTGGCCGCCACCTGAAAGGCCAGGACCGCTATGTAGGCCGCGATAAAGCTCCCCAGACCGTCCAGCGTCCCGCGGATGATGAAATTGTTCAGCGCATAGCGCTGAAAGAGCGGCAGGATAATGTCTACCAGCCCGCCCAGAAGCCCCAGAATCACCATACAGAAGATGATGGGACGGTAGGGCTTTAAGTAGGGAAGCAGCTTATTAATGCCAAACCAGGGCAGAGATACATATTCCTTCTGTTCGTCTTTTTTATGCGCCATGTGCTGCCACCTCCTCCGGCAAAGTCATCTGCATATCGTAAATATGGCGGTAGATGCCGTTCTTTTTCATCAGCTCCTCATGTGATCCCAGCTCGACAATCCGCCCTTTGTCCAGCACCAGGATATTTTCCGCCTGCATCAGGGTTGTGACCCGGTGAGAGATCAGGATCACCGTGGAGCCGCCCAGATTCTTTTTCAGCGCCTGCCTTATCCTTGCGTCTGTCTCCGAGTCCACCGCGGAGAGGGAGTCGTCAAACACCATGATGGGCGTGCGCTGGGTCAGCATGCGGGCGATGGCGGTGCGCTGCTTCTGTCCGCCGGAGAGGGTGACGCCCCGCTCTCCCACGACGGTGTCGTATCCATTGGTGAAGTCACAGATCGCCTCGTCCACACAGGCAATGGAGGCCGCCCAGCGGATATCGGACAGGCTCATGTTCCGGCGGGTAATACCGATGTTTTCCGCAATCGTGCGGGAAAAGAGGAACGACTCCTGGAGCACCATCCCGATATGGGAACGCACCCAGCTTCCCTTCATATCCGCGATATCCACGCCGCCGATGGTGATGCGCCCGTTTTCCGGCGGAAGGTCATAAAGCCGGTTGAGCAGATACATCAGGGTGGATTTGCCGGAGCCGGTTCCACCCAGGATCCCGAAGGTGGTCCCCTGCGGAATCTTAAAGCTGATATCGGAGAGCACCGGCGCGCCTGCGTAGGAGAAGGACACATTCCGGAACTCAATATCCCCGTGCATGTCCGGCATACCGTTATCCCGTATATCGGCCCCGCTCCTTACGGCCCCCGGTATGTCCGTCTCTGCGGCGGAGTTCATAATATAACGGATTCGTTCGATGGAGACTCCGGCCTTACTCATCTCGGCGATCATCCTCCCCAGGGAACGCACCGGCCAGGTCAGCATGGAATTGTAGGAGATAAAGGCAATAAACTCGCCGGCCGTCATGCTTCCCCTGACGCAGAAGACCGCGCCGAGAATCACGATCAGCATGACCTGGAGGCCGGAGATCAGATCTCCCGCGCCCCAGAACAGAGCCAGAAACCGGCAGAGCCGAAGCCACAGGTTGGTGTAGATATTGTTCTGCTTTTCAAAACGGTCTTTCTCGTATTTCTCCCGTCCAAAGGCCCGCACCACCCGCACGCCGGTGAGATTTTCCTGGGCTATGGTGGACAGGATCCCCTCGTTCTCATCGCATTTCATGAACTCGCTGCCGATTTTGGAGTGAAAATAGGCAGAGTAGGCGATGATGATGGGAAGGGACGCCAGAGCCACCAGGGTGAGCCTGGGATTCATGGAAAACATGAAAGCCAGGGACAGAACAATCAGGATGACGATACGAAAGACCGACGTAAGCTGCTCGGACACAAAGTTCTTGACCATGTCCACGTCGGAGGTACAGCGCTGGATAATGTCCCCGGTCTGATTCTGCATATGCCATGAAAAAGGAAGCCGCTGAATATGAGAAAACAGGCGGTTGCGCATGGTCTCCACCAGCCCCTCCGCCCCCTTCGCGTTAAAGAGCATGAACAGATATCGGAAAGCCACAGATAAAAGCGCCAGAAGCAGGATCAGTCCCCCGATCAGCCACAGATGCCCGCGCAGATATTCCACGCCGCCCATCCGGCCGATCAGATTCCTGAGAAACTCCGGCACGTTCAGCTCGTTGTCCCCCAGGATACAGTCAACGGTAGTCCGTATCAGCTGAGGCGAGAGCATATCCAGCCCCGTCACGCACAGCGCGGAAAGAATGCTGATCACAAAATATCGGATGCTCCCGCGCAGAAAATCCAGAATCAGAGAGACCTTTGTATAGGGCTGACGCCCCGCCTCAGGTTTATTCGTACACATGGTGTCAACTTTCCTCCTGTCAAAATGAATGTCAGCCGCATCGGCCTATGTCCTGATATCCTCCTGCAAAGTCCTGACGCTCTTTTCAAGATCTCTTTGGCACAGCGCCTCATAAACCTTCCTGTGAGGCGCCGCGCCGCACTCCTTTTCCACCGTATACAGACAGTGGCAGTGGAGCTGGGCACAGATTCTTTTCTGCATCTGCAGGCTTTCCTTAAGAAACCGGTTCAGGGTCTGATTGCCGGCAAAGGAGGCCAGCAACAGATGGAATGCAGCGTTTTCCTCCCAGATCCTCCAGGTGTCCCCCACCGTCTCATCTGCCTCCTTCTTCTCAATCTGCTGCCGGATTTCCTCCAGATGGCTGCTCACAATATTTTCGAAACCTGCCCGCAGCGCTTCCGTCTCCAGCAGCACCCTGATTTCAGTTACCTCCCTGGCTTCCTTTTCCCCCATCTGCACTACCATATAGCCGCATCTGGGCAGACACCGCAGGACATTCTCATTGCACAGCCTGATCAGCGCCTCTCTCACCGGTGCTTTGCTCACGCCGAACTTTTCCACCAGACACCCTTCTGTCAGGAGCAGTTCCTTTTCCTGCCCGTTTCGAAGGATAATCGCCAGAATCTCGTCATAGATCCTGTCCGTCAGGGATTCTTTTTTCAGATTGGAAAGCCCGTCCAATGTCGTTTTCATGCTGATCGCCCCGCTCCTTTCAAAGTGCTTTATTCCGCTTTGGAAATATCAACGCCAAAGTACTTTTCAGAGAGAGCGGAGAGCTCGCCGGACTGCGCCAGCTCCTCCAGCGCGCCGTTGATGGCCTCTAACAGGGCGGCGCTCTCCTGCCCCTTGCGGACAGGGATGGCCGCCTGGGTGGCCTCGGGAGCCAGGAGCGCGATCTTAATGTCAGCGTCGGGATGGGCCTTCATATAATCGTAGTAGGTGACCTCCGCGTTCAAAGTAGCGTCGATCCGTCCGGAAAGAAGCAGCTCAAAGGTCTGATTCAGGTCATCCACTCCGGTGACCTGCGCCCCGTACTGCTCCGCCACCTCGGCGTAGGTGCTGGAGATGGTGTTGGCGGTGTGTTTGCCGTTTAAGTCCTCCATGGAGCTGATCTCTTCATTGTCGCCGCTCACAATAATCGCCGTGCGGTTGTAGGCATAGGGCTCGGAAAAATCATATTTTTGCGCCCTCTCCGGGGTAATGTCCACGCCGTTTACCATAATGTCGTACCGGCCCGAGTCCAGTCCGGCCAGCAGGCCGTCCCACTCTCCCTCCACAAAGACCGCCTCCACTCCCAGCTTTTCCGCGATCTTCTTCGCAATCTCCACATCGTAGCCCACCAGCTCGTCGCTCTCGTCATGGTAGGTCCAGGGCGCCCATGTGCCCTCCATGGCCACCACGATTTCTCCCTTTTCCTGTATCTTCGCCAGCAGATCGTCCGCTCCCTGCGCTTCGTTTTCCTCTCCCGCCGCGTTATTTGTCTCTGCAGCGTCTTCCGCCTCTGCGGCGTCCTGTCCGCCGTTCTCCTGCGTCCCGGCTTCAGACACATTCGCCGCGTCGGAGGACGCCTCCTTCTGTCCTGCGCCCTGTCCGCATCCGGTCAGCGCGAGGGTAAGCGTCACAGCGATCGTCATCATGGCTGCTGTCAGTTTCTTTTTCATTTTTAAAATCCTCCTGATTTTTTGTTATTATTTACATAAGGATGACCGGCCCGGCCTGGCATCCATTGTCAACATAAGGATGGCTGGCCCGGCCTGACATCCGTTGTTTATGCTCCATACTGTCCGTCTCCCAGATTCGCCAGAAACGCCTTCGTCCTCTCCTGCCCGGGATGGCTGAAAAACTCTCCGGCCGCAGCCTGTTCCACGATAACGCCATCCTCCATAAAGATCACCTGGCTGGACACATTGCGGGCAAATCCCATCTCGTGGGTGACCACCAGCATAGTCATGCCCTCGTCCGCCAGCTGACGCATGACGGAGAGCACCTCGCCGGTGAGCTCCGGATCCAGGGCGGAGGTGGGCTCGTCAAAATAGATGATCTCCGGATCCGTGGCCATGGCCCTGGCGATGGCCACCCGCTGCTGCTGTCCTCCCGAGAGCTGCCAGGGATAGTAGTCGTATCGATCCGAAAGCCCCACCTTATCCAGGGCCCTGGCCGCAATCTCCCTGGCCTGCGGTTTCGGAACCTTTCTGGCGATCACCAGCCCCTCCATCACGTTCTGGATCGCCGTCCTGTTGAGAAAGAGGTTGTAATTCTGAAACACAAAGGCGGTCTTTTTCCGCAGGGCACGTATCTCCTTCCGGGAAATACTGTCCAGCTGAAAGCTCTCGCCGTCAAACTCCATGGTTCCGGCGTCCGCCGACTCCAGAAAATTAAGACACCGCAGCAGGGTGGTCTTCCCGCTGCCGCTGGGCCCCAGGATGGCCACCACGTCCCCCTGGTTAACCTGCAGGTCGATCCCCTTTAAAACCTGCAGCGGCCCGAAGGCCTTTCTGATCCCCTGGATCTTCAGCATACTCACTCACCCCCCTTTTTCGTATGGGTACTCAGACGCTTTTCCCCCATGCGCTGCAGACCGGTGAGCAGGGTGGAAAAGAGCAGATAGATCAGCCCGACCTCTATGTACAGAAGCAGGGGCTCGTAGGTCCGTGCCACGATCCGCTGAGTTACCATAAACATTTCCGTCACTGTGATATTGGCCGCCAGGGAGGTGTCCTTGACCATGGCGATCAGCGAGTTCGACAGGGGCGGAAAGGCCGTGCGCATGGCCTGTGGGAGGATGATGCGCCTGATGATCTGCAGATATGTCATTCCGGCACAGTAGCCCGCCTCCATCTGCCCTACAGGGACAGCCTCCAGGGCGGCCCGGATGGATTCCGCACAGTAGGCTCCCTCGTTGAGTGAAAACACCAGAACTGCCGCCGGAAACGGCTCGATGAGGACCCCCACATTGGGCAGCCCGTAAAACACCACGAAAAGCTGGACCAGCAGAGGCGTTCCCCGAAACACCCAGATATAAAACCGGGCCAGTTGTTTGAACACTCTCACATTGGCGAACTGCACCAGAGCCACGCACACCGCTATCACCAGCGCCAGCGAAAAGGCGATTACCGTCAGCGGAATGGTCATTGTCAGGCCCGGCAGCAGAATTTTCCAGAACGAGTCCGCAAAAAGGCTCCAGAGTCTTCCGTCACTCATAGTTAATCATCTCCTCTGATTTCTGATATGATCAGTAATATGATTCCACGTCATATAATAGTACACATCAGATGAGAATGCAACCCTTTTTTGAAATCAGGAGGAAATTGCGCATATCTTCTTCCCTTCGCATGGCAGGACCAGGAATCTGTTCTGAGATTCCTGGTCCTGAACTCTGTTTATACTGCTCTGTCAGCCTTCAAATTCCGCGTCCCGTCAGAAGAGTTGCATAAACTTCTCTGCTCACATGCCTCTCCGGCATATATACTTCTCAATCTTACAGGTATGCTTCTTATTCCTGGCATCATAATTGATGCCCACAAGCAGAATGTCTCCGCCATAGTTCTTAAACACCTGTGGATAATCATTTCCTTTTATCTGACTTATAGCTCCCGAATCTGTCTTATTCCATTTCAGTTCCACCAGGATCACCGGCATGGACGAATTTCTTTTAGGAATAAACGCTATATCTGCAAAGCCGTGACCTGATGGCAGCTCATCCACCGTTATATATTCATCCATGCAACTGATATACGCAATTCGGATCGTGCTGCGAAGCGCTTCCTCGTTGTTATAAGAAATTGGCGCGGCGCTGGTTTTGTGCGCTTCTTCAATCGCTTTGGCAACCGCTTCCTCATCCCTTTCCAGCGTCTTTCTCAACAGGTTGTCTGAATTTTCTATGAGCCTGGCGATTTCCCTGTGCCTTCCTGCAACTACTGCGCGGACAAATTCCTGTTTTACCTCTTCATTTGGAATATATGCCTGTTTTTGTACGGTATCATACGCAAGATATCCAAGATGGATCAGCAGCGTAAGCACGTCATCCTTTCTCCTGATATTTGTCATATCGTTCTGGAAGGTTCCCACATCAACTGACACCCGTTCTCCTCCAAGCATCTGTACAATGGCTTCCTTCAGGCCGTCCTCATTTAAGTCAATATAAAGCTTAAGAGATTCATAGGTTTCCGTCCTCGCCCAATAGCTTCCAAATTCCTCTCTTGCGATCGCTTCAATAACGGAACCGGGGCTGTATACAGATTCCAGATGCCGAAAGGAATACCCATCATACCAGTGTTTCATCTGTTCAAAATCCACATGATATCTTTTACATAATTCCAGCACTTCAGGCTCTGTAAATCCTATATATCTGACCAGATTTCCCGGACTGAGCATCGTGTACTCCCTGAAATCGGAGACTGCCGACTGGTTGCCATATTTTTTGATGGGAAGGATACCTGTCATATAGGCCGCTTCAAATATTACGTCCGTCCAGCTGCTTTTAAACAGACTTCTCAGAAGATCAATATACTCCTTCTGCAGCTTTTCATCATCTTTGGCCTCACGGAAAAGAGCGTCCCATTCGTCTATAATCATAATGAATTTGTTCCCTGTTTCCTGCGTAACACGAAACAGGGTGTCCGCCAGGGTATGATCCTTTCTGATATCAGGATATGTTTCCTGTACCTCCTCCACAACCGCATTGTTAATATCCTTCACAACATCGCTTATATCTGAGGCCTTTGATATAAAAAGAGTGATATCCAGACAGATCACATCGTATTTATTCAGATATTCCTCATAAGAAACATCCTTTGAAATATTCAGTCCTTCAAACAGCCCCCGTGAATCACAGCTTTTATCATAATATGCACACAGCATTTTTGCCGCAAACGACTTTCCAAAACGCCGTGGCCTGCTGACGCAGGTGAGCTTTCTGCTCGTCCCAAGGGTGCTGTTTATAAACGAAATCATTTCAGTTTTGTCAACATAAATATCCTTCGTCATTGATGTAAATCCGGAATTTCCAATATTCAGATATTTCCCCACAGTCTGCCCACTCCTTTTACTGTCTGCGCTCCCGCCTCCTGCCGCATTTGCCCGAATCAGTGATCAAAATGCGCGGAAACCTCTTTCAGGTTTTCGATAATGGGCAAATGCCGGGGACATACCCTCTCGCACTGGCCGCACCCCACACAGTCCCCGGCCCTGCCGAACTTTTGCGCCAGAGTCGCGTAATTGCTGAAATTGACCGTCCACCCCTTCTCCTCAAGGTGCTCCCGCATGTCCTCGTTGTACAGGGAGAAATACTGTGGAATGGCGATTTTCGCCGGGCACCCCGCCGTGCAGTAGGAACAGCCGGTACAGGGGATGGCGATCTGTCCGTTAATGATATCCGCCGCCCTGTGACAGAGCGCTTTCTCCTGCTCTGTGAGGGGACTGAAATTTTCCATGTAGCCGGTATTGTCCTCCATCTGTCCGATATCCGACATTCCGGAGAGCACCACCATCACATGATCCAGCGACGCCGCAAAACGAATGGCCCAGCTGGGTACAGACAGATCCGCGTCATAATCCCGGAACAGCTTTTCAGCCTCCCCGGGTACCCGCGCCAGCGTGCCGCCCTTGACAGGCTCCATCACGATGACGGGTTTACCGTGCTTTACGGCGACCTCATAGCATGCCCGGGACTGTATCCATTCGCTCTCCCAGTCCAGATAGTTGATCTGCAGCTGGACAAATTCCATTTCGGGGTGCCTTATGAGGATCTCGTCCAGCAGACTGGCGCTGTCATGGCAGGAAAATCCGGCGTGCCTTACAAGGCCCTGGGCCTTCTTCTCCAGAAGCCAGTTAAAGCAGTCGAATTTCTCGTACTTCGGCAGCATGGAGCTCTCAATGCCGTGCAACAGATAATAATCAAAATATCCCGCTCCGGTTTTCTCAAGCTGTGAATGGAAGACCTGATCCCGCTCCTGCATGGAGTTGAAAAATCCGGCGTGGAGCTTTGTGGCAAGGGTAAAGCTCTCCCTGGGATAGCGGTCAACCAGCGCCGTCTTCGCCACGCTCTCGCTGGCAAAGCCATTGTACATCAGAGCCGTGTCAAAGTATGTAAATCCTTTTTCGATGAATAAATCCACCATCCTTTTCACCTGCTCGATGTCCACATCGGCGTCATTTGTTTTGTCCAGTAACGGCATGCGCATTAAACCAAAACCAGGTTTTTTCATGCGGCTGTTCCTCCTGTCTCCTTTTAAATTTTATCATACCATTTTCCATGTACGGGAACAAGCACATTCCGTCGTTGTTTATTTGTTGAGATTTGTGTAATATAATTTTCTGTGCGGATTGCCGGGAAAACCACTGCCGGCGGCAGGCTGCATCCGTTATGCAAAACAGACCCGAACACCTGAGAAACCGGATAAGGAAAGGTAAAAATGGCTTACAGGATATTGATCATAGACGACGATGTGGCGCTTCTGAAAATGCTGAAAAGATATTTTGAAATGAAACGATACGAGGTGATCACGGCAGAAAGCGGCCCCGAAGGCCTGCGCAGAATGAACCCGCAGCCGGATATCATATTGCTGGATGTAAATATGCCGGGGCTCGACGGGATAGAGGTGTGCCGCAGGATACGGGACAGAGTAACCTGCCCCGTTTTGTTTCTGACGGCGCGGGTGGAGGAGCAGGACATTGTAAACGGTCTTTCCTCGGGCGGCGACGATTATATTTTAAAGCCCTTTCGCTTAAGGGAGCTGGATGCAAGGATCACAGCCCATCTGAAACGGGAGACGCGGCGCAGGGACAGGACCCGGTGCCTCTTTCAGGGAGAACTGACCATCGATTATAAGGCGAAGACCGTACAGATTCACGAAGCTTACCTGGCGCTGACCGGCCTGGAATACGAGATCCTTGCGTTTTTGTCCATGAATCCGGGAATGGTCTTTGACAGAGAGCGGATCTATGAGAAGGTCTGCGGCTTTGACGCTGAGGGGGACAGCAGGGTCGTTACGGAGCTGATCCGCAGAATCCGGAAAAAGCTCAGGACATATACTGAAACGGAATATATTGAAACCGTATGGGGGATGGGCTACCGATGGATAAAATAAGAAATCTTTCTCTGAAAAAAACGATTCTTTTATACATGGCCGTGGCGCTGTCCGGGAGCTTTCTTCTCTCGGCCGCCGTTGCCAGGATCGCCGCCCGAACGCAGATGCGTATCTGGTGGAATTATGTGGACCAGGAGGCCTACTTTCAGGCGATCGAAAAGGAAGGGCCTTATTATGTGGCGGATATCCGCAGACCGGACGATTATGAGATGACGCCCTCAGACCATTTCGTGTCGGAGCTGTGCGACTTTTTACAGACCTATGCCGTACTTCTCCTGTCCATGGCGGGAAGCTGCGGGGCGGTTTTTCTTTTTTATCGTAGCAAGCTGAAAAGACCGATCAGGGAGCTGACTCTGGCCTCAGAAAGGATTGCCGAAAACTGTCTGGATTTTCGCGTCACATATGAAAATAAGGATGAGATGGGCGCGCTCTGCATGGGATTCGAGAAAATGCGGGAGCAGCTTGCCATAAACAACCGGGCCTTATGGAGAACCATTGAGGAGGAAAAAATGCTTCGGGCGGCAATCGCCCACGATATCCGCTCTCCCCTGTCCGTTCTGAAGGGGTATCAGGAAATACTCATGGAATATCTGCCGGGGGCGGACGCCGACATGGACCAGGCCCTGGAAATGCTGCTGGAAAGCTGGCGGCAGATCGATCGTATGGACGCTTTCGTGGAGGCCATGCGCAAAATGAACAGTCTGGAAAGCCGAAAGCCGGCGGCTGCGCAGATTCCCATCCGGCAGCTGGAGGCGGAGATCCGGGCTGAGCTTGCCATTCTGGAAAAGGAATATGGAAAAGAATCCGTTTTACAGGCATCGGCGTCAGAGGAAGGATTTTGGGGAGATAAGGAGATCATTCTGGAGGTGACGGAAAATCTGCTGTCAAACGCCTTTCGTTATGGAAAACGACAGGTTGCGGTTCTGATAAAGGCGGAGCGCTCCCGGCTAAAGGTCTGCGTCCGTGACGACGGCGACGGCTTTTTGGAGGACGCGGAAAAAATCACGGAGGCGTTCCACGGGCGGAATGTAAAGGACAGCCTCAGGCACGCGGGGATCGGAATGTATATCAGCAGACTGTACTGTGAAAAGCACGAAGGGAAGCTGATTCTGGAAAATGAGGAGCAGGGAGGCGCTGTGGTAACGGCAATATTCGGGCGGATCGCATAAGCGATCCGCCGTTGTCTTTCTGTTGAGATTTCTCTTTTATACTGGATTTATCAAAAAACAGAAGATATTTACAGGAGGAATTATGTGGTCAGTTTTAAAAAGAGAAGTAAGGAATTATATCCAAAACCCCCTGTTCTGGATGGGGATCGCAGTGGGCGCTTTGATGATATACCAGAATGTAATCCCCTATCTGAACATCCATTACCTGGGGGAAGGGGAAACCATAGCCTGCGAGGGTCCGGAAACGTTTCGCGACGGGGACGTTTTTGAGGGGTATGTGCCCACAGAGGAAGAGCAGAGACGGGAAATGTGGGAGGACCAGATACGAAAAATCCTGATTTCCGACTTTGCGCTGGACGATGCCGCGGCCCGCTCCCTTATCAGCGGGATGAAGGAAATGGATTTCAGAAGCGCCTGCGCATATCTGGAGGAATACGGATTCCCCTATGCGGCGTATTATTATGCGGACACGGCATATCACAGGGGAACGCGGGAGGAAATCAATTCTTATATTGCACAGAAGCTGGAAGGCAGGACATTTTCTTATTACTTTTCAAGAAAATTTGCCGATTTTGCGGGACTGTTCATGGGCTTTTTCGCAACGATCCTGCTCTCCCTTCTGTTTTTACAGGATACCCGAAGGAATACCTGGGAGCTGCTCCACACAAAGCCTGTCAGAGCGGGAAGCTATCTGGCGGGCAAGGCAGGAGGCGGTTTCTCAGTCTGTCTGATCGCGCTGGCCGTGCTGAACCTGATCTTCTTCGGTTTATGCTCCGCATCCGTGGCAGAGAGTGGATTCAGGGTGGAGCTGGCGGACTTTCTGCTGGCGACCTGTCTCTATATCCTGCCCAATATGCTGATGATCGTAAGCGTCTACAGCCTGATTTCCCTGTTATTCAAAAGCCCGCTGCCGGCCGTACCGCTTCTGCTGCTCTACATGGTGTACTCCAATATGGGCGGCAGGAACGCCGATGGCGTTTATGGATATCATGGCAGGCCGCTGGCAATTATGGTGCGGTTTCCGGGAACCCTTTTTGACACCACTCCCCCGCCGATGGCGCTGCTCAATCAGAGCTTCCTGATCCTGGCTGCCATGTGCATTTTCTTTATCTCGGTACAGATCTGGAAAAGGAGGCGCATATATTGAGGTACGAAACCAAAATCGCCCTTCCCTCTTACAAAATCGCCTGCGCCCTGTTCTTTGTGGTGATGCTGAGCCTGGTCAGGGGGGTGACTTACTCTTATGAGATCGGGATCGCAATGGAAGCCCCCATGGCGATTCTGGCCGCGGCGCTCTGCGCGGATACCTGGACGCAGGAGATTACCGGCAGGCGGTGGGAAATACAGCGCCTGTACCCCATGAAAAAGAGAATTTCTTCCATATACAGGAGACTTCTGATACAGGAGCTGTTTCTCTCAGCGATTGCGGCTGCCGGGTATGGGCTGTTCTTTCTGTTTCAAAGTCCCGGAACAGCCACAGAAGACGGTCTGGGGGGCGAAATCTGTCAGTTTTCCGTATACCTTGCCGCCGTGGTCGTCACCCTCTTCTTCTGGGGGCTTTTGTCCAATCTGCTCTCCTGTCTGTTTCGGAATATGTGGGCGGGAACCGGCGGCAGCCTGCTGCTGTGGCTGCTCACAAACTCCAGCGCAGGAGACAGATGCCTGGGCGTGTGGAATCTGTTCTCCTATACCTTCCGGTCTGTGGAAGGCGGTGATTTTCGCTGGGTATATGGAAAAATCGCCTGTGTCTGCATGGGAATCATGGCGGCGTCAGCCCTGCCCGGAATCATCAAACGCTGTCATGCTCCGCGAGTCAGCTTATTGAATAAAAAACGAGGATGAAATTGAAAGGAGCACGGTTATCATTATGGGAATGAAGATAGAGGATTTAACGGTGACGTTCAAAAACAGAATAAGGGCAGTGGATCATGCCAGTCTGGAGATCCCCGGGGGGATTTTCGGGCTGCTTGGGGAAAACGGAGCGGGAAAAACAACGCTGATGCGGGTGCTCACCACTGTGCTTGCGCCCTCCGACGGCAGGGTGAGCCTGGATGGAATTCTCTACTGCCAGAGAAATTATGAAAAAATACAGAGAAAAATCGGATATCTGCCCCAGGAGATCGATCTGTATCCGGGCCTGACCGTACAGGAATGCCTGGAGTATATGGGGGACTTATCAGGCATCTCCGGACAGACCTGCAGGGAGCGCATCCGATACTATCTTGAAAGAACCGGCCTGCAGGAGCATCGCAGGAAGAAGATCAGACAGCTCTCCGGCGGCATGAAACGGCGAGTGGCTCTTGTCCAGGCCCTTTTAAACGAGCCGGAATTTCTGATCGTGGACGAACCCACCACCGGCCTGGACCCGGAAGAGAGGATCCGTATCAGAAACCTGCTGGTGGATTTTTCCAGGGGGCGCACCGTTTTGTTTTCCACCCATATGGTGGAAGACCTGGCAGCCACCTGTAACCGGCTTGCCGTCATGAAAAAGGAGAAATTCCTTTTTGCCGGGACCATGAAGGAGCTGTCCGAACAGGCCAGAGGACACGTCTGGAGCTGCCGGGCGGCGGATGAGGCGGCAGCCCGGCAGCTGGAAAAAAATTATCATGTTTCGTTGAAGCAGTATGCGGGAGACGAATTACAGATGAAGCTGATCAGCAAAACGCCGCCTCTGGTCGAATGCCGCCCCTGCGAGCCGACGCCTGAGGACGCTTACATTTATGTCACGAACAGATGACAGATTCATCCAAAAAAAGTTTTGGGTCGCAAATGCTTCTGACTGTTGTCGGGAGCATTTGTGTCTGGCAGAGAAAATTTTCTCTTTACGCAACGCGTGGCCTGCGCGTTGCTACGCCCCTTATTTATCGCTCCTGTACATAAATGGCTCAAATATTACAGTATCTGAGCTCTCCCCGTATATGGATGAGTCTCTGCATATGCGGCTGCCTTTGCAGCAAATTCACCCGGCTTCATTTTATCAAAATATTCCCGCTGCCATACGGTATAATCGAAATCGTCCCTTTTAATAAGGGAAATGAAATACTCCGCATCCATAACTCCCATTTTTTCCACAAGACATGCAAATCCCTGATCTAAAACTTTTACCGCATTCGTCATTCTCCATCTGCCTCCATTCTTCTGATAAACTCTCCCGGCGTTACAAGTCTGATTTTTTCATTCTGACATTTTAAGAGTCTGTCATCTGTAGTTACAAAATAATTGCATCTGGATATACTCTCACGCTTTTTTCTGCTCTCCTCATATTTTAATTGACTTTATTGCTTAATCTTAGCATAAATGTCGAAAATAAACCATATGATTAACTCTTATCAGGAACACGAAAATGAAAGAATATTGACGAAAGCATAAGAAAATACAATCAACTACCCCGGTGCAAGCACTCAAGCACTGTGCTCGGGCTCCTACGTCGCC
>CANOVJ010000038.1 GCA_947570615.1 uncultured Lachnospiraceae bacterium
GAAAGAGCTGCTTGCAGGCCTCGTCGTATTTGCTCCCCATGGCCCCGGAGGCGGCAGGCTGATTTCGGTTTCCTTTTTCATAACACCTCTTTTTGTTTAACACAGGATGACCGGTAAAGCCGCACATCCGTTGTTTCGGGATATTTCTCTGCCGTATATACAATTTCCTCCACATCTCCATTATATGCGAAAAGCGCCCGGTTTACAAGACATTACTTTCTCCCGTCAGCCTGCTCAGACATTCCTGATACAGCCTCTGTGTCCGGGCGATCACGCCTTCCGGTATGTTTTCAGGGTACGATCCGTCATCCGCCTTATGCTCCAGGAGCCAGTCCCGCAAAAACTGTTTATCGTAAGACCCGGGCGAGATGCCGGCTCTGTAATTGCGTGCATCCCAGTATCTGCCGGAATCCGGCGTAAAGATCTCATCCCCCAGCGTCAGCTCTCCCCGGTCGTTGTAGCCGAACTCGAATTTGGCGTCGGCCAGAATCAGTCCTCTCGAAAAAGCATATTCGCCGCATTCTTTATACAGCCTGAAACAGATTCCCGTGATCCGTTCCGTCAGTTCCGCCCCCAGACGGGATTCCACTTCCTTCATACTCACATATTCGTCATGTCCGGTATCATTTTTCAGAGCAGGAGTGAGAACGGGGCAGGCCAGCTTCTGCGCCTGCTCATAGCCGCCAGGCAGCGTTATCCCGCAAAATGCCTCTCCTTTTTCATACGCCCTCCACATGCTTCCGAACAGATAACCCCTGACCACAAACTCAAAGGGAAGCATATCCAGCTTTTCAACCATCACTGTCCTCTCCCGGAAATAATCCCTCCGGAAAAACTCCGGCATATCCTCCACCCGCCCGTGGATGATATGATTACGTATGATATCGCCGGTTCTGTGAAACCAGAAGTTTGACAGTCTGTTCAGGACGATCCCTTTTCCCGCCACCTCCACCGGCAGGATCTTATCGAACGCGGATATCCTGTCCGTGGTCACGATCACCAGACGTTTCTCTGAAATATCATAAATTTCTCTTACTTTTCCACTGTAAATCGGTTCCATATCCGTTCCCTCCGTATGCTTTATCTCACTTCCGCTTCAGTCAGTCCCCTGGCCGCAATTTTCTGTGCGATGAGTGTGTCCATACAATGCTTATGAGACAGGCCTCCGCTGTTGCAGTCAAAGATCTCCTCTCTGCATACATGGAACAGCCAGTCATGGTAACAGGCAAACAACTCCCCGGAATGCCACAGATGCCTTTTTTCCGCCTTCTGCCTGTAAGCCGGATCGCAGTCCATAAACGGCTTATCCACAAACACGTTTAAGGCGTTAATCCCATTCTCCGCCGTATGCTCCTTCAGGCTCCCGCACAGCTCTGCGCGCACAGGCGCAGGGATAAAGTGAAATACCCCGCTGCTGAATATGACGTCATACTCTGTATCCGGACGATAGTCCATAAGATCCGCTCTGAAAAATCTGATCTCCACCTTATTATGCTCCGCAAGCCTTTGCGCCTTTTCAATACCCGGCTCGGAGAGATCAAAGGCGGTCACCTCATATCCGCATTTCGCCAGAAAGACAGCGTCCTTTCCCTCTCCGCATCCCATATCCAGCACGCGGTATGGTTTTAAGGGCGGAAGTATTTTCATTATCTCATAGCAAATCCGGTTCGGCACAAGCCCCCAGTAATATCCCTCCCCATTATAGCGGTTGTCATAATCCGCCGCTACGCTGTCATAGCCCAGCAGTGCGTCGACCGTGGTATGAAGCACCGCCGCCAGAACGGGAAGCATCTCGATATCCGGGTACGCCGTACCGTTTTCCCACCTGGATACAGCCTGGAACGTCACATTGAAATATGCGGCAAGCTGACTCTGGGTCATCCCCTGCTCCCTGCGCTTTCGGCTTATGATCTCGCCCGTTTTCAGATGAACCATCCTCTCCTCCCCCTTTCCTCTGAAAAGAAATGCCATGTTGTTCTTCTCAGATATTTATATCTTAGTATAATCGCGCAGGGGCCGCAATAACGCAAAAATAGAATACGCGGCGCACGCTCAACTGATGATTGAACTGCGTTTTCGTATAATCGGGCAAAGGAGAATTCCCCGTATGCACGTTTGCCGTACGAAAACAGGGCCGGACATTCAATCCTGTCCGGCCCTGTTTCTGATCTGTTTCATCCTTCTTGCATCCTTCTGACTCTGTCAACGCCCCGGTTCCTAATCTCCCAGCTTCATGGCAACCATAAATCCCAGAGCAAAAGTGACTATACTGGTCAAAATCCCGATCACCGTGATCGTCCCCATATCTCCCAGCAAAAAGATCGCCACAGGGGAGGCCACAATCAGCCCGATAATGGCCCAGAAAGCCTGGATGGGGAATTTTTCAAAAATGATCTCTATGATTTTGGCGATGGCGAAAATCCCCACCACGATCCCCAGTCCCATGGGGACGAGGACGCCACACCCTGCCAGGATCCCCTGGATGTCGAAAGCCGCCAGAGCCGTGACAAAGCTCTTGATCGCAGCCACAATGGGATTGTAATACCCCAGCAGAAGAAGCATCATGGAGCCGCTCACCCCGGGGATCACCATGGTGGCGGAGGCGATGATTCCCACCACAAAGAGCCTGATCACCGACCACACATTAAAGCTTAAATCCGCCGCCGTTCCCTCTTTCTCTCCCACGGCCGCCAGACCCGCCACCAGGGCGAAGAAAAGAATGCAGGGGATGACATAGCTCACCCTGACGCCCTTTCCCTTAACCTTCTGCAAAACTGCGGGAAGACCGCCCACAATCAGTCCGATGAAAAGGCAGTTGGTCTGAAGCGGGAAATTGGCAAACGCGGGCTCGATGATAAAGGACAGACCCACCAGCGCGATTCCCACTCCCAGAAAAATGGGAATCAGGAACCTCATGCTCTCCTTAAACTCTTTGAACAGATGATTCAGACAGTGGATCAGCTTATCATAGATCCCCATGGAAACCGCCATGGTCCCTCCGCTGACGCCGGGGATAATGTTTGCGATCCCGATCACCATACCCTTTAACAGATTTTTAATCATTTCCTCTCTCCTTTATATATTTTTCCAAAAATGAAACCAGCCTGCCCATCTCCCTGTCGGTTCCGATGGTGATGCGCAGATAGTTGTCAATGCGCGGTCTCTCCCAGTGCCTTACATAAATGTTGTTTTCCTTAAGCGCCGCAAAGAGCTCCCCTGCCGGAATCCTTTCGTGGGCGGCAAAGAGGAAATTGCTTTTCGAATCCGTGAAGCGAAACCCCAGCCGGGCAAACTCCCCCTTCGTCCATTCTCTGGTGCGGATAATCTTCCCCACCGTCTCCCTGAAATAAGCGTCGTCCAAAACCGCCGCCGTCCCCATTTCGATGGCGGGCAGGTTCATGGTATAGGAATTGAAAGAAAACTTTACATCCTTCAGATAACTGATTATCTTTTCATCTGCGATGGCAAAACCGATCCTGGCCCCCGCCATGGCACGGGACTTGGAAAAGGTCTGCACCACCATCAGGTTCCTGTACCTTTCCACCAGCGGCAGAACGCTCGCCGCGCCGAAGTCCACATAAGCCTCGTCGATGATCACCACACTGTCCGGACTTGCCGCCACGATCTCCTCCAGCGCCCGGACCGTTTCCTCCACCCCCGTGGGGGCGTTGGGGTTGGGCAGGACAATCCCCCCGTTGGCCTGAAAATAGTCCTCCTTTCTGATGCGGAAATTTTCATCCAGCGGGCAGGTTCTGTATGGTATGCGAAACAGCTCCGCCCACACATCGTAAAAGGAGTACGTGATGTCCGGGAACAGAATGGGCTCCTTTCCATTAAAAAAGGTAAGAAAGGCCAGGGCCAGCACATCGTCGGAGCCAACCCCCACGAAAATCTGAGAGGGCCGCACATGGTAGTAATCCGCCAGCGCGTTCACCAGCTTTTGGGCATGCATATCCGGGTAAAGCCGCAGTCTCCCATAATCCGCCCTGATTCTCTCAAGCGCCCTGATCACCCCCGGCGCAGGCGGATAGGGGCACTCATTGGTGTTCAGCTTGATGACGCCCTCTCCCCCGGGCTGTTCCCCCGCCACGTAGGGCTCCACCCTCCTTACCTTATCTTCCCAGTTCATGTTTTCTCCCTTCCTCCCATGGTATCTCTGCTATGGTAACACTATCCCGTTCCACCTGCAAGCATTATCTGCCTGCAGGGAAAACCTGTATGTATTCTTAACGCGCCGCCCTCCATTCCAGCGCCGCCTGCCGGTAATATTCCGCCTGCTCCTCATTTTCCATGATCTCATAGCACATGGCCAGGCGCTTGAGAGGCCAGTCCCCGCCGCAGTGGATATTCAGAACACTCTGTGTCTCATACGCCGCATTGAAAAACCATACGGCCGCCTCCGTGTACTCCTTTCTCTCCAGATAAAACTCTCCCAGCTCGAAGCAGACCTCGCTCACCCCGTCGCTGGCCACGTCCTTCATGGCATAGCGGAACATCTTGATAAAATCCCCCCGGGATCTGGCGGCTCTCACCACCACGCACAGAGCCTCCTTCATCTGCTCCGGCCCCGTTTCCTCACTGTCCGCGATCTGTGTAAAATAGCGCTCCGCCTTTCGCAGCGCGTCGCCGTCTCCGCAGATCAGAAGCTCCCGGGCGTACATGTTCAGAAGCCGGGGCGAAAACGCCTCCCCCCGGGCCGCCATATCGTCAAAAATTTTCAGATCCCGTGCGCTGTGATTCGTCTGAGGCAGATGGGTGATCTCAATGTCGCTGTCAAACACCACCGGCAGAAGCCGCACCGTCTCGTGCACTCTCTCGATCCATTCAAACGTCCGAAGCCGTTTAAAAAGCTTGGGCCGAAGCTCCCTGTTGAAATTGTAGACAGTCCCATGGGCGAGCTGATTCCCATAATACATCTGCACGATCTCCACCTGGGGCAGAAGCGTCTGTTTCAGCATCCGGAACTTTTCCCGGTTCGTTTCATCCACCACCTCGTCCGCATCCGCCGAATAGATATAATCGCCCCCGGCCCTGGAAAAGGCAAAATTCCTGGCCTCGCTGAAATTTCCCGTCCAGGGAAAGTCATAAATCTTATCCGTGTATTCTGCCGCGATCTCCTTCGTGCGGTCCTGCGAGCCTGTATCCACAATAATGATCTCATCCATCAGATCCCGGATACTCTCCAGACACCTTGCCAGAACCCTTTCCTCGTTCTTCACAATCATGCACAGACTGATGGTAACCGCCGGGCAATCCCTTTTCGTATCACTGTGATCAGTATTTCTGTTCATCTCTGCTCCCCTTCCCGTGTAAACGACACGCACCGTTTTTCTTTTACCGTGATATACTGATTGACATACGCTCTGCCATCAACTATATTTTTATTAAAATGTGTGCCTCATAACGGCCCGCGCGCCCGTCAGCGCGCTGCTTATTATATCCTGTCGCAGGGAGGGACCCGTTGCAGACGGGAGGATTCCCTGTGACCTGCGCGCATCAGCGCGCTACCTATTATACCACACTTTATTTTCTCAGAACAGGAGTAATTACCATGAAGATCCGTTCCGGAATCCGGCCCATGCTCAGGGCCGCGGAGAGCTTTCTTACCACCTGGGCGCTGATGAAGGCGTCCCGCATGGAACCTGGAAATGTCCTCACTCTGTTTTTCTTCCTTTTCAGCTTTATCTTCTACCGCTGTGTGGATCAGCTCACTCAGAAAGCTGACCCGTCGGGTCAAAAAAATTCTGTCCGGGTCAGCGGCATACTCGCCGTGGTGTTTACCATTCTGTATATGGCGGTAGATTATCACTTTTATGTCCAGACGCTCACCAGCCGCCTGTTCCGGGCGGGCATTCTCTCCGTGATCTTCTGCGGCTTTACCACGCTTTTTTATCATCTGCTGCGGATGCTGTATTTTCTGATATCGGACAGAGCTCGTCTGGAAAAGGTTCTGCTTTCTGACTGTAACGGTCAGTCCCGTTTCCTTTCAAAGCACACCGGCCTGTGCTCCTTTTTGCTCTGTATGGTCTGCTGGTTCCCCTACTATCTCTACCAGTATCCGGGCGTCATGACGCCGGACAGCTTAAACCAGTTCGAGCAGGTGCTGGGCGTCATCCCCTACAGCAACCATCATCCCTGGATGCACACGCTTCTGATCAAAATGATCTACACGCTGGGCTATCGGCTCACCGGAAGTATGCTGATCGCCCTCTCCCTGTATACCCTTTTCCAGATGGCCGCCCTGGCGGCAAGCGTGGGATACTTCATCAATACCCTGCGGCTGTTTCAGGTAAAACCCCCGCTCTGCCTGGCCGTCACCCTGTTTTATGCGCTGATTCCCTATCACGCCGTGTTCTCCGTGACGATCTGGAAGGACATCCTCTTTGCCGCGGCTCTGCTCTGCTTTAGCTGCACTCTGCTGCGTTTTCTGCGAGGGGAACCGGATAAAGCTCCGGGCCGGGGCGATCTGGCTCTTTTCGTGCTGACCGGACTGATGCTGTGCCTGTTCCGCTCCAACGGCTGGTACGCTTTCATGCTCTGCCTTCCCTTTCTGTTTTTCTTTTCCAGGAAAATTTTCCGAAAAAAAGCCAGGGCCATGTACTGTGCCCTGCTGGCCATATTTCTCACGGCGGTGATCGTCAAATATCCCGTGATGAACGCTTTTCACGTGACTCAGCCCGACCTGGTGGAATCCCTCTCCATCCCCGTTCAGCAGATCGCGGCGGTGATCTGTAACGACCGGGAGCTGACACAGCAGGAGCTGGAGCTGGTGGAGCAGGTGGTGGATCTTACTTATATCAAAAAGCTCTACGACCCTTACTTTGCGGACAACATCAAGGAGCTGGTGCGGGCCGGACATCAGGACTATCTCGCAGAGCACAAGGGAGATTTCCTCCGTCTCTGGCTCAGGCTGGGCCTTCGCTATCCGGGCGATTATCTCACCGCCTACATCCATCAGACCTACGGCTACTGGTATCCCGACTCCTTCTATCTGGTGGCGGAGGCGGAGGGCGTGAGCGCCACCTCCCTTGGCGTCTCCCACACTCCCCTGATCCGGGGGCCGCTGGTGATCAAGGCAAAGGAGATCTCCATCAAGCTGGGCGGAATGCTTCCCCTTTACGGCACCCTCTGGAGTATGGGCGTGGCCTGCTGGGCGATGCTTTTCTGCATCGGCGCCGCCTTCGTGCGCAGAGAACGGCGAAAGCTGACGCTTTTTCTTCCGAGCGCCGCCCTGCTGCTCACCGTGCTCATCGCGACCCCTGTGGCCACGGAATTCCGATATGTCTATTTCATGGTGTTCGCCCTGCCCTTTTATGTGATGGCGGCGGTTTTGCCTCTGCGGGAGAGGGGATAAGGCTCCTTTCCCGGTATTTCCGCGGACTGCACCCCTTCACCCTGGCAAAAACCTTCGAATAATAGTTGGAATCCGAAAATCCCACCTTCCCCGCAATCTCCCCCACAGGCTCTCCCCTGGACAGATATTCCATGCTCCTCTCGATCCGGTATTCCTGTAAAAAGGAAAACAGCGTCACCTTCATATACCGCTTAAAAAGCCGGCAGCACTCGCTCTCGCACAGATGAATCTGCGCCGCCACATCCTTAAGGGCGAACTGATTCATATAATTCTTTTCCACAAACAGGAGGATCTCCCGGACCCTCCGGTACTCTCCCTCATTCAGAGCAGGCCCTCCCCCGTCCAGGGCTCCGTTTTCAAGCATCAGCTTCCACAGCCTCTGCAATCCGATCACAATCTCCATCTCATAAAAGGGCGGCCTCTCCTGATCCATCCCCAGGATCTCCCGGATCAGTCCCGTAAACTCCCGATGCCAGCCCTCCCGCCCGTCAATGCAAATGGCCGGTCTGGAAAAATTCTGTAACGCCGGCTCCACGTATCTGGTGTGGATGGTGCTCTGGAAAAAGCCATAAATCAGCCTGGGGTCAAAGGTAATGGAGATATATTCGCAGTCCTGCATCTTCTCCATGGCTCCGGTATGAAGCACGTTGGAATTGCCAAACAGCGCCTCCCCCTCCTTCAGGTGAAAGGTGCGGTCGTTGACTCTGTAAAGCATTCGCCCCCTCTGCACCAGCGTGATCTCGATCTCCGGGTGCCAGTGCCACATGAAGGAGCCGGCCTCATACCGCGAAAGCCTTTCCCTGCTCACCAGAAAAGGAAAGCCACCGCTCCCATGCTGTTTCAGCTCTTTCTGAAACCGGTTGGTTATGATCTGCATGATCCATCCCCTTTTCCTCAATAATTTACCCGTATCATACCATATTCAGTATATATACCGCAATATTTTACTTATTATGTGTCAGATTATCAAGGACGCGCGGCGCAGAATGAATATAATGAAAGACATAGTAAGGGGTGCGCTGACGCGCATCCGGATCGCAGGAGGTGCAAAATGAATTTACCGGAAAAACAACAGTTAGAAAAAATTTACGGGGAGAACTCTCCCTCCAGGGAGAGTTCGCTTTCGGAGAAGCGTTTTGAGGCGCTGGCGGACAGGTTCAGGCAGATCTACCGCAGCGAGGAGGCAGAGTTTTTCACCTCCCCCGGAAGGACGGAGATTATCGGAAACCACACAGATCATAACGGCGGAAAGGTGCTGGCCGCCAGTATCAGCATGGACACCATCGGCGCGGCCTGCCCCAATGGAACAGATCTTGTCCGGATCACCAGCCAGGGGTACCCGAATGAGATTGTGATTCCGCTTTCACAGCTCAGGCGCTCTTATGATCATGCCGACACGGAAGGACTGGTTGCGGGATTGCTGGAAGGAGTCAGACATTTGGGTTTCCAGGTCTGTGGGTTCGACGCCTGCGTCTCCACCAACGTAATCCCGGCCGCCGGGGTGAGCTCCTCGGCCTCCTTTGAGATGCTGGTCTGCGCTATGATAAACTGCTTTTTCAACGATGGCAGGATGACCTGCACAGACTATGCCAAAATTGGAAGATACGCCGAAAACACCTACTGGAAAAAGGCCTCCGGCATGATGGATCAGATGGCCTGCGCGGTGGGCGGAACGGTATTGTTCGACTTTTCCGACAGCGACAGACCTGCCTGTGAGAAGATGGATTTCTCCTTCCAGGACTTTGGTTATCAGCTTGTGATCGTGAATACCGGAAAGGGCCACGGCGATTTGAGCCATGAGTATTCGGAGATTCCGAAGGAGATGGGGCTGGCTGCCGACGCGCTGGGCGTAAAGCTTCTCCACGAGGCCTCTCTTAAGCGCCTTCTGGAGCACTGCAGCGAGATCCCCGACGACAGGGCCGTCCTGCGGGCTATTCACTTTTTCGAGGAAAATAAGAGGGTAGAGCAGGCCGCCGCCAGCATCCGGCAGAAAGACTACGGGGAACTTCTTCATCTGATCACCCGGTCGGGCATTTCCTCCTGGAAATACCTGCAAAACTGCTACTCCATCCGAAACTGCCACGAGCAGAAGGTTTCCCTGACCCTGGCTCTGACTGAGCTGTTTTTTAAGGGCATGGCAGGCGACGACCCATGCAACGGCGCATGCCGTATTCACGGAGGAGGCTTTGCCGGGGTGATCATGTGCGTTCTGCCGCAGGCGCAGGCGCAGCGTTACGCGGCGTTTATTTCCCGATATGTGGGGGCGGAAAACGTTTATCCCATGAAGATCAGAAATGTGGGAGCTGTGCGCATTGGGGATGTGTAAATATTCACAATGCTCTCCCTGTGTTTTTATTGCAGGCCTGCGAATCCATGCCTTTGGACAGTGCAGGCGCCTGGCATGTCCTCACCAGACACAGAAAGCATCGTCTTGCGATATTCTCCCATTGCCACAGGGACACAAATCGTTTATGATAACAACAACGGACAGCACGCTTCGCAGGCCAGCTTATTCTATTAGCTCCCTCCTCCCAGGCCAGGGGAAGAGAAGCTTTCACTGGAAAGGAGATGCCAGGCAGTATGGGATTATATCTGAATCCGGATAATGAGGCCTTCCGTCAGGCTGTGACGGACGAGATTTATATCGACAAAACAGACATGATCGCCCTGATGAATCAGAAATTGAACAAATCCAGGGTAAAATATGTCTGCGTCAGCCGTCCCCGGCGTTTTGGAAAGTCAACGGCGGCGGATATGCTTTCCGCGTATTATGCCAGGGGATGCTGTTCCCGGGAGCTGTTCACCGGCAGAAAAATCGAAGAAGCGGATTCCTTTGAAACCCACCTGAATCAGCACAACGTGATACGGCTGGATATCCAGAGATTCCTCTTTGACACCTCCCATCTGGATATCTTTATCGATAAAATCCAGTCGGCTGTGATAAAAGATCTGGAATCGGAATATGGCGGCTGTTTCGTGGAGGATCAGTACGGGCTTCCCGGTGTCCTCGACCAGATTTATGCGCAGACCAGAAAGGGTTTTATTTTCATAATAGATGAGTGGGACTGCGTTTTCCGTTTTGCAAAAGAACGTAAGGAAATACAGAAAGCCTGGCTTGATTTCCTGCGGGGCCTTTTTAAGGGCGCGCAGTACGTGGAGCTTGCATATATGACCGGAATCCTCCCGATCAAAAAATATGGGGAACACTCGGCGATAAATATTTTTAAGGAGTTTTCCATGCTGAGCCCTGGCCGGCTTGCACAGTATTTTGGGTTTACGGAGGAAGAAGTAAACGGACTCTGTGAAAGATATGGGATAGATTATGCCAAAGCGAAGGCGTGGTACGACGGCTATCTCGTGGGTGAGAGCCATATCTACAATCCACAGGCCATTACAGAGCTGATGGACAGCGGCAGTTTTCAGAGCTATTGGACGGGAACAGAGACTTATGAAGCCCTGAAAGTTTATATTGATCTGAATTTTGACGGATTGAAAGAGGCTGTTATCGGAATGCTTGGCAATGCACACTGTCACATCGATCCGTCCACCTGTCAGAATGACATGACCACCTTTAAAAGCAGAGACGATGTGCTTACTCTGCTCCTTCATCTCGGTTATCTGTCGTTTGACGAAAAGCGGTCGGAGGTTTTTATACCCAATCAGGAAATCGCCTGGGAGTTCCTGCGTTCAGTGAAAGCCGGCGGATGGGATGGACTCATTCAGGCACTCCAACGCTCCGACAGGCTTCTTGAAAATACCTGGAACCTTGATGGAAATGCCGTGGCAGAGGAAATCGCAGCGATCCATTGCGAAACAGCGTCGATGCTCAAATATAATAATGAAAATTCTCTTACCTGTACAATCCTGATGGCCTATTACAGTGCAAAGACATTTTATATGACCCCTGTTCTCGAGCTGCCCTCCGGCAAAGGATTTGCAGATGTGGTATATATCCCCAGACGCGATGCTGACAAACCCGCCCTGATCGTGGAGCTGAAATGGAATCAGTCCGCAGAGGGGGCCATCGCACAGATTAAAGCCAGACGCTATACCGACTGGCTGGAAGGATATACCGGTGATATCCTTCTGGTTGGAATCTCTTATGATGAGAAAAAGGGACATTCGTGCATAATTGAAGAATACAGAAAAGACCGATAATTCACGCCCTCACAGGAGCAAACAGATGAACCTTAAGATATGTTAAACTGACGCCTGATCCTGCAGATATCTCCGGCGACTCCGACATGGAATCCCGGGATTTCAGAGGCCCTGTGGGGCTGTACGAAAAGTGCGGCTTTTATGTACCTGTCAGACGGGATGGAAATATGGTCGTGGGCAAAGCATTAAAGCTCCAATAGTTCACCCCGATAAAAAGGGACTGTCGCACTGAGAATTTTCGTTCGTTAAAGCGACAGCCCCCTTTTGTTTTACTTAATGCCTTCGCATACAAACATCCCGTACTCCTTGGGAACATACAGAATACCGTCCACCTTATTCTGCTCCAGTATGCTTCCAAGCTCCTCTCTGTCCATCTCCCCGATCGCGGTCATATCCGTAAGGGAATACAGATAATCGATCAGATCCTGTATCTGCGTGACCTTAAGGCCATCGGGATAATCCAGTCTCTGCGCCGACGAAAAATGCTTAAGAAGTATCTCCTCTCCGTTCTGGAGGGTAAAGCTCAGACTGGATTTATATTCCCGCTTCCCGCCGATATTTCCCCGCGCGCGGTAATCGCTTATCAGCCCGGCAACATATTCAACAATCCCCTTCTCCCCTGACGTGGCACAGTAAAATGTTCCGTCCCTCTTCAGGACTCTGCTGACCTCCGACAGCGCCCGGTCCAGATCCGGCACATGATAAAGCATCATGTTGGCGATCACCACGTCAAAGCTTTTGTCCTCAAAGGGAATATCCTGAATGTCGACAGTCCGATAAGAAATATGGCCCCTTTCCCCCAGCGTCCGCCTGGTCTCCAAAAGCATTCCCTCCGACAGGTCGGTCAGGATCAGCTCCGACGCCCTGTCCGCCATATCCTGATGATCCTTCCACATAATCCCTGTGCCACAGCCAAGCTCCAGGATCCTGTCCCCGTCCTTAATCTCATAATTGGACATAATCCAGTTCCCGAATCCCTGTTTGTTTACGGAATATTTGCTGTGAATGGAAATCCGTGTGTTGAGATTTTCCGCTCCTGTGTACTGCGCCTTTACGGATTCTTTATCGTTTATCATAAACTTTCTCCTCCTGTACTCACAAAACCTTGGAGAGAAAATCCCTGAGCCGCTCGCACCCGGGATTTCCGAAAAATTCTCCGGGTTCGTTCTCCTCCATGATGACGCCCTCATCCATAAAGAGCACTCTGGTTCCCACCTCTCTGGCGAAGCCCATCTCGTGAGTCACCACAACCATGGTCATGCCCGACTCGGCCAGCTCTTTCATAACGTCCAGAACCTCTCCCACCATCTCCGGGTCAAGGGCGGAGGTGGGTTCGTCGAAAAGCATCACTCTGGGGTTCATAGCCAGGGAGCGCACAATGGCGATGCGCTGCTTCTGTCCGCCGGAAAGCTGGCTGGGATAAGCGTCCGCCTTCTCCTTAAGCCCCACCCGGGCAAGGAGCTTTAAGGCATTCTCGCCGGCCTCCTCCTTACTCATGAGCCTGAGCTTCACAGGCGCAAGGGTGATATTATCCATAATGGAAAGGTTGTTAAACAGATTGAAGTTTTGGAATACCATGCCCATGTGAGCCCGGATGCGGTCGATGTCCGCTTTTGGGTCGGTGATCAGTTCCCCGTCGAACCAGATCTCTCCGCTGGTGGGCTTCTCCAGCAGATTCAGACAGCGCAGAAAGGTACTTTTTCCTGAACCGGAGGGGCCGATGACTACCACCTTTTCCCCTTTGTGTACATGGTAGTTCACCCCCCGCAGCACGTGGGTATCCTCAAATTTTTTGTGCAGATCCTTAACGATTATCACTCTTGCGCAGCCTCCTCTCCAGTCTGTCCAGCAGGATGGTCAGTATCTTGATAATGACAAAGTAAATCACAGCCGCCCCGATCAGCGGCATAAAAGCTTCATAGGTTCTGGAGGAAACCTGGTTGGCCACACGGGTTAAGTCCGTCAGGCCCACATAACCCACGATGGCCGTCTCCTTGAGCAGCACGATAAACTCATTTCCAATAGGGGGAAGCACATTTTTGATTGCCTGGGGGATCACAATGTAAATCATGGTCTGGGCTCCGGAAAGTCCCAGGGAGCGGCCCGCCTCGGTCTGCCCCTTATCCACCGCCAGAATTCCCGCACGCACGATTTCCGCCACATACGCGCCGCTGTTGATTCCGAAGGAGAGCACGGCCACCAGCACCTCCTGCTTGCAGGATTTCATGATGATAAACCACATGATCATAAGCTGCAGAACCGAGGGTGTCCCCCGTATGATATCTATGTAGGCGTTGGCAATCCTGGACCAGATCGTCTTCTTTCCGTTCTTTTTAACCGACAGCTTCATAAGCGCTGTGACCGTACCGATGATAAGCCCCAGAACCGCCGCAAAAAAGGCGATCTCCATGGTAATCCCAAGGCCGCCGATATAGAGCTTCCATCGATCCCCTGTAATAAAGGCCGCCTCAAACATCCCGCACACTCTTTCCCACCATGCCTGCATATCCATATCGATTCAAAGTCCTTTCTCCGCTTTACGCCTGTGCTCTGTCAAAAAGAGGACAGCATGCAGATTCCATATGCTGTCCTCTGAAAAACTTATTTTAATTTTCAATGTAGGTCTTTACCAGCTCGTCAAAGGTTCCGTCCTCGCGAATCTCCTTCAGAGCGCCGTTGACGGCATTAAGCAGAGCGCTGTCCCCCTTGGGAATTGCAATCGCATAGTTTTCAACCTCGAAGCCGAACTGGGCCCCGTCCACCGCCGTAAGCTGCCCTTCGAATTTGCCCGCAAATACCAGGGCGGGATTCTTATCGATAATCACACAGTCCAGACGTCCGTTCACCAGGTCGTTGACCGCATCCACTCCCTTATTGTACTGCTTCACGGTTGCTCCGTCCACATCGTCGCTGGCGATAAAGTCTCCCGTGGTGCCGAGCTGTACGCCGATGGTCTTGCCCGCCAGGTCGTCAAATGTTGCGATCTCGGAGCCCTCCGGCAGGATCACATACTGCAACGCATCATAATACGGATCGGAAAAATCAACGCTTTTCTTTCTCTCGTCGGAGACGGTCATGCCCGCAATGGCAATATCGATCTTGCTTCCGATGGAGGCCACCAGCGCGTCAAACTCCATGTTTTCCATCTCCACCTCAACCCCCAGCTTCTCGCCGATGGCTTTGATCAGGGCCACGTCGAAGCCGTCCGGCTCCCCGTCGTCGCCCACAAACTCAAAGGGCGGAAACTCCGCGTTGGTTCCTACGGTCAGCTTTCCATCCGCCAGCACCGGGGAAACCTCCTCTGTCCCGTCCTGTGTATCCACGCCGTCTGCGTCTTCACTGCCCGAAGCCTCCGCACTGTCCTCCTGTGCGTCCGCATTCTCCTCTCCGGAATCCTGCGCATCCTCTCCGGCTGCGGCGTCCGGCGTATCTGTGGTCTCCTGACCGGCATTCTCCGCAGCATTTTCGCCCGCGCCCCCGTTTCCACAGGCCGTGAGCAGGCCCGTTGCCAGAACTGCTGCCAGAAGCAGCGCTGTAAATTTTTTCATAACTTCTCCTCCTCCTGCATGAATATAATGCATAAATATACACTTTCTTCTGAAACAACTACGAGTCTATCATGTTCATTTGCGAAAAGCAAGGCTTTTTGGAGATTTTCAGCCCACGGCCCCGACAGTCTGTTCACCGGCCGCGGATGCTCCGTTATCCTCTATAATATCACGATCATTTCCCGACTCAGCAGGGCGACCGCTTTTTTCGTCTCCCGCCAGACGGTCAGCTCCTGCTCCCGACCCTTTCCAAGCCTGAAAAGTCCCGGTTTAATACAGTATCGGTTCGTGCAGGATTTCTCCGTCATGGCATCCGTGATCACGATGGAATATTCCTCCTCTCTTTTGCGCACCATGCAGCGTCCCAGGTAAAGCATCCGTCCCTCTCCGTTATCGTTGTAGACGCCGACGCTGCACATGAGCCAGACCAGCAGACACAGGAGCCCTCCGAGCAGGAGTGCCGTGCTCACCGTGAGGGTGATGACTCTCGCTGCCGCCGACCGGAAAAATCCTCTCCTTTTCACCTCCTGCGGGATCTTACCTGACTCCTCCCCTGCGGTCTGGTTCTCCCTGGCGGCCACCTTCCCTGTCACCTTCTCCGGGGACGCTTTGGGGACTGCGGAGGGCGTCGGACTTATCTCCGGCTTCTGCGCGTTCTGCTCCCGGCCGTTCCTTCTTTGGCTGCCTGCGGCGGAAGGAGGATTGCTCTTCGTCTCCTCCTGCCCCTGTTCCCGCTCCTGCTTTTCCTCGTCCGGATTCTGTCCATGAGGCGTCTGAACGGGCTCCTGCGGCGTATCGTCTCCATCGCCGCCCTCCTCCCCGCCTCCGGTATCCGCAGGCCCGGCTGGTTCCTCAGAAGGGTCCGGCGTCCCCTGCGGGGCATGCGAAGGCTCCGGGGAGGAGGAGGGATCCTTTTCCGGGGCAGGCGTCGCGTCAGGGGTCTTCTGTGGCGAAGGCGACGGGGAAATGGCGGGCGATGTGTCCGGGTCGTCCCCGTTGATTCCGTCTATCTGAATGCTGCTGCGCAGCCCCGACTCGTCCACATCCTTATTTTTCAGGCTCACCGTGACGGAATAATTCCCGTTTTCCTCCACCTGCAGCCGGTCTCCCTTTCCCAGCACGGCGCCGTTCTGATCCTGCCAGAGATAGGGCTCGTCCCCCAGAATCAGATTTCCGCCCAGGTCCTCCACCCTGGCCGTGACCGTAACCCTTTTGCCCTCCTCCTGCGGCTGGCTGGTGAGGATCAGCCTGCCGCAGGGCGTATCCTCTGTCAGATTACAGCCCAGGGCATAGCCGTCCGCGTCCAGCCCGCAGCCGGGCAGCCAGGTCTCCGGCTGCCCCTGCGCAAAGCCGCAGGTGGTCTCGTACCTCTCCACGGTTTTATTGCAGGCCAGTACCTTAATGGTTCCCTCCTGTTTGCCACAGTTGACAAAGGGATGACTCCTGGAGGGCATATACCGGCAGATCTGACAATACTCGATCACCGACTCGATCACGCCCAGCTCACAGTCGCTGTGGGATTCGGTCACATCCGAACGCTCAAAGGTTGTGCTGCCGTGTCCGGGACAGTTATCCGTAAAGGTCTCCCGAAGCCGCAGATTGGAATAGGTCATGGTGCAGTTTCCCCCATAGCAGTCCCCTCCGTGATTGTGGGTCTCCTCCACATAGCAGTCGTCTGTGTGGGTCTCGTGGGGTATCGCCAGCCCATAGCAGCCTCCTCCCGTCTCCCCGCTCCCCTCATGGTCATGGAGCTTTCCGGGGAGCACATAGCAGCCGCTCCCGGCCGCGGGATCCCCCACATGTATGTGCGGGATGGCGACACTGTAGCATCCGCCCTGTGTGCCGGCGTTTCCCACATGCCGGTGAAAGATATCGGTGACCACTGTCTTTTTTTCCAAAAGCTCCGTTGCCGGAGCGCTCTCCTGTCCGTAAACAGGAATAAAAATCCCTGACGCCGTCCCCGCCATAAGGCAGAAGGCCGCCGCAAGGGCCAGCGCCCTGCCGGCCCCCTTTCCGATCCGTCTCCGGGCGTCGCCGGGCATCCGGGCCCTGTCCCTCCCACTCTGTCTTTTCTGCTTAAAAACTCTCTTTTTCATCTCGCCTTCCATTCTGCCGCCTGATGCGGCTCAAAAAATTTGCACAAAAAAACCTGTCCATGGTATTTCCACAGACAGGTCACCTGACATAATTCATTTCCATTTAATTTTAATTTTCAGCGGTATGTAAATTCAGGATAGCACAGGAAAAGGCGGTTGTCAATTTTTTTCTCCGTGACTTCTCAGGGCCCGTGTTTTCAGATGCCGCAGCCCCCTTTTGCAGTTGTTTCCCATCCAGGCGATCCACATGGGCAGGGCGATCCCCACAAACAGATACAGCCATCTGCTGGCCTGCGCGCCGCCCGCCAGATACACAAAGCCGATCTCACAGAAAAATATCTCCGTGTCGAACTCGCTGCAAAAAGGGGTAAAGAGATGGAACAGATAAAAAACGCTCTTCACCAGCATAAAGCCCGCCACATGATGCATCATAATCGAAAAGGTATTGCGGCCGATCAGAACCATTTTTTCCGAGATATACGGGATCCCACTCATGATTCTGGCGATTCTGAGCCAGAAAGCGATTCCGGTGACCACGGTGAGATAAGGGATGACGGGACCGTTGGCAAAGCTGCTGACCCACACGGCGCTGAAATTGAGTCCCGCGCAGAAAATCACGATCAGAAGCTGCACCCCCATCACAATCAGCAGATACGGCCCGTCAGCCACAGTATCGCGACTCTCCAGCCTGGCGCGGTAAAGCCGTCCCATCTGAAAACCCGGCATCATAAAAAGAAGCCGGCCCGGCAGCTTGTAAAGGCCCCACACATGTCCCTGCGCCGCCAGATACACGGTCAGCATCCCCGCCAGCAGACAGGCGCCGAAAATCAGCCATTCAGAGTCCATCCTCAGAAGAGACAGAACCTTCCGCATCAGCACATTGAGCGTCTCAAGCATGAACAGCACCGGGACGAACCACGCCGGAAAATGGTACATAAACTGGTGCCCGTCCAGAAAGGGCGAGAGAAACATGGTTTTCAGGGAAAGCGGCTCCCCAATGGCAAATCCGGCCCTGTGCAGCACTTCGGTGAGAATGCCGTAAAAAAGATTCCATATAAAATAGGGCAGGAGAAGGGTGCGGCATTTTCCCAGCAGATACCTTCCGATCCGCTCCTGAGCCTGCGTTCTGTAAAAATACCCCGACACAAACAGAAAAATAAATACATGAAAGGAATAATAGGGGAACAGCCCCCCGATATCGAACAGATCATACCCCAGATGCCCGGCGGCCACCAGAATGATCCCGATCGCCGACAGGATTCGCATCTGTCTGTTTTCTCTTATCTTTAACTCCGTCATAGCTCCCCCTCGCCGCATATTTCCTTTAAAGCGCGTCCCACCGTCCTCTTCGCGCCGCGAAAGGCCGGTTCGAATTCTCTTTTCTATCAGTATACAAAAAAAGATTGCACATTAAAAGCAAAAAAATTATAATAACCATATGAAAATGATGTCGAAAAATCATTACAGCTTAATAAAAAAAGGGCGTGCCGTCCTGATCCTGTGCTTTCTGGCCGGGCTTTTGTGCGCCTGCGGTCACAGAAGGCCGGAGCCCCAGGGTCCATATGTGCCGGAAAATTATCTGCGAAAGTCCTCCCTGATCGACTATGATCCCTCCCTGTCAGGTCCCATACCCAACAATCCCCATCCCACCTTAAGCGTCCCCACCTATGTTACCCGGGTGGAGGACACCTACTTTATTGTGGACTGCTACAATAACCAGGTGATCTATCATGAGAATCTGACGGATCCTCTTTATGAGTGGCACGTGATGACCGACGATATCTCCATGGGGCACACCCTCGCCAGCGACGGCCAGGTGTATCTGATCGACGACACGGAGAATAACCGTATCCTCGTCATGGAAAAGAGACAGAACGAAAACGGACAGAGCGTCTTTCTTCCCACCCAGGAATTTACACAGATTGGAAACCGCCCGCACTATATCATTTATGACGAATACACGGATACCTTCTACGCCTGGAGCTCCATGAGCGGGGAAATGTATCTCCTGCGCCACCCAGAGGGGGACAGCCGGATGTATCTGACGGAAATCCGCTCCATTCCCGCTCTGGCGGATGTGTATGTGCGCTCCTTCACCATTGTGGAGGATACGATTTACTTTGTGGCCGGAAGTCAGTCCAGCATTCTCGAGGCCGACCTGTACAGCTTTCAGATCCGGAAGGAATATCCCGTTCCCTCAGCCCTTGCGGGGATGATCCAGATCACCCCCATCGACGGATCCTTTTATGTGACCATCTCCACGGACAGCACCGGAAATCAGGACTATGCCACCATGCTGCGGGTCAGCGATTTAAGCGACCTGGCCGAGGGCAGATACGAGGATGTTTACCACAATTTTATCGGAGGGGGCACTCCCTACTATGTTACCAGAATCGACGATACCTGGTATCTCACAGAGCACCGTGTGCCCGGCCATTCAATCTGGAGCTTCCAGGTGGAGGATGGAGATATAACTAACGTTATTTCCGTTTATTAGAATCAACAGCACAGACATAACACCCGTGTTCGTCTGTGAGCGGATTTCGCATTTTATCCCGGTTTTCCACCGCTCCAACACAATCTGCTGAAAGGATACTGCTGTTACCTATGAAAAAGCTTTCCCTGAAAAACACTGCCTCCGGGCAGAAGGGCCTTCACGCCCTCCTGCCCGCGACCCCTGCCGAAAAGACCAGCCTGGCCATGACGCTCACGGTAATCTGCCTGTGTCTGCTCACCGCCCTGGCCCAGGGAACCGGCTTCTTTTACACCTCCCATTACACAAAGCTGCTGGTTTTAGTGGGCGTATTCTGTGTCATCGCAGGGCTTTTCTTCCATTTAAAGGCGTCAGGACGTCTGAATGAAAATCATGCGGTGTATCTGCTGGTGCTGGCAGGCGTTTTTCTGCGTTGCGGCTATGTGCTGCTGTCCGGCCTGTATGAGCGTCAGCACGACGCCGGGGCCTATACAGGCATGGGAACGGAATTTGTCAATCCCGGCCACATCGGCTACATAGAGTATATCTACAAATTCCATAAGCTTCCGGACATAAATCCCTACGAGCTGTTCGCCTACTATCATCCGCCCCTTCACCATATCCTGTCCTTTCTCTGGCTGCAGCTCAATATTCTTCTGGGCGTAAGCGAGGAGCTGGCTTTCGAAAATCTGCAGATCCTTCCTCTGCTGTATTCCTGTCTGTGCATGATCGTCGCCTGGAAGATTCTGAAGGTCCTCGAGATCCGCGGAAGCGGGCTTTACACCGGACTTGCCTTTTTCGTATTTCATCCCGCCACCATCGTTATGGCGGGAAGCGTCAACAACGATATGCTGACCATCCTTTTCATGAGCCTGATCCTGCTGGAATCTCTGAAATGGATCCGCAATAAAAACCTGTCCGGGCTGATCAGGCTGGCACTGTACATCGGCCTTGGCATGATCACCAAGCTAAACAGCGCGGTTCTGGCCATCCCCCTGGCCATCGTCTTTCTGATGCATTTTGTCGGTCTTGTACGCGCAAAGGATATGAGGGCGTTGCTTGTCTGGGTCAGAAATTACTGTATTTTCGCCCTGGTGGCCGCCCCCGTCGGTCTGTCCTGGATCGTAAGAAACCTGATCCGTTTCGGGGAAAAGCCCGGCGTTCCGGTGCCGGGAGAGACCTCTCCCATGTATACCGCGGCCTACAGTCTGTGGGACCGGCTGGGAATCCCGGCCCTCTCCCAGTGGCATTTTGATTTCCCATTCCACCCCATCAGCGCCAGGGCCTGCAGCAACACCTGGGCAATCATGTTCCACACCTCCCTCTTTGCGGAGGAATATCCCACCGATCTGTCGGATATCCTTCTGGTGCTGTGCCAGTTCACCTTTGTGCTGGCCCTGATCCTTGGAATAACAACCGCCATCTTACTGGTTATGGTTCTTCTGAATAAGAGAACCCGCCGGGAGGACACTCTTTTCCTCCTGACGGGCTACCTCGTTATGCTGATATCCTTTGCGGCCTTTGTGATTATCTATCCCTACACCTGCAGCAGCGACTTCCGCTATGTGGCCATCTGCCTGATCTATGTCTCCATCGCCCTTGGTCTTGGAAGCAAATATTACCTTCTCTCCCCCTACGCCAGGGAAACCGGCTCGGGCCTTCTGAAGGCCAGGGACCGCCTCATGCACGCCATAAACGCCGGAATCGTCATTTTCCTTGCCTTCATCACAATGATCTGCTTATTCTGGGAACGCTGGTAGCCTCTCCCTGATGCTCTCCAGCTCCTCCCCCAGCGCCTGTCCCAGAGACACTCTCTCCCCTGGATTGGCGCTGCGAAATCCTTCCACCGTCTCCGCGGCGGTGCGCTCCATCTCCTCCTTCAGCTCTCTGGAGGAGAGCAGCTTACACCCCTGGCCCACGATGATGATCTGCTCCAGAGCGTCTGAGGTGGCCACGGTCACGTCATACCTGCGGCCGTTCTCGTGGGCAAACCGCTCGATATACTGATCCGCAGTCTCCGCCTCCCTGGTATACACCACATGGATGTTGTGGTAATCCAGCGCCTCCGTGGGATGGCCCGCCAGGCGGTAGGCGTCGAAAACCGCGATCAGATTACATCCCTTCACCGCCTGATAATCGCACAGCAGATCCAGCAGCTTTCCCCTGGCCCCGTCCAGATTCTGCGCGGCCAGCTCCTTAAGCTCCTCCCAAGCAAAGATCACATTGTAGCCGTCCACCAGCAGATACGCCTCCCTGGGCTTTGCGCTCTGAGCGCCTCGGGCGTGATACTGTCCCTTCCTTCCCTCTCCGTTCTTCTCTCCCCCGGCGTCATATGCCCTCCGGCTCTGACTGACAGCGGAATTGCCGCGCCCGCCCCGGCTTCTGACATAGCCCGGCTTTTTGCGGTTTTCCTTCCGGTTGGCATTCAGTGTCCGGCTTAAAATCTTCTCCGCCTCCTCCTGCCCCAGAAAATCCGTACTCTCCTTTTTTTCCATGCTCCGCCGCACGGCCGGGGCGGTGAGGGCGTACTCCCGCAGAGCCGGGTCCAGATCCTCCCCTGCGCTCTTCTCCTTCGGAAGACAGCTCTCAAGATGCATATAGGCGGGAACCTGATCCCACTCCACGATAAATCCCGCCCCGTGGGCACAGAATACGGAGCTGGCCGGATTCTCCACATCCCGCAGAGGATCATAGCCCTTTTCCTCCATCACCTGTTGCGTATTGTGACAGGGAAAATATCCCTTCATGTTAAGCTGCATCTGCCCCTGTCCCCGGGCGTAGGCGTTCACCTCCCCGGGATAATCCCGGATCTCGGACATGGGCGCAACGCCCCTTAGAACGCTGATCCCCTCACTTCCCGCCTCAAGAGTAAAATCCGCGTACATCCTGTCAAGATCGGTCATGGCCCGCCCTGCCAGAGCACTGGGAAGCTCCAGCCGGAATTCATGCCATGGCTCCAGCAGTACGCTCTGCGCCTGCATCAGCCCCTGGCGCAGGGCCCTCCAGGTAGCCTGCCGGAAGTCTCCTCCCTCGGTGTGCTTTAAGTGCGCCCTCCCGGCTTTCAGGGTGATACGCATATCCGTGATGGGGGCTCCGGTGAGCACCCCCGGATGCTCCCTCTCCTCCAGATGGGTCAGCACCAGCCGCTGCCAGTTGATCTCCAGATCATCCACACTGCAGTCGGAGGAAAACGTAAGACCGCTTCCCGGCTCCGCGGGCTCCAGCAAAAGATGCACCTCCGCATAATGGCGCAGAGGCTCATAGTGTCCCACCCCCTCCACGGTATCCGCTATGGTCTCCCGGTAAACCACCGATCCTTTTCCGAAGGTCACCGCGACGCCGAACCGCTCCTGGATGAGCTTTTCAAAGACCTCGATCTGGACCTGGCCCATGATCTGGGCCTTGATTTCCCGGTTCTGCCCATCCCACATAATATGGAGCTGGGGCTCCTCCTCTTCGAGCTGGCGAAGCCGCGGAAGCATCACCGCCGGATCGCATCCCTGCGGCAGCAAAATACTGTGACAGAAAACCGGCAAAAGCTCCGGCCCCGGTGCTTCCTTCTCGATGCCCAGCCCTTCTCCCGCCCGGGTTCTGGTAAGTCCCGTCACCGCACAGATCCCGCCCGCGCTCACCTGGGCTGGCGTCTCATATTTTTCGCCGCTGTAGACCCGGATCTGGTTGACCTTCTCCTCCCATCCGATGTCCCCGCCCGGAGCCTGTCCCTGGCCATCCTGTCTCTGACCATCCTGTCTCTGACAGGAGAGGATATCCCTGGCCCGCAACGTCCCTCCCGTGATCTTCATATGGGTGAGACGGTTGCCCTGGGCGTCCCGGCTGATCTTGAAGATGCGCGCGCCAAACTGCGCCGGATACTCTCTCTGCCCGGTATATTCCGAGATCCCCTCGAGCAGCTCCTCCACGCCGGAAAGCTTTAACGCGGAACCAAAAAAGCAGGGAAAGATTTTTCTTTCCCTGATCAGTTTTCGTATGGTTTCTTTTCGGATCATTCCCGTCTCCAGGAATTCGTTCAGCGTCTCCTCCTCGCTGACCGCCAGGCTCTCGTAGAAGCTCTCCGGAGAGAAATCCTGACCGGACCAGGAACGGGGCCGGCCCTCCTGTAACGCTTCCTGCTCATGAGGCGACCTTGCCGGACGCATCTGCGCGGACACCGCAGGCCCAAAGTCGATACAGCCGCCGTCAAGCTCCGACTGAAGCTGCGCAAGAAGCTTCTCCCGGTCTGTCCCCGGCTGATCCATCTTGTTCACAAAGAGAAACACCGGAATGCCGTAACGCTTCAGCAGACGCCAGAGCGTGCGCGTGTGCCCCTGCACTCCATCGCTCCCGCTGACCACCAGGATCCCCACATCCAGCACCTGCAGGACGCGCTCCATCTCCGCTGAGAAATCCACGTGTCCGGGGGTATCCAGCAGGGTGAGCTCCGTGTCTTTCACGCTGAGCCGGGCCTGCTTGGAAAAGATGGTGATCCCACGCTCCCGCTCCTGGCGGTAAGTGTCCAGGAAAGCGTCCTTTTTATCCACCCTGCCCAGTCTGCGTATCGTACCGCTGACATAGAGCAGGGCTTCCGATAAGGTGGTCTTCCCGGCGTCCACATGGGCCAGGATCCCTGCCGTCACCTGCTTCATAAGCAACACCTGTTACCTGTCATCTGCCGCTCTCCTCGCAAGCTCAAGACAGCCCATGATCCCCTGATCGTCGTTTAAACTTGCCGGAACGATATAGCTGTCCAGATGCTCCATTTCCTCTGTCCGGATATATCCGTTCAGGATTTCCTTCACGTAGCTGCGGATCATGGGGAAAAGCTGCTCCTGATGCATCACGCCGCCGCCCAGAATGATCATTTCCGGCGAGAGTGTCAGCACATAGCCGCTTAACGCCTGGGCGATATAATATGCCTCAAGATCCCAGACCTCTCTGCAGTCCTTAAGCTCGATGGCCTTCTTCCCCCAGCGCGCCTCGATGGCCGGTCCCGCCGCATGCCCCTCCAGGCAGCTTTCGTGGAAGGGACATCTTCCCTTATAGGTATCCCCCGGGCGCTTCTGAATCATCACATGCCCCGCCTCGGGATGGAGCATACCGTGAAGGAGCCTGCCCTCAATATAAATTCCGGCTCCCACGCCGGTACCGATGGTGACATACACCACACAGCTCTTTCCTTTCGCCTGTCCGAAGGTAACCTCCCCCAGAACCGAGCCGTTCACATCCGTGTCAAACCCCACAGGGCATCCCAGCGCCTCCTCGAAGGCACCCACGATATTGTAATTCTGCCACGCCAGCTTGGGTGTACTGGTGATGTAGCCATAGGTCGCGGATCTCTTATCCGGATCGATGGGGCCAAAGCATGCAATCCCCAGCCCTTCGATCCCGGCTCCCTTAAAATAATCGATCATTTTGGGCACCGTGATCTCCGGCTTCTCTGTAGGAATGGAAATCTGCTCAAAAATTTTTCCGCTCTCGTCGCCCAGCGCGCACACCATTTTTGTGCCGCCTGCCTCCAATGCTCCTAATTTCACTCTCTCGTCCTCCTTGTTTTTATTTTCGCAGATTCATTTTAATAATATCTGCTATTTTATATATCTCTGATAAAATAAACCTTTATCAAGCTCCACGATCTGTGTATTCCCTGTCTTGTAGTTTCTGGCCATATCCTCAAAGGGCGTATCATAGATATAGGACATCAGCGTCATGATCACCGCGCTGTGGGTGATGCTCAGCACATCCTCCTGCTCGCTCATGATGGCGTCCAGCACAGGCAGAAGCCGGTCGAGAAGCTGCTGGTAGGATTCCCCCATGGGCGGCGTTTCATAACGCCTGTTACCATGCCAGATAAAATATTCCTTCGGGAAGAGCTCCTTCACCTGCCGCCAGGTATATCCCTCCCACTTTCCAAGATTGATCTCCTCCAGGCCGTCTCTGACTCTGGGCTCTATGCCAAGTCGTTTTCCTATAATCTCGGCAGTCTGCGCCGCCCGTTTCTGTCGGCTGGTGTAGATCCTTCGGATTCTGTATCCCTTTTCCAGCACACCGGCCAGCTCCTGCGCCTGCTGTCTGCCCTTCTCATTGAGCTCCGTGTCTGTCCGTCCCTGGATTTTGTTCTCGATGTTCCAGTCTGTCTCTCCGTGTCTGACCAGGTATAATCTCACTCTTACTCCCATCTGCCCGGCCTTTCGGGCATTCCTCACAAACTATAATAATATTTTCTGCACGTTTTTTACAACGTGGAAACGGTTCAGGCTGGCTGAACTGTATGAATATTTTTACAAATTTGGCATTTTCACAAAATACACTGACATTTTCCTCAAAAATTTGGTATACTAAGTAGTATAACGTGCTTTTGAAGGAGGTGTGATCATGTTTGAAAAAGGAGACTATGTAATCTATGGTAACAATGGAATATGCCGCGTCCAGGATATCACCACGCTGAGCATTTCCGGTATTGACAAAAACAGAAAGTATTATCTGCTCAAGCCTGTGTATTCCTCGGGGAGCACGGTCTATACTCCTGTGGATACGGCGGAAACTCTCCTGCGTCCTGCCCTGTCCCGGGAGGAGGCCGACAGTCTGATCAGGTCCATCCCTGACATTCCCCTGATCCCTATCGCCGATGAAAAAACACTGGAAAAAACCTACAAGGAATATATGCGCTCGAACAGCACCAGGGCCTGGGTGCAGCTCATCAAAACGATTTACCTTCGCAAGGAAAAGCGGACCATGAAGGGCTACAAGGTCACAGCTCTTGACAGCCGCTATTTCAGTCTCGCTGAGAGCTCCCTGTACGGCGAGCTGGCCATTGCGCTGGACAAACCCCGGGAGGAGGTCAAGTCCTATATCGCAAGCTGCATCGACTCCCTTCCCGCCAGGTCCTGAGCCGATCAAAACAGGCCTGTATCCAGTTTACTACAAATTTTTCAGAAGTTCAATTACAGAATAAAAAACGCCGGCACCTTTGTACCGACGTTTTTTATTCTGTTTCTTACATGCTCCCCGCTCTCCTACTCCTTCACCGCCCCGATCATCACGCCGCTGGCGAAGTATTTCTGCAGGAAGGGATATACCAGCAGGATCGGCACCGTGGCGACCATGATGGTAGCGTAGCGGATACTCTGAGCCACCGCCTCGGCGTCTCCCACAGCCCCGGCGTTCATGCCCTGGGAGTCGTTGGATATGAGGATCTCACGCAGAACCACCTGCAAAGGATATTTCTCTCTGTCGCGCAGGATGGCGGTCGCCCAGAACCATCCGTTCCAGATGGATACGCCGTAGTAGAGCACCATAACCGCCAGAATAGCCTTGGACAGAGGCAGAATGACCTTTACCAGAATGGTGATATGGCCCGCGCCGTCAATTCTGGCGGCCTCGGTCAGGCTCTCCGGAATGGCCTCAAAGGAGGTACGCATGATGATCATGTTGTAGGTGCTGATCATAAAGGGAATGATCAGTCCCCATCTGGTATCGATCAGGTGCATGTCTTTCAATGTGAGGTAAAAGGGAATCGTGCCTCCCGAGAAAAACATGGTAAACATGATCAGCAGCATCAGCGGTTTCTTGAACAGTACATTCTTGCGCGAAAAGAAGTACGCCGCAATACTGGTCAGAACCAAATCAGCAAAAACACCTGTTATTAATATAAACAGCGTGTTAAGATAGCCCTTTAAGATCATGGGATTTTCAAACACCTTTATGTATGCCTGTATGCTGAAGCCCAGAGGCTTTAACAGGAACCCCGTGTGCGACATGAGCCGGTTGCTGTTGCTGAAGGAGGCCACCGCCACGTGCCACATGGGATAAAGGCAGACAAGTGTTATGACTGTCAGGAAAACATAGTTGAATACCTGAAATATTCTTTCCCCTGTTGATTTCTTTACTTTCATAATTCTCCTCCTTACCACAGACTGTTCTCTGTCGTTCTTTTGGAGATCATGTTGGTGATCACCAGCAGCGCGCAGTTGATTACGGAGTTAAACAATCCGATAGCCGTCGAATAGCTCCAGTCCTGATCGATCAGGCCGACACGGTATACATAGGAAGAAATGATATCCGCCGTCTCATAGATCGCGGAGTTATACAGAAGGATCGTTTTCTCGTAGCCCATGCTCATGAGAGATCCCATCCGCAGAATCAGCATGACGATGATGGTGGGCATGATCCCCGGGATGGTAACGTGGAGCGTCTGTTTCCATTTACCCGCGCCGTCGATGGAGGCCGCCTCATAGAGCTGGCTGTCCACGCCGGAGAGTGCGGAGAGGTATATGATCGAGCCCCAGCCTACCTCCTGCCAGATACTGGAGACGGTATAAATCGTTCTGAAATATTTCGGATCCTGCAAAAGCGGTACGCGCTCCCCCCCGAAAAAGGCAATGATATCATTGATCAGGCCTGTGGAGAGACAGAAATCCTTGATCATACCGCAGATAACCACCATGGATACAAAGTGCGGCAGATAGGTAACTGTCTGAGAAATCTTCTTGAACTTTTTGTTTCCCACCTCGTTTAACAGAAGCGCCAGGATAATGGGTGCAGGAAAACCGAAAACAATGCTGTACACACTCAGGAGAATGGTATTGCGCAGAAGCCTTACAAAGTAAGGGCTGGAAAAGAATCTGGTAAAGTTCGCAAACCCTACCCAGTCACTGCCGGATACCCCTTTGGCGGGCGTGTAATCCATAAATGCGATGATTGCCCCGTACATGGGCTTATACATGAATATGGCGTAGAAAATGATAACAGGAATCACCAGAAGGTACAGCGACCAGTTTCTCTGGAAATCTTTTTTAATTCTGTCCCCCGTATATTTTTTCATCCATCTATCCCCTTCCTTCTTTTAACAACAACAGCAAACAGGCAAAAAAAGGGATGTCCTCAAAGCCCAAGGCGTCCACTGGCTTTTTGGACATCCCCTCCATTCAGTTTTTATCTTGCGTTGTAGCGCTCCAGAGCGCCTTTCTCGATCTCAAGCGCTCTTGAGAGGTTCATGTTTTCCAGAGTCCGGATGTAGTTATCCCAGTTGTCAAGGCTCTCTGTTCCGAAGATGAACTTCAGCGCCATCTCGTCCACATAGGTTCCGAGCTCGTTCATGATGGTGGCAAGCTCCTTGGACTCCTCCTCGGTGGGCGTCACAGGCGGCATTGTGTGCTCTCTTGCAGTGGCAACTCCCCATGTCTCAGGGCAGAGCTTTGCCGTCTCAAGCTGGAGATACTGCTCCAGATAGTTCAGATCCTGTACGAAGGGACCGTTGTAGTTGGCGCGGATATGCTTCGCAAGGGCCTGAGCGATGGGCCATCCGTCCTCATTGTCGGTGATGGTCTCGGTGTAAACGGCCCTGTCTCCCTCCCAGTTATAGGAAACGCCTTCAGTACCGAAGTTAAACAGGTTGTGGCCTTCCTCCGAATAACCGTAATCCAGAAATCTTGCGGCCAGCTCTACGTTCTCACAGCTTCCGGTGATGGCGGCGCCCACGTCCGGGAAACGGTTCTCAGCGTAAGCATAGAGAGGAGTTTCCCCTGCCTTTGCCGCAGGCTGGGGAGCCGGTACCAGTAAATAATCCGGGTTTTCCGCCTGTGCGGTGGTCATGAACAGCTGCATACGGCTTGCCGCCCAGCCCACAGATGCGCCGGCCTGATCGGTGGTCATCTTGGCCGTTACCTGATCGCCGTTTAAGGTAGCGAAATCGGCATCGATCAGACCTTCCTGATACCACTGATTCATGGTGGTCAGATAATCCCTGTAGCTGTCACGCGCATAGGCATAAGCGATCTCGCCGTTCTCATCCAGAACGAAGGAGGAGTTGTTGGCAGTACCTACGCCGTAGGCGAATGCAAAGGGATTGGAGCCCTTAAAGTTAATGTAATCATAGCAAAGAGGCGCGCTGGCTCCCTTTTTCTCCTTGAATGCAACCAGCACATCATGCCACTCGTCGATGGTGGTGGGCACCGCAAGTCCCAGCTCATCCAGCCAGTCCTGACGAAGGAAGCTTCCTACTGTGAAGCAGAGTCTCTCCTCGCCGCGGATGAAGGGAAATGCAAAGTATGTACCGTTATCCGTCTTAACCATACGGTCGATATCCGGATTCTCCTCCAGATATTTCTTCAGGTTCGGACAATACTGATCGATCACGTCGTTTAATGCGATGATCACGCCGTCGGAGATGGCCTTCTCCGGTCCGCCGGGATACTGGCTTACCCATCCGCGCTCAATGATATCAGGAATGTTTCCGTCCGCAACCAGTAGGTAAGTGTTCCCCCCTCCGCTATGGGATAGGAGCCTGCATCCGCTGCCGTGTCTGCCGCGGCGTCTTCCGTTGCATCGGAAGCGGTATCCTCTGTGGCGGCCGTATCATCTGTCGCCGCGTCCTGCGTGCTGCTCTCCTGTGTCTGGTCCGTGCTCTGCGTCTTGTCAGATCCGCCCGAACCGCATCCTGCCAATAAAGAAGCGGCTGTGATGCCCGCCGTCAGTAAAGCAAGAAGCTTTGTGGATTTCTTTCTCATTTTTTTCCTCCTGTCAGATTTTTGAATTTGTTGGCTGTGCGGCGAAAACCGGTCCCCCGGTTCCCGCCTCCTGTGTACCTGCCCTGAATTCTACCCGACAAAAGGTGGTTTTTATATAGGCAAAAATGAAAATCCATTGACAAAAACAGGAACAATTAAGAAGATTTCAGTTTTTGCATATTCATTAATTATTGCGCCTGCTGTTTTTAAGCTGCCCCGGCGTGGCCCCCGTAGCCTTCTTGAACGCCCGGATAAAGGTGGAGCTGTCGCGGAAGCCTGTCCTCTCCGCCGTCTCCACCACGCTGACGCCCTCCTCCAGAAGTCTCTCCGCCGCCTCGATGCGGGTCTGGTTGAGCGCCCGCAGAAGGCTCTCCCCGGTACACTTCTTATAGATAGAGGAGAGATAGGCAGGCGTGATATGGAAATGCTGTCCGATCTGAGATACGTTCAGGTCAGGATCCCCAAAGTTTTCCTGTATGTACCGGCGGATCTCGCCGCTCAATTGACTGTTATAGTCATTCACAGTGTCCGTATCGGGCTGGCGGCATATTTCCTCCACCGCCCCCGCAAACCCGTCCCGGATCTCCTGATAGCTCAGATTGGAGGAAAATACCTTTAAGTCCAGCTCCTCCCCCGCTCTGCCTCCCGTCTCCTGGGCGGCCTTCATGAGCGTCCCCGCCAGGTCGTAGAGAAGGCATCTGCGCATGGCCGGGGAGGTCTTAAGCTGTCTGAAATTCACATCCAACACCCCGTTGATGCAGGAGATGGCAAGCTCTCTGTCATTATTCCTGATAGCCGATATGATCCGCTCCTCCTGGGAGAGGGAATACTTGTAGTTTCTGTTGGAGGTGTCCCGTATTTCCCGGTAGCTGATATAATCCGAATCCAGAAGGGGCAGAAACGCCTCCGCCTCCCAGGCCTCCCGGTAGGAGCGGTGGAGCCCCGCAAGCCCTTCATGGCCCTCCCCGGCCAGCACCGCAACCCGGAAGCCGAAATTGTCGGAGATAAATTTCTGCATGTTGTCGATAATCTCCAAAAGCCTTTCCGCCGTCCCCGCATTTCTTTCCCGGATATTCACAAGAGCCGCCGACGCCTCCCCCAGCTCCGCGATCTCCACATCAAAGGCCTCCGAGATGCCTTCCCCGAACACATTTCCGACAATGAACTTCTGAAGATTGCTCCTGTCCCCGTCGTTTTCCTGTTCTCTCTCACCGACTGCGGCAGAGAGAGTGTGTGCCGGAGAATTCTCCTCTGCGGACGCCTGCTCTGTCCCGGACTCCTCCCTGATCTTTAACAACAGCACCAGATTCTGTCCCCCGCGGGCAAACTTCCGGCAGATCTCGTTCCTCTCCGGCGTATTCTGCTGCTCTCCGGCGGGATTGATCATCGTGTCGATCAGATAATACTGCCGGATCACCTCCCTGCTCTCATGGAGTCTCTCCTGGAATTCGGAGTGCTCCTCAAAAAGCCGCATGGCCTTTTCCTTCAGGTAGACATATTCATTTTCCACCTGCCTGTTTTCCCTGTCATACTTGCGGAACATATCCATCAGCGCCCTGATGGGATCGTAGCTTTTCCTGGCCATCTGCGTGGCGGCCATAAACCCCACGCCCAGACAGATCAGAAGGCTCAGGGTAAAAAAATTTCTCAGCCGCCTGGCCGAGCTGCCGATCATTTTTTCCGGCATCATGAGCACATATTTCCAGCCGAATACCTTTGAGGGGGAAACGCTGAGGATATATTTTTCCTCATTGTAGTTCAGCTCCGCGTCGCTCTCCTCCTTCAGCCCGTCGTAGTCGAGTCCGATCTGTCCGAACTCCCCGGGCCTGGTCATAATCCGGCTCTTTTCATCAATCAGAAGCCAGTCCATCCCGTTTTCGTCCGTATCCAGCCTCATGCTTTTGCTCAGGGCGTCCATATTGATCCACAGGCCGACCATGGCGGAGGTCTCCCCGAAGTCCCCCTTCATGTTGGTCATGGTCAGAAGAAGAGGCGAGCTTCCATCCTTCAGCGTTCCCTCCAGGCGGGTCGCCCCGGACACGTGATATTCCGAAAAATAGTCCTCCAGCCACCCTATGGAATCCTCATCCTCGAAGCAGTAGAGCTCGCAGTACATTTTCAGATCCATGCATCCTCTGGTGGACACCACTTTGCCGTTATTGCGGAAGTAAACCGTTATATCATTGCAGTAATTTCCATTGCGGTTGATGGCAATCTGCAGATCATTGATCTCTCTTTGCAGTGTGTAGAGCTTATAATAGTCGTTGCTTTTGAAATTCCCATGTACGGTGGAGAGCTGCTGGATGGTGGTATCCAGCCCGAGCTGGAGCAGCGCGTTCCCGTAATACTCCAGCTCTCTGTCGCAGGTCTCCTTCAGCGTCCGGATCAGGCCGCTGTTGGAGGCGTCCGCCTGCCGCTGCACTACCCGGTAGGAGTAGGAATAAAAAAACACTGCCATCACCAGCGGTATCAGAAGAATGCAGGCATAGGACAGATACAGTTTTCGATAAGCGCTCCAGTTTTTCATAATTATAGCCATGCTCCTTCCAAAGTCCGGGCAGCAAAAGTCTGAAAGAGAAAAGTCCAGGCGTGTCCCTGCACGCATGCATAATCCGGCTTATACTGTGATTGTAATCTAAAAGAACATTTAAGTAAACGAAAATATTTCTTCTGATGTAATTATTTTAACCGGGATTTCGTTTTCCGGCAGAGCTCTTCCCCAATGTCCGCCCCGCCGAGCGCACGCTGCGTCGGCAGAAAAATCGGTTTGTCGATCTTTCTTCTGCGTATTTCTGCACAAAAAACGCCGGCATCTGCGCGCCGGCGTTTTTGTTCTGATAGGATAAAAAATATTTCAGGGCGTCTTTCCCTCCTGCCTCCGTTCCGGAACGGCCCTGTGCCAGGGATCTTCGTGTCGGGCGACTCTGTGCCAGAGCGGCTCTCTACCAGAGCTGATCAGCGGCTTAAAAGCTCATCCAGGAAATACGCGTTGGAATCCGCATGCCTTCCGTGAGCATCCTGAACGGCAACCCGGATATATCCTTCCTTTCCGGTCAGGGTAAACTGCGCCTGGCTGATGGTGGTTCCGGGCGCGGCGGCGGCCCTGTGGCAGGAGCGTCCCATGGTCTTTATGTAGATCTTGTCCGCCGGAGTGCAACGCACGCTCAGCCTTCCATCCTCCAGGGTGATCTCCTCAATCCTCGGCCCCTCCGAGCGTCCATCCGGCGATATGGTGCTGTAAAAATGTCCGTTCTTAAGCGCCTCCATCACCGCCGGGCAGGTCAGCTCCCTGGCGCCGATCATCACCGCCCCGCCAAAGGAATCGCACAGGGCATCCTCCGGCGGGCAGCTGTTGTGATTGTCGTCCGTCGCCACCGCAAAGAGCCTCTGGCCGCTGCGCAGCATCTCGTCATAGGCCTGGGGATGATAGCCGTAGAGACCGTCCAGCTCACAGCCGTGATTGTAGATCTCCATTCCCCAGAAGCCTCTTAAATCCTTATAGTCCTCATAATTCTGCAGCGACCAGTAAGGATGATTATAGCAGGCTAAAAATCCCAGTCCGGCCATCTTTTCCACATAGCCGTTCAGGCTCTCGATATCGTGATAACGCTTCTCGGGCTGGGTCAGATGCGCCTTTTCTTCCTTATATAAATTGGGATCCGTATCGAACCAGTTGATGTGGTAGGTTCTGATCCGGTCAAAGCTCCACTGATGGTTTCCGAACTCGTTCAGATCCGTCTCCATGGCCGCGATGGCCAGAAAATTCTCATCGTTTAACTCCGCATGATTGGCGTAGATTCTGTGATCCGTAAACGCGATCACGCTGTAGCCTCTGGCCTGATACAGCTCCTTAATCTCCCGGGCCGTGTGCTTTCCGTCGGAAAGCACCGTGTGGCAGTGCAGATTTGCTTTGTACCAGTTTACTCCCTGGGGGAGAAGATGTTTGACTGACATTGATTCTGTTTCCTTTCTGTTTTATTGGCATAAGGTGTCTGGAATAAAAACAGTTCACAAAAAACGCTGCCCATCAGTTTTCATCGCAGGCCCAGACAATATCCAGCATTTCCCTGGGCGTAACGATAAAAGGCCTCGCCGGAAAATGTTTCAGGTTCCCTGTTACAAGGTATGCGTCCTCCTTTTTCCGTTTCTCCATTACAACTTCGTAAAACACCCTGTCTTTTGGATCAGGCAACTCAATTTCTAATGTTTCTGCATCAACATATATTCCCTCTCGCCTGATTCCCTCCAGTACCTCCTGGATAATATCTTCTGTAAAGTGAAATCTGGGCCGGGCAAGAACCTCCCGATATTCTTCCATAATTGTGTCATTTAACACAGGGATAATCGGGCCTTCAAAAACCAGTTCCATAACACTTCCCGGTACAGAATTCCACTTCAGCATCGCTGAGACAAGCACATTTGTATCAATAACTGCATAATATCTCACAAATTTTACCTTACTTTCTCGCCTCTGCAATTTCAGCGTTGATTTCCTCCAACGTCATATCAGCTATTCCGTTTTCCTGCGCAATACGGCTTGCCTGCTTCATCGCCATCAGCGCGCTGCTCTCAGGCTCCCGGTCAAGCTTCATGCTGAATGGAATTCCGTTTTCCTGGATAAGCCTTGATATGCACATACGCATATAGGTTGGCAAATCGATGCCAAGTCGTTCACAAATAGCGGTCGCCCTCATTCTCGATGTGTCATCCGTTCGAAACTGTACCAGTGAATTTGCCATAATATATCCACACCTTTCCATAAACGAACCCTGTCTCTGATAAATTTGACACCTCTATTATACCACATCTGTAAACATATGTATGCATCCGACTACAAATTATCAACTACCCTGCTGCTTCTCCAAGTTGCGCTCCAATTCATGACTATTATTGTGCATCCTGCTCAGAAAGTCAATAGGAATGAATACAAAAATAATATGATCGCAGCATACGCAAAGAAACGCATCCCACACTTGGAAAATACAGGATCATGTTGTAAAATAGAAGCCAGACAGGACATATCATAACCGCACCTTCATTCTCACCCGAAAAGACACGGAGGCCACAAATGATCCTTGAACAGATCCCCCTGCTGAGCGAACTGACCCTTCCTTCCATCATCCTGCGAACCTTCCTGGCCATGCTGCTGGGCGGGATTCTGGGCTACGAGCGGGAAAAGCGGCACCGCCCGGCAGGATTTCGCACCTACCTGGTGGTATGCCTGGGCTCCACCCTGGCCATGATGGTAGGACTTTTTATCTCCAATACCACGGGAACCTCCGACGCCGGACGCATTCCGGCGCAGGTCATCAGCGGCATCGGCTTTCTGGGGGCGGGGACCATCCTGGTCACAAGGCAGAATCAGGTCCGGGGACTTACTACTGCCGCCGGGCTCTGGTCAGTGGCATGTCTCGGCCTGGCGCTGGGAGCAGGCTTCTACACCGGCGCGCTGGTGAGCTTTGCCGCCATCTGGATTTCCATAAAGCTTCTGCGGATCGTGGACCGGCATCTCCATGCAGGCAACTCGGATTTTGCTGCCCTGCGGGTGGAGTTCTCCACCATGGGCGATATGAGCAATTTTATTTCCTTTGCGAAGCAGAGAGGATGCGTGGTTGAAAATCTGGAGATGACCCGGATCAAAAACAGCGATGATACTGCCGTCATCTCCGCCGTTATCACCCTGCGCTTTAACAAGACTGTGACCTTCCCTCAGATCGTTGAAATTTACGGGAATCTGGAGGGGGTGCTTATGATGGAGACGCTGTGAAATTCACACGCTCTGATCATACCCCCGACAGTCTGCGGATGGTTTCCACATCCTCTTCCAGCCCCCATTCTCACCCCTGTTCCTCTGTCACACCGCGCTTTAAGCTCACATACGCCATCAGAATGAAAATAAGATAAATCAGGAAAAACAGCCCCAGCTTTCCCAGGAGACGAAACTGACGGCGGCAGCGCCCCATCCCGGCGAGCTGCTGTATGGTCAGAATGGTGGCCGCGACATCCTCCTTCACCTGAGAGCTGGCGTAGAGGGTCTCAAAATAACGATCCGCCGCCTCGCCGTCCATACCCTCATATTCGTCTGCCCGTTCTCGCCCCGATAGATCCCGTACTGCCGCCAGTCCTTTACCGGGATCTTTTCGCGAATATATGCGGGATAATCCTCAAAATCCCCGTCCGGATTTCTCGTTCCGACAAACAGATCAAAGCTGCCTGTCTGTATGACCCGGTTCTCAAAAATCGCCCGGAAGATCAGCCCCAGCTCCCGGCTGCGTCTTTCCAGCATAAAACATGTGGTGTAATGCGCCAGCCAGCCCATGATCCCCACGGCCATGACCACAGTGACAAAATACACCAGATAATCCCGTGCCTGACGGGAAGCGTTGCGCAGAGGCAATTCAGATAACGTCACTTCCACTCCCTTTCAGACATATGCGCGGCAGCGTCTGCGTCTGCCGTCTGGCTTTCGAAAAAGCGGGCGGCGTCCCTCCTGAATCTTCTCACTCAGCCCTTTTCGACAATATCCTCAGCCCCGTGAAAAGCGGCTAAATCCTGTAAAGCCTGTTCGATACCCCTGTGATCGTCAAACGCGGAATCAAATATATTTCTCTCTTTTATTATGAATCTTTTGGTCCGCCACTCCATCTTGCAGTCAAAATACCCGACAAACCGGTTTCCTGCAAGGATCGACAGCGGCCATTTCATCCCCTTTTTTTTGAAATACTCAAATGTATATGAATAGTCAAAAAATGTTTTCAGCCATGTCTGGTCCCGCACAAGAATATCCATGGGGGAAATGAGACGGATCTCTTCGCTGTCCTGATCCGTATGTTTATTAAGTCGGTCTGCCTTTGAGGCGTGGATATAGCATGACTTTTTTCCGACCTTCACCGGTGTTATTTTTCCTTCCCGCTCCAATCCGGAAAAGAAGGGCGCAATATCAGCAGTCGGAATTCCCGTTATATGAGAGATATGTACGGGATATGTCACTCCAAAAGAAGCTATAAGCTTTTCGATGATATATGCTCTGGCGTCGTCTTTGGAGATTCCGGAGTCTGGCCATTCATTTATACCCAGGTTTTCCTTCAGGATATAAAGCGGCTCTCTGAATGTACCCGGATTTCTGCCGCAGGTTACCAGATCGGTCTTTCGTTTCAGTCTGTAAAATGCGCGGAATATGGGCAGCTCAGAGCTGAAATCGCCTGTCTTTCTTCCTTTTATATACGCATCCCATTCATCCGATAAATGCAGGCTCTCCCAAATCTGGCCGGTGGTCATACCGGGCTGATCCTTCAATCCCTTCTTCAATTCCTCTTCCGCAGCCCGATCGCCCGGAGTGTCCGCCGCCGCCAGATAGCTTTCATCCGAAGAGCCCCATCGTACAACATCCTTCAGTGCGGCACGATAAATTGCAAATTCATCGGTTGGAACAAAAAACATATTGCGTCTGAAAGCAAATGCTTCTGTAATTTTAAACTCCTTATACACCGCAGCGTCCAGGTCCCCGACAGCAAAGTCCTTCTTTCTGTTCCAGAGCATCATATAATGGTTCAAATGGATGGTTGGATTCGGATCATACTGCAGGCCGCATATATCCGAGACGATCTCCTCAATACTGTCGGAGCTTTTTTTGTCCAGGCGCTGGCTCGAAATAATTATATTGCGAATCGCCGACTTTTCATCACAGATCTCGTTCCTCATATAATCCTGTCCTCCTGTACTGTTCATTTTCTGATCATTTCCTTGTCAGACCTGCTGATTAATCTGTATTATACTAAATAACCATGCTTTCAGCTACCCTCTGACACACTCTTTTTTGTGCATGAAAAGAGAGGCAATAAGCAGCCCAAAGAAGTATAATGATCACTGGAAAGGAGGGGTGTCTGTGAAGTCTTATCCCCCTGTCAGCTTCAAAATAACCGTAAAAGGAGTAGAAGAATTGAATTATCGTATTGAAGAAAAAACAGCCTTTCGCATTGTGGGAGTATCCCATCCGCTGGATAAGGAAATAGAAAACAATTTCGCGGCCGTACCGCAAATGTGGCAGAATGCTGCTATAAACGGCACATTGGAGAAGATTACGCCGCTTATGAATAATCTCCTGGGTGTAAGCGTTTGCACTGACGAAGAGGACTGGCGATATTTCATAGCTGTGTCCTCGTCCGCCGAAATCGACAATTCCCTGGACGAATATGTTGTTCCTGCCTGCACATGGGCTGTTTTCAGCGGAACCGGTACAGGAATGTCAATTCAGGAACTGGAACAGCGCATCATTACAGAATGGCTTCCGACATCGGGATTTGAATTTGCCAACGCTCCCGATATAGAGGTCTATCTAAGTCCCGACCCCGATAACTTGCAATATGAAGTCTGGGTGCCTGTTAAAAAATGATTTTTTACCAGGTCGTATAAGCGCTCTTTTTCTCATGTTTTTTTATTAATCAACCTCGAGGTGGCCCCGCCTGCCGGCATTCTTTATACTGTAAGAGAAATCCGGAAGAAAGGAAAAAACCGATGGGCCGGCTGAGGAGAACAGAATATGAGATTGTACCCAGGGAGTCGTTTTCCGTGATACGCGACTGCCCTGGATGCAATGCCAGGACACATTTTATTAATACCGGAAAATTCCGAATCAACGGAAACGGTAAGAAGCTGGATGTATGGTTAATCTATCAATGTGAAAAATGCAGACATACGCTCAATCTGGCAATCTGGAAGCGGGTGAAGGTTTCCTCCATACCGCAGCAGGAGTACAGCCGTTTTCTGAATAACGACGAACAGCTCGCGGAATATTACGGCCGCAGTATCCGGCTGTTTCAGAAAAACAGGGCAGAGATCGATCCCGGGCGGCTGGACTGCGACTTTGTGAAATGCGACGACACAACACAGGAGACCGACTGCCTGGATCAGACAGTGATTATCATCCATAATCCCTGTGAGCTGAAAATCCGACCGGAAAAACAGCTTGCCCGGGTTCTGGGGGAATCTGTGAGCCGGGTCCGCAAAATGATACTGGAAGGCGGGCTTGTGCAGGTAAACGCCTCGTCCCGGTGCATCGAGTTCACATCCGCCCGCATACCGGAGCTGATCAGCAGATCCCTGTGATTTTGAATGGCCTGCGTGACCAGCTCCTCCAGACTCATCTGCCGGATCAGGAAATCCCGCTCCGGGCTCTGTGTCTTATGCGTCTGGCTCTTTGATAATAATTATGTCAAATCCTTTTCTTTCATAAAGCAGATGCTTATACTCTTATTTCTTCCTAG
>CANOVJ010000039.1 GCA_947570615.1 uncultured Lachnospiraceae bacterium
TGCTATGTGCTGATAGATTTGAAGATTGATAAACTGACGCATCAGGATTTGGGGCAGATGTTGATGTATGTACATTATTATGACAGGTATGAAAAGCTACCGGAGGAAAATCCAACAGTTGGAATTTTACTATGTAAAGAAAAGGATGATGCTCTTGTAGAAATTACATTGCCGGATAATGCCAATGTTTATGCATCAGAGTATCAGTTATATTTGCCGGATAAAAAAGAACTTCAGAAAAAATTGAAGGAGTGGATAGAAGAAGGAACGGATTTGTAGATATTTTGAAAATTCCTGAGAAGTTATAGACGAAGGGAGGAAGATGAGAGAGATGGCAATGACAAAATACTTTGTTGGATTTTCAGACCATATTGAATTTGTGGTTATTTTTACGAAGTATAAGGACAAGTGGGTATATTGCTGGCATAAAAAGAGAGAAAGTTATGAACATCCGGCAGGTCATGTAGAAAAGGGTGAAACACCCTTACAGGCAGCCAAAAGAGAGTTGTATGAGGAAACAGGAATTACAGACTGTGAGATGATTCCGTTATGGGACTATGAATATATTTGGGAGAATAATCAGGGAAGAAATAATGGCAGGGTATATCTGGCGATAGCGCATTCCATTGGCAGACTTCCGGGAAATGAAATGGGCAGGATTGCGCTGTTTGATGAAGTGCCGGAAAACTATACATATAATAGAGAAGACGAGATGAATGACCTGATCAATGTTGAAAAAATCTGGAAGGCCCATAAGGAATAAAGCGGAACGGTACCACCGGAGATGGTCGTGAGGCTTGTAATGATATACAGTGGCAGAGGAAAACACGCACAATATAGTTTGTCGTTTTTCTGAGAATTTGGGGTTTTTCTAATGCAAAAATATGATTGGAACCTGCTTGTGCAAAAGGCGGTATTTGTCCGGGGAGGAAATTATGTGTGACAGGAACAGACTGGCAGTTATAGCGAGAGAGGAAGCCGAAAAGCCATATAACGGGAAATGGAACAATTGTATGCCCAATATAGGGGATATTGTCGCCCTGTTTCCAAAATGGTCTGTGGAGGAGGCCGATGGGCTCTGGTGTGCGGCATTTGTATATCATTGTGTGATATCAGCGGGATTCAGAATCCCTGTTCGTCCGAAAGAATCTTCCTGTTCTCTTGCAGGGTGCGGAGCATGGGAGGAATGGGCGCAGGCGGATAGTCGCATTGCATATCACAGTGGAAATGATAATGCCTTTTATCCTGCGCCCGGGGATCTTGTTCTTTTTGACAGGGTATTCAACAACACGGATCATGACCATATTGGAGTTGTACTTGAAAATTATGATGATTATATTATAACTGCAGAGGGAAATGTCGAAAATGTCTCTCGCATTGTAAAACGTACAAAGGACAGTCATATTCGTGCGTATATCCGTATCCCTGACAATTTTTTGTATTAAGACGGCTCCCGTCCCCAGGAGAGGCAGAGCATTCAATCCGATTGAAGAGCCTCACCTTCGGAGAGCTTTGGAGAAATGTACGCATGAGAAATGTCATTGAACGGGCAGGTTGTTGATGTTACAATTACTATATTATATTGAGTCTGATAATACGAGGTGAGAAGATGGGACTTTCAGGCCCGGTCATTAGAAAAATAGAGGATAGCGAGAGCGCGTTGGATAATTTTCAATGGAACTCTCTTCCCAGGGAGAACGATACGGTACGGGAGATTATATCTTCTTTTCCAACCGTATACATTCACAATTGGAAAAATACCAGTGATTATGAGGTATATATTGGGGAGACAAACAATATTTTCGCGCGCACACGGCAGCACTACAATGAGGGGACGAGAACCGAACAGTCATGGCAGAGTGAACTTGCTGGCAGGTCGGCCAGTTTATATATCATCGGACATGAGCATTTTAATAAATCAATGACGCTTGATATTGAAAACAGGCTGATGCACTACTTACTCAGTGCATCAGCCGTACGAAGGGTTCATAATCTGCGTGGAAATCCACAAAATAAATATTATCCGGCAGATGAACTGGATGCCATATTTTCGGGGATCTGGAGGGGCCTGAGAAGAGATAACAGGGAGCTTTTTCCTGAAGAAAGCGCCATAAGGGATTCGGCCATTTTTAAAGCATCGCCGTTACATAAGCTCACTGATGATCAGGTTGCTGCCAGGGATATGATTGTGGACAGAGTAAGGAGCGCGTTACAGAATGATCAAAAGGGCCAGATTATTTTTATAGAAGGAGAGGCAGGAACCGGAAAGACTGTTTTAAACAGCAGTACATTTTATGAGATATTCTGTCAGGCGGAAGAGAATGGAAATGAAGGCATAAAATGCAGACTGATTGTAAACCACAAAGAACAGCTGACGGTATATGAACAGATTACCGCAAAACTGGGATTGACGGATAAATATGGCGAAGTGGTCTACAGACCGACCAGATTCATTAATAAGCATTCGCCTGAGAAGCCGGTAGATGTTGCGTTCGTAGATGAGGCTCATCTTTTGCTGACGCAGGGAAAGCAATCCTATACAGGAGATAATCAGCTTCAGGACATTTTGGATCGGGCCAGAGTGACAGTGGTGATGTTTGATGAAAATCAGATTTTGACGACCGAGCAGTTCTGGGAAGCGGAATTACTTGAAAGATACAGAAGACAGGCCAGGGACGCGCAAAATTATCTGACGCTTAAGAATCAACTTAGAATGCGGGCGGATGAAAAGACGTTAGCATGGATCGATTCCTTCACAAAGGAGAGGATGATTCAAAAGATACCGGCTTCGTCTGCGAATTATGAAATTCGTATTTTTGATTCGCCTGATGAGCTGGAGCAAATGATTCAGAGGAAAGCAGGCTCCAGGAAGACTTCTCTGTCAAGAATCGTTGCCACTTATGATTGGGAGTATAATGCGAATTCAAAGCGGGCGGGACGAATGAAAAAATACTGGGAGGTTATGATTGGAAAATGGCATAAACCATGGAACAGGGAGCTGGAGCAGAATCTCAGTGCAGAGGAGAAGAAGAAAATCAGGAATCTGTCATGGGCGGAGCAGCCGCAGACAATAGACGAAGTCGGATCAACATTTGTGATACAGGGATTTGATCTGAATTATGCAGGCGTCATACTTGGTCCTTCCGTAAAATATCGCGATGGCAAAATTGTTTTTGACTCAGAGGCAAGCTGTAATGCAAAGGCGGTCAGGAACAGGACGTTGTCCGATGGTACAAGGAAAAAATATGGAGAGATCCTGCTGCAACATGAGGTAAGGGTTCTCATGACACGGGGCGTAAATGGATTATATATTTATGCATGTGATGAGGAACTTCGAAATGCATTACACCATGCAGAAAAATAAGGAGCATATATGAACCAGAAGACAATCGACAGAATCAGACGATTTACAGAGGAACGAGATTGGGATCAGTTTCATTCTCCCGCCAATCTGGCAAAGTCCATTATGATAGAGGCAGGGGAGCTGCTGGAATGTTTTCAGTGGGACGATGATGCCTACGATATGGATCATGTTAAGGAGGAGCTGGCGGATGTTCTGGTGTATTGCCAAAACATGCTGGACAGGCTGCAATTGGATGTCGATGAAATAGTGAACAGTAAAATGGACAAAAATGAGACGAAATATCCCATTGAAAAGGCCAGAGGAAAGGCCGTTAAATATAATGAGCTTTGAGGATGCCAAATTTATTGAACAGGATCCGGTTCGTTGGCCGGCAGAATTTTCTGCACCGGATCATTCCGGTTCCCGGGGGTTTGTCTTACGGCCAATACGGGGAATGCACTTTTTTGCGTAGACTTTACTTATAGCTGTTCTTAACCTTGTACCTGTGTTTCGCCGTTGCTAAAATGAAAAAGGAAAACAGGGAAAGGCAGGACGGGAGTATGAAAGAAATAACAACAAAACAGTTTCAGTTATTATCGGACAACCAGATCGTATGGGATTTACTGGTGAAAAGCTATGCGGAGAACGCAGTGGCGGCCCCCTTTTTCGAATACGCGCTCACATCCACCTGGCAGGATAAACGTTATCTTTATCTGAACAGACTCTGGTTTGACAGGGGAAGGGCAGTGGGATTTGTGTTTTATGAGAATCCCTGTACCGATATTTACTTTTGCCTGCGCCATGGGTATGAGGAGCTGGCGGATGAGCTGACGGAATATGCTGAAAGGCATATGCCGGGAAAGAGGGAAGAAAAGACATTTATTTTTCATCCGGAACAGGCAGTCCTGATGGAGTCCGCCGGGAAAAGAGGATACGGACAGGCTTTTGTCAATGAAGATTATGTTATTGATTTTGGGACAGCCGCATTAAATTATCCCTTGCCGGAGGGGTTTCATTTTGTAAAGCCCGGCCATGTGGATCCGGTGAAGCTTGCACGCTGTACATGGAAGGGATTCGACCATGAGGACAAGGGGCCCTTTGAGAACTGGGAGGCGGAGGATCCCGGAACCCCCTGGAACCCTCAAAAAGCATATCAGGGCGTTATCAGCGACATTATGGCGCCGCCGCCTCATTCTACCTGTGAGTACGGGGTGATCATTGCAAACGAGAAGGAGGAATATGTCTGTTTTTCGGGAATGTGGTGGGTGCAGGAGAACAGGCTTGCCTATATGGAGCCGCTCTGTACGATTCCGGAATATCGTCATAATGGCCTGGCCGCCGCCGCGCTCTCCGCGCATTATCACAGAATGAAGGAGCTGGGAGCCGATCATATGACCGGAGGAGGAAATGATTTTTACCGCAGGATTGGATACAATCGCAGGACGCGGTCATATGGCTGGAAAAAATCATGAAGCCCCATGCAGGGGAGCGGACGCGGAAATTTCTGCATGGAAAAGTATTCGTTCGTAAAACATGCCATACTGTTGTCGTGTTTTATCTGTTATAATAGGTGTAACTTTGATCCGGCGGCCGGCAGGCGTTTGCCGGAAGATAACGGGAAACACAGGCACAGAGGAGAAACGCGATGCGCTATACATGGATTGACGAATATTTACTGAAAAAGAGAGCAGTGACAAAGGATTTGCAGGAGAGCTGGAACTGGATCCGCTATCATGTGGGAGGAAAGATGTTTGCGGCGATCTGTCTGGGGGAGGACAATGTGCCCTACTATATCAACCTGAAGCTGGAGCCGGAGGAGGGGGAGTTTCTAAGGGGGCAGTATCCCGACATTGTACCGGGCTATTATTCCAACAAGCAGCACTGGAATTCTGTTAAGCCGGACGGGGAGGTGCCGGACGATCTTCTTAAGGATCTGCTGGACAAGTCTTACCGGCTGGTGCTGGAGGGCTTCAGTAAGAAGCGGCAGCGGGAGATCCTGGGGCTGAGCTGCTGCGGGACGGAGTGCTCCGGCTGCGGCGCTTACGGAAATATGTGTAAGGGCTGCAACGAGGCGCAGGGAAAGGTTTTTCACGCGCCCCGGGGAAAGGCATGTCCCATTTATCAGTGCAGCGTTGGAAAAAGTAAGCTTGCCACCTGCGCCTCCTGTGAGAAGATGCCCTGTGAGATCTGGCGCCAGACCAGGGATCCGGAGCTTTCGCAGGAGGAATTCGAGGCCGGCATTGTCAGCCGTGTTGAAAATCTGCGCGGGTAACGGGCAGGCGTTTTATGGTACGTAAGGGGAGGGGAAAGCAGCCGGCTGTCATGAGCGGTTCCCTTTCCCTTTTTCTGCGCAGGGGCATGCAGAGGGGAAATCTCCTCTACTGGATTTGCTGCAGGCTGGCGTGATAGAGCCGGGCAAAATAAGGATCCTTTTCCATCAGCTCCTCAAAGGTTCCCTGGCTGACGATGCGCCCGTCCCGGAAAACCAGGATCCGGTCAAAATCAGCGATGGAGCTCAGCCGGTGGGCGATGGCAAGGACGGTTTTGTCCCGCAGCCTGCCCAAAACCGCACCCATGACAGCCTCCTCGGTGAGGTTATCCATGGCGGAGGTGGCCTCGTCCAGGATCACAAGCTCCGGATCCGTAAACCACAGACGCGCCAGGGAAAGCCGCTGCTTTTCTCCGCCGGAGAGGCAGGTTCCCTTCTCGCCGATCTGCATATCCAGCCCCATTCCGGCACCCTCCGTCAGGCAGGAGAGCTGCACGCTTCGCAGGGCGTCAAGGATCTGCCGGTCAGGAACGCTCCGGTCGAACACCACGTTTTCCCGCAGGCTTCCGTCAAAGACCGGGGTGTCTTGGGAAAAATAGCAGATTCTGTCATAGAGCTTATCAAGGCAGAGCTCCTTAAGCTCCTGGCCGCCCAGAAGGATCTGGCCTGTCCTGTATTTGAGCAGCCCTGTGATCAGCCGGATCAGGGTGGACTTGCCCGATCCGCTCTCGCCCACCAGAGCAACCTTTTCCCCGTCCTTTACAGACAGGGACACCTGGCAGAGGATTTCTCTTCCCTCGTATTGAAATGAGAGATTTCGGATGCAGAGCTCACCGATCCCGTCTCCCGGGGAGATTCCCAGGGCGAGCCGTTCATCGTCCCGGCTGTCCAGAAACGCTTCAAAACGGGCGTAGGCCGCCCGGTCCAGCCTGTACTGCACGTAGAGGACGTTAAAAATGGCGATGGGCATATAGGCGTTCTCGATCAGGGACAGAAGCGCTGCCACAGAGCCGACCGAAAGGCTCATTTCCCTCCAGGCATAGAGAAGGATGCAGACGTCCAGCAGGGTTACCAGAAGAACGAAGATGGTAAAAAAGGCCTCATGGATCATGGTCATCTTTACCTTGGAGGAGACGATCTCCTTCTTTGCCTCTTCCGCCTTTCTGATCTCGGCCGGAAACTGCCGGTGCATACGAAAGACCGGCATCTCCATAAAGCCCCTGACCAGATAGTGGTTGAGAAGCTCCTCATTGTTCAGGATCCGCTCCTTAATCTGGTAGAGGAATTTCAGCAGGATATTCGTGACCACAAAAATAATCCCGTAGCCCGCCAGCAGAGCGCAGGTGACGGGGCGGCTGATCCGCCAGATAAAGAAGACGCTGAACGCGATGGTGGGCAAAAGCTCCCGGATCAGTGTCAGCCAGAAGCCGAACAGCACGTTTTTGCCCGCCTGGGCGCCGTTCTCGATCTTCTGCACCAGCTTCCCGGTGCCATGTCTGTGATATTCCAGATAGTCGATCCGGCTGATTTTCTGCAGGGCAAGGAGCTTAAAGTCCAGATAGATCCCGTGCTGCAGCTTCTGATCCGGATAATTGTCCACGTAGTTCATGGAGTAGAGGATCGCCAGAATGAGGCCGTAGATGAGGATGCCGCTCAGAGCCAGATTCCGCTCCGCCAGGCCGTCGATCACCTTCTGGAAACAGGCGGCCTTATAATTGACCATAAAGGAATTGAAAACGCCCAGTCCGATATAGAGGGCTGTCCACATTCTGTTTTTGTGCAGAATGCTTTTTATGTAACGCATATCCGTACCTCCTGGTCTGATTATACTACGCTGTGGCTTTTTTGACCATCCTGCTTCGGGGGAGAAGCACAGAAGGCGGAGCGCGCAAAAACGGACGCCGGAAAAGCGCTTACGGCATGCGGCGGAGGCGGGGTTGACCGCAGCCGGAATGAGATGATAAAATAAACAAAAAAAGGACAGGGGGCTTACCATGGATTTAATGATCAATCTGAAAAATCATGTGAAACTGAGCGGGCCCATGCAGGGCGGTAATCGTGCAACACACCTGCATGGGACAGAGGGAGACGGCAGATAGTTTCTCAGGCTTTGCCATAACGGCGAAGCTTTGTGTGCCGTGAGCGTTGCATCGTCTGCTGCTCTGTATCTTATTATGTTGTGATTAGAGTCATGAACCGACAGATCAGAGAATCCTTCGAAAAGGGCGCTTCCATAAGAGAGCTGGCCTGCGAATTTGGTTTATCATATGAAGCCGTGCGCAAAATCATTAAAAAATAGGAAAAGACCATCTGACGCCACAGGCAGCAGGAGCCGGGATGCGTTAGGTGGTCTTTTTGGGGATGCCGTTGCAGACGACGTCTGTAAATGAGGAAAAAGGTTGTCAGGACGAAAGGCGCGCTACCTTCCGTCCCTCATTCTGTGCATCACTTCATTGCCGCCTGCCCCGAAATAATCGTGCAGGGTCTTGTATTCTCTGTAAATCCTGTGATATTTTTCCGTGTTTTGAGGAATCGGCTCATACTTCTCTGCTCCGGTTTTTCCCATTGCCCGGGCGGCCTCGCCCACGGTCTCATAACCGCCTGCCTGCGCCCCTGCGGCTACCGCCGCGTAGATGGCCGCGCCGAAGGCAGAGCCCTGCCTGACTGAGCAGGTAAAGATGGTCTGACCCAGAATATCCGCGTAGAGCTGCATCATGAAGGGATTTTTGTCCACAATTCCGCCGCAGGCGCAGAGCTCGCCGGCCCGGATACCGCTCCTTTCAAATTCCTCGAAAATGGCCCGCATTCCGAAGGCTGTGGATTCTAAGAGCGCGCGGTAAATTTCCTCGGGTCTGGTTTTGAGGGTGAGTCCCAGGATCATCCCGGACAGCTTTGCGTCCGCCAGGCAGGAGCGGTTGCCGTTCCACCAGTCCAGGGCGATCAGGCCGCTCTCGCCGGGGGAGAGAAGCGCCGCTTTTTCACTGAGCAGGGTGTGAACCGAGATTTTCCGCTGCTGCGCCTCTCTCTCATAGCTGCCCGGCACACAGTTTTTTACAAACCAGTCGAAGAGATCGCCCACGGCGCTCTGGCCCGCCTCGTAGGCGTAAAGTCCCGGCAGAACAGCGTCTTTCACGCAGCCGGAAATCCCGGGGACACAGGCCAGCTGTTCCGAGCACAGCAGCATACAGCAGGAGGTTCCCAGGATCATAAGCGCCCTGCCCGGGCTGTCGATTCCGACAGAGGGTACGGCCACATGGGCGTCGATAAGGGAGGCCGCCACCGCGGTTCCCGGTTCCAGCCCCAGCCGTCCGGCCGCTTCCCGGCTCAGCCCTCCGGCGCGTTCTCCCACCTGCACCTGGCGGCCTTTGAGCTTTTCTCTCAGCGAGGAAAAGCGCGGATCCAGCGCGCCCAGGAAATCCTCCGACGGATAGCCGTCTTCCTCGTTCCACAAAAGCTTATAACCGGCGTGGCACATGCAGCGGGTCACCTGGCCGGTGAGCAGAAAGACGAGATAGTCGCTCACCTCCATGAAGTTGTCCGCGGCCTCGTAGACCTGCGGCGCTCTGCGCAGGATTTCCAGCAGCTTGGGGAGCATCCACTCGGCGTTGACCTTTCCGCCGCAGCGCGTCAGGAATTTCTCGTTCCGCTCTCTGGCGAGGGCGGTGATATCGTCCGCCTCCTGCTGAGCGCCGTGGTGCTTCCAGAGCTTTAAGAAGGCGTGGGGCTCTGACCGGAAACGGGGCGTTTTGCAGAGCGGCGTCCCCTCCTGCGTGAGAGGCAGAAAGGTGGAGGAGGTGGCGTCGATGCCGATTCCCGTGATATTTCGCGCCGGTATGCCGGAGCGCTCCACAACCTCACGGATGGTGCGGTACATGGCCTCCACATAGTCGTCGATCTCCTGGAGGGCAAAGTCTGCGGGAGTTTTGACGGGAGAAGACTGGCCGGCATCAATCCCGTTGGTATAAATCCCGTTGGTATATATCCCGTTGGGATAGGGATATACGCTCTCCGCCAGCACATGGCCGCTGCGAACGCTGACCAGAACCGCCCGGGCGGAGAGGGTGCCGTAATCCAGCCCGATCACATACTTTTCCTCTCTTATGCCGGGTTTTTCAGGGCTGTACTGATTTTTTTCATTGTTCATCACAGTATTTCTCCACAAGCCTTTCGGCCGAGGCGTCCAGCGCTCCGATATCCCACATCAGTTGAAGGATGGTGTAGCGGTCGCGCAGCTCTTTCCCGAAACGGATGCTGTCGCGGACATATTCCCGGGGGATCCCCACGTCCGCGGGCCTTCTGGCTGCGCCCATGGTCTCCAGCACATGATAAATCTCGCCGGCCAGCGGCGCCTGAGCGGCCAGCGCCTTTATTTCCTCCCATTTCTCCTCGATCACCGCAAGACGTCTTAAAAGTCCCTCCGGCGCGTTCTTACCGGATGTTTTCTCCAGCTCGATGATGCCCTCTGCCCCCTCGCGGTAGCAGCGCCGCATCTCCTTTTCCCACTCGTCCATGGAAGGGCGGGAGGAAATTTCCGCCCGAAGCCGGGCAAAGTCGGGCCTGTTCATCCGGGCCAGCTCGTTGTAGAGCTCTAACATCAGCACGGTGCCGATGCCCACCTTGGTGCCGTGGAGCACCGCCGGGGTATTATCAAAGAGGAACTGCATTTCCCAGTAATGGGACTGGTGATGTTCCGCGCCGGAGGCCGGACGGGAATTGCCGGAAAAATCCATGGCAATACCGGAGAGCACCAGGGCCTGTGTGAGCACTGAGACCGCCTCCCTGTCGTGGGACGCAAGGCCACCGGCGCAGTCCATGGTCTGGTCCACCGCCGTGCGCATGATTCCCGCAATGGTATCACAGTAGTATTCATCGTTTATGATATGAGAAAGCTTCCAGTCCAGAAGGCAGTTGTATTTTCCCAGGATATCCGCCGCTCCTGCGGCCAGCATCTTAAGGGGCGCGGCGGCCATGATGTCGGGATCGCAGATGAGAGCCAGGGGCTCCTGGGCCGGAAAGGTGATTTTCATATTGTGGAAAATCAGGGGCGCGACCCCGCTCACAAGCCCGTCCATGGAGGGCGCTGTGGCGATGAGCAGAAAAGGCCTGCCGGTGATATAACTGAAATAACGGCCCAGATCGTTGATGGTGCCGGTCCCCACGGAGATGATGATATCCGCCTCTTTGTCATTCGCCATGGCGATGCTGCCCAGGGCGTGCTCGTCCGCCGCCAGATCGCTGTTTTCGGGACTTTTCAGTACATGGGAGGAGAAGGGGACAGCGGCCCTTTGGAGGATTTCCTCCGCCTGCCGTCCTGCAATCGCATGAGTGTGGGTATCAGATATGAGAAAGGGCCTGCGGTATCCCAGCCTGGCAAGGAGGGCGGGCAGCCTTTCGATGGCTCCCGGCTCGAAGATGTAATGGGCGAACAGGGATTTGTGGGTCCGGCCGCATTCACATTCAAAGCTGGAATTTAAATAGGGTTCGATGGATCGGTTCTGCATGGAAATTTCCTCGCTTCTTTCTGTCACGGTAACCGCTTCGCCGCCTGGGAAACGGTTTGGGTATGTTGTATCGGATCCTTTTCATTATACCTGTGGGGCGCGGAATGTTCAATTATTTTTGAGGAAGAAAGGGCAGGCCTGCCCGGTAAACCCCTTCGGGGAGAAGTTGCCTGCAGGGAAACAAATATGAAATAAGTTGCATAAAACGCCATTGAATGAGGCGGGAGAAAGGGGTAAACTGAGATTATGACAGATGGAAAGGAAGATTTATGGGAGTAGAAGGAACAGGAAGCAATATTTTAAGACTGAGAAGAAAAAAGGGAGTGACGCAGGAGGTGCTGGCGGAGTTTATCGGCGTGACCAAGACCTCGGTCTCCAAATGGGAGACGGGCGCGACCCTGCCGGATATCCAGATGCTGCCCCTGCTCGCCTCTTATTTTGAGGTCTCCGTGGACGAGCTGATTGATTATGTGCCCATACTTGGGAGAGAGCAGATCCGTTTTCACTATCAGAGGCTGGCGCAGGCCTTTGCACAGGAGCCCTTTGGGGAGGTCCTGGCCCAGTGCGGGGAGCTGATTCGTAAGTATTATTCCTGCTATCCCTTCCTGGAGCAGATGGTGGTGCTGCTTATAAACCATGCAGGGGCGGCGGACACGCAGACGGACACAGAGGCGGCGTTCGAAATGAGCGACGGGCTGTGCGCCCATATTCTGGAGGACTGCCAGGATATAACCATCTGTAAGGACGTGGCCGGCCTGCGCGGTGTGCTGAACCTGATGCGGGGCCGGCCGGAGCTGGTGGTCCGGGAGCTCAGGGAGGCCGGCCTGTGCGGGGAGCGACGCAATGATGTGGGAGAGCTTCTGGTGACGGCGTATCTGATGATGGGAGAGCGGGAAAAGGCAGAAACGACGGCCCAGATCGGCATGTACCGGAGCCTGATGGGGCTGGTGGATTATGGCATATTTCTTCTCGAGGCCGGGAAGGAGCCGGGGGTCAACCGGCTCTTACTTGAGCGGCTGGACGGGATGATGGCGCTTTTTGAGATGCAGGGGTTAAGTCCCAACGCCATGGGGAAGTATGAATATCAGGCGGCGGTATATCTGGCCGGAAAAATGGCTCAGGAGCAGGATCGGGGCCAGTGTCAGGGGCAGGAGCAGAGCCGGGGCCGGGCGGATACGGATCGGCAGGAAATTGAGGAGGAAGCGTTCCGCCATCTGGAGAAATACGTTCTTGCCTGCCGGCAGCTGTTCGCGGACGGGATCCGGTTTCATGGGGATCGGTTTTTTAACCGGCTGGATCAGTGGTATGAGGAGCTGGAGCTGGGGACGGCGGCGGTGCGCAGCGGCGCGAGCGTTAAGGAAAGCATTCTGCAGGGATTTGAAAACCCGGCGTTTGGGGCGTTTAAGGATCAGGAGAGACTGCAAAGGCTGAAGGAGAGGTGCGAAAAGGAGCTGAGCAAAACCGGCGGACTCTGACGCCGGCGGCCCGGCACGCAGTGTGCCGACAGAAATGAAAGGAATGGAGAAAATGCTTGAGATTAAAAATCTGACGAAAAGCTACGGCGGTGCAAAGGCGGCTGTGGAGGATCTTTCCCTCACGGTAGAGGCGGGAGATATTTACGGATTTATCGGTCATAATGGAGCGGGAAAGACCACCACCATCAAGTGTGTGGTGGGAATCTGTGATTTTGAGAAGGGACAGATCCGGGTGGACGGAAGGGATGTAAAAAAGGATTCTCTTGCCTGTAAAAGGGTGATGGCCTATATACCGGACAACCCCGATCTCTACGACTACCTGACGGGGATTCAGTACCTGAGCTTTGTGGCGGATATTTATCAGGTGTCCGGGGCAGACAGAAAAAAACGCATCAACCAGGAGGCGGAGGATTTCGGAATGACCCGGGCGCTGGGAGATCTGATCTCCACCTACTCTCACGGCATGAAGCAGAAGCTGGCCATCATGGGGGCGCTGATTCACAGCCCCAGGCTGCTGATTCTGGACGAGCCCTTTGTGGGGCTGGATCCGGAGGCCTCCCTGATTCTGAAAAACAAGATGCACGACCTGTGCGGTCAGGGAAGCGCAATCTTTTTTTCCACCCACGTGCTGGAGGTGGCGGAAAAGCTCTGCAACCGCATCGGGGTGATTGCGGGAGGAAGGCTGGCGGCGCAGGGAGCGACAGGAGAGCTTACCGGGGACAAATCCCTGGAGGATGTTTTTATGGAGGTGGCGCGTCATGGGAAGACAGATCAGACTTCTGACCCAAATCACACTGTGTAATCTGCTGGGGCTGAACGAACTGCGTTTTGCCAGGGATAAAAGAAAAAAGACCAGATATTATCTGATGGGCGGTCTGGGATGTCTGGTGCTGGTGATGCTGGCGGTCTATGTGGGAGGCGCAGCCTGGGGATTGGTTTACCTGGGAGCGGGGGATCTGGTGGCGGCGGCTCTTGCCATGGGCGTGTCCCTGATCGTGTTTTTGTTTACCATGGTAAAGGCGGGGCCGGTGCTGTTTGACCAGAGGGCCTTTGAAAAGCAGATTGTCCTTCCGGTGGATATCCGCGCCGTCATTGCCAGCCGGTTTTTTTCCATGTATGTGACCGATATGCTTCTGGGGCTTCTGGTGATGCTTCCGGGGATGGCGGTGTACGGGTTTATGGAGAGGCCGGGAATCACCTTTTATCTCTACGGGCTGGCCGGGAGCGTTTTTCTCCCCCTTCTGCCTCTTACGGCGGCATCCCTTGTGGGGGCGTTGATTACGGGGATCGGCAGCAGGTGGAAGCGGAAAAATCTGGCCATGATCGTGCTCACCATGATTTTTGTGGGCGTAGTGCTGGCGGGAAGTATGGGGATGGCCCGGATGGATGAGAGCGGTATGGAAGAGACGCTCCGGCGGTTTGCCCCTGTGCTCCGGGAGCAGATCAGCCGTCTTTATCCACCCGCCATATGGCTTTCAGAGGCCATGACGGAGGGGAAAATTTCGAGCCTGATTCTGTTTGCGCTGCTTCCCCTGGGATGCCTGGCACTCTTTTTGGAAATTCTTCAGCGCTTTTATGGGAAAATCTGCGCCCTGTTAAGCGCCGGCGGGGCGAAAGCCGGGGAGGGCTATAAGGAGAAGGAGCTGGCCGGAAAATCGCCTCTGATCAGCATGACGCGCAGAGAGCTGCGGCGGTATTTTTCCTCGGTGGTGTATGTGACCAACACGCTGGTGGGGGAAATGATGATGGTGATTCTGGCGGCAGCGGTTTCGTTTACGGGAACGCAGGCTGTGGATGGTCTGCTGGGGCTTCCGGGAATGACGCAGCGGGCCCTTCCGGTATTGCTGGGAATCATGCCGGCGATGATGCCCACCACGGCCAGCGCGATCTCCATGGAGGGGAGGCAGTGGTGGATGATGCAGACCTTCCCGGTGAGGGAAAAGGATCTGATGCGCAGTAAGGTGCTGGTGAATCTCCTGGTGGCCGCGCCCTTTTATCTGGCGTCGGAGCTGGCGCTGCTTTTTGCCCTCCGGCCGGGAGGGGCGGACGCGGTCTTTCTGCTGATTGTCCCTGCTCTCTATATTCTTTTCGGGGCGGAGGCGGGGCTGGCGGTGAACCGCAGGCTCCCGGTTTTTGACTGGGAGAATGAGACCAGAGTGGTGAAGCAGAGCGCGTCCACCTTTGTGATGGTAGTGGCAGGGGTGATTTCGGGAGGCGTCCCTCTGGGGATATTGCTGGGATTTCCCATGATTCCTGCCCGGGCGGTGTACGCCCTGACAGCGGCGGCGCTGGGAATGGCGGCGGTCGGGCTGGAGTTTGCGCAGGGCAGGGGGAAGCAGATCTGATGTGCGGGCCGGCCATATGGAAAATTTTTATGGGGAAATGGAAAAAGATGTGGTAGAATAAAAGAATCGACAGAAAAGCTGAAAGGGAAGAAACCATATGCGCTATCGGATCATAAAAGATACGGACCTTGAGGTAAGCAATCTGTGCCTGGGCACGGCTCCCTTTGGGGAAAAGCTCTCCCGGGAGGAGTCCTTCGAAATCCTGGACGCCTTTGTGAGGGGCGGCGGGAATTTCCTGGACACGGCCAATATTTACTGCAAATGGGCTCCCGGGCTGGGGAATTGCAGCGAGGAGATTCTGGGAGAGTGGCTCAGAGTAAGAGGGGCGTACCGGGACGTGACCATCGCCACCAAGGGCGGCCACTATCTTTTCGACGAGCCCGGAAGACGGCCCCGCCTGGCGGAACGGGAGCTGCGCAGGGATCTGGAGGAGAGCCTGCGGACGCTGGGGCTGGAGACCATTGATTTTTACTGGCTTCACAGGGACGACGAGACCAGGCCTGTGGAGGAGCTCGTGGATCTTCTGGAGAAGCTGAGAGGGGAGGGCAAGATCCGCTATTACGGCTTTTCCAACTATAAACCGCGCCGGGCAGCGCGGGCGGCAGAATATCTGGCTTCCAGGGGGCTTAAGGGACCCTGGGCGATCTCCAATCAGTGGAGCATGGCGTCGGTCAATCCCGGGAAAAACACCAACCCGGATCCCACCCTGGAAGAATTTACACAGGAGGAGTACGAGCTGCATCTGCGCACACAGATTCCGGCCATCCCCTATTCCTCCACGGCCATGGGATTCTTTGAGAAATTGAAAAAGGCCGGCGTGGCGGCGCGCGGCGGCGGGCTGGTCTGCGTGGGGGATCGGCAGAGCATCAGCCCTTCTCTGTGGGAGGCCTGTTATAATGAAGACAACCTGAAAAAATACGAGGCGCTGCTTCGTCTGCAGGAGCAGACCGGGCACAGCCTGCAGGCTCTGTCGCTGGCCTGGCTGATCAGCCGGCCCTTTCAGGTATTTCCCGTGGGCGGTGTGAGAAATCTCCGGCAGCTTGAGGGCTTTCTGGAGGCCGGGGATCTGGAGATGAGACCGGAGGAGTTTGACTCAAGGGAGGGTACATTCTCCGATGTCTGCACCGGGGAAGCTTATTAAGGAAAAGGAAAGGAAAACCCAAAATGAAAGTGTATGTAAATGAGATCACAGGCATCGCGGATGCCATTGTTTCCATGTTTATGAGCAGAAGGTCCTGGACCAGGGAGAAGGAGCTGGAGATCCGGGAGGTCTGCGAGAGGGCGCTGACCAGACAGGGAAGGATCCGCGAGGATGCGAAGGAACAGGATCTGGAAAAGTATAACGACTGGCTGGGGCGTCTGATCAAGTGGGGCTGGCATCATATCACCATGCTGCGGTTTATCGATATATCGGTCACGGTGGAGGGACTGCACCGGGCGGGACAGGACGACTGGGATTCCCACGCGGCGCGTTTTAACAACAGGATCATCCGAAACAGTACCCGGCTGGCCAGCTTCGGACAGGAAATGTCGCAGTGGTATGAGGGAAAAATCGTGCCCACAGACATGGCGCTGGAGTATCTGGGGATCAGCGCCCCGGAGGTGATCGAGAAGGACGGGGAGCGCTTTGTCAGGACGGTGAACGGATATATTAAGGAAGAGCTTAAGGACAACCCGGATGTAAAGAGGGGGCTCTATATGCTGAGCATTCCCAGCAACTTTATCTTTAAGATCAACCTCACGGAGTGGGGGCATGTTTTCAAGGAAAGGAACAGCCAGGGAACCGCCAACCCGGAGGTGAAGCTCTGCTGTGAGGCCATCGCCGACCAGATCATGGAATTCCAGCCGAAATTCGACCGGGAGCTGTTTATGAAGATTAAGAATTAGGTTGTAATTTCCGCTCCCCGGTATTATACTGGTTTTGTAACATTGGGCGGTGAGCTCAACAAAATTTTTAATGCTGAGAGTAACTGTTGATTTGATCAGAGAAAGCATGAGGTATTGCGGTGATTATTCTTGTTTGCAGATGAATGGACAACTGAATCGGTACATGGGAGGGAGCGGAGCGCTCCGTCTTTTGCCGTGTCTGATTTTTCCTGCGACAGAAATAAAGCGATACCTGAAGGACGGATGAGAATCTAAGAGTCTGTCCGTGCGTTCATTTAACAAGTCGGTCTGCGAAGTGTGACGGCCTTTGATTCAATCGGCCGGTTCGTGGAGCGTTCTGATGTTTGAAGTGGTATTATAAGGAAGCTGCGGGATAAATCCGCAGTTTTTTTATGCGCAGCCCCATGCAGAGGAAGTATGCTGCTAAAGCGGCGCATGGGGCACGCGGCGGGCAGGGGGAAAAGCCTCCCCTGCTCGATTGCGCACGGGGCAGACCAGAGTCGAGGAATATGTCGCTGGGGCCGCGCGCGAACCCTCCCATAAGAAACGCAGAACCACAGACGGCCGAAAGGTGAACGTCTGTGGAGCGCTTAATAAGGAGGACGCGCATATGGCCAGAATACAGATAGAAAATCTTACTTTTTATTACAGAGATTATTACAATCCGGTGTTTGAAAATGTCACCCTGGACCTCTCCACGAACTGGCGGCTTGGGCTGATTGGCAGGAACGGCAGGGGAAAGACCACGCTGCTTAAGCTCTTAAGCGGCGATCTTAAGCCGTGCGGCGGCAGGATCAGCACAGCGGCCCCGGCGGAGCTGTTTCCCTGTCCGGTGGACGAAAAATATCCCCTGACGATGGATGTGATGAAGGAGAGTATCGCCGGACTGAAAACCATGGAGGACGAGATGGCGGCGCTGCAGGAGAGGACGGATGAGGAGGGGACAGACAGGCTTCAGGAAATCCTCGGCCGCTACCTGGAGGCGCAGGGGTACCAGATGGAGAGCCTGATTCGGAAGGAGATTTTCCTGATGGGACTGCCGGAGGCTCTTCTTTCCCGGGAGTATGCGTCGCTCTCGGGCGGGGAAAAGACAAAGCTCCAGATCATCATGCTTTTTCTGCGAAGGAGCGCCCTGCAGGGGGACGCCCTGGTGTTGCTGGATGAGCCCACCAATCATCTGGACCGTGGGGGGAAGGAGATCCTGCGGGACTATATGCAAAGGAAGAAAGGGTTTATCATCGTCTCCCACGAGAGGGAGTTTCTGGACGCGGTGACCGACCATATCCTTTCCATCAATAAAACCAGTATCGAGCTGGAGAAGGGGAATTTTTCCACCTGGGAGAAAAATAAGGCGCAGAGGGAGCTTTTCGAGCTGAGAACCAGAGACCGGCTTCTGCGCGAGGTGAGGCAGCTGCAACGGCGCTCGGAGCAGACCAGGGGCTGGGCGGAGGAGGCTAATAAGCAGAAATATGCTTTTGCCACCAATGCCCGCACCAACGGCTCCCGGGCCTACATGCGTCAGGCCAGGCGCTCGGAGGAGAGGATACGCAGCGATCTGGCCGCCAAATCGGAGCTTCTGAAAAACTATGAACAGGCAGGGGAGCTTCCCATTGAGCAGGAGGACACGCAGGAGACGGTCCTTCTGGATGTAAAGAGCCTGTGCTTTTGCTATGGGGGAGAGCCTCTGATAGAGGATTTGTCCTTTTCCATGGAAAAGGGGGACAGGATCTGGCTTAAGGGAGAGAATGGCTGCGGGAAGAGCACGCTGCTTAAGCTGATTGCGGGAGCCTTAAAGCCCCGGGCCGGCACAGTTTTTCTGCCGGACGGGGTGAAAATTTCCATGGCCTGCCAGGAGCCTGTCTGGAACAGGGGCCTTCTCAGGGAGCTGGTAAAGGACAGGGCGCGCCGCCGGAGCATTGAGGTTCTGTGCGAGATTTTCGACCTGGACAGATTGAAGCTGGGAAGTCCCATTGAAACCTGGAGCAGCGGGGAATGTAAGAAGCTGGAGATGGCCCGGATTCTTTCGGAGAAAAACCAGATTATCCTGCTGGATGAGCCTCTGAATTATATGGACGTTTATTTCCGCAGACAGTTGGAAAGCGCGGTGCTGGAATCGGAACCGACGCTGATGTTTGTGGAGCATGACGAGGGATTTGGCAGGAGAGTGGCGAATAAGGTGATTGAGATGGGCAGGACAGGCGGGAGCTTTCGAAGAATACCGCAGAGAGAATAAATTCCGCGTCGCCGCACTCCCCTGCGTAAATCTCCTGTGAAAATTGATTTCCGTGTAAGATACGATTATCAGGTTGTGAAAACAGGGAAATTTTGATAAAATAGGATAAAGAAATTAACGGGCCTGACCTCTCCTGCCCGGCAGAGGCGGCCGGAGGGCTGCGGCGGCGTATCTGTGGGCAGGAGAGAGACGTTCAGGCGAAGAAAGGCAGGAACAGAATGATGAAGAGAGCCAGCGGGATATTGCTTCCGGTGGCCAGTCTGCCGTCAAAGTACGGGATTGGCTGTTTTTCAAAAGAAGCGTATGATTTTATTGACAGGCTGAAGGAGGCCGGGCAGAGCTACTGGCAGATTTTGCCGCTTTCCCCTACCAGCTACGGGGATTCCCCTTACCAGTCGTTTTCCTCGTTTGCAGGGAATCCTTACTTTATTGATCTGGAGGCGCTGACCAGGGACGGCGTGCTGACCAGAAAGGAGTGCGACGCCTGTGATTTTGGCAGCGATCCGAATAAGATCGACTATGGAAAGCTGTATGTGGAGCGCTTTCCGCTTCTTAAGCTGGCGTATGAGCGCAGCGAGATACATAAGGATCCTGATTTCGTGAGATTTGTGCAGGAAAACGCCTCATGGCTGGAGGATTACGCTCTTTTTATGGCAGTGAAGCAGTGCTTTAAGGGAGCTGCCTGGAGCGAGTGGGCGGAGGATATCCGCAAGCGCTGGGGCTACTCGCTGGATTACTACAGAAGGGAATACGCGAAGGAGACAGAGTTTTATAAGTATCTGCAATTCCTGTTCAGCGTACAGTGGAAGAAGCTGAAAAAATATGCCAATGACAACGGGATTCAGATCATCGGGGATATCCCCATCTATGTGGCCTTTGACTCCTCGGACGCCTGGGCTAATCCGGGGATGTTCCAGTTTGACAATGAATTTCAGCCCCTGGCGGTGGCAGGGTGCCCGCCGGACGCCTTTTCCGCCACGGGACAGCTCTGGGGGAATCCTCTGTACAAATGGGACTGGCACAGACAGACCGACTATGAGTGGTGGAGCCGAAGAATTGATCATTGCTTCAAACTCTATGATGTGGTGCGGATCGATCATTTCCGGGGCTTTGACGAGTATTACAGCATTCCCTACGGGGATAAGACGGCGGAAAAGGGCCACTGGGAAAAGGGGCCGGGAATGGATCTGTTCCGCTCCTTAAGACGCAGGCTGGGGGATAAGCAGATCATTGCGGAGGATCTGGGCTACCTGACGGATTCCGTAAAGCAGCTTCTTAAGGACAGCGGTTATCCGGGGATGAAGGTCCTGGAGTTTGCCTTCGATCCCAGGGAGGAGTCTGACTACCTTCCCCACGGCTATGACCGGAACTGCGTGGTGTACACCGGAACCCACGACAACGAGACGCTGGTGCAGTGGTATAAGGGGCTGGACGAGGAGAGCAGGTCCTTTGCCGTGGAATACATGGATAACGCCCACACGCCGGATGCGGAAAAATACTGGGATTTTGTGCGGATGGCCATGATGAGTACCGGTAACACCTGCATCATTCCCCTGCAGGATTATCTGGGGCTGGACGCCTTTGCCAGGATCAACAAGCCCTCCACCCTGGGAGGTAACTGGGAGTGGCGGATGGATGCGGATATGCTCTCAAAGGCCATGATCGAGAAGATCTACCGGATCACCCGTATCAGCTGCCGGCTCTCCGATTTCGGTAAGGAACAGGAGTGGAAGAAGGAGCAGGAGAAAGCGGCGAAGAAGGCCGCCGAGAAGGAGGCGGCAGAGAAAGCCGCCGCGGCCAGGAAGGCCAGTGATGGAAAAAAAGCGGCGGGCAGGACGACGACGGGAAAGGCCGCGCGCTGAGACGAAAGCGGAAAAAGACGACACCCCGTCACTTCACCGCCCGCCTCTTGCACGCCTTCCGGTAAGCGGAGGCCGTCAGCCCGCAGCTCTTCAAAAAGCACTGGGCGAAGTAGCTCTGGGAGGAAAAGCCCGAAAAATGAGCGACCTCCGTAATACTGTAGTCCGTATTGGCCAGCAGCTCCTTGCTGGCCTTAATGCGCGTCTGACACAGATAACGGATGGGAGAGCAGCCGCAGTGCATGGTAAAGGCGTGGGCCATGTAATATTTATTCAGATGGGAGAGCTCCGCAAGGGAATCCAGGGTGATGTCCTGAATATAATTTGCCTCAATATATCGTTTTATTTTGACGCATTCCTTATTGATCTGGACGGAGGGGGTCTCCTCGAAAGCGAAATTCGTCCGGCGGATCAGCTTGATGATCAGCACCTCGAGGAGATTGCGGCAGACGCGTTCACTGTCTTGATTTTTTTCCTCCATTTCACCGAGCATGGCGGACATATAAAAGAGTAGATCCTTCTGCTCATCGCGGCAGCTCAAAATAATGAGCCCTCTGTTTCCCCCGGGGGAATTTCCTTCTCTATGGGAAAAGGCAAAGCCCTCCACGGCAATGGACACATATTCCAGAGGGACGCTGGCGGAGGAAATCTCCGTGTGGGAGATCCCCGCATTGACAATCACAAAGTCGTCCTTTTGGATGGCGTACTCCTGCTCCTCCACCAGAAAGCTTCCCGCGCCGTCCTTTACATAGAAGAGCTCGGTAAAGGGATGGATATGAGGCTGGCTGTGCCAGTCGTTTTCATATCTGGAGTGGGTGATGGAAAGGAGCCTGCTGTGCGAATCCGCTGCAGAAGCCTGTTTAAAGGGATAAATAGACGTTCCCAAATAGTTCCTCCTGAAATTGAGTTCATCGGATGTCCGACCATCCGGTGTTCAACTTTTCTAAAATTCTGTTAAGCGTCCTGTCGAGGGCGCAGCGACAAAATGGACAAATTGTATAAAAATAAAGTGACGACATGGAAATAATGCGTACACCTATTGCGCGTGAAAAAAGAAATATGATACTTTTTCACAACAAAATTGTAACACGAATGGAAATAGAAAGCAAGATATATAAAAAATCCAGCAAGATAAAGATTGAATGGCGGCGTTGTCATGATATAATATACTCACAAATCCAGCCGGCGCGCGATTGCAGCGCTCCGGGCGGAGGGATTTGGATTCACAGCAATTCAAAAGGGAGGTAATTGCCATGAAATTTAAAAAAGTTTTATGTATCCTGACGGCCGCCATGATGGTATTTGGCGCTACGGCCTGCGGGGGCGGTGGGAATACCGACAGTGGGACAGGCACACCGGATGCAGGGACAGAGGATACGGGCAGCGCTGAGGATGAGAGCGCCGGGCAGGATGCGGACGCCGGGAACGAGGAAGCGGACGCAGGCGCTGAGACAGAAACTGACGCCGGGGAGAGCGCCGGACTGACCGGCACGCTGAAGGTGGCGGCTGTTGAGACGGCCTATGGCGCCGACATGTGGAAGGACGTATGCGCCGCTTTTGAATCCAGTCATGAGGGAGTCACCATTGAGCTCACCGTTGACAAGAAGCTGGAGGACGTGATCACTCCTGAGATGAAGTCCGGCGTATATCCCGACGTGATCCTGCGCGCGGTCGGCGCGGAGTCCGGCCTCACCGAGACCTTTGTAAAGGATAACAACCTGGTGGATCTCACCGACGTACTTGCCATGACTGTTCCCGGCGAGAGCGTGACGGTAGGCGACAAGATCCTGCCCGGATTTGTGGAGAACTCCATCTGTAATCCTTACGGCGACGGAAAGACATATCTGATGCCCATGTTCTACGGTCCCTGCGGACTGTTCTTTGACCAGGGCCTGTTCACCGCCAAAGGCTGGACTGTTCCCGAGACCTGGGACGAGATGTGGGAGCTTGGCGAGACAGCCAGGGCAGAGGGCATCGCACTGTTTACTTATCCCACAGCCGGGTACTTCGACGCATTCTTCTATGCTCTGCTTCACGAGAGCATGGGCAATGACAAGTTCCAGGAGGCTTTAAGATATGGCGAGGGCATCTGGGATACGCCGGAGGCGCAGACCGTATTTGATATCATCGAGAAGCTGGCCAGCTATACGGAGTCTACCACTCCTGCCAACGCCAATGACAACGACTTCCAGAAGAACCAGCAGCTGATCCTGGACGACAAGGCGTTATTCATGCCCAACGGAAACTGGGTAATCGGCGAGATGGCGGAAGCGCCCAGAGCAGAGGGCTTTGAGTGGGGCTTCACCGCACTTCCGGCAGTGACCGCAGGCGGAGAGAGAGCTTCCTATTCCTTCTTCGAGCAGGTGTGGATGCCCGTGGGCGCAGAGAATCAGGATCTGGGCAAAGAGTTCATCGCATTCCTTTACTCTGACGCGGCGGCAGAAATCTTCGCAAAGAGCGGCGCTGTTCAGCCCATCCAGGGTATGACCGACAAGCTCGACGGCGACAACAAGCTCTACTATTCGATCTATGACAACGGCGCGGTTGCGGTTATGGACGCGTTCGCAGCCACAGACGCGGTTGAGGGCGTTACCACCCGCGCGACCTTCTTCGATCCGGTTAACTCTCTTGTGACCGGCGATAAGACGAAGGAAGACTGGGTGAACCAGATTAAGACGGACAGCGACGCGCTGAGAGCGGCCTTAAAGGAATAAAAAAATACTGATCGCAGAAATATGAAGCGTGAAATGGTGAAAGTGGCTGGTGAGAGGTTTCTCGCCGGCCATTTTTAGGGGGTACAGATTGAAAAACCATTTGCCAGCGTTTTTCAACCGTGAGTTTGCGCCCGCTGAAGCGGGCAGGAAGGTTAGCATGAAGAAAAAAAGAAGAAGCGGGTTTATCATTGCCTGCACCGCGCCTGCCGTCATCCTGTTTGTCATATTTATGATTATTCCCACCATCGACGTGTTCCGCATGTCCTTGTACAAATGGGGCGGTTATACGGCTGAGAAGACCTTTGTGGGGTTTGAAAATTTTAAGAAGCTGTCCCAGAATCCCAAATTTTATCAGGCGTTCCAGAACAGCGTTCTGCTCATCGTGATCGTGACGCTGGTGACGTTCTGCCTGTCTCTGGTGTTTGCGTCCATTCTCTCCAGAGAAAAGATCAAGGGGCAGAATTTTTTCCGTATTGTATTTTATATTCCCAATATCCTCTCCGTGGTTGTGATCAGCGCCATCTTTTCTGCGATCTACGATCCCAACCAGGGACTTCTGAACAGCGTTCTGAACCTTTTCCGGGGGAATAAGGAGCCGATCCTCTGGCTGGGCAGCCAGAAGCTGGTAATCTACAGCGTGGCCATCGCCATGGTGTGGCAGGCGGTAGGCTATTACATGGTCATGTATATGGCGAGTATGTCCAATGTGCCGGAGAGCCTCTATGAGTCCGCCTCCCTGGAGGGCGCGGGAAGGATCAGCCAGTTCTTTTCCATCACCCTGCCTCTTGTGTGGACGAACATCCGCACCACTCTGACATTCTTTATCATCAGTACCATCAACATGAGCTTTCTGATGGTCAAGGCCATGACCAACGGAGGGCCGGACGGGGCGTCCAATGTGTTCTTAAGCTACATGTATCAGGAGGCCTATACCAACTCCTCCTACGGCTATGGCATGGCCATCGGCGTGACGGTGTTCGTGTTCTCCTTCGCGCTGGCGGGAATCCTGAACGCAGTAACCAGACGTGAAGAGATCGAATTTTAGGGGGGTGAGGGAATGAAAAGAGAGAACAGAGAATTTGGCGCGAGCCCTGGAATCGTTAAGTTTTTTATCTATCTGGTGCTGGCTCTTTTAGCGGTTACGATCCTGGTGCCGGTGGCCTGGGTGTTTGTGGCCTCCATCAAGGAAAACGCCGAGTTTTACAGAAATCCCTGGACGATACCCCAGGGCTTCCACTATCAGAACTTTGTGGACGCGTGGCAGACGGCCAATATGGGAGAGTACATGCTCAAGTCCGTTCTGGTGACGGCCATGGCGCTGGCCCTTCTGGTGGTGATCGCCCTTCCGGCATCCTATGTGCTTGCAAGGTTCAAATTTAAGAGCAGGGGCCTGTGGAATGCGCTTTTTATGGGCGGCCTGTTTATCAATGTGAACTATATCGTGGTTCCCATCTTCCTGATGCTGAACAACGGGGACATTTTCTTAAGAAAGGCGACGGGGAGCCCCTTCTTTCTGAATAACCTGTTTATCCTGTCCCTGGTGTACGCCTCCACGGCGCTGCCCTTTACGATCTACCTGCTCTCCGGCTACTTCAAATCCCTGGCCAGAGACTACGAGGAGGCGGCCTATGTGGACGGGGCGGGGTACACCTACACGATGGTGCGCGTGATTATTCCCATGGCCAGGCCCAGCGTGGTGACGGTCATCCTGTTTAACTTCCTGGCGTTCTGGAATGAGTATATCATTTCCATGACCCTGCTTACCAGACAGGAGCTCAAGACCCTGCCGGTGGGGCTCATGAACCTGATGGCGGCGCAGAAATCCGCGGTGCAGTACGGACAGCTCTACGCAGGTCTGGTGATCGTCATGCTGCCCACGCTGATTCTGTATATGTGTGTGCAGAAGAAGCTGACCCAGGGGATGACCATGGGCGGTCTGAAAGGATAAGGGGGTATCGGATATGAACGAATTTTCAAAGAAGATCATCGTAGGGATCGTCATTTTTATCGTTTTTGTGGTCTGTGTGGCCCTGGTGGTAGCGGGACAGAGGAATATCGGACCTTCCGGGCTTTTCACCCAGCTGGCGGGACTGGCGGGACTGATCGCTCTGCTGTGGCTTTACAACAGACAGTACAAATAACGTTTTCATATATTTTTATCAATCCGGATGACTGGCCGGGGCCGGCATCCGAAGAGCAGAAAGGAGCGTGGCGATTGCTATGAATGAGAGAGGACGGGTGACCATACCCACTGACATGGATGTGATCCAGGAGACCATCCGGCTCGCGGAAAAATGGGGGGCGGATGCGGTGCGGGACTGCGACGGCACCAGCTTTCCCGTGGAGCTCAAGGATGCGGGGCTTAAGGTGTACGCCACCTATTACACCACCCGTAAGGACAATGACTGGGCAAGGGACAATCCGGACGAGATCCAGCAGATGTATCTGATGACCCCGGTATACACGGCGGCGGGACAGGAGCTTCGCATTCTCCTGATGAAGGGGCTCTATAAGGATATGCTCACGCCCAACACCAGGGACGATATCACCAGGTGGTGGGAGGTGGTTGACAGGAGCACCGGCCAGGTGATTGCGGTCAGCGACTGGCATTATGATGAGGAAAAAGGGGAGGTGGTGGTAAAGAGTATCCCCTTCCACGACTACACCGTGAGCTTTCTGGCCTACATAATGTGGGATCCGGTGCATATGTACAATGCCCTGGTGAACGACTGGCAGGATGTGGAGCATCAGATCACCTTTGACGTGCGGCAGCCCAAAACCCATGCGTACACCCTTAAGCGCCTGCGGAAATTTATCGAGGAGCATCCTTATGTGAATGTGTTGCGATTTACCACCTTTTTCCATCAGTTTACGCTGGTGTTTGACGAGCTGGGACGGGAAAAATATGTGGACTGGTACGGCTACTCCGCGTCGGTGAGCCCTTATATTCTGGAGCAGTTTGAGAGAGAGGCGGGATATCCTTTCCGGCCGGAATATATTATCGACCAGGGATATTACAATAACCAGTACCGGATTCCGTCCAGGCAGTTCCAGGATTTCCAGGCGTTCCAGAGGAGGGAGGTCAGAAAGATCGTGAAGGAGATGGTGGATCTCACCCATGAATGCGGAAGAGAAGCCATGATGTTTCTGGGAGATCACTGGATCGGGACAGAGCCCTTTATGGGAGAGTTCAAAGAGATGGGGCTGGACGCCGTGGTGGGCAGTGTGGGGAACGGTTCCACCCTGCGGCTGATCAGCGATATTGAAGGGGTATCATATACAGAAGGGAGATTTCTGCCTTACTTTTTCCCGGACACCTTCCACGAGGGCGGCGATCCGGTGAAGGAGGCGAAGGTGAACTGGGTGACGGCCCGCCGGGCGATTCTGCGCAAGCCCATCGACCGCATCGGCTACGGGGGATATCTGAAGCTGGCGCTGGACTTCCCGGATTTTGTGGACTATGTGGAATCCGTCTGCAAGGAGTTCCGGGAGCTCTACGACAACATCCGAGGCTGTGTGCCCTACTGTGTGAAAAGAGTCGCCGTGCTCAACTGCTGGGGGAAGATGAGGGCCTGGGGATGCCATATGGTGCATCACGCCCTTTACTATAAGCAGAACTACTCCTATTCGGGGGTGATCGAGGCCCTGTCCGGCGCGCCCTTTGACGTGCGGTTTATCAGCTTCCAGGATATGAAGGACAATCCCGATCTCTTAAAGGGGATCGATGTGCTGATTAACGCAGGGGATGCGGATACGGCCCATACCGGCGGCGAGTGGTGGTGCGATCCCCAGATCTCCTCCATGGTGAAGCAGTTTGTCTATGAGGGAGGCGGTATCATCGGCGTGGGAGAGCCTGCGGCTCATCAGGCCAACGGACACTTCTTCCAGCTGGCGAACGTGTTTGGCGTGGAGGAGGAGAGAGGCTTTACCCTGGGGTACGACAAATACAACTGGGAGAGTCACAGCCACTTTATCACAGAGGATGTAAAGGGTGAGGTGGATTTCGGGGAAGGAAAGAAAAATATTTACGCCCTGGAGGGCGCGGTCATCCTGGCGCAGCGGGATAAGGAGGTGCAGATGGCGGTCAATTCCTTCGGAGAGGGCCGCGCGGTTTACATCAGCGGACTTCCCTACAGCTTTGAGAACAGCAGGCTTTTGTATCGGGCCATTCTCTGGAGCGCGGGGGAGGAGGAAAGGCTCCACGAGTGGTTCTCCGAGAACTACAATGTGGACGTCCACGCCTACCCGGAGAGCGGAAGGTACTGTGTGGTGAACAATACTTACGAGCCCCAGAGCACCGTGGTCTATAAGGGCGACGGGAGTAGCTTTGCACTGGAGCTGGAGGCGAACCAGATTGTGTGGTATGAGATTTAGGACAGGATTATAAAAATAAAATGAACGGTATTATAAAGGCAGTCCGGTTTTGGGGACTGCCTTTTGGTTATAATAAGCCGGCTCGCGAAATGTGACAAGGAGGTTGGAATCCGCTGTCGGAGGCGGCATTCCCAGGAGACTAATTAAAGGATCGATTCCGGTATTCTCTGGGCGAGAACCCGGTATGCTTCCTGAAAACGTAAGAAAAATACTGCGAGGTATCGAAACCAAGTTTTTCTGCAATCGCCTGTATACTCTCATTCCCCTGAGTCAGATATTCCATGGCCTTAGTCATCCGTGTGCGGAGAATATAGTCGGAAAGATTTTCCCCTGTCATCTGACGAAAAAGCCGGGATACATAGGTGCTGTTGTAGTTTACGGAATTGCTGATCTCCGTCAGAGACAGGCTTTTTTGCAGGTTGTTCTGGACATAGGCCCTGATCTGGGAAACGATCTGCTCCCGTCCGTCCAGCTCCTGGCTGGAAACAGCCTGCAACAGGAGAGAGGAGAGCTTATGGCAGTAATCTGTAAAATCGCTCCAGCTCTGGAACTGGCCGGGCTCATAAAGCATATAAAGACCGATCTGGAGGGCTATTTTTTCTGTCAGATGATGCTGCAGGATGAATTCGATAAACAGGTCGGCGATTTTGTGGTACAGATTGATCGCCGCCAGATGGTGCATGCTTTTGATGGAGGAGAGAATTTTCTCCAGACTTTGCAGGGCCTGGCGGATATTTTTCTCATTTCCGCTGTGCAGACCAAAGGCCAGAAGAGAAAGAGGCTTCTGAGCCGCAGAGATATCGGGGAAACCATATTCCGGATGAAGCCGGCTTAAATCCTCATCCTGACAGAACAGGATTTTTCCATATTGTCGGGAGGTGGGGTGGACAACTCTGGCGTCATACTGGTGAAAGAAATTGCAGGCCTGGCTGATTTTGCTCCAGGGAATGTCGGAATCATGGATAAGCAGAAGCAGCTGGCAGTCCGGATTCGGTTCGGGGGAGGAGATGCAGTCGTTTAAGCATTCCCGGATATACGTAAGCTGATCGATGCCCTGCAGCGGCTCGCTGCAGGCGGGCTGCAAAAAGATGAGAAAGGTATCGGAGGAGAGATCCAGCAAAAAGACAGTATACTTCTCATTCAGGCAGCGTCCGAAGTATGCGGTCAGGGCGGCGATTCTCTGATGAAAGTCCATTTGGGAATCGGACAGAGAGTTCCATTTTACCTTCAGATAGAGAAGACAGAGCGCACGGGAGGTGTCAAAAGGAAAGGAATCGCCCGTCTGCCGGAGCGCGTCATGGAGATCGATCAGGCTCCTGCCGTTTGCCAGGTCGCGCAAAAGGTCTGCATGCAGCAGATATTCCATCTGGATCTGCGCCTGTCTGGCCTGGATGGAAAGCTGCCGGTAGCGCTTCTGCTCCTCAATCTCATCGATGGCCCTGCGGACAGCAGAGACAATAGCGGCGTTGTCCTCTGTCTTTAATAGAAAAGAAGTATTGGCCATCTGCTCAATCTCATAAATATAGTCAAAGCTGGCATATCCTGTCAGAAAAATAATCTTGCACAGCGGCCAGTCGGCCACAATCTTTCTGGCAACCTCAATTCCGGACATCCCCGGCATTTTGATATCCAGAAGAATGATATCTACCTTCTGGGACTGCAAAATGTACAGGGCCTCATCGCCGTAATAGGCGGCCGTGATTTCCAGATTCATATCCCTCTGAGCGGAAAAAAGCTCGACGAGGGATTCCGTGATATATCTTTCATCGTCAACGATCAGTAGTCGGTACATGGTCTTTTGCCTCCCCGTGATAAAGTGTGATGGAAATCAGCAGCCCGCCCAGAGAGGAACGAGCGGCGCACATGACGTCCTTTCGATTATAAAAAAGCTGTAGACGGCGGCAGATATTATAAATGCCGGTGGTGGTCTCGAGCTGGAAGGAATCCTCATTCATCCGACGCAGGGTATTCTGGATGGTAAGGAATGCTTCCTGCGAAAGAGCTTCGCCGTTGTCTTCAATATGAACGCTGACAGAATCAGGTCCGGAGGAAAAGGACAGCCTTAAAAGCCCGTCCCGGATTTTATTTTCCAGCCCGTAATTGAACGCATTTTCCAGCAGGGGCTGCAGGATCAGCCTGGGAACCGGAAGATGATGATACTCCCCTGGAAGATCATCAATCTCAACACGGATCCTCCCGTAGAAGCGCCTCGCCTGGATATCAGCGTAGGTTCTGGCATGCTCATACTCATCCAGAAGCCGTTCCTCATCTCTGTCATTGCGGGTGATGTATCGGAAATAAAGGCCCAGATCACGGGACAATTCCAGGGCCTCCGTCTGCATCTGCCGGGCGATCACCTGATTGAGCATGAAGAAGCTGTTGTAGAGAAAGTGGGGATTGATCTGCGCCTGCAGCTGCTTGAGACGGGATTTTCCAAGCAGAACTTCATATTGGAGTTCCTGCTCCACAAGCTGGCGCAGGCGCTCGCTCATGGCGTTAAAGCGGTCGTAGAGATACTGGAAATCAGAGGTCCTGGGAGCCTTTAGCGTGACGCCCAGATGGTTGTCCTCGATCTGCCGGAGGCCTTCTGTCAGCTCCCGGATAGGCCTGTGGATGATACGGAACGCCCCCAGAATAAATACAACGGAAAAGAGCAGGACGGTGACGGTGAAAATAATGCTGTACTGGACGGAGAGCTCCGTGTTCAGAAACAGCTCCCTGGCGGGGATGAACTGAATGTAGACGCCGTCCGTTTCCTGAAAGGGGGAATAAAAGGCGTAGAAATCCTCTCCGCCCAGCTTCACCCTGGAAACGGCCTGCTCTGCGAGGGAGGGCATATCCGGCAGAGCCGATGCGGCCTCCAGGTTGGTTACGGTAAAATCCCCGGAGGACAGCCTGAAAAAATAAAAGCAATTGTCATACAACAGGGTCTGGGAGAACATATCCTCCATTTCAGGAACCACGTAGGAGGTCTCCACTATGAGCATGGGTTCGTTTACGGAGGAATACTGCAGAGAGATCATCTGTCCGTTTCGCTCGTGAACCTTCCTGGGCTGCTGACGGAAAGCCAGAAGCTGCCGGTAAAAATCGTCATCCATATTTCCCTGACTGCCGATGAAGGATTTGCGGCTGTAGTCATAGGAATTTTCGGAATTATAGTAGATGGACAGACGCGGTAGATAGAGGCGGATGTTGTTGACGAAGGGATTGCTGTATTTAATATTGGATAAGAGCGCCCGCACATAATTGACGTTGACGCTTCTGTCATAATCGCTCATGGGATCGTCTGGGTTGGCGATGCGGCGGGTTCTGCTGTCGGAGAGGATCGCGCTGGCCAGCTGATTCGTGCGGGAAAAGATGCTGTCAAGTTCTCGAATGCTGTCCGCGATACGCTCGCGAGAGGAGGCCAGGACATTTTTCTGGATGCTTCGGTTTGCCTGCAGTTGGATCAGCAGGCCTGCCAGGATGATGGGAAGGACGATGACGGAGAACAGGGCAATAAGGCGGTTCAGTATACTGGCTGACTTTTTCATAACGGCTCCTCCTTGCTGTAAAAATGATAGACTCAGTATATCCATAAAGAATAATACATGTCAATCCTATGTAAAATATGTATCAGAACAGGACAAGATATTATACAAAAGTTGATATTTTGTATATAAAAAGAGAACCGCAGTCTCTAAAATAATAATATAAGACAAAGCACAAAAAGAACAGGAGGTACTATATGAAGAAGAGAGCGTTGGCATGTTTGATGGCCGGAGTGCTGATTCTGGGCAGTGTCGGCTGTGGCGGGAGCGCCCCGCAGGGAAATGAGGCGGAACAGACGACGGAGGAGACGGGGCAGGAGGAAAATGCCCGGAACGAAACCGAGTTGACAGAAGACAGTGCATCAGAGCCGAAGGAGGTGGACTGGAGGACGCCGTATGAGGAGACGGTGACACTGACGGTAGCCATGGAATCCGTGGCCTTTGAGTTTGCAGATGGTGATGATCTGACCAATAATATCTGGACGAGGGACTACAGGGAAAAACTGAATGTGGAAGTAGTGACTGACTGGATCAGTGATGAATATGACACAAAACTGAACCTGGCCATTGCTTCAGGAGACTTGCCGGATGTCTTTACTGTGGACAATGTGCAGTTGACACAGCTGATGGAGGCCGGACTGATTGCCGACCTGACGGATGTTTATGAGACCTTTGCATCGGAACGGCTCAAAGAAATAGAGGGTGGGGAACCGGAAGTGCTCGCCACGGCCCGGAAGGATGGAAGGCTTTATGCTATCCCTTCGCTTTATGCGGGATATCAGCCCAATCTGCTCTGGCTTCGCCAGGACTGGATGAAGGAGCTGGGAAAGGAATTTCCCAAAACAGTGGATGAGCTTGAGGATATCCTGACAGGGATGAAGGGCCTGTCTCAGGGCGGATACAGCTTTTCAACGCCTCAGGATCTCAGCTCTCTCTACGGTCTGGCCCCGGCGTGGGGGGCATATCCGGAGATCTGGGTGAAAGGAGAGGACGGAAACATCGTTTATGGAGCAGTGGCGCCGGAAATGAAGGAGGCTGTCTCCGCATGGGCAGGATGGTACCAGGAAGGAATATTGAAGAAGGACTTTGCCACAATGAACAGTGATGCCGTCAAAGAGGAAGTTGTCGCTGGAAACGCAGGAGCAGAGACCTATGGAAGCTGGTGGGGATGGTCAGAGGGAATTGATATGGTGAAGAACCTGGGTGAAGAAGCGTATTTTGTGCCCTGTGAATTGCCGACGGTTTCCGGAGAAAAGGCACTCTATCCGATGAAGTTTCTGAATGAACGATATATTGTAGTAAACAGGGACTGCGCCAATCCGGAGGCTGTGATTAAGCTGATTGACTGGTATGTCTATATCTCCAATGACGCCCTGGAGGATATGGATCAGAAGGAAATCGAACTGCATACTGCCAATAATATGGCGCATGTCACAAAGCCTTTTACAGTGAATAATCCAAAGGACGATTATTCCAGGTATGCAATGATTGCCCAGGCCAGGGATACAGGGGATCGCTCAGCCATGAAAACAGCAATCGCGGTGGAATGCTATGATGGGGCAATGAGATGGATGGAGGACAAAGATCCGGATGGTGTTGGCTACGCGCTTCAGTTCGGGATGAAAGGGTGTGGAATGGATGTGCTCACAGGCGTCATTGACGACGACAGGGTGGCCAGAAGTGAGCTTCAGGGAGCGTCTCCGCAGACGCTGCTGGACTATGGCTCGACACTTGATGATATTTTGCTGGAAGGCTTTACAAAGATCATTATGGGGACGGAAGACATCGATTATTTTGATACGTTGATACAGCAGTGGTATGCCGCAGGCGGGCAGGATGCAACGGATGCGGTGAATGAAATGTACAATTCCTGACAAAGCAGATATTTTAGCTGCCGGATGATCTCCGGCAGCTAAAATAAAAGAAAGGGTAAGGTGAGGAATGAAGAAAAAAAGAATATGGGCAAAGCTGAAAAATCAGTGGCAGTTCCATGTCATGTTGATTCCGGGGATTGTGGCGCTGTTTATTTTTTCCTATATTCCGCTCTATGGACTGATAATTGCTTTTCAGAAATATAATCCGGCGATGGGATTCCGCTCTCCCTGGGTAGGCCTGAGGAATTTTACTTATCTGTTTGGACAGCCCAATTTTGTGAGAACAATATGGAATACCTTCTATATTGCCGTGTTTAAGATCATTGGCGGGATTCTGGTGCCTGTGACAGTGGCGCTTCTGCTCAATGAAATAAAAAACAAGACGTTTAAAAGATTGTTTCAGACACTGGTTTATATCCCGCATTTTCTTTCCTGGGTAATCCTGGCGGGAGTTCTGATGGATCTTCTCTCAATAGACGGTCTGGTGAATCAGATTTTGTCCTGGATTGGCATATCGCCGGTAAACTTCCTGGGAGATCCCGGAATCTTTCCATGGACGATGATCCTGACAGATATCTGGAAGGGATTTGGATTTGGTACGGTCGTTTACCTTGCGGCGCTGACCGGAATTGATCCGGGGCTGTACGAGGCGGCGATCATGGATGGGGCCGGCAGATGGAAACAGACAGTCTATATCACCATACCGATGCTGATGCCGACCATTGTCCTCATGATGATCTTATCTATGGGAAATATTCTGAATGCGGGGTTCGATCAGGTCTACAATCTGTATTCCCCGATCGTTTATCAGACGGGGGATATCATTGATACATATGTTTATCGGCTGGGTGTGGAACAGGCTCAGTATGCTGTGGGGACTGCAGTGGGGCTTTTCAAATCCGTGGTTTCCGGTATTCTTTTGACGCTTTCCTATTATCTTGCGGATCGCTTTGCAGGTTACAGAGTATTTTGAAAGGAGGATGGCGATGAAACACAGAACAACCGGACAACAGATTTTTGCAGTGATAAATTATGGGATACTGATATTGGCCTCGCTCATGTGTATTCTCCCGTTTGTCCATCTTTTGGCAGTCTCTTTCAGCGAGAGTGCGGCGGTGTCTGCAGGAAAGGTAGGACTCTGGCCTGTAAACTTCACTTTGCAGTCCTACAGCTTTGCCTTTTCCAACGGGAAATTCGTGAAAGCTTTGCTGGTGTCCCTGGAGAGAGTGGCGCTTGGAGTGGGGGTGAACATGGTTCTGATGATACTGACCGCCTATCCGCTGTCCCGCTCCAAAGAACAGCTCCTGGGAAGGAATATTTATATGGCTTATTTCGTCGTAACCATGATCGTCAGTGGAGGACTGATTCCCACCTATCTGGTTACGACGAAACTGGGGCTTTTGAACAGTATCTGGGCGCTGATTCTGCCGTCGGCCCTGAATGTTTACAACATGATCATCCTGATGAATTTTATCAGGAATCTTCCGGAGGAGCTGGAGGAGGCGGCCAGGATTGACGGCGCGGGAACCATGACAATCTTAAGGACGATCGTGCTGCCGCTGATGAAGCCCGCCCTGGCCACGGTAGGCCTGTTCAGTATTATCAGCCACTGGAATGACTGGTTCAGCGGAATGATCTATATGCAGAGCCCGGAAAAGTATCCCCTTCAGACTTATCTTCAGACACTTCTGAAAAGCTTTGAGGAGCTTTTAAAGACTGCGGATGGAGATTACATGCAGCTGATCAGCCGCATGAATGTCCGTACCGGGAGGGCGGCACAGCTGTTTCTGGGGGCGATTCCGGTGATGCTTATTTATCCGTTTTTGCAAAAGTACTTTACGGACGGCCTGGTATTGGGCAGTGTAAAGGGGTAAGGAGGTCAATATGAAAATCAGCAGGAGAGAAAGGGAGCTGTATGATTCCATTGCCCGGGGCTGGAATACATGGGATGTGGCGTCGGTAGCCGCGCATGTGCTCCTGCCGCAGAGGATCCGGGTAAATGTGGCGGTGATTATCCCGGAGAGGAACGCATACAGCGAGAATGCTCTGTGGGAACAGGTGGAGGAATTTGGGGAGCACAGCGATGACGGGCGTTATACCTGCGTTACCCTGAAATATATGGAGAGGCTCTGGAAGCTGGAAACCAGCGCCCGGGGGGAAGAGCTGCTGATCCGGGTAACGCCTCTCTCAGAGAGCCGGCGATCCTTTATTGCGCTGGAGGTCAGCAATATATGGGGCGGAAGGAATCTGACAGCGTATGAGAACGATACTGTTGTTGTGACGGAGCATGGAGGAAAACGGCATGTGATAAAGACGCTGAACCGGATCAGCGAGCCGGAATGGAATCCGTCCTGTAAGCTTACAATCTGCGCGGAGGCGGGGGAAACGGTATATTTTACGGTGAACAGCCAAAAGACAAAGCGGGAGCTGGATCAGGCGCTTGAGCAGGCATATCAGGAATGGATGAGCGCTACGATCCGCTCCGACGGGGATATGGAACAGGCGCTGGCAGGGATGAGAAGATCCCTGTTGTGGAATCTGGTCTATGAGAGCAGGAACCGCAGGCCCATCACGCCGGTATCGCGCAACTGGTGTACGAACAGAGGAAGACATTTTGGGGATTACGTGCTGTTTGGATGGGATACCTTCTTTGCGGCGATACAGTATGGTCTGTTCAGCAAAAAGCTGGCTTTTGCCACGTTTTTTTCCATGCTGGATGAAATCACGCCGGAGGGAATGATTCCGAATTTCGGCTCCGCCACTGGCCAGAGCAGAGACCGATCGGAGCCGCAGGTGGGGGCGCTGTGCGCATGGAAGCTGTATGTGCAGTTTGGAGAGAAGTGGTTTCTGGAGGAATGCTTCGAGCGTCTTCTGGAGTGGAACAGATGGCGCTTCCGGGAGCGGGACTTTAACGGGGACGGCCTGCTGGAGCTGGCCTCCACCACATACGAGGCAGAGTACGATGAAATTGTGGCAAATGGTGCGCCGTCCTATGAGGGGATTGATGGCCCTGTAAGTACAGAGCATACCAGTCATGGCCGCAGAGGGGCGAAATGGGAATCCGGTCTGGACAACTCCACCATGTGGGACCGGGCGGTATACAATGAAACGTGTCACTGTCTGGAGCTGTCTTACGTCGGTTTAAATGCCCTGATGGCCGCCGACAGCCGGCTGCTTGCCCGGATCGGACATGAGATCGGCGCCTCACAGGAGGTGATCGATGAGCTGGAGGAAAGGGCGGAGCGGCTTTCGGATCGGATCAACGAAGAACTCTGGTGCGGGGAAAGGGGAATTTACCTGAACAGACACTGGTCGGGTGAATTTGACCCCACCTTATCACTGACCCATTTCTATGTCTGGATGACGGGAAAGGTAGATGAGGAGAGAAATAAAAAGCTTCTTTCCCATTTGCTGAATGAGGAAGAATTCTGGGGAGAGTATGTGATTCCCAACATCGCCAGAAACGATGCCAGCTTTGAAGAGCAGGATTACTGGAGAGGGAGGATCTGGGCTCCGACCAATTTCCTGGTGGGGGAGGCCCTGCTCTGCGCCGGAAACAGGGAAGTGTGGGAGGAGCTTGCAGAAAGAGGCTACCGCATGTTCCTGAGGGAATGGAAGAAGAAGGGCGTGGTCGGTGAAAATTACAATGCGATAACAGGAGAGACGGCGGAAAAAGCAAACAGCGATAAATTCTATCACTGGGGGGCGCTGTTGGTATATATGGCTATTCAGACAGCCGTCAATTTCGACGAATGGGAAGGAAAAACGGCGATGTCCGGCAGGCCGGAATGGATGGAACCGGTCAGGGGCATCGCGTACAGGGATGGAAGGATCGATATTGACTGAGAGAAGCCGCCCGATGGGGGAATGGCGGAAAGGGGGAAGGAACATGACCTTCGATATTGAAAAGATACCCTTCAGCATGCGGGGATCTTATATGGCAGTCTCCCGGTTTCGGGAGAATTATGAGGGATGGGGGAATAAGGGAGGGGTTTATTTAAGGAGCATCCACGGGCTGGGCTACATACCACTTCTTGGAAAATCCACCATACCGCCCTTTGTAGCGGGGCTGGTTCCGCTCTGCGACGGAGAGGAAACGGACTTTGAGATTCGGGCGGAGGCGTCCCGGCTGCAGCTGATTACAGACCGGGGAGAAGTTGCTCTTTGCTTCGCGGATACAGATACGCTTCTGGTATGCGGGCAGGGGCAGAGGACGGGGCTTCGGATTGAGCTTGCAGAGGGCAATTATGTGGTTCCTGCCTGTGCGGGTGGTGAAAACCACCTTCTGTTGAACTGTGGAAAAAACAGCAGAAGATTTCTGCTGAGAAGACAGAGGGGAAGGATCGTGACAGAGCAGGAGGGCGCCTTTGACAGGTATATCCTCCTGGAGGCGGAGCAGGATGAGGAATTTCTTGTCGGAATAGAGGATATTGTGGAGGAATGGGATATCTCCGACAGGAAGTATTCTTATGATGAGAGCCTGCAGAGCAGAAAAGAGGAGTTTACCCGATTCCTGGAGAAGATGCCGCCTGCGCCTGCAGAGTATGAACAGACCCGGCAGATGTCGGCCTATGTGGACTGGTCGTGCCTGGTGAAAAAGCAGGGGATTCTGACCCGCGAGGCCATGCTCATGGCAAAGAACTGGATGTGCAATGTCTGGAGCTGGGATCATTGCTTTAATGCCATGGCTCTCGCGTATTTCGCTCCGGACATGGCGTGGGATCAGTTTATGGTGATGTTTGATCAGCAGAGGGAAAGCGGGAGGATGCCGGATTGTATCAGCGACGTCTACGCAGTCTGGAATTTCTGTAAACCCCCCATTCATGGCTGGGCGCTGTCACGGATGATGCAGGTCATGGAGCTGAGCCGGCAGCAGTGTGAGGAGGCGTACGACCATCTGTCGAGATGGACGGGGTGGTGGCTTGTGTACCGGGACGGAGACGGGGACGGGATCTGTGAGTACCATCATGGAAACGACGCCGGATGGGATAACTCCACCGCATTCAGAGAAAGCCCTGTCCTGGAGCTGCCGGATCTGGCGACCTTTTTAGTCCTGCAGATGGACGTTCTGGAGGATCTGGCGAAAAGGCTGGGCAGGAAGAAGGAGGCAGAGGAGTGGAGGAAAAAATCAGACCGGATGCTTAATGGAATGCTGACGCACTGCTTTGACGGAACACGCCCCAGGGCAGTGATAAGCGCAAGCCACAGGGAAGTTCCATGCGGGAGCCTGATTCTGTATCTTCCTGTTCTTCTGGGAGACAAACTCCCGAAAGATATCCGGACGGAGATGCTCAGAGAGCTGAAAAGCGACCGATTCCTGACAGTCTATGGATATGCCACAGAGGCGGTGAAAAGCCCGTTGTATGAGGCGGACGGATACTGGCGAGGGCCGATCTGGGCTCCCAGCACGATGCTTCTGGTGGACGGTCTGAACAGATGCGGAGAAAAGGAGCTGGCAGGAGAGGTTGCCAGACGCTTCTGCGATCTGGTGCGCGGAAACGGCTGCGCGGAAAATTTCGACGCCCTCACCGGGGAGGGCCTCCGGGATAAGGCTTATACGTGGACTGCCAGCGTGTTTCTGATTCTGGCATACGAGGAGCTGTATAAGAGGCAGGCTGCAGGAAGCGAAGAGGTTAACAGGATAAACTTTTGAAATTACAAAAATGTTACAATCATAAAAAGGATAGG
>CANOVJ010000040.1 GCA_947570615.1 uncultured Lachnospiraceae bacterium
CAAGTTTCCATTCACCACAAATGAGCCAGCCGCATATGTTGTATTTTAGCAGATGGAAATTCCTGCTAAAATACAAGCCTTTAGAGGAATCTGACATCTACAGTTCACAACATATCACATCCTGCCGGTCAGCAAAAGACGTATCGGACACCTGACAAACATCTGGTTGTTCTCCAGATACGCGGACAGTCCCTGAATCCCCATGATCCCCAGGGCGAAAAAGCAGATGGTTCCAAGCAATGTTCCCAGGGAGTCGTGCCGCTCCAGGTTTCCCAGGATGGAGGGCGTCACATACAGCTCCAGCAGCGAGGCTGTCACCGCGAGCAGCGCCTGCAACAGCGTAAATACCAGCACAATGGGCGATGTGTCCAGCGCCTGCCTGATCATAAAAAGCACGTTTCCCGCCACCCCGTACCTGGCGGAGGCTTTTGGTTCTTCGTGTTTCATTTTCCTTTTCCTCTCCTTTCCCGGAGCTTTTCCTCCAGATCCTGTATGGAGTCACTCGCGGGGGATGCCGCAGAGGGAAGCCTTTGCGCTCTGCCGTCCCCTTAACTGTGTTTTATGATAGCAAAAAAATCCCCCGGCGAACCATTCCGGGGACGAAATGCGTCGCTGGGGGGATGAGTGACAGAGAAATTACTTTTTGAGCTCTTTTCCGGCTCAGGCGGACTGGAACACCTACGGCGCTCTCTGTACATCCAGAACATTCATCAGGGCTTCCTGCAAAACCCGGGAAACATTGATTCCGGCGTGCTCCGCTTCGTAATTAAGCCACCCCGGCAGGGCAACGTTTCTTCTGACCGTCCTGGTATCCACCTTTTTCCGATATTCAGAAAAATCAACATCCACATAAGTCAGAATTCCCTTCGAGAAATCGATATCCTGCGTATCCTGTCTCACCTTTTCAAGAGCTGCCGCCTGATCAGAGGGCGATGGAAGCTGTTCTTTATGATCCTCCATTGAGATTCCGGCTAATCCAATAGCATCCCTGGCCATTTCTATGGCGTCGGCCAGGGTGTCCCCCTCGGTGAAAATTTCCATATCCGGAACGCATACCAGAAAAGGATGCTTTGATCCGTCGTCTGTATTAATGATAAATGTTGGATAGACCTGCTTCATAACTTCACTCCCTCTTCGGTAGATATCATGGTTTCCCCCATGTCTCTCGAACACAAAACCACCCTCCTCAAGCCTCCTGATCAGTTCCCGTTGTTTCATCAGTATACCCTCCACTTTGTAATTATACACACTTATTACACAACGGTCAATATGCTATACACACTTATTATACAACAAAAAACTACTGGGGCAGCAGAACCTCCGTGGTAAACGCGCCGTCCTCGCTGTTTCTGCTGATATATCCATGATATCTCCCGACGATGGTGTCGATACGCACCAGCCCGTAGCCATGGCCCTGGCCTTTGGTGGAGAAGAACCGTCCGTTCTCCTTCTTCTGCTTCTTTAAGGCGGTGCTGTTGGTGAAGGACATGTAAAGCTGGGTACTTTTCATCTCCATATACACCCGGATCATCCGCTCCTGCTCGGGAAGGCCCATACACGCCTCAATGGCATTATCGAAAAGATTCCCGATGATGATACACAGATCGATCTCCGCCGTGGAGAGGGCCACCGGCACATGGGCGTCCGCCTCCACCCGGATCTGCTTTGACCGGGCCAGGGAGATCTTGGAATTTAAGATAATATCCGTCATCTTATTCCCTGTTTTCAGGGCCGGATCCACCGTATTCAAGTCCTCGCTGAGGGCGTCCAGATAACGGGAAGCCGCCTCCACATCCCCCATGGCCAGATAGCTTTTCAGCACCTGGATGTGGTTGCGGTAGTCGTGCCGCCAGCCCCGGATCTGCCGGTACATGTTTTCCACCTCGGCGTAGTGGGTGGCGAGGAGATCGCTCTGATAAGCGGCGATACGCCTGTCGATTCTTTTTTCCCGGAAGGATCGTTTGGGTAATGACATGGTTACTCCTGTTAAAAATAGTGGATCATGGCCCGGTTAATCTGGTCGTAAAACTTCCTGGAAAGAGGGAGCTCTCTTCCATCCTTTAAGATCACCTGGGTTCTGGTGATCTTCCTGACGAAATGGAGGTTTACAATATACGACCGTCCTGTGCGGAAAAAGCTTTCGTCCAGCTCCTTCTCCAGCTCGTTCAGGGTCTTTTTCACCGTGCAGGGCTCCAGGCCGCAGATCGTCACATAGTTGCGCGCCACCTCCAGATAGCGGATCTCCCGCAGGGGAATACGCACGGTACCCTCCGGCACGGAAAGACACAGCTCCTTCTCCCGGGCCTCCATCCGAAGCTGCGCCCTGTCAAGGACAGCCCAGAGCTTTTCCTCCGTCACCGGCTTGAGCAGATAGTGGAGCGCCTCCACATCGTACCCCTGCGCGATATACTCCATATATCCCGTGACAAAGACGATCTGCACAGAGCTGTTCTCCCGCCGGATTTTTCTGGCCAGCTCCACGCCGCTCATCCGCCCCATCTCGATATCCAGAAGCAGAAGATCAAAGGAAGGATCCTCCTCATACTGAAAAAGAAAGGCCTCCGCGGAAGGGAAGACTTCCGTTTTCAGGGCCGTCTCCCGCCGCGCCGCCCACTTCTCCAGTAATCCCTGTAAATAAGCGGTATCCGCCTGACTGTCGTCACAGATTGCCAGCCGATACATAAAAAACCTCCCCGTTAAGGCTTTGCATACGCCCCTGCCCGGTGTCTGCGCATGGTTCGTATTTCCACCGTTTATCCTTTGCTGCACAGCTTCAGATCACTTCCGAAGAAATCCCCGGATCGTCAGCGCAACTGCCAGAATCAGTACCACGATTGTCACCGCCGCCGCAATCAGAAAAAAAATTGCGGAAAAGACAGGAATTCCATGGCCGCCTTCTCCACCTGAAAAAATCATCAAATCCAGGCAGATGCCGATCCACACGAAGAAAACGCCGGCCAGGAGCTGTCCCGGAATCAGCAGCAGCCACAACAACGGAGATACTTTGTTCTGTTTCATCCTCTCCTGCTCCTTTCCTCCTGCCGCTTCAGACCGCTCCGCCTGTTACACCACATTATATTCTGCGATAAATTGTTTGTCAATCTTAACAAAATCGACGAAACGTCCCGGTTTCCTCTTTCATCCGCCCAGACGTTCCTGCGGGACAATTCCGCCCGTCGCAGGATAAAGGCATACAGCGCCTTCGCTTCGTTGGGCAGGGGTTTGAATGCAGGGGTTCAAAAAGGAAATTGGGGAGCCGGGTGAAGCTGATTGCCCTCTCCTGCTGTGAACTCTGGCGGCACAGTCCGGGCAGCGTTTCAAATCCCTGCCACGGTAAATCTCCGTTTCCATCGTCCAGGGCAAGGCAGTTTCCACCGTCAAAGTTGCAACTCAGCCCAAAAAACCCGCTATTTCCACACGCCCGGATTTGTGGTAGAATGGGAAAGCGATAAATCGAAATATGGGAAAAGGGACAAATGGCTATGTCTAAAGCAGGATGGAGGAGGGACTGCCCAGACAATTCTCCTGTATTCCTGTTGATTTATTTGGAAGCATCAGCAAAACGGCTGCACGATATGGGATATAAAAAGGCAGGGTTGTGGGGTATTTCAAAAGGAGCAGAACTGGCGCTGACGGCGGGAAGCCTTTTGCCGGGACTGGTCAATGCGGTGATTGCGGTTGCTCCATGAATCCCGTATGTCAGGGAAATAGCAAAGAATAACACATGCCAAATGGAGCGCTGCCTCCTTTGGATACCCCCACAACAAACAGGCGCTATGCCCCTTGCCGGGAACATAGCGCCTGTTTGTTGTCAGCAGCCGGTTTACGGGCTGCGTGTAGTTCCTTGTAAACTGAACCTGACCTGGACACAATGAAAGAAAGGGGTATGGATCAATGAAACAGAAAATTCTTCTTATAGACGACGATATGGATCTGTGCAGACTGCTCAGGAGCAATCTGGAGCAGGAGGGGTATGACGTCCGCGTCTGCCATGACGGCGTTACCGGATTAAGTCAGGCCGCAGACTGTGATTACCAGCTTGTGATTCTGGATATCATGCTCCCCCGCAAAAGCGGGTATGAGGTACTGCGGGGGATCCGGGAAAAAAGCTTTGTTCCCATTCTGATGCTCACCGCCCGGGACAGCGAGGGGGACAGGGTATCCGGCCTGAGGATGGGCGCGGACGACTATCTGACAAAGCCCTTTTCAAACAGTGAATTTCTCGCCCGGGTATCCTCTCTTGTGCGCAGATACACCGTTTTTAATGCGCCGGATCCCTCCGGAGAGATCCTCGCGGCCGGCAGGCTGTCCATCGACACAGCCAGACGCACCGTTCACCGGGACGGCCTTGCGCTGGAGCTGACGGCGAAGGAATTTGATCTGCTTGTGTTTTTTGCACATCATCCGGGACAGGTTTTCACCAAAAAGCAGATTTATCATGCGGTGTGGAAGGACGAATACGCCTTCGACGACAATAATATTATGGTGCATATCCGCAGACTGCGAAAAAAGATCGAAGATCACCCTGAGAATCCCCAGTCCATCCTGACGGTATGGGGAGTGGGATACAAATTTGAGCCGCAGGCGGCCGGAAGGGAGGAAGAATGACGGCGCTGATTCTGATTTTAATCTCTGTCTGCGCAGGAGAGCTCTGTTATATCCTTCACATCCAAAGACAGCTTCAGCAGTGGCTGATATTTCTCAGGGGACTGCGCACAGCCCCCCGGCAAAACTCCTTTGTGAAGGGAAATTCCATCCTCGCAGATATCAATTTTGAGTTAAACGCCATTCTGGAGGAAGGCCGCGGTCGGCTCGTGAAGCTCAGACGTGCGGAAAATGCACAGAAAGCGCTCCTCACCGACCTCTCCCACGACGTCAGAACCCCTCTGGCCTCCCTGAGCGGCTACCTGGAAGCGCTGGAGAGCGGCACAGCGGAGGATACGCGGGAATACATCCATGTCGCCCACAGGAAGGCGTCAGATTTGCGGGAACTGATTGATCTGCTCTTCCAGTGGTCCAGACTGGCCGCCGGTGAAGAGCAGTATCAGATGAAAACCTGTGATATCAACGAATTGACCCGGGAGCTTGTTATCGGGCATATCCCTGCGTTGGAGCACAGGGAGATCGCCCTGCGCGTGGATATTCCGCAAACCGAATGGTTTGTGAGCATTGACAGAACGGCGTATGCGAGGATCCTTGACAATCTTCTGGCAAACGCCGTCAGACATGGAAAATGCTCTCTGATTGAGCGGCGCATCCCCCGGCGGAAACGGCAGCGGACTTGGCCTGTCCATCGTCCGGGCGCTTACGGAGGCAATGTCCGGGGAGATTACCGCCCACAGCGTCCCGGGCGCAAAGACCACCTTCTGTCTTTCCCTGCCCCTTGAGAGCCAGGCAGGCAGACATGCGGCTTTGTAAGAAAAAATTAAGATCTGCGCAGGGACTGTGTCAGATTTGGCTGATAGAATCATACCAGATGGGAGGGCGCAGATGAAAACATATGTGATAGAAACGGAGAATTTAGTCAGAGAATATAAGGGACAGAGAGTGGTTGACCGGTTGAACATGCATGTGCCGGAGGGAAGAATCTATGCCCTTCTCGGAAGAAACGGCGCAGGAAAGACCACCACCATGAAGATGCTGCCGAATCTGGTCCGGCCGTCAGGGGGTACCTTCTTCCTCTTTGGCCGGCAAAACGCCGGTCCGGACAAACAAAATTACCGCCGCATCGGCTCTGTCATCGAAACTCCCGCTTTTTATGAGAATCTGACGGCCAGGGAAAATCTGGAGATTCTGGCGCGGCTGCGGGGCAGGCACCGAAAGGATACCATCGAGCGGGCCCTCTGCGCTGTAAATCTGGAGAAGGAAAGCAGAAAGCTGTTCCGGGAATATTCCCTGGGGATGAAGCAGCGTCTGGGGCTGGCCGCCGCCATCATGCATGAACCGGAGCTCCTCATCCTGGACGAGCCCATGAACGGCCTGGATCCTGTGGGGATTCAGATGACAAGGCGCTACCTGCAACAGCTGTGCCGGGAAAAAGGGACGACCATACTGATCTCCAGCCATGTACTGAACGAAATCGAACAGCTCGCGGATATGGTCGGCGTAATCCATAAGGGCCGTCTGCTGGAGGAGACCAGCTTGCAGGAGCTGTACCGGCGCAGCCGCAGATATGCCCAGTTCCGGCTCTCTGATGTGGAAAAGGCCTCTCTCCTGCTGGAGCGCAGATTTCATATTTCAGATTATGCGGCCACAGGCGGCAACACCCTGCGCCTGTACGAGCATATCGATCAGCGGGCGGATATCAACCGGGTTTTTGTAAGCGAGGGGATTGCCGTTTCCGGCATAAGCGTCGGGGCGGGCAGGCTGGAGGATTATTTCACAGAGCTGGTGGGAGGTGGCGAAATTGGCTGACATGGTTTATTGCGAATGGATAAAATTAAAGCGCTCGAAGATTCTTCTGATCGGCGTTCTCGGCTCCTTCATCGTCCCGTTTCTGGTCACTGTAAACCATATCCGGATCTGCCTTTCGGATCCGACAAAATTCTTAAGCCTCACCGGGATCTATGAGGATACCATCCTGTTTCTCATGCTGCTGTGCGTCCTGTTTTTCGACGTCATGTCAATCAATGTCCTGACGGTAATCCATATACTGATTCAGATGCTAAAGGGCGGCGTGCTGCTCTCTGCCACGCTTACTCCCTTTGTCTATCTTGCCCTGCGCGCCAGGGGCGCCCTCGCCCCCTTTATAGTGATTGCCGCCGTCAGTCTGTTAAATGTGGTGCTCTCCGGCTCTCCCCTGGCCGGATATTATCCCTGGACCGCATCCTGGCTTCTTCTCGCCGGAAGGACATCGCAGTCCGGAAACGCCCCTTTCCCCGGGCTCCTGATCATTGTGCTGGTGTGCGCATCCGGTATCTGCGCCAGCTTCGTACGGTTTCAGAGGGAGGATATTGCCTGAAATATCCTCCCCATACTCCCGCAACAGCCTTTCGATCCGCGCAGTTCACACGCTCCATCACCGCGCCCGCTCTCACGCTTCGCTTATGCGAACCGGCAGGCGCAGTCGCTCTCCACTCTTTTTCCGTCAATAAACACATGCTTCACGCTGGCCACGAGCTCGAAGGGACAGCCGTCCGTGACCACCAGATCCGCATCCTTTCCGACCTCCAGAGATCCTACCCTGTCCGCAATCCCCGCATGTCTGGCCGGATTGATGGTGATGGCCTGCAATGCCGCGAAGGGATCCATCCCGGCCTGCACCGCCAGCCCCGCGCAGAGGGGAAGATATTCCTGAGGAATCACCGGCGAGTCCGTGATGATGGAGACCTGGCAGCCTGCGGCGGCCAGAAGCCCCGGCGTAGTCCAGCTCTTGTTGCGCAGCTCGAATTTGGACGCGCTGGTCAGGGAAGGCCCCACCGCCAGCGGCACATTCTCTCCGGCCAGCTCCTCCACGATCAGATGCCCCTCCGTCACATGCTCCAGCGTGATCTTCACGCCAAACTCCCGGGCAATGCGCAGCGCGGCGAAAATATCCTCGGTGGCGTGTGCGTGTGCCTTCAGGGGCATCTCCCCTTTCAACACGGGGATCAGGGCCTCCAGCTTCATATCAAAGGCCGGCCGTTTGGACACATCCTCCCCCGCCGCCTCCTTTTTCTCCAGATACTCCCTGGTCTTAAAAAGCATCTCCCGCAGAAGCGCCGCGGTGCTCATCCGGCAGGAATCCTTCTTATCCCGGTAAACCCTCTTGGGGTTTTCCCCGAAGGCGCACTTCATGGCGACGCCGTCCCGCACCACCATATCGTCCACCCGCTTTCCCACCGTCTTAATGGTGGTAAAGGTGCCGCCCAGCACGTTGGCGCTGCCCGGCCCCACGCAGACGCAGGTAACCCCCGCCGCAGCCGCCCTGGGAAACGCCGCGTCCAGCGGTTTAACCCCGTCGATCCCGCGCAGCTGGGGGCTGACGATGTCGTTCATCTCGTTGTAGTCCATCCCCTCATAGCCGATGCCGTATCCGTCCAGACCGATATGGCCCATGGGCCTCCACAAAACCCGGATACACAGAAAGCCCCTTCACGTCCACGATCTGATCGTCCTCTCCGGTCTTAAGATTCTCTCCGATGGCCTTAATCTTTCCGTTTTCCACCAGAATATCTCCCTGAAAGGCCTGCTCGTGGACAGCGTCATGAATGGTTCCGTTTTTGATACATAACATTGCTTTTCCCTCCTGTACCTTATTAATTTGTTGTTATTACAGTATATCGTGGAAATCCCCCGCCTCCGGTAAAAAATTCCTGCGGGCTCTGATCGCCACACAACGGTCGGCGCGCCGTCTACTGCTCCAGAATCCCGGCATGCCATAACCGCTTTTTCACCTGCGTTCCCACCACAAGGGCAACCGCCATCTTTACCAGATCTCCCGGTATAAAGGGGAGCGCCCCCGCTCCCAGAGCCGCGCCAAAGCTCATTCCCCCTGTCCTGGCAAGCCAGAGCGACCCGAAGAGATAGCACAGAGCCGTTCCCGCCAGCATTGCAGAAAAAATACGCGCATAATTCGTCCTCCACCTATCCGCCGCAAAACCGACGGTCAGCCCCATGAACAGATAACCCAGCATATAACCGCCGGTGGGCCCGAGCACCTTCCCGATCCCGCCGCCAAATCCGGTAAAAACCGGAAGCCCCATCGTCCCCAGCAGAAGATAAACCGCCACGCTGACGGTTCCCTTTTTCATTCCCAGTATGTACGCCGTCAGGTAGACGGCCAGCATCCCCAGGGAAACGGGCACGGGGCTGAGCGGGATCGCCAGCGACCAGGGCCCCAGGATGCAGAGAACGGCGGACATCACCCCAATCAGCGTCAAATTCTTTGTGTTCATAACAGTATGTCCTCTCTTTCATCCGCCGGCCCGGAGCATGCCCGGCCAGGGACGCCCTCTCTCAGACGTCCCTGTACAGCGCATAGTAGTCGGCCTCCATGTTGCCGGCATAGCTTTCAAAAAATTTCCTGGCGTCCTCCAAGGCCTGATTGTAAATCCGATTTCCCAGCGTCTCCTGAAAAAACTCAAAGATTCTTCCGATCCCCAGGATCCCCAGGTCCAGATCATGCTCCTCCCTGAAAAAGCAGGCAATTTCATCCATGATCTGCCGCTTTTCCTCCTCGGGCAGCTCCCGCATTGTCACGGCCATCGCTTTTGTCCCCCCCTCATTCCGCTCTATGTCCCCTGATGATACGCATCTACTCCAGGGTGAATTCTCCCGCCAGATAATACCCGCTCTCCTCGTCGGAGAAATTCTTCACAAACCGGTAATTCCCCTTCGGAAGCTCCCCATAGGAATCCTTCCATTCCACCGTCATGGCCTCCTCCCCGCCGACGGGAAGCCAGAGCATTTCCAGCGTGACCGCCACCGGGTTTTCCGGCTCGAGCACATACCACGTCCCGTCCTTCTGCTTTTGCAGATGATAATCCTGACCGTAGGACAAATCCTTATCCGTCTGGTTCTGAATGGTAAATGAGATTCCCGTGGGAGACGCCTGATCCACACGAAGCGCCGCGCCCTCCAGCGTATTCACCTCTTCTGCAAAGGCCTCCCCCAGCTTCTGCCCCTGTCCGCATCCGCCAAGCAGAAGGATACAGATCCCTGTCAGGGCCAGCAGTAATTTTCGTTGCTTTTTCATGTTAATATATTCTCCTTTCAGATACCTGAAACCGGACAGGCCGCAAAACTCCCGTTCGCTCCCTGTCCGGTCCTCTCTCATAGTTTACGCCCGAAACCGCCGTTCTTATTCATATAAGGTCTGTTTGCGGAGCACACCGGGCGTTATCCGCCCTCCCCCGGCAGATCAATCTTTATATGGACATCCCGAAGCTGCTTTTCGTCCACAGCGGAGGGGGCTCCCATCATCACGTCCTGAGCCGTCTTGTTCATGGGGAAAGGAATAATCTCGCGGATGCTCTCCTCCCCGGCGATCAGCATCACCATCCGGTCCACGCCGGGAGCGATTCCCGCATGGGGAGGCGCGCCGTAGCAGAATGCGTTGTACATGGCCGGGAATTTGGCCTTCACGTCGTCCTCCTTAAGACCTGCGATCTCAAAGGCCTTCACCATGATTTCCGGATCATGGTTTCTCACCGCCCCGGAGGAGAGCTCTACCCCGTTGCAGACCAGGTCATACTGCCAGGCGTAAATATCCAGCGGATCCTTCCCCGTGAGCGCCTCCATCCCGCCCTGCGGCATGGAAAAAGGATTGTGGCAAAACTCCAGCTCCCCGGATTCCTCCCCGATCTCATACATGGGGAAGTCCACGATCCAGCAGAACTCGTAGCACTCCTGCCGCATATGCTTTTCGCTGGCGCTTCCCAGAAACCTTCGCAGAACGCCTGCCGTCTTTAACGCTTCCATCTCTTTCCCCGCGGCAAGCCCTACGAAATCCCCGTTTTTGAGCCCAAGAGCGGCGATCACCTGCTCCTTTCTCTCCTGAAGGAATTTGGAGACGCCGCCGGTTAAGCTGCCGCTCTCGTCCACCTTAAACCAGTAGGCCTTCTGTCCGCTCTGCACCTCCACATCGGCGCAGATCTTATCGATTACCTTTCGGGTGGCGGCAAAGCCGTCCACCACAATGGCTTTCACACTCTGTCCCTGGAAAGGCCCGAAGCCGCACCCCTGCATACACTCTGTGGCGTCCTGCAGCACCAGATCGATGCGCAGGTCCGGCTTGTCCGTACCGTATTTATTCATGGCGTCCCGGTAGGAAATTCTGACAAAGGGCGCCTCCGAAGCCGTCTTATACCTGCCATACTCTGCAAAGATGGGCGGAAGCACCGTCTCCATCACGCCGAACACATCCTCCTGGGAAGCAAAGGCCATCTCCATATCAAGCTGGTAAAACTCTCCCGGAGAACGGTCCGCTCTGGCGTCCTCGTCCCGGAAACAGGGCGCGATCTGAAAATACCGGTCAAAGCCCGAGGTCATAAGCAGCTGCTTAAACTGCTGGGGGGCCTGGGGCAGGGCATAGAATTTCCCCGGATGATTTCTGGAGGGCACCAGATAATCCCTGGCCCCCTCCGGGGAGGAGCAGGTCAGGATGGGCGTGGTGATCTCCAGGAAATCCTGCTCCATCATACGCCTTCGAAGCTCCGCCACGATTTTACTGCGGAGCACGATTTTTTCCTTCACGGCAGGATTTCGCAGATCCAGATATCTGTATTTTAACCGCACCGCCTCGTCGGCCTCCCTGGAGCGGCTCACCTCAAATGGCAGCTCATTGTAAATGCACTTCCCAAGCACCGTGATCTCCTGCGGAACCACCTCGATCTCCCCGGTGGGAAGCTGGGCGTTTTTGCTGGAGCGCTCCCGCACCACGCCGGTGACGGAAAGGGTGGACTCGTTGTTCACTCCGGCAAGCCTTCCCATCATCTCCTCCGTCTCCACCACCACCTGGGTCATCCCGTAGAAATCCCGCAGAATCAAAAACCCGAGATTTTTGCTGACCTTCCTCATATTATCATACCAGCCCACGATTGTGACCGTTTTCCCCACGTCCTCAATTCTGAGCTGCGCACATGTGTGTGTCCTTGACTGTACCATACTTTTCCTCGTTTCTTCCCTGTGCTTTTTATTATCCTGGCATGGGATGCCCGGCTCTGCCGGTCATCCTTCTGTTAGCAAACGCCTATATTATACACACTTTATCTCTGTTGTGCAATCACCGGAATGCGGAATTTATCCGCTCCGCGCCCGTTTCCTACTGCACAACCCCGGTTCCGCTCCTGGTCCACAGGATCCTCTCTCTGATCATCTGGTCGATATCCATCCCGATGATCTCGGAGGCTCTGGCCTTCGCGGCGGCCTCATTTTCCGTTCCCAGGTTCTTATAGATCTCATACGCCGGCTTCTTATTTCCGTCCAGATCGTAAAGTCCCAGCGCCAGATGGCTCTCCATCTCATACGCCTCGTCGGTCTGGCGGAACAGCATGAACGCGTCCACATCGGGCAGAGAAGCCGCTTTCAGATAGCCATAGGCCACGGAAGCCTCCTGGGCCTCGGTGCCAAAGCTGGAGGTGTACCCCACCTCCGCCAGAGAGATACTTCTCACCTCCCCCTGGGGATTTAAGAACTGGTCCCTGTGCATATAGTCCACCAGCACATCGATATTCTGCATGGTGATGTAGAGCGAGCTCAAGCTGTCCTTCACCCACACCGCGGGCCCGTTCCAGGCGTAAGGATCATAGAGAGGGGAATTATACGGGTGGAAGGAAAGCCCCCAGTCGATGTTGCCCTCCCGGTTCATATAGTAGTTAAACTGATCCAGATAGTCCTTCGACAGAAAGCTGCCGGGATTGGATTTGCGCTGCCACTCCTGATCCAGGGAATTGTAAACCCGCACATTGGCGTTCATGCTTTTGAGCTCATTATAAAAAATGCGGAAAGCCTTTACATAGATATTCACGTTGAAATCCAGCGAGGAGGAATCCGTGTACCACCAGGACGTGCGGGCGTTCACCTCGTTGCCGATGACCCAGTTGTCCACCTGTCCGCACCCCGTCTGCCCCGAATAGCGCTGCCCCAGAAAAGCCGCCATGGCTTTCAGGCAGTCCACACCGGAAGCGTCCGCCACATTCAGCGCGTATCCCGGGCAGTCCCCGCCCGATGCCTGCGGATGGATCAGGTGTGCGGAGTAATCCCCCTTTCCACTGTTTAAAAGAACCATGGTAACCTGCGTTCCGTACCGGTTAAAGCCCAGGACGGTGGAGTCGAAATCCGCCAGCATCCCGCCGTTAAAATAAAACGTCTGCCCATTGTATTCAAAGGGCACCGCGCCGGGCACATCCGCCGCAAGACACATATTGGCCAGGTCCATATTGTAGACCACCTGGTCGATCCCCATCTCCTGGAGCTCTCCCTGCGCCACCCTGGTGATATCCGGCAGGATCCCCTTGATCCCCGCGTCCCCTCTCGGGGAGGTATAAGCCGCCAGCGCCTCCGGGTTGGTGATATAGTGCTCGTCGCTCACCTGTACCATCTGCCCGCCGCGCTTTACCGCCACCAGGAATTTCCGGCTTAAGTTGGAATCCGCGGTATTATAATTCAGGGGAAAGCTCACGGAAACGGATTTTCCCGCCTCCACGCTGGCCACGAGATCCCCCCTGGGGCCGTCCTCGTAAACCTCGTCCGCATAGATATAAAACCTGCCGTCGTCTCCGGAGGGAACGCTGGCCGCATCGAGCTGACAGACCACGTCCTCCCCCGATATCTGACAGGAGGAGATGGAGACGGGCCGGCCGGCCGCCTGCGCGCTGAGCAGATTGCCGCTTCCCATCGCCCCGCCGCCCAGAACCAGCGCCGCACTCAGCAGCATTGAGCGTATCCTGTTTTTTCTGTCTGTTTTTTTCATATGTTTTATCCTGCCGTTTCCTGTATTTTTGTTCCAGTAACTGGTTCATTCATTATACCACCCCGGGCACTTAAAGTCTATTTCCCCGCCTGTTCCTTTTCCTGATTTTTTACTGTTTTTTTCTTAAGATCCTTTCATATTGTCTTGCAGTGGGACTGAAAGGGGAATATAGTAAAAGGACATTCTCTGAAAGGAAACGGATGATGAACAGTGAGATAACCGATCTTTTATACGAAATATACGGGCTGACCTGCCGCAGTCTTACTCCCGTCGACGGCGGATGGCAGAACAGGCTCTGGCGCTCGTCCACCGACCAGGGGGAGTTCCTGGTCAAGCAGTACAGCACGCGGCGCTACAGCAGACAGGGGCTGGATTACATCGAGGCGGCCCTGGAGAGGCAGATCCTTTTAGAACAGGCGCACATTCCCTGTCCCCATATCCGCCGCCCGAAGAAAAATATCCACGGTCAGCCCCCGGGGCATCAGGCGCCGGAGAGCGCCGGGCAGGACACCCCTCCCCCGGAAAAAGGCCGTATCTTCCACTATCAGGGCGACACGCCCTATGTGGTCATGGACTTTTGCCCGGGCCATCAGGAGAGCGCGCACACCGTCATCGACCTGGACCGCAACCAGTACGGCTTCCCCTGGCACGATGTGGGGCGGGCCCTTTTATCCTTTGCCCTGGAGGATACCCCGGAGGGTGTGCCCGGCATTCTGAATATGAAAAAGGTCCGCGCCTTTGTGGCGGGCTATACCCGGCATCTGCCTCTTTCCATGGCGGATGTGGCCGACGCCCTGAGGATTTCCTGGTGCATCGAGGTTCTCTGGTGGATCATGCCCTCCTGCTTTGCCATGGCCCGGAGCAAGGCCACCAGATACCGGGATGAGATCCTCTGGCTTACGGATCACTGGTCTGAGATCGATTTTCTGCTGGAAACGGCTTCCTGAGGGCGCCTGCATCCGCCGGCGGCCCATCAGACAGTCCTTCAGCGAATACCGGCAAGATCCTTCACCACCTCCCCGGCAAGAATCAGCCCCGCCACCGAGGGGACAAAGGCTGTGCTTCCGGGGAAGCTTTTGCGCTTCTCTGCGCCGGGGAGACCGGTCCGCTTCGTCGGCTCCTCCTTCGAATATACCACCTTCAGCTCCTTCACGCCGCGCTTTTTCAGCTCCCGGCGCATGACCCGGGCAAGAGGGCATCCGCTGGTCTGATAAATGTCCGCCACCTGAAAACGGCTGCCGTCCAGCTTATTGCCCGCTCCCATGCTGCTGATGACGGGCACCCCCTTTTCCCGGGCCGTCATCACCAGGGCGATCTTGGCCGTCACCGTGTCCACGGCGTCCACCACATAGTCGTATTCCTCAAAAGGAAATTCCTCCGCTTTTTCCGGCAGGAAGAAGCTTTTGTATGTCCTTATCCGCGCCTGTGGATTGATGGAGAGGATCCGCTCCCTCATGGCCTCCACCTTGTAGTGTCCAAGGGTTTTTTCGGTGGCAATGATCTGCCGGTTTATGTTGGATAAAGCGACTCTGTCGTGATCCACCAGGTCCAGAGCCCCCACTCCGCTTCTGGCCAGCGCCTCGCACACATGGCCGCCCACCCCGCCGATCCCGAACACTGCCACACGGGCCCTCTTAAGCCTGTCCATGGCCTCTCTCCCGAGCAAAAGCTCCGTCCTGGAAAAGCGCTCCTGCGGATCCTCCGCCTCTCCCTCCTGCTGCCATTCCATCAGGTCCGCCAGCGTGATACCGTCCACCACCTGGTTTACGGCCTCGCTCATCCGCTGCCAGATCCGCACCGTCACACAGTCCGGCCTGCGCCCGCACTGGGAAGCATTCTCCCCCACGCATCCCACCGGGGACAGATCCTTTTCCGTCAGCCGCAGAATCATTCCCACCGTGTATTCAGAAGGGGGCATGCTCAGCTTATAGCCTCCCTGCGCCCCCCGGATCCCGCTGACAAATCCCGCCTTGCTTAATGCGGAAATAATCTGCTCCAGATATTTCTCAGAAATCTGCTGCCTTTTCGCAACCTCCCTGAGCCTGACCGGCTTTTCCGTCCCATTGACCGCCAGATCAAGCATCAGCCTCAGAGCGTAACGCCCTTTCGTGGATACCTTCATTTATGCCTCCCGGATCTCGTTACTTCGAATCTGCGGGCGTTGACTGCCCGTCCGCCTCTGGTCTTATCACTCTCTGTTCTTAATCTCCATGCTCTGTCCTTCGCGGGCGGCGCAAAACGCATGCAGACAGCTCACGGCTCCATAAACGCCCGCATCACATCCACCCCCGCCGCCATCCGTTTCAGACGGGCAAGCTCCCGGGTCATGTAATCCTCAAGCTGCGCCGTTTCCTCCTTCCCGAATCCGACGCTGGAGATGATCTTACAGGCCGGGATCTTTCCCTCGGCGCTTCTTGCGCCGTCCGTAAAGGAGACAAACGCGTACCTTTCCCCGTTTTTCGAAAATACCTGGGATACCGACATATTCAACGTGTCCTTCATAATATCCTCCATGCCGTTCTTTCTTTTCTGTCCCCTCTGTGCTACACTGTTATCATACTACGCTTTCCGCCCTGAGGAAAGCCTGAAAATCTCCCGGACGCAGCGGCCCACACAGGCGGCCCTGGCCCAGGCCAGAATACGGCCAGACGCTCTCCGGGCTTTGAAAGGAGCATGATTACAGCTATGGAAATCAGACGCGCAAAGGAACAGGATATGGACGGGATCAACGATCTGCTGCTGCAGGTATGCCTGGTACACCACAGGGGCCGCCCCGACCTGTTCCGGTACGGGGCCAGAAAATATACGGACGATCAGCTCAGAGAGATCATCCACGATGATATGCGCCCCATCTTCACCGCGGTGGATGAAAACGAAAAGGTCCTGGGTTATGCCTTCTGCATCTTCCAGCAGCATCTGAACGACAACATCCTTACCGATATCAAAACCCTCTACATCGACGATCTGTGCGTGGATGAACGGATCAGGGGACAGCATATCGGCAGACGCCTTTATGAGGCTGTGCTGGCCTTTGCACGGGAGCAGGAATGCTATAACGTGACCCTCAACGTGTGGAGCCTGAACGAGGCGGCCATGAAATTTTATCAGGCCTGCGGCCTGAAGCCCCAGAAGGTGGGAATGGAGACGATCCTGTAAAGCGCCGGCCTGTAGCGCAAACCGGCTGACCGGCAGAAAACGCCAGTCTCTCACTCTTCCGCTTTCGCCCCGCTGCCGATCAGCACCTTCTTCCCGCAGAACGCAAAACCGTACCTGCGGATGCGCTCCCGGGGGATTCCCCGCGCCGTCAGATTTGCCTGGTAGTTTTTTTCCTCTATCTGCCGGAGGGCTTCCTGCACGGTATCCGAAAGCTCCCTTTCCTCCTCGTCCTGCACCTTAAACTCAATTATGGCGGCATCCATCGGCGCCTTCTCCGGCCCAAAGCCGCCCATACCAGGACGTGTCCCCGAATCACAGGGGCTGCCTTTGCCCGAAGCGGCTCCCCCTTTGCGGCAGATCATCACATCGTAGCGTCCAAAGCCGCTCTCCCTGTTGGAGGTGACCTCATACCTGTCGGAGAGCTCCACCATCAGCCCCAGCACAAAGCCGTGGTAAAAATTCTCCGGCCTCTTTTCGGAGGGCTTCCTCCCCGTGTCAAAATAGCCGAACATCTCGGCGGTCACCTTATTCATGTAGAGATTCATGGCCTTCACGTCATCCGTCAGCAGAGCCCGGATAAAATCATTGTAATTATCATTTCCGGAAAACCAGTCCTGTATCATATTTTCAAACATGATACGAACCTCTCTGTTCGTCAGCTCCAGATCATAGTACACGCGCCCCGTCCGCTCCACAAAGGCACTGCGCGCCACCTTCAGGTATCCGCTGGCAAGCAGAAGGCTCCAGATGGCATTTTTTCTGGATAAAAGCTGGTTATATACGATCTGTTCGTCTATTTCCATATGAAGAGTCCCGCCCTCAAGGAGAGCTTCAAAGCTCTTTTTGACGTTCGCTGCTCCCTCGCGCAGGAGCTTTTCCACAAGAGCGTTGGCGCTGGAATTGGCCCAGTAGGCCCCCACTTTTCCTTCATCGAGAAAATTGATAATCGACCAGGGATTATAGATGTCCTTCCTCTCTCCGAAGGTAAAACCGTCGTACCAGTCCTTCACCTGCTCTCTCCGGCCGGACAGGCCATACTCCTCCAGTGCGGAAAAGACTTCCTCCTGCGTAAACCCGAAACAGTCCGCATACTTCCGCGAGGTCGTCGTCACCACCTCAAGGTTATTCAGGTCCGAGAAAATTGATTCCCTGCTGACCTGGGTGATTCCCGTCATGATGGCCCGCTCCAGATATGGATTTGTCTTAAACGTGACGTTAAAAAGACTCCGGGTAAACGCCACCAGCTCCTCCCAGTACCCGTTCACATACGCCTCCTGCATGGGCGTATCATACTCGTCCAGAAGGATGATCACCTTTTTTCCATAATATCTTCCCAGAAAATCCGACAGGGCCCTGAGGGAGGCCGCCGCCACAGAATCCGACATTTCCGCACAGACCTTCTGATAAAACGCCTTTTCCTTCCCGTTGAGCAGTTCCCCCTCCAGCAGATAATCGTGTTTATTATACTGTTCCTCTATGACTCTGCAGATATTCTCCCGGGCCCCCGCGTAAAAATTCTCCTTAATCCCGGCAAAGCTGATGAAAAGCACCGGATACGTCCCCTGCAGCTTTCTGTAGCTCTCGTTTTTCCATATGGCAAGCCCCTGAAACAGTTCATCCCTTCCCGCATACCCTGTGGAAAAAAATTTTTCTACCATGCTCATATTCAGGGTTTTGCCAAAACGCCTGGGACGTGTGATCAGGGTCACCTCGTCCCCACAGTCCCACCATTGCCGTATGAAGTCCGTCCTGTCGATATAAAAATAATTATTTACCCGTATCTTTTCAAAATCCTGTTTCCCGATTCCGATCGGTCTTTTCACAATCCGCCTCACTTACTCCGGCATTTTGGCAGGTATCCTGCCTTACGCCTGCTCCATTTCCTCCTGGATCTGCTTCTCGCAGGAGCGCATGGCCAGTATGGTCTTTTCAAAGAGAGCGCTCAGCTCCCAGCCAAGCCGCTCCGCCCCCTGCGTAATCACATCCCGGGAACAGCCTGCGGCAAAACGTTTGTCCTTAAATTTCTTTTTCACGCTGGAGGCCTCCATGTCCATCACGCTTCTGGAGGGACGCATAAGGGCCGCGGCTCCGATCAGCCCGGTGAGCTCATCCACCGCGAAGAGTACCTTCTCCATCTCATGCACCGGTTCAATTTCAGAGCAGAGGCCATAGCCATGGGAGCAGACCGAATGGATCATGTCCTCCGACGCGCCGCCCTTTCGCAGAAGCTCCGGCGCTTTCCGGCAGTGCTGCTCCGGATACAGCTCAAAGTCAATATCGTGCAAAAGCCCGGTAATGGCCCAGTAATCCGCCTCCTCCCCATAGCCAAGCTCGTTCGCAAACCACCGCATGACGCCCTCCACAGTAAGCGCATGCTGGATGTGAAAGGGCTCCTGGTTGTACTTTTTCAGAAGCGAAAGGGCTTCCTCTCTGGTTAAGCTGTTCTGCATTTTGTTTTCCTCCTTATTTTCAGTTCCGCAGATGCCCTTCAGTACATTCCCTCACAGAACAATTTCCGGCCCGCGGATGCGTCCGTAAATTGTTCTGTGCACTTTCGGACATCTGCTGTTTTCAGTTCCGCAGGTACTCTACCCTGCACGTGTGTTTTTTGCTCTCTCTGCTGTATCCGATTCCCGCCCTGTCCTCTCTCTCAATCCGGTAGCGATCCCGCGCGGAAAGATAAATCAGGTTAATGACCGACGCCAGCTCCGCTTCACTGTTGTAAGAAATTAACGGAGATTCCGTATTATGGGCAAATTCCAGAATTTCCGCCATTGTACCGGTATCCCCCGCCAGGGTGGCCGCCAGCATACGCTCAGATTCCCTGGCCAGCCGGTTGATATATCCCGGCGAGCTCTCCTTCTGTACCATATCCGCGAACCTGTCCATCAGCTCTTTATTCGGAATTCTGACCTTTCCCCCATAGCCGCTCAGAAATCCATAGACCACCATCGCCGAAAAAATCTCGTCCCTGGTCCGCAGGCTCATGGAGGTCGCCGCGTATTCCTCCACGTTGGCCAAAACCGCTTCACCCGCAAGCAGACAGGCCAGACTGTCCTTTACATCATCCACATTGTGTCTGACATAATAAAAAATCTCATCGTAGGGGCCTGAGCTTGTCCAGTAATTCGCCAGCTGATTGTTACTGAGCGCCGCCACCACGGAACGGGGATTGAAGATCCGTTCACCGGATACGGTGCGATATCCGTCATACCACTCCCTGAGTCCCTCCATGCTTACACCGGGCGAATCGCATATATCCAGATAGCGCCTGTAAAGCTCCTCCACCTCCGACTCTGTGAAACCAAAATAACACCCAAATCTCTGTTGCCCCGTCATGGAATACTCCAGAAACATATTCAGCTCCGAGCCGCTTGAATATTTTGCGATGGGCAGTATCCCGGTCATACAGGCAAGACGCACGTAGGGCTGATCCTTCAGCAGATCCTTCAAAAACAGCAGATATGCCCTTTTGTCCGTTTCAGTGACAAAGGACATATGAAAAACCGCATCCCATTCATCCAGCACAAAGACAAATCCTTCCTCTGTCTGTAAGTAAATCCTCATCAGATCTTCCGAAACCGTGGCGCCTTTTCTGAATCCGCATTCCGGATAAGCCCTGTACAGATCCTCCCTGAGCAACGTCTTCAAATAATCGATATACCCCTTATAATCCTCACATTCATCCCCATATTTACTGAAATCAATATGAATCACATTGTACCGGTTCCTGAATCCGCCCGCTCCGGTTTTTCCGATCGCCAGATGATCAAATAAGTCTTTGCTGTCAATCCCTCTGGAGAAAAAGGCGCTTATCATATTCGCCATTATTGTCTTTCCAAAGCGCCTGGGTCTTGTAATACAGATATAGTTGCCCCCCTGTTCCGCCAACGGACAAAGTTCCTCCAGCATCATTGATTTGTCCACAAAATAAGGCTTCCTCGTCTCGTTTCGGTACATTGTCAACGATTTTTTACTGTTCAGGTAAAAACCCATCCCAACCTCCATGCCGCGTCTTTTGCGGCCACGCGATACGAAATTCATATACTGCCCGCAATATTGCCCGCGGTATTGCGATGATCGTATCCGTGATCCAACCCGGGGTGCCCGCGGCACAGATTACCGGCTGAAAAAAATGGCAGGTATGCCATTGCAGGTATGCCATCACAGATACGCCATCCGCCATCAGGTAAAAGCCGCAGGCTTTTTTCAACCTGTCTTCTCCCCAAACTCTCCCTTTATTCTGTTATCCGTTTTCCAGAAAGCCCAAAACAGGAACAGGTATCCGAGAATTGTTCCTGTGATCACCGAAATGTGTATGGGAACATGAAAGACGAACAAAAACAGATTTAAGAGAATCTCCGCCATTACAGAGCGGATGCCAAGTCCGATAAAAATATCCGGCGCAATACTCTGCGCGTAGTCCCAGTGCCGCCGCGATCTGCGAGAGACCCGCGTATTATATCCGTTATGCGAATTCATATCTCTTACGGGATTCTTCTTAAGGAGGAATCCCACCAGAAGCATCACAAGGGGAACAATGAAATTTAAAAGCAATGAAGTATACATAACGCCTTCTCCCTCTCCGGTTTCAATTCGTATCTCTGATTATAGAATAATTATCAGCTATTTACAATGTATATTTCTCTCATGCTTATCGGGCCGGCTTATTTACAGGAAAACCTCAGATCCCGGGATCGGTGAAGTTTTTATTTTACCGCGCTGGATTTTAGAATCCTTTTCCTGTATAATAGGGAAAACGCGAAAAGGAGACAGGTTAAGGATGAAAGCGATTATAAAGGAATTTAAGGAATTTATCTCCAGGGGAAACGTGATGGACATGGCCGTAGGCGTGATCATCGGCGGTGCATTTACGTCCATTGTGACTTCTCTGGTCAATGATGTGATGATGCCGGTTCTCTCACTCCTCACAGGCGGTTTTGACTTTACGGCGCTGTGCGTCTCACTGGGGGAAGGGGAGAGCGCCGCAGCGCTGAACTACGGCGCGTTTATCGCGGCGGTCATCAACTTTTTGCTGATTGCAGTGGTCATCTTCGCGCTGGTGAAAATGATCAATAAATTTTCCAGGAAGAGAAAGGAAGCGCCGGCACCGGCGACTACAAAGACCTGCCCCTTTTGCAGGGAAACGATTTCCGTCGAGGCCAGCAGGTGTCCGCACTGCACTTCTGAGTTAACGGGGAAGGGGTGATCAGGAGAGAAAGCGCTTCAGGTTTGCCTTTACATCAACTCTGAAGCGGCTTCTCGTATAATGCAGAACAAGGGCGGAGTCCGAAATCCGCCCCTTAGTAGTTATTTACCTTCCCGTGCCATTACGATAACAATAATTGCTCCCACCAAGACCAAATTTATTCCGGCTTCCATACTTTTCAGGGCCTGCTGTACACAGAACCAATGTCCCATGGGAAAACGAAGGCAGCTCCGGCCCCGGAGGTACAACGGCCATGATGCCAGACAGACAGTATACTCTGCAACAGTTTTTCGTCGCTTTTCTTTTCCTGAATCTTGTTTTCGTCCGCCACAGTACACGGATGATCAGTTCTGCATTTCATTGAGAATTTCTCTGATCGTCTGAACAAACGGTTCCATATCCTCAAATATAACTTCAACTATCATTATCCAGTTAATACCATCATAATCATGTACCAGGCGATGTCTTAATCCTGCCACAGCGCTCCATGGCTGTTTCGGATATCTGTTTTTCAGCTCATCACTTAACTGATATACCTGCTCTCCAATATTATATAAAGGAGTGGTTACAGCCCACTGTGAAAATTCATCCTCCAACAACAAATCTGCCGTTATTCCATGCTTCTTCATCTGTATACTCAGATTATCCCATATGGATACAATCTTTTTAAGTCGCTCCTGATCTGATTTCTTCATCCGATATGCACTCCTTCTCTCAGAATACTGTCGTAAAATTCCGTATTTTTATTCACCTCTCTGATCTCAAATGCATCGACACTTTTATTGGTTAGCTGACGGAGTTCCTCGCCAAACGAAAAGATATCTTTGCCCCGGAACCTTTCATTGCCAACTACAATCACATCTATATCCGAATCCTCCGTAGCGTCTCCTCTGGCATAGGACCCAAACAGAATAGCATATTTTCCATTGTATTTGTCCAGCAAAATCTTGATTGAGGTTTCAATCTCCTCTCTTGAAAGCTTCATATGCCATACCTCCCTCTTTCTCTGTTACAAAACCCGCCAGCGATAATCCTGCCGCTACACTCCCTCCACCACGGTTGTCTCCCCCCACAGCTCCCTGGCCTTTTTTCGGATAAGCGCTTTCTCCCTTCGCCCGAGTCCTCTGAAGGCTTCCACCTCCACTTTACGGCTTTTCTTCTTCCACCGTCCCGTCACCTGTCCGTCCAGCAGGATCGTGGGCGCTACGATTCCCGCAAGATTAAAGACTGCCCTCAGATCCTCCGGTCTCAGATAAAGGCTCTCCCTCTTCTCATATCCCAGCATCAGCTGATCGAATCCTGCCAGAAACAGACAGCCCTCCAGCCCACGAGAAAAGGATTTTCCATTTTCAATATAATACCAGGTTTTTCCCGCGCACTCAAGGGCTGTTACCGGAAGATGTGAAAGCCATTCTTTTACTTTCCCGGCGGAGGTATGAAAAAAATACATGGCGTCATGGATGGTGGCCGGGGCGATATTCGTAAAATACCGCCGCGCCATCTCCAGCTCCGCCTCCTCCCGGGGCAGGGGCGAAAATTCAGGCGAGAGGCAGTACGCCTTTTTCTCCTGTACCACATAATTGATGAAGCCGCGCTCGCACAACTCCCGGATGCCTCCTCCCCAGGAATCAAACATACAGCTCTCCTCCTGCTGCGTCATGCCCTTTTCCCGGCAGACACTTTTCAGCTCCTCCCTTGTCCGGGGTCCCTCCTCAAGAGCCTGCAAAATCATATCCGCCAGCTCCTTCTGCCGCAGGGGCGTCAGGCACCAGCTCTGCCTCTGGTTCCAGAAGGACTTCCCGTACCATTCATTGCGCCGGTAATTCGCTCTGTCTCCGCCGGGAAGAAACAGAGGAAGATCCTCCTGTGCAAAGACATGCATCGTCCCTCGTATCGTCCAGTTTTTCACCAGCCCCTCACCTGCAGCGGCCTCGTCAAAGTCGTCGCAGCGGATTTTCAGGGAATGGAGTGCGTTTTGCATGAACTGCGCCTGAACGCCCAGAAGGTCCCGTGCCACCGTTATTTTATCGGACGGGGCAAGCAGATACTGGTTGGTAAGCTGGCGCACCCTGATATCCTCCGTCGTCATGATTTTCCCTTTCCGCCCCCGGCAATCTTCCATCGTTACTTATATATTATAGAACAAATGAAAATACAGGGCTATCCTTTTTTTGTCGTACAGTATATGACACAGGCACACGATAACAGCCGAAAGAAAAGTATATCCACAAATATAATTCAGCTCTTGCTAAATTAAATCAGTATTGTATAATATAAACAGCAGACGCCGTCTGCCCGCCGGACAGGACCATCTCAGGACCCGGTTGCCCGACAGGACGGCCTGATAAATTCAGATTGGAGGGGACGAAATGTGGATGAAAAAATTCTGAAAGCGCTGGGAGAGCCCAAACGCTTTCTGCTTTTGCAGTTAATGTCCAAAAGGAGCTACTGCGTCCGGGCGCTGGCCAGAAAAAGCGAGCTGTCCGAGTCGGCAGTTTCCCAGCATCTGAAAATCCTGCGGGAGGCGGGTCTTGTTTGCGGCATCAAAAAAGGCTATTACACGCACTACCGCCTGGATAAGGATGTGCTGGGAATGGTCATATCCGAGCTGGAGCAGATGCGGGATGTACAACGCAGGCCCTGCGACGGCCCTTTTTACGGCTGCCCCGAATCGGAGTATCTGCGATGCAAGTCCTATGTACCGCCTGAAAAAAGAGAGGAGAAGAAAGGAAAGACACCCCATGTTTAAACGCTTTATCCACTACTACAAACCACACACGAAAATGCTCACACTGGATATGCTGGCCTCGCTGCTGATCTCCGTTATCGGCATGGTATATCCCGTGGTGACCAACAAAATGCTCAACACCTATATTCCCCGCAAAATGTATACCACCATCGTCGTCTCCGGCCTGGTGGTGCTGGCGCTGTATGTGATCCGTATGCTGCTGCGCTATTTTGTACAATATTACGGACACGTGATCGGCGTGCAGATGCAGTCCCAGATGCGGCAGGATCTCTTTGCCCACCTGGAAAAGCAGCCCTTCAGCTTCTATGACAATCACGAGACCGGGCGTATCATGACCCGCATCACCAGCGATCTGTTCGAGGTCTGCGAGCTGGCCCATCACGGCCCGGAAAATCTGCTGATCAGCACGGTGATGATCCTTTTATCCTTCGGCTATCTGTTCCAGATTGATCCGATCCTGACGCTGATCATCTTCACCTGTGTGCCCATCCTGGTGGTGGTTACGCTCCATTTCCGCCGGGCCATGAGCCGCGCCTTTGACGACCGCCGCAAGAGCAACGCCATCATCAATGCCGCCGTGGAGAGCAGCGTCACCGGAATCCGCGTGACCAAGGCCTACACCAACAGCCAGAGGGAAGTGGAAAAGTTCCGGGAAGGCGACCGGCTCTTTGTGGACGCCTCCCGCCGGGCCTACCGGGCCATGGCCCAGTTCCACTCCTCCACCGCCTTTGTGACCGACGTCTTTAACGTATTTATCCTGATCGCGGGCGGGCTGTTTCTGTATGCGGGCAGAATCTCCTTCGGCGATTACTCCACCTTTATCGTGTCTGTGAACCTTTTTATCAACCCGGTCAACACCCTGATCGGCTTCATGGAGCAGTTTCAGAACGGAGTCAGCGGCTTTAAGCGCTTCGTGGAAATCATGGACGAGGCCCCCGAGGAGGATGCGCCGGACGCCAGGGAGCTTCGCAATGTAAAGGGCGACATCGAATTTCGCAATGTGACCTACGCCTACGATCCCTCCAAGGAGGTTCTTCACAACATCAACCTGCGCCTGGAAAGGGGCCGCAAGCTGGCGCTGGTGGGGCCCTCCGGCGGCGGCAAAACCACACTGTGCCACCTGCTACCCAATTTTTACCGGCTGCGGGAGGAGGACGGTTCCATTCTCATCGACGGCATGGATATCCGCAATCTCACCATGGAATCCGTCCGCCGCAACATCGGTATCGTACAGCAGGATGTTTTCCTCTTTGCGGGCACTGTCCGCGACAATATCCTCTACGGACGCCCTTCCGCCACCGAGGAGGAAATGGTGGAGGCCGCCCGGCGCGCCAACATTCACGACTATATCATGACGCTTGAAAAGGGGTACGATACGGAAATCGGCGAGCGGGGCGTCAAGCTCTCCGGCGGCCAGAAGCAGCGTCTGAGTATCGCCCGCGTGTTCCTGAAAAACCCCGCCATCCTGATTCTGGACGAGGCCACCAGCGCACTGGACAACACTACCGAGGTGCTCATTCAGCAGGCGCTGGATGAACTGTGCAGGGGACGCACCACCCTGGTGGTTGCCCACCGTCTCTCCACCATCCGGAACGCCGACGAGATCGCCGTGGTCATCAACGGAAAAATCACCGAGCGGGGCACCCACGACGAACTCATGGCCATTGAGGACGGGACCTACAAAAAGCTCTATTCCCTGCAATTCCGGGAGAATGATTACTTCGAATAAATCGTACAATACGCCGTCACGCTTCGCGGGGCGGCGTATTGTAACAACGGACAACATGCTTTGCGAATTGTCCTTATGTTAAATATAGCAGACGTCCGGGAAGCTTCCCGGACGCCTGACTGAAATTACTTTTTTGCTGTCACTGAAACAGCATGAAAACAGCTGTGATGCGAAAATGAATGCTATAAATTATTCTACCTGGTTATTCACCCAGTTCCTCTTTTCTGACGATATCACGCCTGATATCCTCCAGCATCCTGTCAGTCCGTTCAATCTGCCTGTTCTTTTCCCTGTCCCTGCGCTCTGACACTCTCGATGAATTCAGATACTTCTGTATTTTTTTCTGCATCTCGATACAATACCACAAAAACATTCTTTTCTCATCATCCGAAAATCCATCATAAAACTTCATATAAAACTGCTTGTACAGCGTAACCTGGCGCAATGGATAATGTGTATCCGGCGTTTTATTATTATACAGAAGACTGTGCGCCTGTTCAAAATTCATATAAGCCTGCATCTGATCATTCTCCTGTATCGTCTGCTCCAGAAGAAGTCTTGCCTTATGAATTTCAATTTGCCATAACTCCTTATTATACTTCTTATCGGAATAGGCGGAGGCATTTTGCAGATATATGCCTGCTGTCTTGTAATCCTTTATCTCCATTCGCGCGATCGCGTACTGCAGCCAGAAGAAAGGATTTTTTTCATGGTATGACAGCTCCTTTGCCAGCTCGTAAATACCAATGATCTTTTCGTTGAAATTCCCATCCTTCTTGGAAAAAATCAGCCTGAGGTTTGAATATGAAATCAACATCCTGAGCATATTTTCATATTTGCTGATATTGCTGTGTTTATTCAGAACCTGCAGCACTTTTCTTAAAATTCTTTCTATATCTTCATTATAGTTATACTCCTGTATTATATGGTACGCCACCAGCGAAGATTTCAGAGTTACGGCATTGCGTTTAAAATCCAGGAATTCCCTGACCTTATCGTTTCGGGTAAACGCAGTAGTGATCGACTGCTTCCCTAACAGCAGGGTTATATCAGACAGCGTCAGCTCCAACGCGATGACTTCGCAGGTAAAAATCAATAACGTAATCTGCTTTAAGTCATTGTTTTCAAAAAGCGCATCTACAACCTTATGGATTTTCCCCTTCATATAGTCAGACTTCAAAACATCCAACATGATGTTTTTTATTTCTCCATTGCACTTTCTGGTGATATATTTAAGCTTTTGTGTCGAAGACATATTGGAGTTGGAGCCCCACAGGGCATATTTATCCAGCAATGTTCTCATTTTAAAGCATTCATTATCCGACATCACATTGATGTCATACATCGATATGTGATTTTCCGGAATCTGAAACTGATCTATAAATCTGCCATATAAATTGTCATTCAGATAACTCCTGACCGTGAAGACAAAACGTATATCATCTCTGTTATACATTGAGAAAATCCGTACGTCCGGAGAATCAATAATTCGATTATAGTTTTCTATAAAAACAAACTTTATTCCCCTTTCCATACATATATATTCCATATCGTCTCTCAAAAAAGAATTAATCTTATCCAGATAGTATACCTTCCCTTTGCTTTGCCTGATCAGCATTGCCTCCACCAATCTGACCAGAATCGATTTTCCGTTACCTATATCTGAATGAAGTATCACCGCGCGGCATTCGCCAGATATATCATTTACAATATCCTTAACGCTTTCCCGGTTGACAATATACTTATAATAATCTGTGGAAAACAACGCCTCCATTCGTATGGTTCCGTTAAAAAACAAATCCGTTACATCCTTATCAGCGATGGTATACAACTTATCGCCGGAAAAGGAGGTCACCTCTTTCAAACAGTTCAATGTATATGGTCGTTCAACAGATGAACAGGCGATTGACATTTTCTGAATAACCTCTGCAAACCCCTGGTTTCCCTCCTCATATATTCCGCCGAACTTATCCATATTATTTCGTGTTCTCCTGGACGGCTTCCAGGTTATAAAGATACACTTGTCTTTCAGCTCCTCATCGACAGCGAATATCTGTTGAAGCTCCAGATCATAATCCATCGAATAACCGATACACACAAAGCACTTCGCATTCAATATATCATTTTGAAGGCTAATCGCCCAGTCGCTCTCCGGTATGGTTCTTTGACGATAGGACGAGGCCAGCAATTTAAATGTGCTTTCCAGCTTATCCTCGGTGACGCTGTCAACAGATCCGTTTATATGGACAATCGCATTTCTTAAATTCAACACCTCCGATGATTTCTTCTCCGGCGTAATGGATTCTCTGTTAATTCCTTCATTCATAGACAACATCTCAAAAACGTTGTCATAATTCGTCGTATAGATCCGCTTCCAGGGCAGCCGGCCAATTACCCGCTGAACTTCTGAACACTGTTTACATCTGAACTGTCTGTTCAGGAATTTCAATAAATCTCTTTTTGTATTTGTTTCTAAATACAGCTCTGAAACATATCCCAGATCCCTGAGATCTTCTTCGCTTTCTCCTGTCAGATCTATTTTTCCATCCTTGATCAGTCTCTCACACAGCTTATTCCCGACCGGGAAATCTTCATCAGCCATGTTTTTTGCTCCGACTGAAAATCCGGAACCCACAAACAGAACTGCATCTCCTTCCCGTGCATATAAAGCCGCTTCTTCTATCGTCATCGTGTTCTTCCCTCCCATCGTTTTACAATTTTTTCCAATTTATGGAAATGACGAGTATTATTTTAGCACATTACATATAAGAACCGAATAGAACAATAATTCTACTGCTCTCGTTCTTTATGTATACAGGATGACCTTTATCGCCAGTCAGGACGATTACAGGCTGCCTGTTATTGATGATTTGAAAATGGAAAGAAATACCGAATCCGGCAGGGAAACCATGGACGACAAAATCAGGCGCATGCCGGGAAATGAGACACGACAGATGGAAAGAAAGATAATGAGAGGGAAAGCAGATGGGAAGCCTGACAGTGACGCAGCAGACAGACCGGAAGCATCAGGAAGTTTTACAGAGGCTGAGAGGTTTTCGCCTGCCTGATGACGATTTCCTCACAAAGTGTTTTGATCGGGATACGGCAGGTATAGAACCGGTAATGCAGATTGTGCTTGAAAAGCCGGATTTAAAGGTGCTGGACGTCCGCACCCAGGTATTTGTGGAGAATCTGCTGAACCGTTCAGTGCGGCCGGATATCCTGGCCACGGACAGCACAGGGGCAAAACTGAATGTGGAAGTACAGCGCTCCAGCAAAGGGCAGGGGAAAGATTTGAGGATGGCTCGCACATACTGTATGTAAATGGAGCTTACCGCAACTACAACTATCCTGATATTGGTACTTCATCTCCGTACTGTGGACATCCCTGTTATTGCGGCAACCCCTTTTCACACAGCCCCCTTTCATCTCCTGCCCAATCAGGCTCTCGCATCAAACCTCTCACAGAGCCGCCTGTTCCGCGCCTGCATTTCTGCCCTTCGCAGAAGGATTTCCTCCGCCGTCTCTGCCGCCGCACCCTCCAGGGTCTGTCCGGCGGCCCTGGCCGGCAGTTCTGCTTCCTCCTCCGGCGCCTGCGGGTTTCCGGCGTTTTCCTCCGCCGCGGTGATTTCCTTCGCCGCAGTGATTTCTTCCGCCGAAACGATCTCTTCCACTGTCTCTTCCAGCTCCTCCAGAGCCTGGGTAAGTACGCCCTTCTCCTCTTCCAGTCCCAGGGCTTCCTGCGCCATTTCCTCCCGGCGTTCCTGCGCCGTTTTGGGCTCCTGCTTTTCCACAGCCTCGGCGATCTTCTCCCCCTGCTCCCTGGCCTCGTCCAGAATATGTGACATTTCCTCCCGGTTGTAAGCGGCCTTCACCGCCGCAATCTCGTTCTCATACGTGTGCAGCATCTCCAGCTTTCTCTCGATCTCCTCCAGGGTGCCGCATTCCTTATTTTTCAGATTCTCCTTCTGCTTCTCAAAAAAGGCGATCTCTCTCTCGCTCTTATCCTTCCTCTCCTGCCGCTCCTGTACGCTCTTTAATCCGCCGCCGGTCATCATCGAATGAATCTCAGATAAAATACCGCCGGTTGTCTTCATATTGATATTCAACGTCATCCACCTCCGCCTTTCACCGCCCCGCGCGCTCATCCTCCGGCCAGGGCCACCTTTTCCTGCATATAAAGTATCGGCTTTTCAGCGGGATTTCCTGGCGGCAGCGCCACGAAATCAGCCTTTTGCGCAACAAAAAAAACGCCGGATCCTAAACGACTGTTTATTATCCGGCAATATGTCTGTATGTATTCCAGGATATCAACCGTAATGGTGTCGGCTGAAACAGCTTACGTGAGAACCAGGAATCCATTGTTCCGGCACTTCTCACGACACTGCCGTAACAAACGAAATCTGCGGCACAAAAACCTCGTCCATTTTCCCGCCCGGCTCACCGCTGTTTATGTCCCTCTTTCGAAGCACCAGATTCCCGCTCTCCTGATTGGCAACCAGAAGATACTGATCGTCCGGCGTGATACAGAAATTTCTGGGGCACCGCCCATATGTGTCATAATAATCCCTGGTTCTGAGCAGTCCGGCGTCCCCGTCCACCTCATACTGCACAAGGCTGTCCATCCCCCGGTTGGACACATAGAGAAATCTCCCGTCCCCGGAAAAGGAAAGCTCCGCCGCCGTATTTTCCCCGGCATATCCCTCCGGCAGAGTGCTGACGCTCTGGATCTGCCGCCAGGACCTTCCGTCCTCCCCGGAGGCATACACAAACACCTTACTTCCCAGCTCAGCCACCATGTACAGGAATTTTCCCTCCCTGCGGAAGAGGAAATGGCGCGGCCCCTCTCCCTGTGGCAGATGAATCTGATCACTCTCCCCGGCCAGGGTCAGAGCCGCATTTTCCCCCACCTCATAGCAGAAAATCTGATCAAGCCCGAGATCCGACACATACAGCCGCTTCCCGTCCTGTGAAAGCTGCGTACAGTGTACGTGAGGCCCCTGCTGCCTGTCGCTTAAATACGCAGGCCACCGGGTCTGCTCCCCGCCACGGGGCTCCCCCTTCGTCCCATGGTAATATCCCACCCCTTCATGCTGGCAGAAGGCGCGTACCTCCTCCGGGGAACCGTCCGCCCGGATGCTCCCCGTAAAGACACTGCCACTCATATAATTGGCCGCCGAAAAAAATCTTCCCCCCGGCCACACATTCAGATGGCACATGGCGTCCCCCCTGGTGGGAATACCGCCCAGAAAGGACAGCGTCCCGTCCACCGGATCCCTTCTGTAGGCTCCCACCATGCCGTCCCGGTCTCTTTCGCTGACCCCGTAGAGAAATCCCCGTGTCAGGCAGAGAAAGGAGGGATTGTCCATCTCCCCATACGTCCGGATCAGACGCAGCCTTTCCCTGTCCGTATCCAGTGCGAACTGGCAGATGCCATCCCTGTTTTCCGCCCCTGTATAAGACCCCGTATAAATGTGCCAGATCATTCTTCCCCGCTTTCCACCGCCTGTGGCGGCACATACAAAACATTTTCCGCCGTGGATTATATCTCCGTTCCGGCCGTTTCTTTTCGAAAGTTATCCTCAGTGCCAGCCGTGGTGACCAAATCAATCGGGCTATACCGCCCCCTCATCCTGTTCACTCAGAATGCTCTGCGCCAGATGGCAGCTCTCCTCATCCAGCGCAAGCGCCTTTTCCAGCACGGCGATCTGCTCCCTGTGCAGCTCCTCAGTGGATACGCCCCTTACGCGGACCGTATCAGATACGATCCCGCAGGAGGAAAGGCTCTGCACCCTGTCCTGAAAGGCCGAAATTGTATCGCAGATCGCCCGACAGTTCTGCGCCATCCGGGCCAGCTCCTCCCGCCGCCTTCCCTCCACCAGGGGGAGATTTTCAGTGAGCCAGCGCTCTGCCGCCTTCCGTGCGTCCACAAGCTGGCACAGCATACTGTCGTTCACATCGAGACGTCTTAAAGCGTTCTCCCTGTCGTTGTCCAGGTCAAAGCTGCATTCCCTCGAAAGCGCGTCCATCCATGCCTCATATGCTTCCTTTCCCTGATGATACCCGCGGCTTTCTTCCGCCTGAAAGGAGCTCACCAGCGCGCCCAGGGAAGTCTTCAGAATCTCCATCGGCTCAGGCCCTGGCGATCTTTCCCCGAAATGGGTGATCAGAAAAGGCCAGAAATCACTGTAAAGGTATCCCTCATTCTCCTCAAAGACCTCTCTTTTCCCCTTCTGATCCTGGCACTCCTCCCGCTCCAGCTCATCAAATATCTCCTGATCAAAATAAGTGCGGCACAAAAACCGTCCGCCGTCCTCTGTGTACCCGGTGATGACGCCCCATTCCGGGGCGACCCGGAGATTGATGGCCAGCACCGGCCTGCCGTTTCTGATATCCTCCATGATGGCAAGCCGCTCCGCCCTTCTGCCCTCCTTTTCCAGCCGCTCCACCATACGGAGCGAAAAACCGATGGTCCGTTCCAGCGGGGTAACAAAGTCAAAGGACACCAGCGCGTCCGTACAGCTGTAATCCCAGACATCGGTGAAGCAGACCCGGTAACAGGCCCCGCTCATACCCATGATCTGGTGATAGGCATATTTCTCCCCCATATATTCCAGCGCCGCACAGAGGGCGCCGGCCCAGGGGCAGTCCCTTCCCTGTCCCCAGGAAAGCCTGTCAATCCCCTTAAGGATACATTTCGACTGATCCCGGAGCTGCAGCCATGTGCGGTTTTTCCCATAGTAAAGCGTCCTGTTTTCCGGACAGCTTATGGCATGAATCCCCTCTCTGTTCAGATATACCACCGTCAGATATTCCGTATCGTCGCTGGCCGGGTTGCTGGGAAAGGTCTCGTGATTTACCGGTATCCCATCCCACTTAAAATACGCATAGTGCTCCAGCTTTCCCATAACGCTGACAAAGCTCTTTTCGTTCCCATACCAGGCGCCGATGATCCGAAAGGACTCGGCCGCGCCGCCGTTATCCCCCGTCAGGCGGCCGCTCTCCTGATCCAGCGTCAGATTCTCATTCTGCGCCGCACAGGAATAAAAGATCCCTTCGGGAGTCTGAAACTTAACGGTCAGAAGCCTGAGGCGATCACTCTCCGGAAATTCCCCTACAAACTGCGCGTTCACATAAATATTCAGCCGGTTGCCGCGAACCATGTCGTCCACGAAGCGGGTCACAGGAATGTGTGTCTGTCCATCCGTATACACCGCCTCCAGGATAAAAAGCTCTCTGGGCAGCAGCAGTGAGTCGATGCTGCACGCAAGGGCCTGCGCCAGCTCAGGCAGAATAGCCGTCTCAGGCAGACACCGGGCGTTTTCCCATTTTGAGACGGCCTGCGGGCTCACGTTCAGCCGCTCTGCCAGCCCCTCCCCTGTAAATCCCCGCTCCCTGCGCAGGGATGCGATTCTCTTTCCCACTCTTTCCATATCCGTCATTTCTTTTACCACCTTTCCGCCGCTCTCAGGCGGCCTCCAATGCAGAGAATATCTCATTCCCGTTCAGGCTTTTCAGCCTGCCCCGTACCATATCCAGCGCTGTGCCTTTATTCTACGCAGACGGACGGCGGTTTACAATACATCCTGTTTTAAGGGAAAAAAGAAAAACTCAACCTGTGGTTTATAACATCAATAACGGACAGCGGATGATCCGCCCGCAAAAGGATCGTTTCGCATTCTACATAAAGTCCGGATCCGACCTGTTCAGGGCAGGCTTTTGCAGACCGGCCCGAAACCTTACCCGGCGGCGATCAGTTTCTCCAGCAGCTCCTTCGCCGTCAGGATATCCTTCCTCTGCCTCTCCCCTTCAATTTCCCTCTCAATGGTGATATCGCCCTGATAGCCGATCTCCTTCAGGCGGCGGATCAGCAGGGGATAATCGACCATCCCCTCCCCAAGCGGCTTCTCGTCGCCCAGAAAATGTCCGTCCGTGGGGTAACACCCGTCCTTGCCGTGGATTCCCATCACATACTCTCCCAACACCCACAGGGCGTCCACCGGATTTCCCTTTCCGTACATGAGAAGGTTGGCCGGATCGAGATTGACGCCCACGTTGTCCAGGCCGATATCCTGGATGGCCCGGCGGAGCGTCACGGGAGTCTCCTGTCCCGTCTCAAAGAGAAAGCGCTGTCCTCTCTCCCGGCATATGCCTGCCAGATGCCGCAGCGCGGCGATCACACCGTGATACCTGGGATCGCAGGGATTCTCCGGCACAAAGCCAACATGGGTCACCAGATCCCTCACGCCCAGCCACTGCGCAAACTCAGAGCCCTCGGAAAGCATGGCAAGTCTCTGAAAGCGGAACGCCTCCGGAACCAGCCCCAGCGTTTCCTGCCCGTCATAGAAATCCCACACCCTGGGCCCCTCCCAGCCGCACCAGAAGGCGGTGGGCTCCGCCCCGTGCCTGTCCGCCGACGCCTTAACCTTTTCTGCCGTCTCCCTCGTCAGAAGAGACCTCTCCCAGCACACGATCTGGCAGCTGCTCATTCCCATCTCCGCCAGCTCGCGGAACTGATCGTCGATCTCCTTTTTCCGCGTCAGATTTACAATCACCCCTACTCTCATATCCGGATACCTCCTCACCATTCCTGTCCACTGCGTCAATACGCCGCCCTGCATGGCCCCGGGCTACTTCCCGGCCACATACCTTCTGGCGGCGGCAAGCTCCTCGAGCCCGAGAAGCACTGACTTAACCCCCTCCGCAAGAGGCGCCAGCTCCACTTCCCTGTTCTGCCTGATACATTCAATAAAATACCTGATCTCCAGATAATAGGGCCCCAGATCGGATATATTGATCCCCATGGAAGTATTGTGCATCTGCTCCGCCTGGAGATCAGGATACTCGATCTCCCCGTTCTTCTTAAACAGGGCAAGCCCCGGCGTCTTCGTCCCGTTAAAGGAGAGGGTCCCCTCCCTGAAGCCGGCGCGGAAGGAAGGCTCAAACACCAGTGCCGGACTCTCATCCCAGAGTGCCTCCGCCGTGACAAAGGCCTTACCATACTCATAGGAAGCGGCTATGTGATTGATCATGCCCGTATCGTAGGCGGACGCCTTCACCTCGAAGCTGTCCGGCTCTCCCATCATATAGCGCAGGAAATCCAGATCATGGATATGCAGATCCAGAACCACGCCGCCGCTCTTTTTTTCGTCCTGGAACCAGTTTTCAAATCCCCACTTCACCCTCCCGCTGAGACGGCGCATCACCAGGGATTTCAGCTCTCCCAGGGAGCCTTCCTCATACACCTTTTTCAGGTACTGATATTCAGGGAAGGAGCGCAGCACCTGCCCCACCATCACCTTAACCCCCGTCTCCCGCTCCGCCGCAAGAAGTCTGTCACAGTCCTGCGCACTCAGACATACCGGCTTTTCCACAAACACATGGCATCCCCTGCGCATGGCGACGATTGCATGCTCCGCGTGAAGATAGCTTGGCAGACAGATATGTACGAAATCCGGCGTCTCCTTCTCAAGAAGCTCCATCCCCGTCTCATAGGTGCGCGCATCCGGCCACACCGCCGCGCCCTTTTCCAGAAATTCCCTGCGGCAGTCGGCGATGGCCACCACCTCCACGTCCATCTCCTCTGACAACGCCTTAAGCGACAGATTGTGAGTCATTCCCATGCCGCCGCAGCCGATCAGGGCGGCTTTCAGTTTCTGATTCATCCCGTTTTCTCTCTTTCTCTGATTTAGTGAATCCAATTTGTTATATGGTCTTACAAATTGAATATATCACGGCCTTCATATCCTGTCAATGAAAAAGCAAAAGAGCTGTAATGCGCCTTGTCATCGGTCTTTCAGTGTGCTAAAATCCCAGTTAATAAGTTCACCTGACAATCTGGCCGCCAGGATTCGCAGCCAGCGTCGAAACGGTACAGAGGGAGAGACACCTTCCATGAAATCAGTAAGTCAGCAGCTGATCAGAAACACCAACTTAAAGCGCCTCTACAACTGCGTCTTCAGCGAACGGGGCATTTCGCGCGCCGCGCTTGCAAGGCGCACGGGATTAAGCCGCACAGCGGTCTCCGACCTGACAGACGATCTGACGCAAAGAGGCTTTCTCTACGATTCCGGTACCGGGGCCAGCCCCGGCGTGGGACGCAACCCCAACTGTCTCGAGCTCTGCCAGGGGAACTATTATGTTCTGGTCTTCGAGTGGGAAAAGGCGGCGGTTCAGGCGCACCTGGTGGACATCTCCGGCTCCTGTACGCTGCACCGGAGCATCTCCAGAGGTTCGGAGGATTCGTATATCGAGCTGTGCGGGGACTTTCTGGAGAGCGGGCTTACGGGAAAGGAAGCGCCCGGAGGAGAGCTTCTGGGCCTGTGCTTCGTTCTCCCCGCCATGATCGACCCGGAGCGGGAGGAGGTCTTTTCCACCACCTTCTCCCTGGAGCAGGACGGCGGCGGCCAGGGCGTGATCGCCGCTCTGCGAAAGCGCTTTGCAGGGTATACGGTGGCGGTTCTCAACGATACCGCCTGCGCCGCCTATGCGGAGAAAATCTACACCCGGATCACCGAGAAGGACTTTGCCTTTATCCGTTTCAGCCAGGGGATCGGAGCCGCCCTTTTTGTAGGGGAACGGCTTCTTGGCGGCGCATGCGCCTCCCATGTGCAGTTCGGCCACGTGAGCATCTCCCCCCTGGGGCCGCCCTGTCCCTGCGGCGGCCGGGGGTGTCTGGAGCTGATGCTGGCGGAGGAAACCCTTCCCGGACGGCTGCACCGGAAGGGGAGCTTCTCCTATCAGGAGCTGGGAGAAGCCGCCCGCTACAGGGATGCGGAGGCGGAGCGGGTGATCCGGGATCTGGCCAGGGAATTCTCCATCGCCCTCTCCAGCCTGATCTGTCTGACCCGCCCCAGCCTGATTGTCCTGGGAGGGAACGCCAGATACCTGGGGGAGCTTTTCCCTGAAGAGATCCGAAAAAGTCTCCTGGAATCCGGCTTCCGGAAAATGACGGAAAACCTGGTCCTGCGCTACAGCCGGCTGGGCGAGGGCGCCTGCTGTTATGGGGCGATGAAATACTTTTTCGACTGCCATTTCCAGTTCCTTCCCGACGGGAAAAAAACATTTTTTGTGGGATAAAAAACGGATGCCCGGCTTTCCCGTGCATCCGTTTTTTAACAGGCCCTGTCATGTCTCGCGATGATCTGACCCCAAAAAGTTAGACAAAAATTTATAGTTATGCAACTGATAAGGA
>CANOVJ010000041.1 GCA_947570615.1 uncultured Lachnospiraceae bacterium
GGAGAGATGATTATGAACGAAACCGCTATTGTAAAAATTGAAGAACACAGGAATGAAAAAGTGGTCTGCTTTACAGCGGACTGCATTGATCCGGAAAATGAAGCGTGGGGCCAGATGTCAAAATGGTGTAAAATGAATGTACCGGACCGCACTGCCAGAAGATATGTGGGAGTAGCATTATCCGGTCATCATCCTCAGGTAGTGGAACATCAAAACGCATCTGAACATGTAAAGCACCCTTACAAAGCAATGATGTATCTCATAGGCGATGAGTGTGGCCGGAAAGAATTTTGCGGTTTGAAGGTGGAGGATGCTCCCTCGGGTTTGTTTTTGACAAACGACGTTATACTGAATCAGTTTGATGAGGATAATAAGGTTGATATAGCCCTTAGTATGATGAAAGCTTCCGAGGCTTTTGTTGAATTTATAAAAAATACTCCGGATTATGAGTTTGATTGTCCGGCAGGCATCTTTTATGAAGAACATATTTTTTCGGAAAGATGGTTCGAGAACGGAGGGGTTCCGGATGGATTTCGGATGTGGGTGCCGATTGTCAGAGTCAGATAATTATTGAAAATTTATTGTATTTGAAAGGTTTCGGCAATCTATAAAACAAAGCTGTAGAGAAAATTGCAGCGGAATTATGGCAAAACGGGGCAGATGGAACAGAAGCATGGAAACATACGCGCAGCATTCAGTCCGACATTGCACAGATATGATTGCCCCCTTTGAAATGCCCAATGAGCGGGAAGAAGGCGGCTTCTATGCGGATCGCGAGTAATTCATGCTGTGTATTTATTTCAACCATTTTCAGAATATTAATGAGTTCGCAAAGACTTTGTACGAGGAAGACAAGGATTGATTTCAATGGTTTGAAAAACAGTTTCCCGAGAGATTATGCAAATGCCCGAATAACCGGAGCGTTTATTTTGGCAGCGAGCCAAGGCGTATCTGCGGACTTTCAAACCGGGCGGAGATCGTCAGCCCAGACGATCAGGATCTGGACAGGGCATTATATATTTTAAGAAGATTCCGGAATATTGACCTGTAATTTACAGGAGCCTCGGAGGATATATGGGTATTTCGGAAAGCATAACAAAAAGAAGAAGGAGAGAAAAAACATGATCACGGAAGCTTTTGACAATCAATCACCGGCAATCATCAATCCGCAAATTAAGGAAAATGTACCCCGGGTCGATGGGTGTATTCTGACTTTTTCCCATGTGATCGAAAAGTTTGTATTTTAAAATGGTGTACCAGATGAATGGCGGGAGAGTGTCTTGGGTGTAAGTGATTTTCGATTTTGATTCATGCTTTTCATGTTAATATTTCAGAAAAATCAGATTGTGAGTCCTTGCACGACGGGATATAATAATAGTAACTTAATGATGAGATGGCAAAAGAAAAGACAGTCAAGAAGGCGGTGATTAAGTGGCTGGAGAAGAAATACGGCAGGATACCAGAACTGTAGAGCAGATTGTTGACGGCATGAGCTTATTCGATGATGATCTGATGTCTATGGTGTTTGATGGCAATATAGAAGCAACAGAGCTTCTGTTAAAGATTATACTGAAAAAGGACGATATTCAGGTTATAAGCGTTGTAGGGCAGAGAGAATTGCAAAGTCCTGTGGTTAGCGGGCGGGATATCCGTTTAGATATTCTGGCAAAGGACAGTACGGGAAAGCACTACAATGTTGAGGTACAGCAAAAGCCGGAGGGGGGCGCACATACGCCGCGCCAGATTTAATAGCAGTATGATGGATTCCCGGATGCTGAAAGCGGGACAGGAGTTTTCGGAGTTACAGGATTCGTATATGGTATTTATCACCCGGACGGATATCTTTAACCGGGGGATACCAATTTATACGATTAATCGTCATTTTGAGGAAACGAAGGAGTTGTTTGATGATGGTTCTCATATTGTGTATGTGAATGGAAACTATAAGGGAGATGATACAATTGGAAGATTGATACATGACTTTGGCTGTAAGGAATCAAAGGATATGTATTATCCGGAATTGGCTAAAGGGGTGCGGCATTTTAAGGAAGAAGGAGGTCGAGAGAGAATGTGCGAAGCGGTTGAGAAATATGCGGAAAATACAAGACTGAATAGTCTTTTGGAGTCTATAAAGAATTTGATGGATTCCATGAAGTGGTCTGCAGATCAGGCTATGACGGCTATGAAGGTATCTGATGCAGATAAGGCTATACTTTTGAAGAAACTATGAGTAGTGAAATAAATAATAGAAATTTGTTTGATTGGATTGTTATAAAAATGATGTTTTGGCAAGGATATTTGTGGGAATACCCTTATATGCAATATTTATATGTTTTAGATTACAAAAAGGATTAAAAATATCATCCATTTTATGCTTATCTGCAAATATACAAGTAGAGAGTTGAAGAAATTTTTAATCTCCATTGCAATGATTTTTTCAAGCTTATGTCTGTAGTATCTATTCTGTTGGAAATATACTGTTCAATAGTATTGGTAGAGATAGAAGGCTACGGATTCCGGGCATCCATTGGCGGTTGTAGGCTGAGTTACTACACCAAAAAAAGGTGTAGTAACGATATATAACGGGTGATATTCTAAATTCTGGTACGCGCGAACCCGCATAAACACTGGGTTCGCAAAATTTTAATAAATAACTAGCACTCACCTCTTGACACTGCTAACAATCAGTGTTATATTCACTCTAGAACAAAGAGGATGACCTGACGGAGAAACCAACCTCATGTTAAGCATGCATTAAGCAATGGGCGGTGTGCTTCGCAGACTGCCCTTATGTTCAGCAACAGGAATATATTTAAGCCTCCGGTCGGATATACTGTTATCACGGGCCGATTTGATCACAATAAGCTGGCGCGCGAAGTGCGGCAGCAATTTGTATGGGCCCGCCGTTTTCCGACAGAAGGGGAAGGCAGGAAGGAGCGCTTATGAACATATCAAAATTTACACAGAAATCCATGCAGGCAGTGGAGGGCTGCGAGAAGCTGGCCTACGAATATGGCAATCAGGAGATCGAGCAGGAGCATCTGCTCTACAGTCTGCTGACCATCGACGACAGCCTGATTTTAAAGCTGGTGGAAAAGATGGAGATCAACACCCAGTATTTCCTGAATAAGGTGGAGGAAGCTGTAGGCAGACGGGTGAAGGTGCAGGGCGGAAAGGTCTATGTGGGCCAGGATCTGAACAAGGTTTTAGTCTCTGCCGAGGAGGAGGCGAAGGCCCTTTCCGACGAATATGTGTCTGTGGAGCATCTTTTTCTGGCGATGATAAAGCATCCGAATAAGGCGGTTAAGGCCCTGTTCCAGGAGTTTGGCATTACCAGGGAGCGGTTTTTGCAGGCGCTCTCCACGGTCAGAGGCAACCAGCGGGTGACCAGCGACAACCCGGAGGCCACCTACGATACGCTGGCCAAATACGGTCAGGAGCTGGTGGAAAAGGCCAGGGAGCAGAAGCTTGATCCGGTGATTGGCAGGGACTCCGAGATCCGCAACGTGATCCGTATTCTTTCCCGGAAGACCAAGAACAATCCGGTGCTCATCGGCGAGCCCGGCGTGGGCAAGACGGCGGTGGTGGAGGGCCTGGCTCAGCGGATTGTCCGGGGCGATGTTCCCCAGGGGCTGAAGGATAAGAAGATCTTTGCGCTGGATATGGGCGCGCTGGTGGCGGGAGCCAAATACCGGGGCGAGTTCGAGGAGAGGCTGAAGGCGGTTCTGGAGGATGTGAAGGGGAGCGACGGTCAGATCATTCTTTTCATCGACGAGCTCCACACCATCGTGGGGGCCGGCAAGACGGACGGCGCGCTGGACGCCGGGAATATGCTCAAGCCCATGCTGGCCAGAGGCGAGCTTCACTGCATCGGGGCCACCACCCTGGATGAATACCGGCAGTATATCGAGAAGGACGCCGCCCTGGAGCGGAGATTCCAGCCGGTGATGGTGGAGGAGCCCACGGTGGAGGACACGGTTTCCATTTTGCGTGGACTCAAGGAGCGCTACGAGGTCTACCATGGGGTGAAGATCATGGACAATGCCCTGGTGAGCGCGGCGGTGCTCTCTAACCGCTATATATCGGATCGTTTTCTGCCTGATAAGGCCATCGACCTGGTGGACGAGGCCTGCGCCCTGATCAAGACGGAGTTGGATTCCATGCCCACGGAGCTGGACGAGTTACAGCGCCGGGTGATGCAGATGGAAATAGAGGAGACGGCCCTTAAGAAGGAGGATGACCGGATCAGTCAGGAACGGCTGGAGGCCCTGCAGAGGGAACTTGCCGAGCAGAAGGAGGAGCTGAGCAACCGCAAGGCCCAGTGGGAGAATGAAAAGGCTTCCGTGGAAAAGCTCTCAAAACTCCGGGAGGAGATCGACGCGGTGGGAAGCCAGATCGAGATCGCCCAGCGGGAGGGAGACTACGAGAAGGCGGCGGAGTTAAGCTACAGCAAACTGCCTTCCCTGAAAAAGCAGCTTGAGATCGAGGAGGATCAGATTAAAAAGAAAGACCTCTCTCTGGTACACGAGAGTGTGTCCGAGGAGGAGATCGCCCGGATTATTTCCCGGTGGACCGGAATCCCGGTGGCGAAGCTGACGGAGAGCGAGCGAAACAAGACGCTGCATCTGGACGACGAGCTGCACAGGCGGGTGGTGGGACAGGACGAGGGCGTTACCAGAGTGACAGAGGCCATCATCCGTTCCAAAGCGGGGATCAAGGATCCCACCAAGCCCATCGGCTCCTTCCTTTTCCTTGGCCCTACGGGCGTGGGAAAGACAGAGCTGGCCAAAGCCCTGGCGGCCTCCCTGTTCGACGATGAGAGCAACATGGTCCGGATCGACATGAGCGAGTACATGGAGAAATACTCCGTATCCAGACTGATCGGAGCTCCTCCCGGATATGTGGGCTATGAGGAGGGTGGACAGTTGACCGAAGCGGTCAGAAGAAAACCCTACTCAGTGGTTCTATTTGACGAGATCGAGAAGGCCCACCCGGATGTGTTCAACGTGCTGCTGCAGGTTCTGGACGACGGGCGGATCACAGACTCTCAGGGACGGACGGTGGATTTCAAGAATACCATCCTGATTATGACCTCCAATATCGGAGCGTCTTACCTCCTGGACGGGATTGACCAGAACGGTCAGATCAGTGAGGCGGCGGAAAATCTGGTACTGAATGACCTGCGGGCTCATTTCAGGCCGGAATTTTTAAACCGTCTGGACGAGACGATCCTGTTTAAGCCTCTCTCCAAAGACAATATCGGCGGCATTATCCGGCTGATCATTGCGGATCTGAACCGGAGGCTCTCAGACAGAGAGCTTAAGGTGAAGCTCTCCCCGGAGGCGGAGAACTTTATTGTAGAAAACGCCTACGACCCGGTTTACGGCGCAAGGCCCCTGAAACGGTATATCCAGAAGTATGTGGAGACCCTTTCCGCGAAGCTGATTCTGGCGGACCGGGTTCAGCAGGGGGATACCATCCTGATCACAGTGCGAAACGGGGAGCTCGCGGCACAGGCAGGATAAAAGCACAGGAAGAAGTTCCAGGCAAAGTGCAGGCAAAACCTGCAAAAAGGCCTGCGGTTTGAAGAAAGGTACAGGTACTGACATGCAGATTCCGAAGGATCCCATTATGCTCTTAAGCTTTATCAATTTAAAACTCCGGGACTATTACTCCGGTCTGGACGCCCTGTGCGAGGATCTGGAGCTGGATCCCGGGGAAATTAAGGAAAAACTTAAAGGCGCGGGCTATTCCTACGACAGTGACCGCAATCAGTTTGTGTGAAGCCTGGAAGTAAACTTTCAGACGTTCTGCTGGTGCAGTACCACGGGTCTTATCCCGAGGGGGATCCGGCGGATTTTCCGGGGGCCATCCGTGGTGTGCAGGGGTATAAGGGTGAGATGACCGGCATGTGCAGAAAAAGTGCATGTGCCGGTTATTTTTGTGCAGAATTTACGAAAATGGTTGTCTTTTTCATGAACTCATGTATAATGATATTACAAATCATATTTAAAATCATATTTAAAATCATATTTAAAACCTGATTTATAACCGAAAGGAGAAGTAAGGTGGATAAAAGGACAAGGGTACTGGCGGCAATGAACGGAGAGAAGGTGGATCATGTCCCTGTGGGATTCTGGTTTCACTTTGCGGGAAAGGAGGCGGAGGGAGACGCCTGCGTACAGGCGCATTTGAAGTATTACAGGGAGACTGACCTGGATTTCGTGAAAATCATGTGCGATGGCTATTTCTCCTTTCCCCTTCCGCAGATCCGGTGTGCCGCGGACTGGAAAGAAGTGGAGCCGCTTGCAAAGGACCATCCGTTTATCAGGGAGCAGGTGGACCGGGCGAGGGCGATTGTGGAGGAGATTGGAAAGGAACGCTGCGTGTTTTACAATGTGTTTGCCCCCTTTTCCTCCCTGCGGTTCGGCGCGGAGGCCATCGGGCTGGATGACGTGGCGGTGATGGCCCATGTGCGGGAGGACCGCGCGGCGGTGATGCATGCGCTGGATGCGATCGCCTGGTCAAACGCGCTGCTTACGGAGCTTCTGATCACGGAGGCAGGCTGTGACGGAGTGTATTATTGTGTGCAGAGCGGGGAGTATGACCGGTTTGCGCCCCAGGAGTACGAAGCGGTGGCGGCCCCCGGCGATCTCTATGTTCTCGAGCATGCCAACCGGTTTTCGGACAATAATATCATCCATATGTGCGGATGGGCGGGAAGCCGGAACCGGCTGGAGCTGTGGAGGAATTATCCTGCGAAGGTGATTAACTGGGCTGTCCATGTGGAGGGAATGGATCTGGAAGAGGGAAGAGCTTATTTTGGGAACAGGACATCCCTGGGCGGCTTTGAGACGCACTGGGACGGAACGGTTCGGGAAGGGATTATTTATAACGGAACAAAGCAGGAGCTGCAGGAATATACCAGAGAACTGATTCTGGACCATGGAAAAAGAGGGCTTATGCTGGGCGGAGACTGTACAATCGACGCAGGCATCGACCGGGAAAGGATCCGCTGGATTGTGGAGGCCGCCAGAAGCCTGTAGACGGCAACAAAAGCTCTCGGAGCTTTGGAAGGAGCATGGTTATAAATATGGAACTGACAAAACCGAAAAAGAAGACGCTGACCGACAGGGTGCATGACGGAATATTGGAGATGATTATCCGGAACACCACTCAGGATGAGATTGTCTTTAACGAAAGCCAGCTGATGGAAGCATTCGGCGTCAGCAAGGCTCCTGTAAGGGAGGCGCTGGTCAGGCTTTGCAGCGAGGGGGTCCTGAGGATTATCCCGCGCTATGGGTATGTGGTGGAAAAGCTCACGGACAGGGACGAGGAGGATGTGATCCGGATGCGGATCCTTCTGGAAACAGAGGCGTTAAAGTCGAACTTTTCCCGCATTGTACCACACCGTCTGGATGAAATCAGAGCACAGATCGAACGTTCCTGTGCAAGCGCTGATATGGATGTCTGGGGGATATGGGAATATAACGAAGAATTTCATCTGATGCTGGCTTCTTATGGAGAGAATCAGATTCTGACCCGTTTCCTCGGGGAGAGCTTGCAGATACACAAACGCATCTATGCCAGGCGGTGGTGGAGGGAGCGCAGCAGCCTGAATACCCGATCCGATTCGGCTCCCCACATGAGAATTTATCAGGCGCTGTGCGAGGGCGACCTGGAAGCGGGGATGCGTGTTTTAAGGCAGGATATTGCTTCCGGGTGTATTACCTGAACATCGATGGAAAAGCCGGAATAACAATAAGGCACAAGGAGGGAGAGCATGAAAGAATATATCTGGAGCAGACCCCAGATTACGCCGTTACCGGCGCTGGTTGAGGGGAGAGAGGGGGCGGTGCGCTTATTAAGCGGCGGCGGATGGCGCCTGTGGCGCAGCCGGGAGAGAGACTTTTGTCCCAAAGACCTGGACGGGATCAATCGGGAAGGCGCGGGATGGGAAGACGTGGAGATTCCCATGCAGTTAAAGCCCTTCGATCGGGAATACGCTTACGCTTATGAGCTGGAGATCCCGGCGCAGTGGAGAGGGAAGAGGATCTTCCTGCGCTTTGACGGCGTGAACTGCAAAGCCCGCGTCATGATAGACGGCAAACCGGTCAGAGAGCATTACGGCGGGTTTGTGAGCTGGGACTGTGAGATCACGGATGCTGTGGCCGGCGGCGGAAGGCATCTTCTGGCCCTTGGGGTGAAGGACGATCCGGGCGGGATTTGTACCTTCCATTTCGGGGGAATCATTCGCGATGTATCCCTGTTTACCGTCCCGCAGGTTTATTTATCCCGGTTTCATGGCGAAACCTCCTTTGATGCGGCGTACCGGGATGCGGAGCTGAAAATTTATGCGCAGCTGCGGGGAGGGGACGGGGAGATTTCCTTTTCCCTCACCGACCCTTACGGCAGGGAGACAGCGCTGGGAAAGGCGGATCTGAAAGAAGGGGCGGAGCAATGTATTTCTTATAAGATTACGTCCCCGCTGAAATGGGACAGCGAGCATCCTTATCTGTATATGTTGACCGCTTCGGTCATAACAGAGGGAAGCGTCAGGGAAACAGCGGTGAGGCGGATAGGTTTCCGGCAGATCGAAAAGCGGGGGAGGGAAGTGTTCCTCAACGGGGACCGCTTAAAGCTCCGGGGGATCAACCGGCATGATACCCACCCTCTCAGGGGCAGGGCGATTACTCACGAGCTGGTGGAAGAGGATGTGCGTCTGTTTAAAGAGGCGAACATCAATTTTATCCGCACCAGCCATTACCCGCCCCGGCCGGATTTCCTCGATCTGTGCGACGAATATGGCATTTATGTGGAGGATGAGACGGCGGTTGCCTTTCTGGGACAGGAAATTGGATGGCGGGAAAACGATCCGGCCTTTAAGGCTCAGTTTATGGATCAGTTTGCGGAGCTGATCGAGCGGGACAGATCGCACCCCTGCGTCATCCTGTGGTCTCTCGCCAACGAAAGCGTCTGGGGAAGGAATCTGGCGCTGGAGAATGCGTATGCCCATCAGGAAGATCCGGGGCGGCTGACGATTTTCAGCTATCCGGTCACTCAGCATGAGGATGATGAGCGGGCCGATATTTTCAGCATGCACTACGCGGCATGGGATCAGGAACCGGATGCGCTGGTGGACAGCTTTAACCGGAGCCGCATGGAGGCGCCGGACTGGCCGGTGCTGCATGATGAGTCAACCCATATCCCCTGCTATGACAGAGGTGACCAGCGCAGGGATCCGGGCGTGAGGGATTTCTGGGGGCAGACGATCCGGCAGTTTTGGGACAGACTCTGGAAAGCGGAAGGAGTGCTGGGCTGCGCGATCTGGGCCGGACTGGACGAAGTGCGCGCTCTGGACGATAAGAACGCCGCCGGGGGCTATGTGGGCGCGCCCTGGGGAATTCTCGACGGATGGCGGCGCAGGAAGCCGGAATTCTGGCACGTGAGGAAGGCCTACTCCCCCATACGCCTGACCGGCGGACCGAAGGAGGAAGGGGGAAAAATTCTTCTCCCCATAGAGAACCGGTTTAACCACACGAATTTAAAGGAGACGGATGTTTTCTGGCAGACAGGAGATCGGGAGGGGCATCTGCCAGGGCCCGACGTGGCGCCGGGGGCGCAGGGGATTTTGGCGTTCCCTGTCTCTTCCCTGTCGGAGAGCGGGCTTACCCTTTCCTTTACAGATCCCTTTGGGAACCTGGTGGAGGATGCCAGGTTCCATCCAGGCGAGACGGAGCCGGAATTGCCGGTTCTGGATGGCGGCACGCCCGATATCAGGTTTGACCGGGATAATCTGACGGTTGAGGGGGAGGATTTTATCCTGCGCTTTTCAAAGGAGACGGGACTGATCACGCAGGGATATGTCCGGGGCGTTCTGACCGTGACAGGAGGGCCGTATTTACATCTCACGGGACTGTATCTGAAGCCCTGGCAGCTGAATGAGATAGCAGGGGAGGTTACGGACGGCTGTGCAATAGTCACGATCACCGGCGGCTATGGGGAAGTGCGGGTTCGTTTTCGGGTCAGGATTGACAGGACCGGTCTGATGGAGACCGCCTATGAGCTGCTGGATATGCCTTACCCCAGCCCCAGAAAGCTGGCCATGCGGGTGGGGGACGACACGGACAGCGGCGGATATGAGGAGGTCGGGATTTATTTTTGCGTTCCACCACAGATGGATCTCCTGTCATGGAAGCGCACAGGCCTGTGGAATACGTATCCGGACTGGCACATCGGGCGTCTTTCGGGGCAGGCGCAAAAGCACGGGCCGTGCAGGGCAGGCGGGGAGGAGGCCGCGCCTTCGGGGGAGTGGCAGCTGGATGAAAAGGATTCGGTGCTGTTTGGTAAATATGATGTGGGCCGCCGGGGCACCCGTGATTTTTCCAGCATGAAATCCCATATCACATACGCCTGTCTGAGCAATCCGGAGAACGGAACCGCATTTGAGGTTTTGTCGGACGGCAGGGATTCCGTCCGTGTCAGGCTGACCCACAATCCGGATGCCGTGATCGGATGGGATGATCCGCGGGTGGATTACCGGGGAAGCTGGTCAGAACAGGAAAACGCCCAGGGAAGCGGCGGAAGGACGGAGATGTGGTCGGACACGGAAGGCGATACCTGTACCTGCCATTTCTATGGAACCGGATGCGCGTGGATCTCGAGCTATGATATCCTGGGGGGAATGGCTCAGGTCAGTGTGGATGGACAGGTCAGGGACAGTGCCGTCTGTCTGGGGTTCAGCCAGCCCAGGCCCGGCATTGCGCGGGGATATGAAAAGGATCCCCACAGACTGGTGTACGCGGTGGAAAATCTTGGGGAGGGCGAGCACACTCTGCAGATCATGGTAAAGGGGGAAAAGACGCCGGGATCCGGCGGCGCTTATGTGTTCGTGGATCAGTTCCTCGTGTTCGGGAAGGAGGATTACGGGGACAGCCACCTGATCATTGACAGCGAGTATAACTATCCCGAGCTTTCATGGGGATGTTATACGAAAGAGCCCATCCAGGTTGATACGGGTTATTGCGGCAGGGTTTATACCAGGCTGACAGCCCGGGATTAGATCGGAAACTGGAAAAGGAGGCGGATTTGCGCCTGGGCCCGGATTTTGGGGCGCGAAGTGACGGGGCCGCCCTGTGGCAGTGCCTGCAGGCTGAGAGAAAGGAGTGGTTTTTACGTTAAAGATTGACTGGACAAAAGGAGAGCTTCGGGACGCCGTCATGTTAAAGGCCGGCGTAGACGAGTGCGTGGCCGAGCTCGGCAGCGCCGGAGGCGGAATCAGCATCCCGCAGCTTATGGAGACCAGAGATCGGTATGTGGTGGGGGATGTGGAGATCCTGGAGGAGCACTCTGCGGCCATGATGTTGCGGTGCTTCGAAAAGGGGAAGGAGCGGGAAACGCTGTACCTGCGTTTTGGGCTTCTGCCCGGATTTCCCACCCGCATCTGTCTGGATTTGAAGCTGCTGGACAACAGCACCATCTATACCAACAGGACGCCGGGGATGTTAAAGCTGGTGTGCCACGGGCAGCGCATGGCGCGGGAGGAGGCGGCGCGCTTCGAGCTGGGGATTGAAAAAGTATTCCATAACGTAAAGGTGCGCCTTTCTCATTTTTATACCACGGATACCATGCCCGATGCGTTTCCCATACCGGATAAGAAGGTGGTGGACGAGTTCGGCCAGTGGAAGGGGAAGGAATGGCCCGGCAGGATTCATTCCCTGCAGGAGCTGAAGGAAAGCCTGGAGGCCCAGGAGGGGACGGCGGAATATCCCTTTCCCTCCTGGAACCGCTGGGGCGGGGACAAGGCAAGGAAGCTGACGGAAGGAACCGGCTTTTTCTCCACCCTGAAGACATCGGACGGACGGTGGCATCTGGTCGACCCGGACGGGTGCGATTACTTTTCCATGGGGCCCTGCGGCACCCGCGCCGGGGACGGCTGCCGGATCGACGGCTTTGAAACGGTATGCGACGCTCTGCCGGATGAAAAGGATCCGGCGTGGCGGAAGTTTTACACGGAGGGTACACGGCGCAGGACCGCCTATATGGAACCGGAGCACTTTAAAATCCTGAATTTCGCCGGTGTGAATCTGAAACGGGTTTATGGGGATCGCTGGAAGGAAAAATGGGAGGAGATCGCCATGCGCTCCCTTAAAGGAAGCGGGATCAATTCTCAGGGTAACTTTCCGGGCCTGCATGTAAACGACGGGCATGAGAGCCTGCCTTATGTGCGGGAGCTTCCCGGCTTTCCCACGACCATGACCCTGATCTTCCGGGATTTCCCGGACGTATTGTCCCAGGAATACAGGGAGAATGCCAGGGCTTACGCCGCGCAGCTTAAGGAGTGGAGGGACGATTCGTGGCTGATCGGGTATTTCCTGCGCAATGAGCCGGAGTTTAATTTTGTGGAAAATCTGGTGATCGCGGACGAGGTGCTGCGCAGCCCTGCGCTTACCTGCTGTAAACGGGGGCTGATTGAGTTCCTGAAGGAGCGCTATCACACGGCGGAGGCGCTGAATGCGGCATGGGGAGCGGACTTTGGGGATTTCTCCGATCTGGAAAAGCCCATCGACGGATGCCTTAAGCGTTTTCCGAAGGCGGAAGGCGACCTGCGGGCGTATTCCGTCTTTTTAATCCGGGAATACAGCCGGATCCCCTCAGAGGCCTGCAGAGCGGTGGATCCCTGCCATCTGAATCTGGGGCTTCGCTGGTCGAAGGCAAATAACCGGGATATGATGGCGGGATGGGAATATTTCGATGTGTTTTCCATCAACTGCTACGACTTTAACCCCACGAAAGATATGGATTTTGTGAAAAACGCGGGGGTGGATCTGCCCATCCTGATGGGGGAATTCCACAGCGGCGCTTTGGATCGCGGGCTGACGGCCACCGGTTTAAAGGGCGTACCGGATCAGAAGCAGCGTGCTGTGATGTACCGTCATTACGTGGAAAAGGCGGCCGCCCATCCTTACGGCGTGGGCGCCCACTGGTTTCAGTATAACGACCAGTTCTGTCTGGGGCGCTTCGACGGGGAGAATTACCAGATCGGCATGGTGGACATCTGTATGCAGCCCTGTGCAGAGCTGATGGAGGCGGCGCGGGAGAGCGCAGCCGTCCTTTATGAAGTGAAAAACGGGGAAAGGGAGGCGTTTGATCAGGAGCCTTTGTCAATCCCCATGATCGGATATTGAGAAAGGGGGTAAAACCCCGGATAAGAGTGAAAACGTATTACAGCCCTGGCGGCAGAAACGAATCGGATGCATGAGCGCAGCGCGGGCGCATATAAATAGAGTAAGTGTTCGGGAGAGAACGTTTTATGAATCTGAAAAAGAGAATCCTGTCATGTATTCTTATTCTTGTCCTGCTTGCGCTGGTGTGCCTTGTGGGGGTGCTCCAGGGAGGGACGCTGTCGGTTTTCGGGCGGGAGCTGGAGATGAAGGACAGCAGAAAGATCGCCCTTACCTTTGACGACGGCCCCCATCCTTTTTACACGGAACAGCTTTTGAACGGGCTGAAGGAGCGGGGGGTGAAGGTATCCTTCTTTATTACGGGGAAAAATGTGGAGGCCTATCCCGAGATTGTGAAGAGGATCCATGAGGAGGGCCATCTGATCGGGAACCACACCTACAACCACACCCAGCTCACCGGTAAAAACCACGAGAGCTTTAAGCAGGAGCTGATCAGAACCAACGAGGCGATCCGGGAGGTGACGGGGGAGGACACCATCTATGTGCGCCCGCCCTACGGGAGCTGGAACAGGGAGTTTGAAAAGGAACTGAACATGTTTCCCGTGCTCTGGACCATCGATCCCCTGGACTGGTGCAGCAGCGACGTCTCCCGCATTGTCAGAAATGTCTGCGCCAAAGTGGAGGAGAACGATATCGTACTCATGCACGATCAGTATAAGACCACGGTGACGGCGGCTCTTAAGATCGTGGACGAATTGCAGGAGGAAGGCTATGAATTCGTCACGGTAGACGAGCTGCTTTTTGACTGAGACCCGCGAAAGCGGTGGGAAAAGTCCGCGGGTCTGGACGGGCTGAATGCGGCCCATAACACAGGAGGAACCATACAATGAAAATACTGGTAACCGGCTTCGAACCCTTCGGGGGAGAGGCTGTCAATCCGTCCATCGAAACTGTAAACCGGCTGCCGGATCAGATCGCCGGAGCCAGGATCATCAGGCTGGAGATCCCCACCGTGCGGGGAAAATCCCTCCAGGTGATCGAGGAAGCTCTCAGGCGGCATGATCCCGATGTGATTCTCTGCGTGGGACAGGCAGGCGGCAGAGCGCAGATCAGTGTGGAGCGGGTGGGAATCAACGTGGACGACTTCTCAATCCCGGACAATGAGGGCAATCAGGTCACGGATCAGCCGGTCTGTCCCGGGGGACCGGACGCCTACTTTGTGACCGTGCCCATCAGGGCCATGGCAGAGCGGATCAGAGCGCGGAAGATACCTGCCGGTATCTCCAACACGGCGGGGACCTTCGTGTGCAACCATGTGACCTACGGGGTCTGTCACATGATCGCCACGAAGTATCCTGGAAAGCGAAGCGGGTTTATCCATATCCCGTTTCTGCCGGAGCAGGTAGCTGAAAAAGGGGGGACGTCCCAGGCAGGCGCACCGTCCATGTCCGGGGAGATGATGGTGGAGGCCATGTGCGCGGCCATCGAAGCCATTGTGGATACGTCGCAATGAGAGCTTATCCCTTCCTGTCCGGGCGAAAGCGCTGGTAACATCGAAATAAGCAGAGCCACTGGATATACAGGGTGATGCCGCTCTCACAGGCCGGGGGAAGCCCCGCCCGTTTTAAGGCGGTGTCAGCCTGTTTTCTGGTGAGAAGCCCCGCCCTGCCGCAGACTCCGTATTTCATGGAATGCTCGATAAACCTGCGGAAAGCGCTCAGGCTGCCGGCGGGAAGGTCGGGCGTGTCCTTTCGTTTCAGGTGAAGCAGAACGGAATCCACGCGGGGCATTGGATGAAAGTCCTCTCTGCGGAAATGGTAAAGGATGTTCAGATCCCAGTTTACCTTAAGGAGCAGGGATTTTGTGGTTTCCCGGGGAAATCCCGCAAAGCGCCGGGCCGCGCCCTTTTCCATGATCAGCCAGATCTCCGAGGGGGGATTGGAGGCGTTTGTGAGTTTTTCCATGATCTGTGTGGTGATAAAGTAGGGAATGTTGGCAAAAACCTTATAGCCGCCTTTTTCGGGCAGAGGCATTTCCAGGAAATCGCCGTGGATCAGCTTCAGATTGGTCAGATGAGACAATTTTGCACTGGTGTGTTCAAAGAGCCTGCGGTCAAGCTCCACGGAACAGACCAGGCCGCTTACTGCGCAGAGGGCTTCGGTGAGATGGCCTTTTCCCGCGCCGATTTCAAGAACGGTATCGTTTTTGCCGATACTGCTCAGGCTCAGGATTTTGCGGATCAGCTGTCTTCTGGTGAGAAAATTCTGGGAATGGGAGAGTTGTTTTGTATAGTCCCTGCTCTGGGATGTGTTTTTTTGCATGGCGCGCCTCCTTCATGTCCGGAAGCCTGATTATCACGGCCGGAGCGCTTTCTCCGTGCCGGTCAGGCTTCGTATCGCTGCGGATGAATCAGAATCCGAAAAGAAGGCAATAAAAAACAGGACATACTCTGCAAATGAGTATTTCCTGTCGCAGCGGTTCGTCCCCAGGGGGCTCTATGATCTGTTCGCACACAAAAAAATCCCATTTAACATGAGTTGGTCAATCTGTTTTTATTGCCCCTCAAAACGGGTGCGTGCGCAACGAATAATAATACCCATGTGTAAGCCGCCTTTGCTTTAACAGTCTCAGTAACAGTTTCAGCATAACACAGGGCGGAGGAGTTGTCAAATCTTTCAGAATTATAGTATAATTATCTGAAAAGTTACATAATCGGAAAGGAGTACGAGCTATGACGCCATTATATGAAAATTTCCACTGGTATGAGCCGGAACAGGACCAGGCGCAGGGAAAAACGCCGCAGGAGAGGTATCGAAAACTGGTTGACTGGGCCAGTCAGACGCGGGGATTAACCCTGTTGCTTTTGACGCGGTGACACAGTGGCTTCGGGGAAGCGGCAGCTGGAGCGGGGAGGAATTTGCCCGAAACCGGAAAATGTTCATGGACGGGATTGTCGGACGTTTTGCGGAGCAGAACCGTCTCCTTGAGGCGGAGCTGAGGGCTCTCGAGCCCTCGGAAGTGGTTAACCTGGCGGTGTTTGACGCGCTTTCGCGTTTTGACAGCGAACTGTCAGGGGAGAGCGGCGCGGAGGAGCTGCGGGAGGCGGTGGCCCGGGTTTTTCAGGATTTTTCTGCACTGAGAGAGCGCGGAATCAGGGAGGCCTTTGCGGGGAATGAAACCGGCCCTGCCGGGACGGACAGCGTGGACGTGTACGGCTATGTGAATGTTCTGAAGGACTGCGACGCATCGGTGCAGTGGACGCTGTTCATGCCGGACTGCGTGGAGCGGCAGCAGGAGGGCTTTCGGGTGGAGAGCTTTGAATATGTGAAGCTTCCCGCCGTGCGCTTTGTGGGGATGGGCCACGAGCTTACGGAGAGTATGCCGGATCTGGAGCTGGTTACCCGCACTCTTGACGCCATGGAGAGAGCGCGCAGCGGCTTTGACGCGGACCTGCTTTTGACCCACCATTTCGGCGAGGGCGTGGATGTGCGGCCCTGCCGTCTTGTGTGGGGGCGCTTTATGCGGGCGGACACGCCGGTTCCGGAGGGCTTTGAGGCTGTGGACTTTCTTCCTCAGTGGGATGGAAAAAAGGGACAGCCCTGTCTGTCGGAGTTTGCCTTTGCAAAGTTTGAGGGGGATATGGACGCCATGCACAGCCGGGAGGGGTTCGACAGCGACGCCATGTACGACGTGACGCGCAACATCATCCTGGGCCAGAACGTGCCCATTCCCTATCCCGAAAAATACTGGACGGCGGAGGTTTTTCCGGAGGGATTCGCAAAAGACAGCTCCGCCTATCTGTTCAGCGTAGATAAATCCGACACGGACAAATCCGACACGGATTGATCCGGTCTGGACACGGTGTATGATGCGCGCACACAGATCTGACATGCCCAAAATGCGCAGTAGAAATGAGGACAATCATGAGGTTTCTTCATATTTCCGATTTACATATCGGCAAGAGAGTCAGCGAATTTCCCATGATCGGGGAGCAGAAGTATATCCTGGAGCAGATTCTTGATATCGCCCGGGAGAGCCAGGTGCAGGGGGTGCTCATCGCCGGGGACATTTACGACCGGCAGTCCCCCTCTGCGGAGGCGGTGCAGGTGTTCGACTGGTTTCTCACCAGCCTGGCGGATCAGGGAAAAAAGGTGTTCGTGGTCAGCGGCAATCACGACTCCCCGGAGCGGCTCTCCTTTGGGGCGCAGCTGATGCGGGGGCGTCAGGTGTATGTGGCCGGCGTCTACGACGGACAGGCTCTGAGAGTGAGGCTTGAGGACGAGTATGGGGCGCTGTGGGTGCATCTGCTTCCTTTTTTGAAACCCGCCGTGATGCGGTATGTGCTGGAAAAGGAGGCAGGGGCTTCGGGGGAGGAGCCCTTTGAAACGGAGGCCGCAGAGCCTGACCGGGCGGATGCCGGAGCGTCTGGCCGTGTACAGATGCAGGACGGAAGGGCGAAGATCCCGGAAACGTATCAGGAGGCCGTGTTCCTGGCGGTGAGCCGCATGGAGACGGACAGGACGCAGCGGAATATCCTGGTGGCCCATCAGTTTGTGACGGGAGCGGGACGCTGTGAGTCGGAGGAGGTGTCGGTGGGCGGCCTGGACAACGTGGATGCGGAGATTTTTGACGGCTTTGACTATGTGGCGCTGGGACATATCCACAGCCCCCAGTGGGTGGGCCGGGAGAGCGTGCGCTACTGCGGCACGCCGCTGAAATACTCCTTTTCCGAGGCGGAGCAGGAAAAATCTGTGACCATCGTCACCCTGAAGGAAAAGGGGAATCTGGAGCTTGCCACGATCCCCCTTCGGCCCCTCCATGATCTGCGCCGGATCCGGGGGACGTATATGGAGGTGACCAGCCCCGCCTTTTACCGGGGAGGGCCTGACAGGGAGGATTATCTGCAGATCACCCTGACCGACGAGGAGGATGTGATCGACGGCTTTATGAAGCTGCGGACCATCTATCCGAATCTGATGCGGCTTGCCTACGATAACAGCCGTACCCGGCAGGATCAGACGCTGGAGACGGCCCGGGAGCCGGAGCGGAAATCGGAGCTGGAACTCTTCGAGGAGTTTTATGAGCTCCAGAATAACCGGCCCATGAGCGGACAGCAGAGGGAATTTGTCAGGGAGCTGATCGAGAGCTGTCTGGAAACGGACAAAAACGGGGGGAAAGATTGAAAATTAAAATTTTCAATCTGGAGATTTGTGCTGCGCACAAAGTCTCCCGGAACTTTGGAAGGAGCATGGTTATAATTATGAAACCGGTGAGGCTTTTAATGAGCGCGTTCGGTCCTTATGCGGGCAGGACGGAAATCGATTTTGAACGGCTGGGAGGGGCGGGGCTTTATCTCATCACGGGCGACACCGGGGCGGGAAAGACCACCATCTTTGACGCCATCGTCTTTGCCCTCTACGGGGAGGCCAGCGGCGACGTGCGCAGAGCGGATATGTTCCGCAGCAAATACGCCGGGGATCAGACGCCCACCTTTGTGGAGTTTACCTTCGACTACCGGGAGAGACGCTGCACCGTGCGGCGCAGCCCGGAGTATCTGCGGGCAAAGAGCAGAGGCAGCGGGACCACGGTGCAGAGGGCGGAGGCGGCGCTCACCTTTGCGGACGGGAGGCCTCCGGTGACAAAGGCAGGCGAGGTGACCAGGGAGGTGACCGCCCTGATCGGGCTGGACAAAAAGCAGTTTACCCGGATCGCCATGATCGCCCAAGGGGATTTTCAGAAGCTTCTTCTGGCAGGGACGGAGGAGCGCAGCGGCATTTTCCGGCAGATTTTCGGCACCGGCCTCTACCGGCGGATCCAGGAACGGCTCAAATGGGCGGCCGGGGAGCAGCGGGATGCCTACAGGGAATTGCAGCGCAGCATCCTCCAGTATCTGGACAGTATCGTCTGCGAGAACATGCCCTCGGATAGAACCGCGGACATGCCCTCTGAAATCGGGGACATGCCCTCGGATAGAAACGTGGTACCCGGCGCAGGGGAGGCTTCCGGCCGGGAGGAGGCGCTTCGGGTCTCTTCCCGGCTTGCGGAGCTTAAGCGGGAGCGGTTCGATGGCAGAATCGGCGAGGGGGCGGCGCTTCTGGAGGAGCTCTGCAGGCAGGAGGAGGCTCTTTTACAAAGGCTGGACGGAGAGCTTGCGGCGGCAGAGGAAAAAATCCAGGGACAGGAGAGACTGATCGGGACGCTTCACCGGCTCGAGGAGCAGCGGGCGGAGCTGGCCGAAAACGAGACACGGCTTAAGGAGCTTGCGCCGGAGCTTTCCCGCAGGCAGACCCTCTGGGAGGAGGCGGCCAGGCAGGCCCGGGAGGGGGAGGCGCTGGCGCTGGAGATCAGCCGAAGGCAAAAGCAAATGGAGCTCTTTGACCGGCTTAAGGAGGAGCAGGCGGCTCTTTCCCGCAAGGAGCAGGAGATTGAACGGCGGACGGGGGAGGGGCAGGAGCTGGAGAGCGCCAGGGACGGTCTGCAGGATTGTCTGCGAAAGGATGAGGAACAGATCAGAATCCTGGCCTTTGCCGGGGAGGAAACGGAGCGGTTTTCCCACCAACAGTCCTGGCTTAAGGAGAAGAAAAAGCGTCTTGAGCAGCAGGCGCAGGGGGTTGGGCAGGCGCTTGCCACTCTCTCCGGGCAGGAGAAGCTCCTCCTGGTCAGAGAGCAGAGGGTTCAGGAGCTGGCCAGGGCCGTCTCCGGCTGCGAGCAGCAGGCGGCGGCCCTGGAGGAGTGCGAGCCCCTTCTGGCACAGGCTCTCGCACTGTGGGAGAGGCTCAGGGAGAGAAAGGCCTCTCTGGGGCAGAGCGTACACCAGTGGGAGAGCCTGAAACAGGAGGCGGAAAAAGCCGGGAAGCGTCTGGAGGGGATCCTTCTCGCGGAAAAGTCGGAAAAGGAGGCGGAGGAAAAAAGAGACAGAGCCATAGAGGAGCTGAAAGCCTCCGCCCAGGCAGAGCCACGTTTAGGGCAGAGCGCTCAGCAGGCCGGGGAGCGTCTGGAAGCCTTCCGAAAGCAGAAGCGGGAGCTGGAAGGAGTCAGAGAAGCGTCCGGGGAGCTGGAGGCGTCCGTCCAGGCGCAATGCGGGCAGATCCAAAAGGAGCGCGACCGAAGGAATCTCTTAAGGCAGGAGTGGGAGAGCTTAAAGGACGCCCGGGCCCATCAGCTTCTGGCGCAGCAGCAGGCGGCCCGGCAGGAGGAAAAGGGCCGCGGGCGCGGCGCTCTGGCTCAGGAGCTGGAGAACTGTGAGAGGCACTATCAGGAGCTTCTCTCTGCCAGACGGCATTATCAGGAGGCGGCTCTTTTGAAGGAGCGGCTGGGGACGGCTTACCGCGGTATGGAGCAGCGGTTTCTGGACGCCCAGGCGGGAATGCTGGCCCGGTCCCTGGAGGAGGGAAAGGCCTGTCCGGTGTGCGGCTCCCTCAGTCATCCCTCGCCCGCCGGAAAAACGGAGGATGCGCCGGAGAAGGAGGAGCTGCTAAAGGAGAGGGAGCGTCTTTTAAAGGCGGAGGCCTCGGCGGAGCGGCTCAGCGAGCGGGCAGGATTATTGACCGAAAAGGTCAGTGAAGAGAAAAGGAGCATAGACGCTCTCGCCCGGGAGGCTTTGGGGGATGGGACAGAGGAAACCGCCCCTTCTGAGAATATGGAGGAATGGCTCGGGGAGCTCAGGCAAAGACTTGCCCGGGAGGAACGCAAAGGCCTTGAGGAGGCAGAGCGCCTTGCCCGGGAGGTGGAAAGGAGCGGCCGGCAGCTTTGCCGCAGGCAGGAACTGGAAGAGCTTCTGGAACAGCAGGACGCCGCCTTACAGGAGAGGGAGGGCCGTCTGCGGGAGTCGGAGCAGGCGCTGGCCTTGGCGAAAGGGCAGCGGGAGGAAAAGGAAAAACAGTGGCGGGAGTTTCTCTCGGGGCTGGAGAATATGCGGCAGGAGCTTCGCCGGGCCGGCGCAGCGCCGGATATGCCGGGCCCCTGGGACGGACTGGAGGGGGAGGACGCCGGCAGACTGGAAGCCTGTCTGGAGGAAAGCCTTAACGAGAGCCGTCGTCTCCATCAGCAGGCCAGGGAGGCCGCAGAGCGCCTGGTTTTGTCAGAGCAGGAGGCGGTGGAGGCCAGGGAACGCAGACGCCGCATCGCGGAGCAGCTTTCCCGCTGTCAGGAGGAGGCCGCAGGCTTGAAGGGACAGGAGCTGGCCCGCAGAAGGCAGGCGCAGCAGGAGGCCCGGCGCTCCCGGGAGCTGATGGGCGAGGTCCAGGGCCGGCTGGAGGAGTGGGCGGAGAAATGCCGTCTGGAAAAGACGGAGGTTTCCTTTTGCAGGGAACTTACACAGAGCGGGGGAGGAGCGCAGGAGGATCCATCGGACAATGGTCGTCTGTCGGAGGTATTGTCCTGCCTGGAGCGTCTTCTGGATGTGCTGGAGAGCTGCGTGGACAGACTCACGCGGCAGGTTGACCTGCGAAAGCGCCTGGAGGAGGAAGGAGCGCAGAAAAAGCGGGAGCAGGGACAGGAGCAGGAGGAGCTCCACCGGCTGGAGAAGGAGCTGGAAGCCTGCAGAAGCCGCAGGCAGGAGAAGCAGCGGCAGCTTTGGGAGAGTATGGAGGAGCTGAGGCGTGAGTTTGCGAAGGAGCCCTTAAAGGGGTGCGCCCAGGAGGAGCCGGCAGGGGCTGCGACGCAGGACGGTTCAGAAGTCACAGCAGAAGCCACAACAGAAGCTGCAGCAAACGTGGCAGCAGAAGCCGAACCGGAGGCTGTAAGCGCCCGGGCCGCCCTTCTTATGCGTGAGCTGGAGACGCGTATCGCAGAAGTTGAGAGCCGCCTTGCCGAAAGTCAGGAACGGTTTTTGAGGAAGCAGGAGCTGGAGGCGCTTCTCCCTCAAAAAAGCCGGGAGCTGCAGGAGCTTATCGGAAAGCGGCAGCAGGCGGAGCTTGCGCTGGAACGATTGAAAGCGGAGCGGGAGGCGAAGGCCCGGCAGGTCAGTGCCCTTGCCGAAGAGCTGGGAGGAGAGAAACGGGAGGAAACCCAGGCGGCCATCGAGGAAATGCAGAGCCGCAGGCAGGCGCTGGAGCGGACCTTAAAGGAGGCGGAGGAGGAGCTGGGAAGATGTCGGGCCGCAGGGCAGAGGCTGGAGGCGGCGGCGCAGACCCTGCGCAGACAGATCGCCCTTGCCGGCGAGCAGGGGGAGCTCTCCGCGGCGCAGGCGCTTGCCGTCAGGGACGCCTGGCAGCAGGAGAAAAAACAGATCGGCGCACAAAGGGACAGAGTCGCCAGCGCCTTTACCACCAACCGGGAGCTTTCCGGGAGAATCAGAAAAAGACAGGGGGAGATCGAGGCGGTGGAGAAAAAATACGCCTGGATGCAGGCGCTCTCTGAGACGGCCAACGGCACGTTAAGCGGAAAGCAGAAGATGGAGCTGGAGACCTTTATCCAGACCACCTGTTTTGACCGGATCATCCTGCGGGCCAACCGCAGACTCCTGACCATGAGCGGCGGACAGTATGAGCTGAAGCGCCGGCAGGAAGGGGAGGACCGTCAGAAAAAGACAGGACTGGATCTGTCTGTGATCGATCATTATAATGGAAGCGAGCGTAGCGTGAAGACCCTTTCCGGCGGAGAATCCTTCCAGGCGTCGCTATCCCTGGCCCTGGGGCTTTCCGACGAGATTCAGTCCGGCGCAGGAGGAATCCGGCTGGATTCCATGTTTGTGGACGAGGGCTTCGGCTCCCTGGATGAGGAGGCTCTTGCCCAGGCCATGAAGGCGCTCAGACAGCTCACCGAAGGAAACCGTCTGGTGGGCATTATCTCCCATGTGTCAGGACTGCGGGAGCAGATCGATAAGAAAATCCTGGTGACCAGGAGAAGAAGCGCGGACGGCGTGACCAGTCAGGCACAGGTGGAGGTCAGCGGATGAGAGGGAAAAGGAAAGCAATTCTCTGTCTGTGCATCGTCGCCATGGCCGCGGCTTTTGCTGTTATGGGAAGGAGCCGCGTCAATTCCTTTTTGGCACAGAAATATGAAATGCAGGGAATCGACGTCTCTCATTATCAGGGGGATGTGGACTGGAACGCTCTCCGGGAGCAGGGCATCGACTTCGCCTTCATCAAGGCCACCGAGGGCAGCGGATATACCGACCCCTGCTTTGCCAGAAACTGGAGGGAGGCGCAGAGCACGCTGCCCTGTGTGGGCGCTTATCACTTTTTCAGCTTCGACAGCCCCGCCGAAACCCAGGCGGAGCTGTTCATCCGCACGGTGAAAGACCTGGCGGGAAAGCTGCCCCCGGCGGTCGATGTGGAATATTACGGGGCCTGGCGGGAGCATCCTCCGGATCAGGATAAGGTGAGAGAGGAGCTTCTTAAGCTGTGTCGGCTTCTGGAGGAATACTATGGCGCAAAGCCTGTGATCTACACCACATATCCCGTTTATTTCCGCTATATCCGGGGCGAATTTGACCAATATCCTCTGTGGATCCGCAACGTGTACTGGCCGCCCGGAGCGGAGCTGGGAGCCAGGTGGACCTTCTGGCAATACACAGACCGGGCACAGCTGGAGGGGTATCAGGGAGCGGAAAAATACATCGACCGGAACGTTTTCCGGGGCGGGGTGAAGGAGCTTGGGGAGCTTATGCTGCCGTCCGGACAGGAGGGAACGGATTCTCCCTGAAGAGAGGGGGCGGATACATGAATACAAAACATTTGTTCGCACACCCTTTACATTTTTTCGGTTTGGATGTATAATCAGGGAAAAATCAGGTATTGAAAATTTCCCGGAAATGGATCAGATTTTTCCGGATCAGAGAATTTCCCAGGAGTAGGACGGATGAAGCAGGTTCATTTGAGAATAGAGGACGAATTATACCACGAGTTAAGCGCCTACGCGGAGTTGACCGGGCAGACCATACAGGACTTTGCCAGGGAGGCGGTGGCCAGCTATGTCAGCGATCTGAAAAAGAAGAGCAGGCCGCGCACCCTGCCGGAGGGCCAGTTTTCCTTCATCGATCTCTTTGCGGGAATCGGCGGGATGCGGATTGCCTTTGAGCGCTGCGGGGGCCACTGCGTGTACTCCAACGAGTGGAATAAATACAGCCAGCAGACCTACTTCGCCAATTTTGGCGAACAGCCCGAGGGGGATATCACGAAGGTGAACGCGGCGGATATCCCGGACTGCGACGTGCTGGTGGCGGGCTTCCCCTGTCAGCCCTTCTCCATCGCGGGGGTCTCCAAGAAGAACAGCCTGGGCAGGGCCACGGGCTTTGAGGACAAGACGCAGGGAACCCTGTTTTTTGACGTGTGCCGGATCCTGAAGGAAAAAAGACCCAAAGCCTTCCTGCTGGAAAATGTAAAGAATCTTTGCAGCCATGATAGGGGGCGCACCTTTCAGGTGATCAGGGAATCGCTGGACGAGCTGGACTATGAGGTGTTTTATGAGGTTCTGGACGGCCAGAGGTTTGTGCCCCAGCACAGGGAGAGGATCCTGATCGTGGGCTTTGACCGGAAGAGATACGGCGGCGGGTTCCGGTTTGATTTTGATTTAAGAGAGGTAAAGCATCCGCCGGTGATGAAGGATATTCTGGAGACGAAGGTGGAGGAGAAGTACACCCTCTCGGATAAGCTCTGGCTCTATCTGCAGGAGTACGCGGCCCGGCACAGGGCGGCGGGAAACGGGTTCGGCTACGGGATCGCGCCGCCCCAGGGGATCGCCCGGACCTTAAGCGCCAGATATTACAAGGACGGTTCGGAGATCCTCATCGCCCAGGAGGGGCGAAATCCCCGCCGTCTGACGCCGAGAGAGTGCGCCAGACTGCAGGGGTTTCCGGATTCCTTCAAGATACCGGTGTCCGACACCCAGGCCTACAGACAGTTCGGGAATTCGGTGGTGGTGCCTCTGATGGAAAATGTGGCCGCTCTGATGACGGATAAGATGAAGGAGCTGGAGGCACAGGAGAGGTGAGCGAGAATGGGAGCGGAATATTCCAGCCGGGCCATCAGCGGTGTGCTGAGCGGTTCGGGGGCGTTTTGCAAGTTTTTGTCGGCCAACGATACCGGGGCTACCGGAGGGCATCAATCCGGGATCCTCGTGTCCAGGTCTGCCATTGCGCTTCTGTTCGGACAGGAGTCCATCCGGGAGCGGATCTTAAAGCGTACAGTCAGGATCAGGTGGCAGGACGATTTCGTGACGGAGAGCGCGTTTACCTGGTATGAGAGCAAGGGGGAGCTGCGGATCACCCGGTTTGGAAGGGGATTTCCCTTCTTAAAGCCCGATCAGACAGGCACTCTTTTTGTGCTGGTCAGACACAGCCGGGAGGACTACTGCGGGTACTTTCTGGAGGCAGAGGAGGATATCGAGGCCTTCCTGGACGCCTTCGGCCTTGCGCCCACTCAGACCAACAGCCTGATCGATACGGGGCGGATCCAGCCCCGGACGCAGGAAAAGCTTGCCATACAGGAATTTATCGACGGCCTGAGAGAGGATTTCCCGGCATCGGAGGAAATGTCCGCCGCCGCCAGAAGGATTTATGAGGCGGTATATGGGCAGAGCGGGGATGGCTTTTCCGGCCCGGGCCCGGGCGCGGGGAGCCGGATGGGGCAGGCGAGGGCCTTAAGCGGCCAGATGGAGGAGAACCGGAACCGGCAGAAGCTCATCAGCCCGGATAAAAGTCTGATCGAGTGGACGAACATGGAATATACCCTTTTCCGGGCGCTGGAGTATGCCAGATATGGAGAGCTGATCGCCGGCGGCTTTTCCTCGGTGGAGGAGTTTGTGAGGGTGGCCAACATGGTGCTCAACAGGAGAAAGAGCAGGGCGGGAAAGAGCCTGGAGCATCACCTGTGCGCGATCTTCGACAGTCGGCAGATTGCCTACACCGCCCAGGCGGTGACGGAGGGAAACAAGAGGCCGGACTTTCTTTTTCCCTCGGCAGAAGCTTATCACGACAGGAGCTTTCCGGTGGAGAGACTGACTTCTCTTGCCGCCAAGACCACCTGCAAGGACCGATGGCGTCAGGTCATAAACGAGGCCGACAGACTTAAGAGCAGGCCCAAATTTCTCTGCACTCTGCAGCAGGGGATTTCCGGTGCGCAGATGGACGAGATGCAGGCGGAGAACGTTATTCTGGTGGTGCCCCGGCCCTATATCAGAACCTACCCGGCGGACCGGCAGAGCAGGATCTGGACGGTGGAGGGATTTGTCAGATACGTGCAGGAGGTAGAAGATGGACATTAAAAGCCAACAGGAGCGCAGCAAAAATATGGCGGCTATCCGCTCCAGGAACACGTCCCCCGAGCTTTATCTACGAAAGCTGCTTTTTGCCCGTGGCTACCGTTACCGTGTGAATGTATCCAATATACCGGGCCATCCCGACCTCTATCTGCGCAAATATAATACGGCGGTCTTTGTAAACGGATGCTTCTGGCACCGGCACGAGGGCTGCAGGTTCGCCTACACGCCCAAGTCCAGAGTGGAGTTCTGGCAGAAGAAATTCGAGGCCAATAAGCGCCGGGATATGCAGGTGCGCGCGGAGCTTGAGGAGAGGGGGATCAGGCGCCTGGTTGTGTGGGAATGCGCCATCAGACAGATGAAAAAGAAGCCGGAGCTTTGCGGGGCGTATCTTGAGCAGGTGGAGGATTTTCTGAAGGGGGAGGAGATGGAGCGGGAGATATAAGGCGGAGCGGGGGCGCGACTACACGGGATTTTTTGCTATCTTCCTGCTTCTTCCTGATGTGGGTGAGAAAAGTGAGATCCACTGTCACGGCTGAAATTTCGATTTAGAACAGGCTTTACACCCTTTATATAATTTGTTATGATTAAAGCGTAATAACTATATGGACGGAAAGAAAGACAGGTGATGGTATGCCGAGTGCGGCGGATATAATAAAAGATTATGTTACAGAATTTTCCAGATTACAGGATTGGATGGTTCCGATTAAGGAAACAAATCCGGAAACATATCGTTCAATGCACAGACGATATATTGAGCTGAAAGTCACATTGTCGAGTCTGGGCGTTAATCTGACGGAAATTGACAGGATCAAAGAGTAATAAACAGCTGACGAAACTGACGAAAGGTGTAAAGCACAAAAATGCTTTATACCTTTTTTGGATGCGCGGCGGCCGCAGGGGAATGATAACGGGCCGCAAAAAGCGCGCGCTCATCATATGGTCAGGCCGCAGGAGAGAAAGAGCTCGTTATAAAAGAACTGACTCAGAACCACGGCCCCGGCTCCGGAGAGGGAGGTATGCCCGCTGATGCTGCTGAGCCTGATATCGGGGACGCGGCCGGACCCTGCCAGAGAACGGCTGATGCGTCGGCGGATCTTGTCGCAGAGATATTCGCCCCGGTAGGTGGCCTGTCCGGCGATGATGATCGCGTCAAGAGTCAGCAGATTGTCCAGATTGATCATGCTTCCCGCCAGGTATGACGCCTGCAGCTTTAGCAGCTCATCACAGAAACGGTCGCAGGAGTCGATCGCCCGGTCCACAATTTTGCGCCAGGAATCCAGACTGCCATCAACCCGTCTGGCGTCATGAACAACGGCGGCAGTAGAAGCGTACAAATCCAGACAACCCCGGTTCCCGCAGCTGCACAGACGCCCGTTCACATCAATTGAGGTATGTCCGATCTCGCAGCCGATCCCGTCGATTCCGGTATAGATTTCTCCGTTCAACACCAGTCCCAGACCGATTCCCGCGTTGATGAAATAGATCGCAAAATTCCTGTATTTTTCGGAGGAAACCAGACGCAGCTCGGCGCGGGCGATGGCGGTGGAGTTGTGCTCCGTAAAAACAGGCCAGGGAAGCCGCTTTCGCATTTCGTCCAGCAGGTTGAGTCCGTTCCACCTGTCGAAAGAGGGAGGGTTAATCATCATGCCGGTGGAGGAATTTAAGGGCCCCGGCGCGATAACGCCGACGCCGATGATACGGCTGTTCGCCGGCAGATGAGTGCGAATCATATCCTTCAGGGTATCGCACAGAAGATCCAGGGTCTGCTCCACATCGTCGGGATAGGGGAAGTAGCAGGGGGAGAGAACGATACTGCCTCCGAGATCGCAGATTCCGGCACAGATTTCATCACGGTCGATGCTGATGCAGCCGATATACCCCCAGGAGGGGGTCAGGGATAAAAGGACGGGTCTTCGTCCCGCGCCGGTATCCTCCTGCAATTTTCCCGCTTCCTCTATGATGCCGTCCGCCAGCATCTGTCCTGTGAGATTGCCGATGGCGGGCTGGGTAAGCCCGGTCAGGCGGGAGAGTCCCACCCGTGAGATGGGACCGCCGCTTATGATCCGGAGCACGCGCTGATAATTGCCGATATGCATAGTCTCTTTATTGTTTATGTTCGTGATCGTTTTCATACCTGTCCTGTACCAGCTGTTAAAGAGAGTTAATGGCGACGCACACGGGGGCAATGTCGGCGAGCTGTTCTCCGAGACCGGAGGGGAGCACCCGACAGGCGCTGCAGGAGAGTGGAAGACTCTGCTCCTGCATGGTGCGCAGAGCGGCTTCCCGGAGCAGATCGGTGCTTCGCGTATAAATGCTCCCGATTATAATCAGCTCCGGGTTTAAGATATCTGTCAGAAGCGCCAGGGCGCTTCCAAGCTTTTCGCTGCTGATCCGGTAGACCCTGCGGGCCGCCTCATCACCGGCGTATGCGGCGCTGGCGATGGTCTGAGCAGTGATATTCTGCAAATTTCCAGGGTCAGGGCAGAAGGAAACCTGCCTGCCCTGCTGGATATACTGCAGCGCGATGGTTCTGCCCAGCTCTGCGATGCCGCTTCCGCTGCAAAAGCCCTCCAGGGAACCGGAGCGGCCGTGTCCTACCGGACAGTAAAGGTTGCCGTCGCCATGCCAGAAGCTTTCGCAGTGCCCGATTTCTCCGGCCATACCGTTGGCTCCCCGATATAACTGACCGTTTAATATGAAACCGGCCCCGAAGCCGGTGCCAAAGGTCAGAAAGACAAGGTTTGAGCAGCCGCGTCCGGCCCCGAATTTCCATTCAGCCAGCGCGCATGCGTTCGCGTCATTTTCCAGAAAGGCAGGAACGCTGAATTCCTCCTCCAGATGACGGCAGATCGGGATATGATCCCATCCTGGAAGATTGGGTGGGGAGAGGATTATTCCGTTTTCCGCATCCAGCGGGCCGCCGCAGCATATGCCGACAGCACGTAAATTTTCTGTTAATATGCCATTATTATCCAACAGTTTATAACAGTTGTCAATGATGGATTGGAGCGTGGAAGCGTACCCGCTTTTGGGGGTTTCAAAGCGGATCCCGTCGACGATTTGGGGGATATCCGATCCTGTCCCGGCGAGGCTTATCGCCGTTTTTGTGCCTCCTATGTCAATTCCGATAATATATTCCATTTCCCTGTCCTGGCTCCTTTCCTGTCAGCAAATCATCTCGGTGATCTGTTCCTCTTTCCATGTCCCGTCTGCGCAAAGGCGGATCGTTTTGATTTCCTGCCCCCTGAAGGCCAGTTGAATACTCGCATGAAGCGGCAGGACGTCGATTCTGGCGCTGCAGGGACGGCCTGCGCATTCCACGAGCCGAAGGATGTATCCCTCTCCATCCTCTGCGGCCTTAAATGCTGTGCACAAAATATTGTCCCGGGATATGCAGATCCCGGTGAGTCTGTTGGGCAGAGCTCCCCCGTGGTGGGTGTCCATGACAAGGCGCGGGGCCATGGCCAGCAGGAGAGCAGCCCGGACCGCTTCCTCCTGTTTTTCGGATGAAAAGGGCAGAAGACGGAGGCAAAACTGCTGTGGAACCATGTCCTGATAAGCGGCGTGCCCGTCCCGGTGTCCGAAATGATCCGCGTAAATGGCGCTTCTCGCCACCATGACGCGCAGCTCGTTTTGGACCGCGCAGAAGCTGTGCTTGCAGTCGTTGATCAGGGCGATTCCGTAACCGGTCCCGGGCTCCGAGAGGGCGACCCATTTCTGGGCCGGCTCCTCCACGCCGTCCGTGCCTTTGACCAGAAAGCCGTAGGGAATGGAACACAGAAAGTCCGGTGAATCCAAAGCGGCGGGGAAGCAGAGCTTAACCTGTACGTGAGGCTGCCGCAGCGAGAGCGTGCAGTCCATGTGCAGGATGGGGCTGTCATAATAAAGCGCGTATCTGATCCGCAGCTCCGATTCCCCATAGCGGAAGAGGGTTTCCACTGCAGCCCGCAGCGGGCCCTGCTCCAGGAGCGTCATACCGCTGAATTCAAAAGCGCCCATCTCTTTATCAAAACGAAAAACCCCATGGGCCCAGGTATCGTTGGACTGATCGTCCAACACCAGCGCCTGTCCCAGAGGGCGGTCCGGATCGACCAGCTCGCGGGACGTCTTTTTGTCGAACATACCGGTAATCAGGCCCCGGGCCGGATCGAAGGTGATGCGGACAAAATGGTTTTCCAGCGCATGGGCGCCGGCCGAGAGGGAGAGGGGCACATCGGCCTTCTTTCGTACCGTGCGGTATAAATAGCAGGTTGTATAGCCAAAGGCGGGGAGCTGAACGGGAAACAGGGTATTGTACAGGTCCCCTCCGTTGGTCTGCTCTCCCCGGACCCGCTGTGTGGGGACGGACGTGCCGGAGGAATCGCAGATGCTGCAGACGTCGGAGTTGACGCTTATGCAGGTGTCTACAGGGAAGGAATGAGGATTAAAAATCACAACCGGGGCTCCCTCGCCCTCCTTTTCCCAGAGCTGCCACCCGTTTTTTTCTGCAGGAGCATAGTCCGGTAAACGGGAGGTGCACACGCGCCAGGAGATCCGCGAAGTGGCGAGCATGGCGATATCCTCCGCCCTGTGCGAGACGCTCTGGAAGGCCGCAACCGCTTCATCACAGGCGGATTTGATACAGCATCCGGCCAGTATGTCGTGGAATTCATGGAAGAGGAGCGTCTCCCAGGCGTCCCTTAAAGAACCGGAGACCGAAACGGAGGCTGGCGTCTGTGTCAGGATGCTGTCAAAGGCGGCAAATCGTTCGGCGCATAAAAGGGCGTTTTCCGCCTTGCGGTGGGATTTTTTGATCTCTGACGCGGCGGCGTAGCAGCCGCTGGCGTGGTGCTGTAAATCTCCCCGAAATTCCGGCAGAGACAATCCGGCCCGGGAGACGTCCGTAAACAGATCCTGCGTATGGGCATAGCGGATCCCCTCCCTGCGGTCGCTCTCGAGAAGCTTTGTCAGAGCCCTTAAGCCGGCGATGGTGGGCCCGCCGCCATGGTTCCCGATTCCGTAAAAGGACAGACAGGGAATACCGTCCCGAATCGCCTGATCCTTTAAAAACAGGGCTTTGGAAACGCTGGGATGCATTCCAGGATAACGCGTCATGGAGGGGCACTGGGGGCCTTCGTCATTGTAGGCCTGATTGATGCGCGCGGCCATCACGCGGCTGCCATCCGGAGATTCCCAGAAAAAGAGCTCGCCGGGAAGCGTGGCGTTCTCCTCAAGCGCAGACTCTCCGGGATCCGGGCGCATAAAAATATAAGAAGTGATACCGCTTTTTTGCAGAAGCTGGGGCAGCATCGCGTTGTGGCCGAAGGAATCCACGTTATAACCTGTGCGGGCAACGACCTGAAACTTTTCCATGAAATACCGCTGGGAGTAAAGCAGATGCCGGGCGAGGGATTCCCCTGAGGGGAGATTCAAATCCGGCTGAACCCAGAATCCTCCCACAAGATCGATCCGCCCCTCCTTAACCCGGAGCCTGATTTCCTCGAACATGTCAGGATCCACCTCCTCTATCCATTTAAAATAAGAAGGGCAGGCGGAGGTGAAAATGTAGTCGGGAAACTCCTTCATGCGTTCGAGAGCGGAGCGGAAGGTGGAGAGAATTTCCGACATGCCCTCCGCCCTGCGCCACAGCCATACGGGATCAAGGTGGGCGTTGCCGATCAGATAGACCTTAGATAACTCATTTTCCTTATTCATAAGAACCCCTTTCTTCAAAAAAGCTGTGTTCGAGCATGGCGCACAGACAGTGGTAGACGGGCAGATGAAGCTCCTGCACCTGATAAGTAGACGTGGCGTCCACGCAGATACACACATCGCAGAGCTCTCGCAGCTGTCCCCCGTCTTTTCCGGTCAGGCCGATCAGATTCATATCGCGAAGCCTTCCCGCGGCCATGGCCAGGCATACGTTGGAGGCGTTGCCGGAGGTGGAAATCCCAAGCAGACAGTCCCCGGCGGATCCCAGCCCCATAATCTGCTGGGCAAAGGTAAAGTCGCCTCCCAGATCGTTTTCAATGGCGGTGATCAGGGCGGGAGGGGAGCAGAGGGAAATGGCCGGAAGGGCTCCCTGGAGATGGGCGAGCAGATGATCGGTCTGCGCCTCCCGGCCCTCTCTGCCCGCAAAGTCGTCTCTGCGCAGGGCGCGCCCGCTTAAAAACCCCTTCATCAACTCTCCCACAATATGTTCGCAGTCCGCCGCGCTGCCTCCGTTTCCACATAAAAGAAGCTTGCGCTGGTTATGATAGCATCTGGCGATCAGCAGATATGCGTTCTGGATGGATTCCCGGCAGGGCGCAAGCTGCGGATACCGGAGGATCAGATCATCCAGAAAATCCTGTGTGCAGTGTATGTCTGATATCATGTAAACCTCCTGTTAATTAATTAAGTTTAGAAATATACTATCATCATTTGTGTAAAATGACAATATATTTTTCAAAAATAGATTGACAAGTAGGTAAACAGATATTATTATGGTCATAAATAATTAATTCAATTTATAAATGTGGAGGCGCGTATGGAAAATGGAGGGAGAAGTAAGGGGTTGTGGAACCGGATCTGGAGATACAGAATGATCTATCTGTTTTTGATTCCGGCAATCATATGGTATGCGGTTTTCTGCTATTACCCCATGTATGGATTGCTTTTGTCCGTTAAGGAATTTAAGTATTCCCTCGGTATTATGAAGAGTCCCTGGGTCGGGCTTAAGTGGTTCCGCAATTTTCTTTCGGACGGTCAGTTTTATCTTGTGCTGGGGAATACGGTGAAGATCACGGCGCTGAAGCTCCTTGTGGGATTCCCGGCCCCGATTCTGTTCGCGGTCCTGATCAATGAAATAAGAAGTCATGGATTCAAACGGGTGGTGCAGACGCTTTCCTATCTGCCGTACTTCGTGTCGTGGGTGGTCGCGGCGGCGCTTCTTACCAAGCTGTTATCCCCCTATTCCGGTCTGGTAAATGACCTGAGGCTTATGATGGATCCGCAGGCGGAGCCGATTTTTTATCTGGGGGAACCGAAATATTTTTATCCTGTCGTGATCCTGACGGATCTGTGGAAAAACATCGGGTGGAATTCCATCATTTACATCGCCGCGATCTCCAATATCGATCCGAATCTGTATGAGGCCGCGGAAATAGACGGGGCGGGAAGGATCGGAAGGATCTGGCATATTACGCTTCCTGCGATCCGCCCTACGATCGCGGTGCTTCTGATCATGTCCATGTCGGGGATTCTGAACGCGGGCTTTGATCAGATTTATCTCCTGCAGCAGCCCTCTACGCTGCAGGTTGCGGAGGTGATCGACACTTATGTGCTGAAAAAGGGAATTCAGCAGGCGCAGTTTGAATATGCCACGGCGATTGGAATGTTTAAGTCGCTGATCAGTCTTGTGGTGGTGGTATCGGTTAACTGGATTGTGAGAAAGCTCAGCGAGGTGTCTTTATGGTGAGGAGAAAAGGAGAAAAGTATAAAAAAAGAAGGATGGGGGAGAGAATCGGGGACGGGATGCTCTGGGCTTTCATGCTGGGCGTGTGCGTATTGTGCCTGTTCCCCTTCTGGTATTTCCTGGTGCTGTCCTTTAACGACGGCTATGACACGCTCTACGGCGGCGTATATCTGTGGCCCAGGGTGTTTACGCTGGACAATTACCGGCAGGCCTTTGCCTACCCGACGATACTGAATTCCTTTGCGGTAAGTATTGCCCGGGTTCTGATACAGACGCTGGTGTCCCTGATATTTACGGCGCTGATGGCGTATGCCATGACAGAAAAGGAGCTGCCCGGGAGGAAGGGGATCAATTTCTTTTTCTTCTTCACCACGATTTTTTCGGGGGGACTGATCCCCTCCTATATCCTGTATCGGCAGATCCATATCCTGAATACCTTCTGGGTGCTGGTTCTTCCGGGGATTTTCAGCTTTTACAATACCATTGTGATGCGGACGTTTTTTGAGGAGATCCCCGAATCGCTCAAGGAATCCGCAAAGCTGGACGGGGCGGGAGAGTTTACCATATTTTGCCGGATCATACTGCCGCTGTCAAAGGCGGTGATGGCCACGGTCGCGCTGTTCGTGGGAGTGGGGGCGTGGAACGACTGGTTTTCCGGAGCGTATTATATCCAGTTCAACCAGAAGCTGGTTCCCGCGGCCACACTGTTATATCAGATTATCGCCGAGGCTTCTTTTAAGGTGAACAACATTAAGACAGGCTCAAACATAATGGCGGCGGGCCAGGATTCTCTGGCCACTGCCGCCACAACGCCGGAATCACTGCGGATGGCGTTTGTGATCATTATTGTTACGCCGGTGATCTGTATATATCCGTTTCTGCAGAAATATTTCGTAAAGGGGGTGATGGTAGGCTCGGTAAAGGGATAGGCGAAACGGAAGAACTCTTATTAATGAAAAAGTTAAGCGCAGGGCTATACCTGTGGAAAGGAAAGGGTAATATCAGATGAAATACAGAACGAAGAAAACAGCTGCGTTGTTCATGTCCGCCATTTTGGGACTCGGGATTCTGACAGGGTGCGCAGGCGGGTCGGACAGTGGGAAGACGCAGGAAAACGCCGCAGAGGGAAAGAATAATGCGCAGCAGGAGGCGGCCAGCCCCGAGCATTATGATGTGAATTTCCTGTTCTGCTGGAATGGCGGTTCCGTGATGCTGCCTGACGATCAGGATCATAACGCCATACTGGATAAAATCGAAGAAAAAACGGGAGTGCGTCTGCATATGGAGGCAATCGCCACCAACGAAACGGAAAAACTCAATACGCTCTTTTCCAGCGGCACAGTCCCGGATCTGGTGAGCGCGGCCTACTGGTGGAGCGGCGCAGGGGAGGCTCTTGCAATCCGTAAGGGGATTGAGGAAAGTCTGGTATATGATCTGACCGATTTACTTCCGGATTACCCCAATGTGGCGAATCTGCTGGAGGAAGGGCTGGCGGAAGGCTACAAGGAGTTTGACCTGAATCTGCCGGAGTTTAACGGCCGCTCCTATCTCATCCCTACCGAGACGCCCTCCTCCAACCCGGCCGATCTCGAGACGCTTACCTACGGTGTGTACTGCAGAAAGGATATTCTGGAGGCGCTGGAAATCGATCCGGCTTCGATTACCTCGGAGGATGCGTTGTATGATCTGATCGTGAAGATATCGGAAGGGGGATTTAAGGACGCCGTGGGCAATCCTGTGATTCCCGCCGGAGCATGGCACAGCGGCTGGCGGTACAGCGATCTTGTGGCCGGATTTGATACGGGGTATCATTTGTCCAACTATCGCGAGGACGAAAATGGAAACGTGATTCATTACGCCTTTTCAGAGGAAATGAAGAATAAAATCCTGTGGATGCGCAGGCTGGTTTCAGAGGGGCTTTTTGATGTGGAATGCTTTACCCAGAATTCCACCACCGCCCAGGAGAAATTCGCAGTGGGAAGGATCGGCGTATACGGAGGCGGAGCGCAGGCGACGGAATTGTTTAATACCCTGTATAAGACCAATCCGGAAATGGAATATACCCTGGTAGGGCCCCTTAAAAATCAGGCGGGAGATATCTGCACCACAGTTTCACAGGGCGGGGCGAGCGGCTCCCCGGTGCTTTTCCTTGCAGGCGGAATGGAGGAAAAGAAGGCAAGGGCGATTCTGGGAATGCTGGATTATATCAACAGCGACGAGGGGCGCCTCCTGGTTAAATACGGAATCGAGGGCGAAACCTGGAATATGGTTGACGGGTATCCCACCTATACCGACGAGGTGCAGGCGGCGATGAAGGAGGACGCTTCCGCGCTGGCCAATCTGGGACTGGGCTTTTATGAAAAGGTAGTCGGAGCGAAAACCTATAACAGTAAGTATCCGGTTCCTGAAAACCAGAAAACGGATGTGGATAAATATCTGGACGCCATTAAGGCAAAGCTCCCTCTCTATATAACAAATAAGATCAGCGTGGGCCTGCTGGAGAGAAGCTATGAGGGAATGAACGACTACTATGACAGGGCGTCCACAATAGATCTGGGGCAGATCGAGCAGAGAGCCTACTTTGCCGCCAGCGACGAGGAGGCTATGGAGATCTGGGACGAGGCCCTGCAGCAGCTGACGGACGCAGGCATAATGGAAATGTGCGAGAGCATACAGAAATCCATGGAAGCCTATGAAAATCCGGACGCGCTCAGCTATTAATCAGGCAGGACGGCCCGTCGTCGTACGTATCGGAATCTGCCGCCCGTGAGACAGGGGAGACTTTTGGGGAGGGGCTGTTGCAAAAGTAGATGAATAATCTACCGGAGCAACAGCTCCCTTCCGCAATTACAGCAAGTAATTATTTTCCCGGTTTGCAATCTGAAAACCGACTAATTTGCAGGTTGCATATCCTCCCATAACCAGCGGTTCCGATTTGCAGATATCTTCCGCTTCTTCACGGCTCTGCGTTTTCAGGATATACATACCTGCCATTCCCGGATAGCCTTTAAAGACACCGCAGATTTCCA
>CANOVJ010000042.1 GCA_947570615.1 uncultured Lachnospiraceae bacterium
CCTCGGTGAGGGTCTCAAAGCCCGCCTGCATCAGCGCGCACACGCCGCCGCACAGAACCGCCTGCTCGCCGAAAAGGTCTGTCTCGGTCTCGGTTCTGAAGGTGGTCTCCAGAACGCCCGCTCTCGCGCCGCCGATGGCCAGCGCGTAGGCCAGAGCCTTGTCAAGAGCCTTGCCGGTGGCGTCCTGATGAACGGCTACCAGACAGGGAACGCCCTTGCCGGCCTGGTACTCGCTTCTCACCGTGTGACCGGGGCCCTTGGGGGCGATCATGGTAACGTCCACGTTCTTCGGAGGAACGATCTGGCCGAAATGAATGTTAAAGCCATGGGCAAACATGAGCATGTTGCCCTCCTCCAGGTTGGGCTCGATGTCCTTTTTGTACATGGCGGCCTGAAGCTCATCGTTGATAAGGATCATGATAATGTCCGCCCTTTTGGCAGCCTCCGCCGCCGTATATACCTCGAATCCCTGCGCCTCGGCTCTGGCCCAGGATTTGGAGCCTTCGTATAAACCGATGATCACATGGCATCCTGACTCCTTTGCGTTCAGCGCATGAGCGTGCCCCTGGCTGCCGTAACCGATGACAGCGATCGTTTTTCCTTCCAGTAAAGACAGGTTGCAGTCTTCCTGATAATAAATATTTGCCATTTCTTTCTCCCTTCCTGCGCGCTGCGCGCGCGTGTAATTAACATTAACCACCTTACAGGTAGGTAACATTCTCCGTTCCCCGTCCCAGTCCGGCGATACCGGTTCTGGCAAGCTCCAGAATTTCATATCCTTCCAGAAGGCTGATAAACGCGTCGATCTTGTCCTGGTCGCCGGTAAGCTCGATGATCAGGCTGTCCGGAGCCACATCAATGATCTTGGCGCGGAAAATATCCGCCACAGCGATCACGCCCTGCCTCTGAGAGCTGTCCGTCCTGACCTTGATCAGCGCAAGCTCACGGTAAACGCTGCTGCCGGGCTTAAGCTCCTTGATATCCCGCACATCCACCAGCTTGGCCACCTGCTTCTCGATCTGGTCGAGGATATCGTCGTCCCCGGAAGCCACGATGGTAATCCTGGTAAAGCGGGGATCTGCCGTCAGCCCCGCCGTGATACTGTCTATGTTATAGCCTCTCCTTGAGAAAAGGCCTGAAATCCGGCTTAAGACACCGGAGGTATTATCTACCAGAAGCTGAAAAACCTTTTTACGCAATCCCTTTCCCTCCCTTTTTTACATGAAATTAATTCTATCAACAACCCGCCGAAAAGTCAACGCCTTAATCGGTCTCCGCGCACTTCTGAAGCGCCAGGGTGCCTGTGCGGGCCACCTCCACAATGCTGACAGACTTAAACATACCGATAAAGAGCTGGATCCGGTCCGGCGTATCGCACATCTGGATCAGCATCATGCTTTTGGACATATCCACAATGCGGGCGTTCATAATGTCACAGATCTCCATGATATCCCGGCGGTTGTTTCTGTTGTATTTCACCTTCATCAGAAGCAGCTCCCGGCTGATGCTGACCGCCTCGTCAAAGGTTTTGACCTTGATCACGTCCAGCTTTTTGTTAAGCTGTTTTTCAATCTGCTCTATGGTGCGCTTATCCCCGCTGCTGACGATGGTCATGCAGGATACCGCAGGATCGTCGGTCTCTCCCACCGCCAGGGAATCGATATTAAAGCAACGTCTCGAGAAAAGCCCGGCCACCTTGCACAGTACGCCGGAGCGGTTCTCCACTGATACTGAATAAATCCTTTTCATACTTTATTCCGCTCCTTTCACAGCCGCACTCCTGCGGCGGCTTATTTCACCAGATCCATGGGGTCAATGATACATTCAAGCAGCACGGATTCATCCTTTTCAAGAAATTCATCTATCACCTCATCGGCCTGATCCATATTCTCAAGGCGGAGGAATTTCAGGTCATAGGCGCCGGAGAGCTTCTCCAGATCCGGGCTTCCCGACAGATCCACCACAGAATAGTGATCCTGATAGGTATAGTGCTGGAATTCCCTCACCATTCCCAGATAATTATTCTTAAGCACCACGATTTTTACCCGAATATCGTGCTGACGCATGGTGGCCAGCTCCATCATGGACATCTGGAAGGAGCCGTCCCCGCAGACCGCGATCACCTGCCTGTCCTTATCGGCCAGCCTGGCTCCCATGGCGGCAGGGATGGAATACCCCATGGTTCCCATCCCGCCGGAGGTCAGAAAACGTCCCTTCCTCACAATGTGATATCCGCAGGACCAGATCTGATTCTGTCCCACATCCGCCACATAGACGCCGTCCTCCTGCATTTTGTCAGAGAGCATGGTGATAAACCGGGCCGGATCCACATAGGCGGGATTGGGATTTCTTCGGGGCGCCATGGTCGTTTTATAGTCGTTAAGGACGGACACCCAGTCCCCCTGTTCACAGTCCATCTCCTGCCGGAGAAGATCCTCAAAAATATGTCTGGCGTCTCCCACCAGCGGAATGGTGGGCCCCACGTTCTTGCCAATTTCAGCCGGATCCACGTCGATATGGATCAGCACCTTGTTGTTGGTGATCAGATCCGGCTGGTTCACGGCCCGGTCCGCCACCCTGGCTCCCACCATGATCAGCAGATCCGACTCGTTCATGGCCCGGTTGGCGCAGGGCTTTCCGTTATTCCCCACCATCCCGAAGTAGAGCGGATGTCTGGTAGGCATGACGCCGATTCCCATCATGGTGGAGACCACCGGAATTTCATATTTTTCACAAAACTCCCGCAAAAGTCCCTCCGCGCCGGAGAGCAGAACGCCGCCGCCCGCGCAGATCAGGGGCCTTCTGGCCTTTGTGAGCTCTGCCGCCACCTTTTTGATCTGCACCATATTTCCCTTTACCGTGGGCTTGTAGGTGCGCATGGACACCGAATCGGGATAAACGAACTTTTTCAGCTCCGCATTCTGAATATCGATGGGAACGTCGATCAGCACCGGGCCTCTGCGTCCCGTATTGGCGATATGAAAAGCCTCTTTGAAGATGCGGGGGATTTCGTTCGCATTCTTCACCAGATAGCTGTATTTCACAAAGGATTCCACCGCTCCCGTGATATCCGCCTCCTGGAAAACGTCGCTGCCGATCAGCTCGGAATTCACCTGACCGGTGATGCATACCAGCGGGATACTGTCCGCAAAGGCGGTGGCGATTCCCGTAATCACGTTGGTGGCTCCGGGGCCGGACGTAACGGCACAGACGCCCACCTTCCCGGAAACCCTGGCAAGGCCGCTGGCCGCATGGGCGGCGTTCTGCTCTGTCCTGATCAGGATTGTCCGCACGGGCGAATCAAGAATACTGTTATAAAAGGGACAGATGGCTACCCCGGGATAGCCGAACACATATTCAACCCCTTCCTCCTCCAGACATTTTACGATTGCATCTGCTCCTGTCATATCTACCTCATTTCCGCTGCAAAGGCAGCATTTTACGATCTTTATGTATCAGAATTTATTAAAAAATTTTGCGAAAGGCTCCACCACATCCCCCAGATCCTTTATGGCCCTGTTGAGCCCCTCGAAGTCTACGGATTCAAGCTGCTCCATCACTCTGGAGACAGTCTCCTCATTTTCCAGGATAAATTCGTCCATATTCCGGCCCATACCGGTTATGGACTCGCTCATCTGGGAGATCCCCGCAAGAGCCTCGTCCGCCAGTTCCATGGTCTGACCGGCCTGGGAGATGATGCCGTCCACATGGGACACGGTCTTCAAAATCGCGGGAACCACCAGCACCAGCGCGCAGATAATGGCGATGGCTGAGATCACGGAGATCACCGTCCTTGCCCGCTCGTAAAAAAGCTGCTTTTCCGAGCTCTCGATCAGTCTGGAGAGCAGCGCCTTTTCCTCCCGGTCCGCCCCCTGATGCGGCGCCTGCGCCGGTGAATTTGTTTTCATTTCCCACCTGTCCGGATTCATTGCCAATCCTCCCGTCAGTTTTTACGTTGCTTCCTGCTTCTATTCCAGCCCGAGAAGGCTTTTGGCCACCCGCACGGCGTCCGCCGCATCCCTGGAGTATGCGTCAGCCCCGATCTCCCGGGCATATTCCGGCGTGATCACCGCGCCTCCGATCATAATCCTGGCAGAGACCTTCCGCTCCCTGGCAAGGGCGATCACATGCTTCATCTCCTGCATGGTGGTGGTCATGAGGGCCGACAGGGCGATAATGGCCGCCTGATGCCCGATGGCCGCCTCCACGATGGTTTCCCCGGGGACATCCTTTCCCAGGTCGATCACCTGGAATCCGTAGTTTTTCAGCATCAGCGCCACCAGATTTTTGCCGATATCGTGAATATCCCCGGCCACGGTGGCGATCACCACCACCGGCATCTGCGTCTTTTTTGTCCCCACCGCCAGCAAAGGCTCCAGATATTCGATGGAAATCTTCATGGCCTCGGCGCTGGCGATGAGCTGGGGCAGGAAATACTTTCCTTTATCGAACAGCTCTCCCACCTCGTTGATGGCGGGAAGCAGGAGCTCATTTAAGATCAGGGACGCGTCCGTCCCCTCTTCCACCGCAGCTTTTGTGTGCTCCAGGATCTGTCTGCGGTTTCCCTTCATCACGTCCCTGTAAAGGATATGCTCCGAAAAGGAAGCCCCCTTTGCCTTCTCCTCTGAAGCCGGATCCGAAATCTGTTCCCTCCCGGCAGGCCGGGCCGGAACGCCGCTCCCGGGTAAATCGCCCGTCTTATGCTCCCCGCCGGGGGCAGCGCCGACTGCCAGAGCCGCCGGGGGCGGGGCGGGATTTCTCCTTCTGTATTCCTCCATTCTCTCAATATAGCGGATATCGGCCCCCTCCTTATCCATCAGCAGATCCGACGCAAAGGCCATATTCATGAGCAGCTCCTGGGAGGGATTGGCGATGGCCATGGTAAGCCCCTCCCGGATGGCCATGGTGAGAAAGGCGGTGTTCACAAAGCTTCTCTCCGGCAGGCCAAAGGAAATGTTGGAGAGGCCGCAGATGGTGGCAAGCCCTCTCTCCCGGCAATAGCGGATGGTCTCAAGCACCTCCTGCGCCGCCCTTTTGTTGGCTCCCACGGTGGTGACCAGGCCGTCCACCACGATGTCCTCCCTGGTCATACCGGCGTCAAAAGCCATCTGAGAGATCTTCTCAATGATCTCAATTTTTTCCTGAAGGCTCTCAGGAAGCCCCTTATCAGACAGCGGCAGAAGGATAAACATGGCCCCGTATTTTCTTGCGATGGGAAGCAGCCTTTCCAGCTTTTCGCTCTCCCCGGAGATGGAATTGATCAGCGCTCTCCCGGGATAGCGCCGAAGAGCCGCCTCGATCACCTCCACATGGCTGGAATCGATGGACAGAGGAAGATTGGACTGCTCCATCACTTCATCCAAAACCTTAAGCATCGTCTCCTTTTCATCGATGCCGCTCATCCCCACATTGATGTCCAGGACCGACGCGCCGCATTCCTCCTGCTCCCTGGCATAGGACGCCGCCAGATCCAGTCTGCCCTCCCTAAGCTCTGCCTGCAGCTTCTTCTTTCCTGTGGGATTGATCCGCTCTCCCACCACCAGAAAGGGGGAATCCAGCCCGAAGGCCAGGGTCTTTCTCTCGCTGGTGAGATAGCGCATGGGAGACGCACCTTTCTTTGGCACGGAGAGATTTTCTGCGGAAAAAATCTCTGCTGAAAGCCCTTCCGTGGCTTCCACCAGCTTTTTTATATACTCAGGTGATGTCCCGCAGCAGCCGCCCAGAATCCTGGCGCCCGCCTCCGCCAGATTTTTCATTCCCGCCCCGAAGGTGTCCGGATCCATGTCGTAGACGGTCTCCCCCGCCTCGTTTAAGGCGGGCATCCCCGCATTTGGTTTGGCAATCACCGGAATGGACACCGCCTCCGCGATCTGTGTAATCAGCGCCTGCATCCGGTCCGGGCCGGTGGAACAGTTCGCCCCCACCGCGCACGCCCCCAGCTTCTCCAGGGTAACCGCCGCCGTCAGCGCGTCTGTCCCGTACAGGGTTCTCCCGTCCGGCTCAAAGGTGAGAGTGACCATCACGGGAAGATCGCAGACCTCCCTGGCCGCAATCAGCGCCGCCCGGCTCTCCTGAAGACTCATCATGGTTTCCACCACCAGAAGATCCGCCCCTGCATCGGCGATCAGCCGGATCTGCTCCTTATAGACACAGATAAGCTCCTCAAAGTCCATATTCCCCATGGGGGCGAGCTGGCGTCCCGTCATGGTGATATCCCCCGCCACCAGCGCTTTTCCCAAAGCCGCCCGGCGGGAGAGCTCCACCAGAGCATGGTTGATCCGGGCAATCTCCCCCTCCAGACCATACTCCGCCAGCTTGATGCGGTTGGCGGTAAAGGTGGGCGCGTAAAGAATATTGCTGCCTGCCTCCACATATTCTCTCTGCAGCTCTACCAGTACATCGGGATGCTCCAGAATCCACTTTTCAGGGCAGACTCCCGCCGGCATCCCTCTTTTCATCAGGTTGGAGCCGGTAGCCCCGTCCAGATAAATCAGTTTATTATGAGAAAACTCTTTAAATTCCTTAATTGTCACGATCCCCCGCTCCATCCGTCTCAAAATTTCCATGTGGTATACTATAACACAAAATCTGGAAAAAGCATACCGTCTGTTAAAAGCGATATGCTTAATCTGTGGTGATAGCCGCTATGCTGTTCAAAAATGGCTCATTCGTCCGGCTGTGCGTCCGTGTCCTCCCCTTCCGGGGACGCCTGTCCGCCATCCGCTCCGGTTTCAGGTTCAGGCCCGGTCATATCCTCCGCCCCGGAAGAATCTCCCTCCCCCGCAGGCGCTTCGTCCTCAGCCTGCGGATCTTCCTCCTCTTCGGTAAAGATTTCCTCCGGAATATTGCCGTGGAGAATGGAAACTATATACTGAAAACGCACATTGGCAAACTCATAATTCTGACGGGCCACATCCTCCAGGGAGGCGTCAAACTCCTCTCCCCCGTAGGCCATATGATAATAGGAGACCGCCTCGGACATGTACATACTGGCCTCCCCCGCCAGCTCCGCCACACCGGGAAAGCCCTCCGGCACCTCCAGGGAAGCCATCTGCTGAAAGGAAGTATCCATGGAGTCCAGAAGAGAGAGAAGCTCCGTCACCGAAGTCTCGGACTGAGGATCCAGGGCGTTGATGGAAGAATCGAAGATCCTCACATTCTCGAAGAACTGATTCATGTTGGCTTTATAATTTTCAAGCTCCGCGTCCTTTCCGCAGCCGGTGAGAAGACACACCGGCAGAAAAAGAAGCGCAAATCTTATGATAAAAAATGCTTTTGCGTTAAAAGACTGTTTTTTCAAAGCGTGTTCCTCTTTATGTATCATTTCAGGAGACGGATCCGGCCGATCAGGGGAACCTCCTTCTCCTCCTGGTTGATGGCCGCAATCAGCCCCAGCACCCAGCAGACCAGTATAAAAACCCCCCAGATCTGGCCAATACAGGGAATAAACGTCGGGATGGAAAAAAGCCAGATCACCAGCGCCTGGTTGAGATGGAATTTCGCCCCTTCCTTATCTCCGCCCAGCAGCGCCACAAAAAAGCCGATCCATGTGATATATGCCACAATACCTGTCGTTCTTGCATCCATTTTATTTTCTCCATTCTGCGCGTTGACAGAAGTGTCTTCCTTCCTCCTGATCCGCGCCCTTGTATGTACTTCATAAACAGCTTTTGTCCCTTAAAGCTTTACATGATATGGCTGAGAATCCATATTACCTTAATGACCCACTGGGTCAATATCACGCCGAGAGCGGCGTACAGGTAATACTCCGTATGAATTTCCCTCTCTTCAAAAGAGCCGCTTATATGTTTGCGGTAAAAGCACAGCACCATGAAATGAAAAAAGGCGCAGACGCCAAAGAGTACGGCGGGATGAAAGCAAACGCTCTTTAACATCTCCCCCTGAAACAGGAAATAAAAGGCTCTCGTTCCTCCGCATCCGGGACAGGGCAGACCGCATCTTCTGCGGATGGCACAGTCCGCCAGCTTTCCGTATCTGTCGTACCCTGTCCGCGAAAACCATACGCCCGTAAGACAAAAAGGCAGCCAGAGCACCTTGCCCGCCTGATAAAAAAGTTCATCCGCCCGGATCCTCTTATCCCGCGTCCGGTCAATAATAAAATTCATCGGCAAACTCATTTAAAAAATCGTTGTAGAAGGCAGAACCGCTTATGACCAGAGAGACAATGATAAGAGCGATGGCAACGCCTCCTGTGGCGATTCCGGCAATAGCCATTCCCTTCCCGTCATATTTAAAGCTGATCGTGATAATTCCCAGCACAATCGCCGCGATGGCAAGAACCGCGCTGAACAGCCCCAGGCAGCAGCATAATATGGAAATAATACCGCACACCAGGGAGGCGATGGCAAATCCGATATTCCCTCCCCCCTGCTTTTCCACAACGGGATCCGCCGCGTAATACTGGGACTGACGGGAATCATAGTAAGTATTGGACTGTGATCCTGTATTGTCGTAGCTGTGCTGCGCACTGCCATAGTTGATCTGGATCTCGGGAACCGGAGCGGGCTTTTCCTCCTCCGCGTCGGTGATCTTCTCGAAGGAGTCCTCCTTCTCCTGCCCGGAGAAGAGTCCGCCCTCCTGCCTGGTTTCCTCCCCGCCAAACCATGAATCGGTTTTTTCCAACTTCGCACCACAGTTGCTGCAGAACCTGGCAGATGCGTCATTCTGATTTCCGCACTGGGTACAGTACACTTTCTTTTCCTCGCTCATTTCTTCTCCTCTTCCATTTCGTAGTTATTCTTATATTTTAAGATAATACCGGATAAATGTCCATATAAAAATATTTTCCTTTTGCAGAAACACAAACAAGCCGTGGCACATATGATAAACCATAAAACAAAAACCTTTTGGAGGCAATTATGAGTGATTTAACAGCTACCGGATGCGGCTGCGGCAATGGCGCAAGCGTTAACAACAATGGATGTGGGTCTCTGATCTGGCTCATTCTCTTAATGTGCTGCTGCGGAAACGGCAATAATGGCTGTGGCTTCGGAAACGGATTCGGTTTCTTTGGAAACAACTCCGAGAACGGATGCTGCGACCTGATCTGGCTTATCATCTTACTGTCCTGCTGCGGTGGCGGCAACGGCTGTGGCTGCGGATGCTAATTTGAAAGCATAAGATTCTTTTCATCATGTCTGAGGGGCGGGCTCTGAAAAGAGCCCGTTTTTCACACTTTTTTACATATCATCCCGACGGAGAACATAAAATGTGGAAACAGGCGGTAAGGAGCGGCCATGGATTCAGGCGAGCATAACAAGGTAATTGCATTCGACACACTTTTTTGTACCAACCACATACAGATGCTGAAGGTCATGCTGCCCTATATGGACAATCAGACCCAGAAATCCATGGCGATCTACATCAAGTTCCTGGAGTTGAACTACACGCTGGAATATTTCAGAAAGCACCCATATCCTCTGTGCGGATGCATGGAGCGGGAGGGCGCGCCGGACCTGGCAGAGATGTGTTCCGAGCTCATCCCCTACTGCACGGAGGGAGAAAAGATGCAGCTTGAGCAGATTCAGGGCTTTTTCCGCAGTATGGAGATGTATAAGGAAATGTCCCGGACGATGGAAATGATGAAGGATTTTATGCCGGATGCGGCTTCCTTTATGGATCCCTCCTTTATGGGCGGACAGGGGCCGGAGGGGGCCGACGCGCAGTCCGGATGCGGTGAAGGCTCCGATTCCGGGGAGGGCTCCGGCGGCTTTGATATGATGAACATGCTTATGAATATGCTCACGCCCGAGCAGAGACAGATGTATGAAATGTTTGGAGGTAATCAGAATGCGCAATGACTGGATGAAAGATGAGTCCTTAAAGGATATCGATCCATACAGGCTGGAATTTTTGCAGGCGCTCATGTTTGAGAGCAGCAGCCTGAAAAAGGAACAGCTTCTTCCCTTCCTCATGTCGGTGGCAAAGCGGGGACAGGAAAGGAAGGTTTCCTTCTCCGATGCGGAGATCGAGAAGATCGTTGCCGTCCTTCGCAGGGACGCTGCGCCGGACGAGGCGGCTAAAATCGAGAAGATCATGGCGATGCGCTCGCGCAGATAATCGGGTACAGAAAAGGGGCAGAACCTGTTCGCACCGATTCTGCCCTTCCCGTCCGGGCCGCTCAGCCCTTCATCACAATATTCACAATTTTTCCCGGCACATAAATTTCTTTGACAATATTTCCGGTGAGCTTGCCGGAGACAGTCTCCCGGGCCTTTGCGATCACACTCTCTTTCTCCTCGTCCCTGGCGATATTTAAGGTCGCCCTGGTCTTTCCGTTGATCTGGACGGCAATCTCGACGGTGGCTTCCACCGTCTTTTCCTCGTCGTACTGCGGCCATGTGCTCTGGTAAAGGCGGCCCTCAAAGCCCGCGCTCTGCCAGATTTCCTCGGTGATATGCGGGGCCACCGGGTTCAGGAGGGTGAGCAGGGTCTTAAACTCTCCCCTGGTTACCGATCCCTTCCGGTAAAACTCATTGATCAGGGCCATCATCGCCGCGATGGCCGTATTATATTTGAGAGTCTCAAAATCGCCGCTGACCTTTTTGATGGTCTGATGCATCTTCACCTCCAGGTCTTTGGAGTAGCCCTCCTGCCGGGTGAGGAGATCCTGCAGCTTCCAGACTCTTTCAAGGAACCTGCGGCATCCGCGCACGCCCTCGTCCGACCAGGCGGCGCTTAAGTCAAAGGCTCCGATGAACATCTCGTAGGTGCGCAGGGTGTCCGCGCCGTACTCTCTCACAATGTCGTCAGGGTTCACCACATTGCCCCGGGATTTGCTCATCTTTTCCCCGTTAGAGCCCAGGATCATACCGTGGGAGGTTCTCCTGGCATAGGGCTCCGGACAGGGAACCACCTTTTCATCATACAGAAATCTGTGCCAGAACCGGGAGTAAAGCAGATGCAGGGTGGTATGCTCCATGCCTCCGTTGTACCAGTCCACGGGCATCCAGTAGTCCAGCGCCTCCTTACTGGCCAGCTCCTTATCGTTCTTCGGGTCGATATAGCGCAGGAAATACCAGGAGGAGCCTGCCCACTGGGGCATGGTATCGGTCTCCCGCAGGGCAGGGCCGCCGCAGGCAGGACAGGTAGTCTTAACCCAGTCCGTCATATGGGCAAGGGGCGACTCGCCGTTGTCGGTGGGCATATAGCTCTCCACCTCGGGCAGCTCCAGAGGGAGCTCGCTCTCGGGCAGAGGCACGTAGCCGCACTTTTCACACTTCACAATGGGAATGGGTTCTCCCCAGTAACGCTGTCTGGAAAACACCCAGTCCCGGAGCTTAAAATTGGTCCTGGGATGGCCGATTCCCTTTTCCGTGAGGAATTTTGTAATCCTTTTCTTCGCATCTGCAACAGAAAGTCCGTTCAGGAAGTCAGAGTTGACCAGGGTTCCCGTCTCCACGTCGGTAAACACGGCCTCGTTCACATCCACCGGGCTTCCGGCCACCACCTCGATGATGGGCATGTCAAACTTTTTGGCGAATTCCCAGTCGCGCTCATCATGGGCGGGCACCGCCATGATGGCCCCTGTGCCGTAGGACATGAGCACATAGTCAGAGATCCATATGGGGATTTCCGTCCCGTTGACAGGATTGACGGAGGTAAGGCCTCTGATCATCACGCCGGTCTTTTCCTTCGAAAGCTCCGTGCGCTCGAAGTCGGACTTGCGGGACGCCATCTCCCGGTAAGCCTCCACCTCGTCCCAGTTCTCAATATCTGCTTTATATTTATCGATAAAAGGATGCTCCGGGCTCATGACCATGTAGGTGACGCCGAAGAGGGTGTCCGGTCTGGTGGTGTAAACGGTCATCTTATCCTCTTTGCCTTTTAAGAGGAAGTCCACCTCGGCGCCTGTGGATTTGCCGATCCAGTTCTTCTGGGAAACCCTGATCCGCTCTACATAGTCCACGCTCTCAAGCCCCTCCAGGAGCTTCTCCGCGTAGTCCGTGATCTTTAACATCCACTGGCTTTTCACCCTGCGGACTACCTGGGCGCCGCACCGCTCGCAGACGCCGTTGACCACTTCCTCGTTGGCAAGGCCCACCTTACAGGAGGTACACCAGTTGATGGGCATCTCCGCCTTGTAGGCAAGCCCCGCGTGGAAGAGCTTTAAGAAAATCCACTGGGTCCACTTGTAGTAGCCGGGATCCGTGGTGTTGATCTCTCTCTCCCAGTCAAAGGAGTACCCGAGGGCGTGAAGCTGTCCCTTGAAGCGCTCCACGTTGTTTTTTGTCACAATCCTGGGATGGATATGATTTTTAATGGCATAGTTCTCCGTGGGAAGGCCGAAAGCGTCCCACCCCATGGGGTAGAGCACGTTGTAGCCCTGCATCCTTCTTTTGCGGGCAACGATATCCAGCGCCGTATAAGGCCTTGGATGTCCCACGTGGAGTCCCTGCCCCGAAGGATAGGGAAATTCCACCAGCGCGTAATATTTCGGCCTGGAAAAATCGGAGGATGTTGCAAAGGCCTTTTCCTCATCCCAGATTCCCTGCCATTTCGTTTCCACTTCTCTGTGATTATATGGTGTCGCCATCTCTTTCCTCTCATTTCCGCAGAAAATCTGCTGTAAGATAATACCCCTTAAGCGGTCTTTCCTTATGGAATATCCGGCGTCAGGGCACTCTGCCTGAAAATCATTACACAAATTTTACCTGGATTATGGCAAAATGTCAATAACCTCGTTCAGTCCGTACCCCTCCCGGTATTCCAGTGTGATCTGATCCCCCGCCTGATACCGGATGATTCCGATCAGCGCAGCGTTCGACATGTCAACGTCGAAGATATCCTCCTGCTTTTCCAAGCAGACATAATAGTGAGTGTTTCCCTCGAGCACAATGGGGGAGACGCTCTCGATGGTACCGGTTATGCTCTCTGTGCCGGAGGCCTCGCTCACAATACCGTTGGTGCTTAAAAGCCCCGTGTAGTTGCGCTCGCACTCCTGCACCGTATCCCCGATGGCCACCCACTGGTATTTCTGGACGTTCACCATGGCGTACTTTTTCACCAGCCCGGCCCCGTCCTTCAGTGCCATAAAGTAGGTAGGCTCCCCCGAAATGTTCAGAAGCAGCGGGAAGGTGGCCCGGTAGCCCAGATTCTGAACCTGCCCCTCCGCCGAGGACATGGCCGAATCCTCGATCGCGCCCTCCACCTTGTAGGAGCGGGTCTCCATGGTCCGCTGGTTCATCAGCACAAAGCCCACGTTGGACTGGTCTCCGCTGACGCTGGTGATGCCGGTATATACCCACACGTCGTCCTCAAGGGCAATATAGTTGTAGCCGTTGGTGGACTGCAGACAGTCCTTCTGACCCAGCATGGAATTCCAGTAGCCGTGCTTAAGCAGTCCCGAATAGTCGTAGAGACGCAGCAGTAGCTCCGCGGAGTATACCTTGTCGATCCAGGAGGGCACATCCTCCACCGCATAGTCCATGCACTCTCCGGTCTGGGCGTTACACAGAACCACTCTTCCCACGGTCTGTCCGCCGAAAAGACCGATATTGAACTTCTTCACCGGACATACCCAGTAGGGCGTCCCCTCCTCGTCGATCTCGAAGAAAATCTGGTCGTCAAAAATATAGGTGGGGAACCGGAAACGCAGATGTCTGTAGAGATTCCGGTTAAAATACTCTCCCTTGGAGTATTTGATTCCTTCCGTGAGCTTGACGCATTCCGTGTTCTGGGTGGTCATATCGATCAGGATATAGGCCGGAATCCCGTTTTTCTGATTGGTCAGCCACTTGATGGGGCTGGCATAGGTTAAGGGCGTCACCCGTACCGGCTTTCCCTGATAGTTGATCTGGGAGTAATCCCCGGAGACCTCAAACTGGGAAACCATATCCACCATGCTTCCCATCTTCCGGTTTCCCAGCAGGGAGGCCGAATCCTTGTCCAGAAGGGGGATGGTCTTATAATCCACCTCTTTGATATCGTCTGTAAACTCCCTCTCCTCGATGGTCAGCAGCCGCTGATATTTTCCCGCGTTGAAAAAGGGCGAGGACAACAGAGAGCCTGCCGCATAAAAGAGAGCCAGCGCCAGCAGAAGGATCGCCAGCGCCTTAAAGAGCAGGCTGTACTCCTTAAAATGAAACCGGAAGGTCCGGACGCCTTCTATATTTTCCACCCTCTCGTTTCTGAGCTGCTTCATCCCGGAGAGCAGCGTCAGCACCAGCACCAGAAACAACAGCGCTCCCCATGTCCCTTTGGAATGAAGATTGATGGCCGGGATGGTCACGTAATAGTACACGCCCAGCAAAATCAGCCCTGCCAGGACAATGAGGAGGTTTCTAAGAATTTTCTTTTTTCCCATATTAATTCCCGCCTTTTTCCTGTTAATTTGCACAGATTGAAAACTGTCTGGTCAGTATTATACAGTTTTTTGTGAAAAAAATCCAGTAGAGGGGATTTTTTCCTGCGTCCTGCCGGCGTAGCGTAAACAGCGGGTGCTGCACACCCCCATATGCAGCACCCGACTCTCTGATCTTATGATACCCCTTCTCTTACCTCTCTAAAAAGAACCCTTCATCCATCCTAATCGTCAGACCCTTCCGCCAGGCTGGCAGCCCTTGCGGCCACTTCCTTCTCCTGAACGTCACCAGGAGCCTGCTCATAACGTGAGAACTCATATTCAAATTCGCCTCTTCCGCCTGTCATGGAGCGAAGGTCTGTACAGTATCCAAACAATCCCATCATGGGAACGTCGGCCTCGATCACCTGCTTGCCGCCGGGAGCCGGATTCATCCCCAGGACCCTTCCTCTTCTCTTGTTCAGATCCCCCATAACATCGCCCGTATATGCGTCGGGAACCGTAACCTTCAGGGATACGATGGGCTCGAGCAGTACCGGCCCCGCCTCCATGAAGCCCTTCTTGAAAGCCTGGATGGTGGCCATCTTGAAGGCCATTTCCGAGGAGTCTACCGGGTGATAGGATCCATCGTAGAGGATGGCCTTCACGCCCACAACCGGATAAGCGGCCAGAGGTCCCTTCTGGACGGAATCCTGGATCCCCTTCTCCACCGCCGGGTAATAGTTCTTGGGAACGGCCCCGCCTACCACCTGCTGTTCAAAGGTGTAGGTCTGCTCCAGATCACCCAGAGGCTCAAATTTCATCTTTACATGGCCGTACTGTCCGTGTCCGCCGGACTGCTTTTTGTATTTGTATTCCACGTCGGAGGTCTTGCGGATGGTCTCACGGAACGCTACTTTGGGCTCCGTCAGCTCGATCTCCACCCTGTATTCATTCAGAAGCCTGCTGGCGATCACCTCCAGATGAAGATCGCCCATTCCATAGAGAAGCATCTGCCTGTTCTCGGAGTCATTCACATACTTCATGGTCTGATCCTCATGGGAGATCTTCTGCAATGCCTGGGAAATCTTATCCACATCGCCCTTGTTTTTGGGATTGTAGCGCTTATATGTATAGGGCTTTGGCATCTCCCACTTACCAAATTTGATGGTAGTGGCCCTGGTGGAGAGGCTGTCCCCCGTCCTTGCCGCGGTCAGCTTGGCAAGAGCGCCGATATCTCCCGCGTGAAGCTCCTTTACCTCGATGGGCTTGCTGCCCTGGAGCACATAGAGCTTTCCGATCTTCTCCTCCACATCCTTATCCGCGTTGTAGATCACGTCGTCCGTCTTGAGCACGCCGGAGTTGACCTTGATCAGAGAATATTTTCCGATAAAGGGATCCACGATGGTCTTCCAGATGTAGGCAGATTTGGCCCTGGAGAAATCGTAATCCGCATGGTAAATATCGTTGGTCTTTAAGTTAATCCCGGCTACTTCCCTGTTCTCAGGGCTGGGGAAATACTTGATTATATCGTCAAGAAGCGTGTACATACCCTGACAGAGGATGCTCGATCCCATGGTCATGGGCACGATGCTGCCGTCGCACACGTTGGTGCGCAGGGCCGCTCTGATCTCCGCGTCGGAGAAGGTCTCCCCGCTGAAATACCGCTCCATCATCTCCTCGCTGGTCTCCGCCACCGCTTCCATCAGCGTGTCCCGGCAGATCTGCAGGTTGGGCTTATTGTACTCGGGGACCTCGCACTCCACAACCTCCTTGCCCTGCCATCTGTTTCCGGTCTCGGTGATGACATTCACATATCCCACGAACTTCTCGTTTTCACGGATGGGCAGATGGAATGGAGCCATCTTCTTCCCGAACTGCGCGGTCATGTCCTCCACCACCTGACGGAAGGAAGCGTTATCCACGTCCATATTGCTCACATAGATCATTCTGGGAAGCTTATATTTTTCACACAGCTCCCAGGCCTTCTGGGTTCCGACCTCCACGCCTGATTTGCCGTTCACCACGATGACGGCCGCGCCTGCGGCGCTGATCGCCTCCTCCATCTCGCCCGCAAAATCAAAGAAACCGGGAGCGTCCAGTAAGTTGATCTTATATCCTTCCCACTCAATGGGAATCACGGATGTACTGATTGAAATCTTTCTTTTCTGTTCTTCCTTTCCAAAATCGCTGACCGTATTCCCATCGTCTACCTTACCCATTCTCGATGTAATACCTGACAAATATGCCATAGCTTCCGCCAGACTGGTCTTTCCGCACCCGCCGTGTCCCAGTAAAGCTACGTTTCTGATTTTGTCAGTTGTGTAAATCTTCATATAAGCTCCTCCATTTTCAGCATTTTTGGGCATTTCGACGCATTTCCTGAAATAAGCAATTCTGGCCTGTCAAATTCCCATGGATACATTCTACTAAATATTCGAGATTTATACAAGTGAAATCATACAATTTGTTTTGAAGGATATGAATTGTGCCTCTTTTTACACGGGCGCTTTTCCCTGTGTTTTCTGTTGACTTTCGCGCGTTGAAGTGTTATATTGTGAAACGAAGCATAAATCCCGGGAGAATGCGGGCCTCAGAGGGCCGGCGCGGGATATCTCCCGGACAGAAAGGAGCAGATCACAATGATCGTCGTAATGAAACCCAGGGCGGCACAGCAGAGCATCCGTGCTGTTATCTCATACATCGAAAAGAATGGCCTCCAGGTCCACCTCTCCGAGGGCGAGGAGGTCACCATCATCGGTATCGTGGGGGATAAATCGAAGCTCTCCACAGAAAATCTGACCATTTTCAAGGATGTGGACCACATTGTTCCGGTCACGGAGAGCTACAAGCTCGCCAACAGGAAATTTCATCCGGAGGCCACCACCGTAAGGGTGGGGAATACCTCCATCGGCCCCGGCAGTCTCACCATCATGGCAGGCCCCTGCGCCGTGGAAAGCGAGGATCAGCTCATGTGTATCGCCCGGGCGGTAAAGGCGGCGGGAGCCACCATCCTCCGGGGCGGCGCTTACAAGCCCCGCACCTCCCCCTACTCCTTCCAGGGGCTGGAGGAGGAGGGCCTTAAGTACATGCAGGAGGCGAAGGCCTGCACCGGCCTTTCCACCATCTGTGAGGTGGTGAGCCTTGAGGCCATCGAGGCCGCCGTGAAATACGTCGATATGATCCAGATCGGCGCGAGGAACATGCAGAATTTTATCCTGTTAAAGGAAGCCGGCCAGTCCGGCCTGCCCGTCCTGTTAAAGCGGGGGCTGTGCGCCACCATCGACGAATGGCTCAACGCCGCCGAATATATTATCGCGGAGGGCAACCCCAACGTGGTTCTGTGCGAGAGAGGTATCCGCACCTTTGAGACCGCTACCCGCAACACCCTGGACTTAAGCGCGATTCCGGTGCTGCGCACCCGAACCCACCTTCCGGTGATCGCAGACCCCTCCCACTCCACCGGCTCCTACAAATATGTGGGCCCCATGGCAAAGGCTGCGGTTGCGGCGGACGCGGACGGCCTGATGATCGAGGTACACAACGATCCGGCCCACGCCCTCTCCGACGGCCCCCAGTCCCTGAATTTTGAAAAGTTTATGGCGCTGACCAGTGAGCTTGCGCCTTTCTGCCGGTTGATGGGAAGGAAGCTGGGAGAGGAAGGAATTTAAAGGAGACTCTGATGAAAAGTGATTTTACCTGCGGTTTTATCGGTCTGGGGCTCATCGGCGGCTCCATCGCAAGAGCCCTGCGGGAATATCATCCCGCCTGCCGCCTGATGGCGTTTGACAAAAATCACAGGGCCGTCCTGGCGGCCCTGGCGGACGGCGTGATCGACCTCGCTCTCCCCGCCCCGGATCAGCGTCTCTCGGAATGTGATTATCTCTTTTTGTGCGCGCCGGTTTCCGAAAACGGCCGTCAGCTTGCGGAGCTGAAAAAACTGCTCTCCCCCCATACGCTGCTCACGGACGTGGGAAGTGTGAAAACCTCCATCCACAGACAGGTGCAAAAGGCGGGTCTTTCCCGTCAGTTCATCGGCGGACACCCCATGGCCGGAAGCGAGCGCACCGGCTATATCAATTCCAGGGCCCTTCTGCTCCAGAACGCCTATTATATCCTGACTCCGGAGCAGGAGGTCTCCCCCCGCACTCTTTCGGAGTTTCGCGATCTGGTGGCCTCCCTGGGAGCCATTCCGCTGGTGCTCTCCTGGGAGGAGCACGATTTCGTCACCGCCGCCATCAGCCATCTGCCCCACGTGATCGCCTCCTCCCTGGTCAATCTGATCCGGGAAGCGGATGGGGAGGACGGCACCATGAGGATGATCGCCGCCGGAGGGTTTAAGGATATCACCCGGATCGCCTCCTCCTCCCCTGTTATGTGGCAGCAGATCTGTCTGACCAATGGGAAAAACATCTCCAGGCTGCTTGCAGATTATATCTGCGCCCTGCAGCGGATCAGAGATGAGATCGACCAGGCCAGGCCCGATACGTTGTACCGCTTTTTTGAGAAGGCCAGAGACTACCGGGACTCCTTCAGCGACGCCCCCGGCGGCCCCATCTCAAAATCCTTCTCCCTTCGTATTGAGATTGCAGACGAGCCCGGCGCGCTTGCCGCCATAGCCACTCTTCTTGCACTCCAGCAGATCAGCATCAAAAATATCGGAATCACCCATAACCGGGAGCAGGAGGACGGCGTACTGAAGGTAGAATTTTATCAGAAGGAAAGCATCGAAAAAGCCCGCGAGATTCTGCGGGCGAAGGGATATGTGGTCTATTGAGACGTTTTCCATGCAAAACAACGGATACACAGGACAATTACCAGAATTCCGGCAAGCCCGCCCGCCGTATCGATCAGCACATCCTTAAAGCTGGCCCATCTTCCGGGGACAAAATACTGATGGAGCTCGTCCAGAGCGGCAGAGATAAACACCTGCAAAAGCACTGCCAGAGCGCCCCTTCGGGAAACGCCCCTCCACAGGGCGACGATGCTGAAGGATAAAAGCCCCACGCACATGTATTCCAGAAAGTGGGCCAGCTTCCTGACAATCCCCTCCAGAAGCATCACCATCTCCGCAACGGTCTCCGCGCCCTTTCCCATAAGCCCGCAATACCCGCTGACCAGCGCTTTCGTCACTCTTGCGCTGACGGCGGAGGAACGCGTTCCGTCCTCCGCCGAAAAAAAGAATATCATACCATATAACACAGCCAGCAGCAAAAGGGCTGCCGCCGTGTAAATCTTTTTCGCTTTCAGAAATCAGTTTCCTTTCATTGACTCTATCGTATCGTATGCCTCAATCCTCACCGCTTCCGCCTCCGGCATCCCGATGAAAATAGCGCCATAGCTGTAATTCTGTCCGACTTTTTCGATTCTGACAATCTCAAGGAAGGCGTGGATCACCTCCTGCGTCCAGATCCGCAGAAAGGACTCGTACACAGCGCCGATATCCAGCAGCTTGTTGCAGCTGAAGCCGATCCCTGTCTTTGATACGTCCATGATCTCAATCTGCGCCTCCTCCTGTCCGCTTCCGTCCAGTCTCTTTATGAGAAGCCTGGAATCCAGTGTCCGGCGGTTGGTTCTTCTTCTCTCTTCCATGATATGACCTCCATCTGTATAAGAATTTCTAACCCGTATCCCTATCATAAACCACTTACGACTATTTGTAAAGCCGGAGAAATACATTGAGTTTATACAAATGGGGCGATATAATCATTTTATCCGCAGTTTTCACAAATATACTTATTAACATGAGGATGTCATCCGTTGTCACATGGAGAGATTTTTATATGGAACGAATTCTGATCATAGAGGATGAAGAGCTGATACGCACGGAGCTGGAAACGCTTCTTAAAAACGCCGGATTTTCCGTAAGCAGTATCACGGATTTTGACAATACCCTTGCCCTGACCAGAGCCGAAAGCCCGGATCTGATTCTGCTGGATATCAATCTGCCCGGCCAGGACGGGTACAGCCTGTGTTCCTCCATACGTCGGTTCTGCGACGTCCCGATCCTGTTTCTCACGGGCCGGAACACGGCCATGGACGAGCTGCAGGCCCTGACCCTGGGCGGGGACGACTTTATCGCCAAGCCCTGCAATATCCCCATCCTGCTGGCGCGGATCGACCGGCTTCTGAAACGAAGCCGGAAGGCGGCGAAACCGGACTGCCTTGAATACAGAGGGATCACCCTGCATCCCGTTTCCGGAACCCTGCGCGCCGGCGGCAGAGAGATCGAGCTGACCCGAACGGAGCTGAAAATCATGTATTACCTGTTTGAACGCCCCGGCCAGATCGTCTCCCGGCTGGACCTGGTGGAATATCTGTGGGACAATGAGATCCACATCGACGACAATACCCTGAGCGTCAACGTCATGCGGATCCGGGACAAGCTGCGCGGGATCGGCGTCGGGGAGCTGATCCACACCAGACGGGGAATGGGGTACAAAATATGAGCTTTGCCGATTTTTTCAGGGATCACCACTATTGTCTGCTCACCTGCCTTTTTGGCGCACTGCTTTTCTCCGTGCTTCTTAAGCTCTTTGGAATCCAAAACGGCGAACTGTTTCTGCTGTGGGTCTGCTTTGTCTGTATTGTGAGCATTTATCTGCTCCTAAGCTATATGCGCCTGCGAAAAAGGACGGCGTATCTTCGGTCTGTGATGGACTCGCTGGATCGGAAATACCTGCTCGCTGAGCTCGCCCACAGGCCCGGCTCCAGGCTGGAGCAGTTTTATTTTCATCTCATGAAATCCGCATTAAAGGACATGATCGACGAGGTTGCCGAGGCCCGGCGGCAAAACGGCGAATACCGGGACTTTGTGGAGCAGTGGATCCATGAAATGAAAATCCCCGTTACCGGAATCCGTCTTCTGTGTGAAAACAACAGATCCGATGTGACCCGAAGGATCCTGACACAGACTGAGCTGATTTCCCGGAGCGTGGAGCGCGTATTGTACTATGCGCGTCTGGGAAACGTTGAAAAGGATTATTTCATCACAGAGTTTTCCCTGAAGGAATGTGTTCTTAAGGCGCTCGCAGAAAATAAACAGCTTCTGATTCAGAACAGGGTATGTGTCTGTACGGAAAACCTCTCCGACACCGTATACTGCGATGAAAAATGGCTGCAGTTTATTCTGAACCAGATCCTGATAAACAGCGTCAAATATCAGAGCGGGCGGCCTCTTCGGATCGAAGCGGCCTCAGAGAATTTTGGAAATTATGTAACGCTCTCCGTCACCGACAACGGTATCGGCATCAGAGAAAGCGAGCTTGGCCGGGTCTTTGACAAGGGGTTTGTGGGAACCAACGGACGCGGCGGACAGAACGCAACCGGTATCGGTCTTTATCTGTGCCGTCAGCTCTGTGAAAAGCCGGGAATCGGACTGGAAATAAAGTCACAGGCCGGGGAATATACGACAGTCCTTCTCCATTTTCCAACGGAAAATGTTTTTCCAAAGGAAAATGTTGTCCCTTTATCTTACGATTCTGTCAGATTAAATCAATAAACCTTTATACATGGGACCGCTCCGAACCGTTATAATAAAGATCATTTCAGAAAGGAGACGTTCCATGAACCATATTTCACACAAAGACGCAGGAATCGTAAACGGAAAGGCGGTGAAACAGCCATGAGACCAGGTTGCAGAAAACCGCTGCTCCACGTGGAGCACATCGAAAAATATTATGGCAGCCCACAGGCGGTGACAAAAGCCCTGGATCAGGTCAGCTTTGACGTGCAGGCCGGGGAATTCATCAGTATCATGGGGGCCTCCGGTTCGGGAAAGACCACGCTTTTAAACTGTATCTCCACCATCGACACCGTGAGCGCCGGTCATATTCTGCTGGACGGCAGAGATATCACTGCAATTGCGGAGAGCGATCTGTCCGCCTTCCGCCGGGACACGCTGGGCTTTGTGTTCCAGGATTTCAATCTGCTGGACACGCTGACGCTGGAGGAGAATATCGCTCTGCCCCTGACCATCAGCGAAAAAGCGCCCGGGGAGATTATTACACAGGTGCGGCGGATCGCGGACAGACTCCACATCGGCGACGCCCTGCAAAAATTTCCTTCCCAGGTATCGGGCGGCCAGAAGCAGCGATGTGCCTTCGCCCGGGCCATGGTCTGCAATCCCAGGCTGATCATGGCCGACGAGCCCACCGGTTCCCTGGACTCCCACGCCTCCCGGGTTCTTCTCACGTTCATGGAAGAGCTTAATCAGGATATGGGGGCCACAATCCTGATGGTGACCCACGACGCTTTCAGCGCCAGCTATGGAAGCCGGATCCTGTTTTTAAAGGACGGACGCATTTTTAACGAGATTCACAGAGGGGAAAAGACCCGCAGTACATTCTACCACGAAATACTGGACGTGCTCTCGCTGCTGGGAGGTGACAGGCCATGCTGAGTAAGCTTTCCCTGCGCAATGCCAGAAGAGCGTTCGGCGAATATGCGCTTTTCTTTGTAACCCTCTCCTGCTGTGTATCTGCCATATATGCGTTTAACAGCCTGATTTTTTCAGACACGGTAAAAGCCCTGCCCGATCTGGAGATTCTACCCTGGCTGATCATCGCCTCCTCCCTGCTGGTGATCCTCATCATGGGCTGGATCATCGGCTACATGATAAGCTACATGCTCAGAAAGCGCAGCAGAGAATTCAGCATATACATGATCTGCGGCATTCAGGCCCGGAGGATCGCAGCTCTCCTTCTTCGGGAAAACGTCCTGATCGGCATATTGGCCTTTGTCGCCGGCATTCTCCCGGGAATGCTGCTTTCCCAGATTCTGGAGGCGGCCCTGCTTCGCCTGTTCGGGATGCCCTTCTGCCTGCATGTTCCCTTTTTTCTCCCCGCCCTGGGACTGACGCTTGTGTATTTTTGGGGGATGCTGCTGTATGGAATGCGCAAAAGCATCAGATGGATCCGCCGGGTGCAGCCCTGCGAGCTGCTCCGTCAGGATCAGTCAAACGAAAAGCCTCCTGTCTCAGACAGAGGCCGGGCCGTCACGCTTCTTTTCCTGTCCCTGCTCTCCTGTCTTGCGGGATTTGGTTTCATCTGGATCCAGCCCCTGGGAAAGGGCTATGACGTACTGGCCGGGACGGGTCTGCTGGTGCTATTTCTGTCCGGTTTTTTCCGGAGTGTTCCGGCCGCTCTCACATCCCGCCTGGGAAGCCGCGCCCACTGGAAATACAAAAAACACAGGCTGGTGACCTTCCGGGATTTTACGGCCAGGATCCACTCCATGAGCAGCATTATGGGAATACTGTCCATCCTGTTTATGCTCTCCATCACCCTCGCCGCCACAGGAACCGCCATTGGAATGATGGTGACCAGGAGTACGCAGGCCGATGTCTTTGATATCATGATCCTGCGCCACGGGGAAACAGGCGATTTCTCCCGCTATGCACAGATGATCCGGGAGGATTTTTCCGGGCAGGATTCCTACTCACAGGATTTGTCCTCGCAGGATTTGTCCTCGCAGGATTTGTCCCCGCGGGATCACAGCTACGGCATCTACGCCAGCGGAAAAACAGATTTCCTCACCGTCCGAAACCAGGCGGTTGTGGAGACGGGCCGCCGTCTGAACCGTCCCTATGCGGAATTTCGCCAGGATACCTGTATGCTGCAGAGCGATTATCTGAAGCTGCGAAAGCTGCTGGGATACCGGGATCTGTCCCTGGATCCTGCGCTGTGCTATGTCCATTGTGTCCCGGCGCTGGAGCGGGGGATCAGGACACTCACCAGGGAGCGGAATGACCTGGAATGCGCCGGATACCCATTTGCCCGCGAGGGCGTCTTTACAGAGCCATTCAGTCAGAACAACGGCTATGGGAACGGCATGGACTATATTCTCATTGTGCCGGACGGAGCGGTCAAAAGTCTGCGGCTTTTATACGGCGTATACGCAGCGGTGACCGACAGACCCTTAAGTCCGGACGATCTGGGGCGTATCACAGCCTCCTGTGAAGGCCTTGTCCTGCTGGATGGGAAGCGTGCCAGAAGCGGACCGGACGGCGCGCCCACAAGGTTTGTATATGAGGATATGGATTATCTTTCGGGGAAATGGGTGAGCAAGGCTGAACTGCACTATCTTTATTCCATAATCATCTGCCTGTTTTATCTCTCGCTCATTCTGGTGATCACCGGCGCTGCCATCCTGGCTACACAGGTTCTGGGAGACTGGCAGAAAAAACAGAGACAGAATCGCATCCTGAGCCAGCTCGGCATGAGCGGGGATCTGATCTCCAGACTGGTTACCCGCCAGCTTGCGCTGCTGTTCCTGCTTCCGCTCCTGCCCGCCGTCCTGGTCAGCATCTGCTTTACTTTTATCTGCACGAAAAAAATACTGGTGAGCTTTTTCCAGCTTCCCATCGTCACGGATCTGGTCTGGATGGGCCAGTCCCTTATGACGGCGCTGGTTCTGTTTTCTGTGCTCTATGGGATCTATTTCGCCGCTGCCCGGATTTGCTGTGAAAATTCATTGAAAAATACTTCCGGCAATAGTATATTATTTTATGAAGTCAGATGAAACGTGTTATTATAAGGAAGAATGCCATGTCAGTTTACAACATTTTATTCAGCCCTACCGGGGGCGTCAAAAAGGCTGCGGATATATTTACAGAAGCGTTCTGCGCGGAAAGCACCTGTATTGATCTCACGCAGCAAACCGGGGATTACGCCTCCTTTTCCTTTGCCCCACAGGATATCTGCATCGTATCCGTTCCCTCCTATGGAGGGCGGGTTCCCGCCATTGCCGTAACGCGGCTGGCCCGGATGAAGGGAAACGCGGCCAGGGCAATCCTCATCGCCGTATATGGAAACCGGGATTATGACGATACGCTGGTGGAATTACAGGACACACTGACAGCCTGCGGGTTTTCCTGTATCGCCGCCATCTCCGCCATCGCCGAACACTCCATTATGCGCCAGTTCGCCGCCGGGCGGCCGGATTCGGAGGATGAAAAGGAGCTCTCTGTTTTTGCCCGGAGGATCCGCTCAAAAATGGAGGATAAAACTCTCTCCGCTCCCCTTACTCTGCCCGGCAAACGTCCGTATCAGCAATACGGCGGCGTTCCCCTGAAGCCACAGGCAGGAAAGTCCTGCATCCGGTGCGGTCTGTGCGCAGCGGAATGTCCGGTCGGCGCAATCGATCCTTCCGATCCGTCCTGCACCGATTCTCAAAGGTGCATTTCCTGTATGCGCTGTATCACTCTCTGCCCGCAGCGTGAACAGGGCTCTTCTCACGGCCGCAGGTCTGAAGCTGAAAAAGGCCTGCAGCGGATATAAAAAGAACGAACTGTTCCTTCCCTGATATCCGGTTTACAGGCCAATGGTAATTTGTCCGGTTTTCAGTTGTTTTCCGTCTTAGAAGCTGAAATCCATCCTCGCCGTAATGTCTTCCCAGGCCTCCTGGTCTATCTCCTTATTGCGGAACAGCTTTCTCTTATCCTCATCCGTAATCCTGCGGATTACCTTACAGGGATTGCCAGCGGCGATGCACCAGTCGGGAATGTCCTTCGTCACCACGCTGCCCGCTCCGATCACCACATTGCTTCCGATCCGGACGCCGGGACAGACTACCGTGTTGCCCCCGAGCCAGACATTGTCTCCGATGGTTACCTCTTTCCCATACTCATAGGCGGAATTGCGGCTGACCGGATGGATGGGATGTCCGGCAGTGTAGACCGCTACATTGGGAGCCATCTGGCAGTTATCGCCGATCCGTATCCTGGCCACATCCAGAAGGGTGCAGTTATAGTTGGCGAAAAAATTTTTGCCCACCTCGATATGCTTCCCGTAGTCGCAGTAAAAGGGCGGGTTTACGAACGCATCCTCCGATTTGCCGAAAAGCTCCTTTACGGTGGCCGCGATCCCCTCAAAATCGGTGCGATCCATAAAATTCAGCCGCTGGAGGATCCTTCTGCACGCCATCATTTCCTCATGAACGCCGCTGTCTGCAATATACGCCATCTGAGCGTCTCTGCGCTGTGCATTTGTCATTGTGATAACATCCCTTCCCTTTCTCACAGACCGTTTTCTTTCAGAATCTCCTGCGGGATTTCCCTGTCCCTGAAATAAAACTTCCTGTCATGCTCATTCACTTTTCGCATTACCCGGCAGGGATTCCCCACCGCAACTACATTTTCAGGGATATCCTTCGTCACTATGCTGCCCGCTCCGATCACCGTATTATCCCCGATTGTTACCCCCGGCATGATTACGGCTCCTGCGCCGATCCAGCAGTTTCTGCCAATATGTACCGGCATATTGTACTGATACGCCTTATCCCGCAGTGGCGGCAGAATGGGATGCCCGGCGGTAGCGATGGTCACGTTCGGGCCGAACATGGTGTGGTCTCCCACGTATATGTGTGTATCGTCCACACAGGTCAGCAGATAGTTCGCATACACATAGTCCCCAAAGTGGCAGTGATGCCCGCCCCAGTTGGAATAAAAAGGCGCCTCAATGTACACGCCCTCTCCACAGTCGCCAAGCATTTCCTTCAGCATCTGCGCCCTTTTTTCTGTCTGAGAGGGCCTGGTCTGGTTGTACTCGCAGAGCAGATCCTGATATACCGCCTGCTCTTTCATAATCTCCTCGTCTCCCGGCAGATAAAGTTCTCCGGTGTGCAGCTTATCTTTTTCTTTTGGTTCGCTCATCTTAAATTCCTCCATGTCTCTCCCTGCCGTTTCCGGTATAAATGATGTCTGGCGTATTGATACGCAAAACGGTTTTTATTGAACGAGCATGACATCCTTCTTGTTTATCGGCTACACCTCATAATGTACTTTTGGGAAGTTATTAAGCATCCTGTTTTTCAGCCAGCTCCAAAGGAACGATTGTAAGCGTTTTTCCCATAGATACCAGCAGTTTTAAAATCGTTGACAGCTGGGGGTCAGTTTTTCCGCTTTCCATTCTTGCAATCACAGACTGCTTAACCCCTGTCATATCCTCTAATTCCCTTTGCGAGATGTGCTTTTCCTTTCTGGTATTTATCATCTCTCCAACCAGCTTAACCATTAAATCATTTTCGGCAATTTCCTCCGCCGTATAATGCTTTTTTCTATATTCGCTCCAGCTTTCCCCCACTGGGGAATTTATCTTTCCATTATCCATCTTCTCTGCTCCTTTCCCTGAAATCCTCCATTAACCTTTTCGCCTTTTCAATCTCTCTTTTTGGCGTTTTCTGTGTGCTTTTCATAAAATAGCTTAACAAAATAAATGACTTGCCGTCCCATGCAAAAAACAGAATCCTGTCTCTTAACGGACGCAATTCCCATATTTCTCCATCTAAATGCTTTACATACGGCTCACCGGCCGCAGTCCCATGTTCCATCAGTATTCCGATATATTGGTCAATTTTATTATATTTTATTCTGGCATCTTTGCTTTTTGCAGACTTTTCTTCCAACTTATCAAGGTATTCTTTGACCGGCTGATTTCCATTGGCATCCTGATAAAAATGAACCTCATACATTATATTGTCTCCTTTATCTATCTGTATGATAGCTTATAAGCTCTCGAATGTCAAGTGTAATTCCGCTTCGCCGGGCATATTACAAATAAGGGACTGTCACCCCTTTGATTTTTCAATCATTGGTGCGACAACCCCTTGTTAAGCATAAGGATGCCTGGTAAAATCCAATGTCCTTTATTCTGTTCCCAAATATGCACTATCGGTTTTTATTGAACGAGCATGACGTCTCCAAACGAAAAGAACCGATACCTCTCCTCTACCGCCTCCTGATAAGCCCGCAGTACGTTCTCCCTGCCGGCCAGCGCGCTGACCAGCATCACCAGTGTGGACTCCGGCAGATGAAAATTGGTGATGAGAGCATCCAGCGCCTTAAAGCGGTAGCCGGGATAAATAAAAATATCCGTATCCCCGCAGCATTCCCGGAGCATTCCGTTCTCGTCCGCCGCGCTCTCCAGGGTGCGGCAGCTTGTGGTGCCCACACAGATAACCCGGTGACCGCTTCTTTTAGCTTCATTGATCTGCTCCGCCGCCTCAGCCGTGATCTGATAGGTCTCCGAGTGCATATGGTGATCGGTGATCCGCTCAGCCTTTACCGGGCGGAAGGTTCCAAGTCCCACGTGAAGGGTGACGTAAGCGATACGCACACCCTTCTCCTCAATTTCACGCAGAAGCTCCTGCGTAAAGTGAAGCCCCGCCGTGGGGGCCGCCGCCGAACCGTCATAACGGGCATAGACCGTCTGGTAACGCTCCTTATCCTCCAGCTTATGGGTGATATAAGGAGGGAGAGGCATTTCTCCCAAGCGGTCTAACACCTCCTCGAAGATCCCCTCCCAGGAGAAACGGATCAGGCGGTTGCCCTCCTCCACCACATCCAGCACCTGGCCCGTGAGCAGTCCGTCCCCGAAGCTGAGTCTGGCTCCCGGTCGCAGTTTCTTCCCGGGCTTAACCAGCGTTTCCCATATATCCTGCTCTCTTCTTCTGAGCAGAAGCACCTCCACCCGGGCTCCGGTATCGGCCCTCACGCCGTGGAGCCTGGCCGGGAGCACCCTGGTGTTGTTGAGCACCAGGCAGTCTCCCGGACTTAAGTATTCCACAATGTTCTTAAAGCTATCATGCCTGATCCCTCCGGTGTTTTTATCCAGCACCAGCAGCCGGGAGGCGCTTCGGTCCGCAAGAGGATCCTGGGCGATCAGCTCCTTTGGCAGGTCAAAATAAAAATCCGAGGTCTTCAGCGCTTCTGTCTCCATTACAGATCCGCTTTCCTTAAAAATACTTCGTAGCCGCGGGTAGCCTCGTAGACGTCAGCCTTGCTGGTGGCCTCCCAGGGGGCGTGCATATTCAGCACCGCCACGCCGCTGTCGATCACGTTCATTCCATAGAGCGCCAGAATGTACGCGATGGTGCCGCCTCCGCCCACATCCACCTTGCCCAGCTCGGCCGTCTGGAAATTGATGTTTCCTTCGCCGAAAATGCTGCGGATATGCGCCAGATATTCCGCGTTGGCGTCATTGGAGCCGGACTTTCCGCGGGAACCGGTGAACTTGTTCAGTACCATACCGCCGCCGAGATAAGCCACGTTGTTCTTGTCAAAGCAGGACGCATAGTTGGGATCGTAGGCGCTGCTCACGTCGGAGGAGAGCATGCAGGATGAGGCCAGGCACCTTCTCACGTTCAGCTCCGAATATTCTCCCGTCAGGTTCATCACCTCCGCCACCATATTTTCAAAGAACCGGGACTGCATTCCGGTAGCGCCTACGCTGCCGATCTCCTCCTTGTCCACCAGCAGGCAGCAGGCCGTCCGCTCCGTATCCTCCACGTCAAGCATGGCCTTTAAGGAGGTAAACGCGCAAACCCTGTCGTCCTGGCCATAGGCAAGGATCATACTGCGGTCAAAACCGGCATCTCTGGCCTTTCCGGCGGGAACCACCTCCAGCTCCGCAGAGAGGAAATCCTCCTCCTCCACGTCATAGGAGTTCTTAAGGATCTCAAGGATCCCTTTCTTTACCGCCTCTTTGGCGCGCTTTTTCTTCTTCTTTTTATCGCCATCCTCTTTGTCCTCGTCGTCCTTTCCAAAGAGAAAAGGCTTGTTACCCACGATCAGGTCAAGGGCCTCCCCCTCGATCACTTTGGACGCCTTCTTCTCAAGCTGCTCCTGTGCTAGGTGAATCAGCAGATCGGACACGAAGAATACCGGATCGTCCTCATTCTCTCCCACATTGATTTCCACGGTGGTTCCGTCCTTCTTCACGATCACCCCGTGCAGGGCAAGAGGGAGCGCCACCCACTGGTACTTCTTCACGCCGCCGTAGTAATGGGTATCCAGATAGGCAAAGCCGCCGTCCTCGATAAAGGGCTTCTGCTTGATATCCAGTCTGGGAGAATCGATATGCGCGCCCAGAATGTTCATCCCCTCCGCCATGGGTCTTTTTCCGATGCGGAACATGACCACAGACTTGTTCATGCACACGGCATAAACCTTATCTCCGCTCTTAAGGCTTTTGCCCTCCCTGATCACGGACTGAATATCGCGGTATCCCTTCTGCTCCGCCGCATTCACGATGGCGTCCACACATTCCCGTTCGGTCTTTCCTTCATCCAGGAAATCCCGATACTCCGCCGCCAGCTCCTCGAGAGCCTCCAGCTGCTTCTCATTATACGTTTCCCACGTATTCTTCTGCTCCATTTTCTCCGTTCCTTTCTTTTAATATAAATATATTTCAGACCGACGCACACCCTGCCGGGAAATATCCTGGCAGGGCATCGCCTCCATACCTGTATCTTATCTCATTTACTGCCGCAGTTCAATTCCCAAAGCTTCCAGTCCGTTCAATATTTTCTTCATCACTGCCGTGACGTCGCCCTCCTCCAGGGTCCGGTCCTTTGCCCGGAAGGTGACGGAGTAGGCCATGGATTTATACCCCTCTCTGATCTGCTCTCCCTCGTAAATATCAAACAGCTCGCAGGACTCCAGAATCTTTCCGCCTCTCTGGGAAATTACAGCCTCAATCTGTCCGGCAAGAACATGCTTTGGAACCACCATACTGATATCTCTGGACACCGCCGGATATCTGGCGATCCCTTCATATTTCCTGTCAAAGGTAGCCTTCTCAACAATGCAGGGCATATCGATCACAGCCACATAGGCTCTTGTGGCCATGTCATAGTTTTTGCATACCAGCGGGTGTACTTCTCCAAGATAACCCACCACACTTCCCTCATAGAGAATGTTCGCCTGACGTCCCGGGTGCAGAAAGGGCTTGCCGCTGGCCGGGTCATAAAGGGCTTTTTTCTTAAGGCCTGCCGCCTCCAGGAGCTCCTCCGCCACTCCCTTCATGGTGTAAAAATCCCCTTCCCCGTACATCCCCAGGGTAAGCTGCATCCTCTCCTCGGGAAGCTCTGTCAGAGGAAGCTCCCGGGGCAGATAAATATTTCCAAGCTCATAGAGCCTTACGTCCTTATTTCTTCTATTATAATTGGTGGCCAGAGAGGTCAGCATTCCGTTCAGGGAAATGGTTCTCATGATGGAGAAATCCTCCCCCAGCGGGTTGGCGATCACGATAGCCCGGCGAAGGGGCGAGTCTTCCGGAAGAAGGAGTCTGTCAAACACCTTCGGGCTCTCGAAGGAATAATTCATCCCCTGTGAGAATCCGCAATACTCTGCCACATCCCTCGCGATCTGCTCGATCCGCAGCTTGAAGGAGAGCCTGCCCGCAGTGGCTTCCCCGTTTGGCAGGGTGGTGGGGATCTTGTCATAGCCGAAAAATCTGGCTACTTCCTCCGCCATATCCGCACAACAGGCAAGATCCTGCCGGAAGGTGGGCACAGTCAGCATATTGGTGTTCCCGTCATAGACGATCTCCAGCATCTGAAAAATGGAGAGCATTTCTTCCCTGGAGATCTGCGTCCCCAGAAGAGCGTTGATCTTCTCCGGCTCAAAGGCGATCTGCGCCTCCTCCCTCATGGGCTGACACACATCCGCCATGCCGCTCACCACATCCCCGCAGCCCAGCTCCTGGATCAGCTGGCAGGCCCGGTCGATGGCGGCCTTTGCGTTGTGGGGATCAAGCCCCTTTTCGAATTTGCCGGAAGCGTCCGTGCGAAGGCCCAGCCGTTTGGCGGATTTGCGGATATTCGGGCCGTTAAAGGTTGCCGCCTCGAACAGGACGGTCTTTACCTGGTCGGTGATCTTGCTGTTTTCGCCGCCCATGATTCCGGCGATACCGATCTCCTTCTCCGCGTCGCAGATCATCAGCATATCGTGATCCAGGGTTCTCATCTGCTCATCCAGCGTCTGGAACCGGTCTCCATCCTTTGCCCTGCGGACGATGATCTTATGTCCCGCTATCGTGTCCAGATCAAAGGCGTGCATGGGCTGGCCGTACTCCTCCATCACGTAGTTGGTGATATCCACCAGATTGTTGATGGGACGGATCCCGCTGGCGCGAAGACGTCTCTGCATCCATTCCGGCGAGGGCGCGATCTTAATGTTGGTACATACCCTGGCGCAGTATCTGGGACACAGATCCGGATCCTGCACCTCCACAGAAATGTAATCCTCAATCCTTTCCCCATTTTCCTTCACTGTCACCACGGGAGCCACAAAGGGCTTTCGGAAGGTGGCCGCCGCCTCCCTTGCAATCCCCAGTACGCTGTAGCAGTCCACCCGGTTGGAGGTGATCTCATACTCGAACACGGTGTCTCTCATGCCAAGGATTTCTGCCGCGTCCGCCCCCACCTCTGTCTCCTGCGGGAAAATATAGATGCCAAGCTCCGGGGCCTCGGGATACATATTTCGGTCGGAGCCGAGCTCCTCGATGGAGCACATCATTCCGTTGGAGGGCACGCCCCGCAGCTTTCCGGCCTTAATTGTGATCCCGTCCTCGGGCAGGGGGCCTCCGTCGTGGCCTCCCGCCACCTTTCCGCCGTCCAGCACCACCGGGACCTTATCCCCCTCCTTCACGTTGGGAGCGCCCGTCACGATCTGGATCACTTCGCTTCCGATATTCACCTGACATACGATCAGCTTATCCGCGTCCGGGTGCTTTTCGATTTTGTCAATCTGCCCCACCACAATCTTTTCCAGATTTTTATCCAGCCGGTGAAAGCTCTCCACCTTGGTACCGGTGAGCGTCATCGCATCACAGTATTCCTGATCGGTACAGGTAAGCTCCGGCACATAAGCCTTAATCCATGATAATCCTGTATTCATTTTCCTTTTCCTTTCCTGGTTATTGTCAGAACTGCTTCAAGAACCGGATATCGTTCTCATAGAGCAGACGCATATCGTCGATTTCATATTTTAAGAGCGCGATCCTCTCAAGCCCCACGCCGAAGGCAAAGCCGGTGTACTCCTGCGGGTCGATCCCGCTCATGGTCAGCACATTGGGGTGTACCATGCCGCAGCCCAGGATCTCGATCCATCCGGACCCCTTGCAGAAGCGGCAGCCCTTTCCGCCGCACTTGAAGCAGGAAACATCCATCTCCGCGCTGGGCTCCGTAAAATTGAAGTGATGGGGGCGGAATTTCACTCTGGTCTCCTCCCCGAAAAGCTCTCTGGCGAACTCCGCCAGGGTTCCCTTTAAGTCCGCAAAGGTAATATGCCTGTCGATCACAAGACCCTCCACCTGATGGAAGGAAGGGGAATGGGTGGCGTCCACCTCGTCGGAGCGGAACACTCTTCCGGGAGCGATCATGCGGATGGGAAGCTTTCCCTTTTCCATCTCATGCACCTGGGTGCTGGAGGTCTGGGTACGAAGCAGGAAATCCCCGTTGATGAAAAAGGTGTCCTGCTCGTCCTTGGCGGGATGATCCGCCGGAATGTTCAGCGCCTCGAAATTGTAGTAGTCCGTCTCCACCTCGGGGCCCTCCACAACCTCATAGCCCATGCCGATGAAGATTCTCTCCACCTCCTCCAGGGCGATAAAGTTGGGGTGACGGTGTCCTACCCGGTTCTTCGTGGCGGGAAGGGTGACGTCGATGGTCTCATTCTTAAGCCTGGCCTCAAGAGCCGCCTGCTCCATTCTGGCCATGGCCTCCTCCAAAACAGCCTCGATCTCCTGCCTGGCCTCATTCACCATCTGTCCAACCTTCGGCCGCTCCTCCGCCGCCACGTCCTTCATGCTCTTGAGGACGGCGGTGAGCTCTCCCTTTTTGCCCAGATAGCTGACCCTGATCTCGTTTAACTTATCCAGCGCGTTACTGCTCTGGATCTGCCTCAAGGCTTCCGCTTTAATCTGCTCCAGTTTCTCTTTCATTGTCTTTTCCTTTCCTTAATAATTTTTGAAGGCAGGCTTCGCCGGCCATCCTCAGAATCGAGCGGGGGAGGCTTTTCCCCTGCCCGCCGCGCGCCCATACGCCGCTTTAGCGGCATACTTCCTCTGCATGGGGCCGCGCATAAAAAAATCCCCTGTGCATTTCACACAAGGGACGAATTTTTCCGCGGTACCACCCAGTTTCCCGCCCACGCGCTGTCTGATCTGTTCACAGCAGACCGCCAGGGGGCAGACTCTCATTTACGCTTAACGCGCGCCCACGTCCGAACCTACTTGCAGCGCCTCTGCTCCTGTCGGCCAGAAAAGCATTGTTTTCGGTCAGGAAACGCCAAAGGCCCATACTGCGTTAAATCCGGAGGCTCCGGTGGGAAAATCGCCGCGACAAAAACAGGTCTGAGGACCGTTTTCTTTATCTGAACCAGAGGAAGCTTTCAGCCGGTGGCTCCCTCTCTCTGATGGAAGATAAGCGGCTGCCCGGAATGCTCCCGGACACCTTCACAGCCTTTTTCTATAATCTGTTTCAACTTATCTGTCATTTTAGCCAATCTTTTTCCTCTTGTCAATTACTTTTTTCTCTCTGAAATCCCCCTAAAAATTTCAACCTTTTTTTGAACATTTTTTCAGTTTCGGCATTATTACTAATTTGATAGTGGGTATTTTGTAGAATTTAACTATACAGAACGAAAAACAGCAGATATGCTACCCTTACTATACCAGAGTGCGCCCGCCTTGTAAACTCCCTTTTGCTGGAATGGGCGCAGTTTTAAGGCTGCCACTGCTGCCAGCCTCTCAAAGTCGCTATATCTGATATTAAGCCAGCTTTTCCAGCTCTTCTGTGAAAAGCTCCCCAGCAGAACGGTAGCCATGTATCCTGCGTGGGTAGCCGTTTATCCAGCCCTCTATTTTCTCTATTTCCTCGTCGGTCTTATCGTCAAAGTTTGTACCCTTTGGCACTTTGCGGCGCACCATTTTATTTGTTACCTCATTCGTGCCACGCTCCCAGCTGCTATATGGGTGGCAGTAATACAAATGTGTCCTCTTTTCTCCCTCTTCCAGTATAGAACGCTCTAAGCCGTTCACGTCTGCAAACTCGCTGCCGTTGTCTACCGTAATTGTCTTAAATATCTGCTTAAACATATCCGCACCATATTTGCGCTCTAATCTATCCAGCGCCGCTACTACCGCCTCGTCCGTATGGTCTGGCAGCTTAAATATAATCTCGTCCCGTGTCTTTCTTTCCGTCAGTACCAGCAGCACGTTTTTAGATACTCCCCGCTTGCCTATTACACTATCCATTTCCCAGTGTCCGAACTCTTCCCGCTTGTCTATCTCTTCTGGGCGTTTTTCTATGCTGTCGCCTGCTGCTGCCCGTGCCTGCTGCTTGCGTACTTTCTTATAGCCCCGCTTTTTATTCTTCTTTACTGGCAAATCCTTATTAGTCAGTTTAAGGAAAACGCCCTTATCTATGTAGCTGTAAAGAGTAGCCACGCAGACGGTAGTATTAAATTCCCCCTCTCTGCCCTGCGCCTTAAGCTCTCCCAGCACTGCTGCTGGGCTGTAATCCTCGTTTACTATCTTGTCCTCTATGTAATTTGCATATGCAATATCGTTGCCTATTTTAAGCTGTGTGCCTCTTACCTTTAAATTTTCCTCTGCCTTTTCCTGTGCTATGTCTGGGCTGTATCTTATTTCCGTCGTCCAGTCACTATTACGGTGTTCGTATTCTCCCCGTTTCAGCTCATTATATATAGTGCTGCGGTGTACTCCCAGATGCTTTGCTATTTTCGCCTTGCTTAAGCCCTCTTTAAGCAGCGCCTCTATTTTTATCCTATCTGCCCTTGTCAGCTGGTGGCTGCCCTTTTTATTTGCCATTGTTT
>CANOVJ010000043.1 GCA_947570615.1 uncultured Lachnospiraceae bacterium
AGATATTGAATTTTCAAGGTACATAGCTAAAATCTATGTGCGAAGTTTGAGTTAAAAATAAATAAAGTTGTCCATCCACTCACTTCAATTAATCCTGACACCTTAAATATAAAGACCAGAACCGCCCATAGAAGTGAACCCAAAAAAGAAAAAATACCTATCATTGACACCAGCTTGATTGGAAGGGAAGAAAAGCTGAACAATGTATCCATGACCAGCCTGATCTTTTTCTTTAACGTCCATCTGCTTTTTCCCACCTCTCTGGCCCGCCTGGTATAATAGATTTTGTCTGTCCTGAATCCACTCCATAGTATCTGTCCCGTCAGAGCACTGTTTTGCTCATCCAGTGCCAAGAGTACGTTAATCACTTTTCTGTCAATCAGATATACGTCAAATCCGCCTCTCGGCATTGTTGGAAGTGCCATCTTTCTCACCAACGTGTAATACAGATTGGCAAACAATATCTGTCGTCTGTCTTCCTCCCTCTCTTTTCTGAGCGCAAGAACTACATTAAATCCCTTTTTCCAGCTTTCCACCATCTCGAGAATGATCTCTGTCGGTTCCTGCAAATCGGCAGCTTTTACTACCGCACAGTCTCCTGTGCTCTCTGCCAGGCCGCAGAGTATCGCCGCATGAGAGCCAAAATTACGTGAAAGTCCATATATCTTAATTCGCTTATCCTGTGCGGCCAATTTTTGCATCACCTCGTAACTGTTATCCTGTGAGCCGTCATTGACCATAATAATTTCCCACTCAAACTCTGTACAGGTCAACAGTTTTCGGGAAATATCCTCATATAATGGGACTAAATTATCCTCATTAAAATAAACCGGAATCACTACTGATATCTTCATTCTAACCTTCCTGCCCGCTTTAGCGGGCGTAAATTCGCGGTTGAAAAACTGTCACATATGGTTTTTCAACCTACACTCCCTGTTCATTCACCAGACTGACAAACTCTTCGTAGTCCCTGATATATTCAGCCGGATCATAGTGTTCTGACGAAACACAAAGCAAAACAGAATCCTCGCTGAATTCATACATTTCCTTCCACATCATCTCAGGAAGATAAATACCTGTGTGGGGACGGTTAAGAGAAAAAACAGCCTCATTCCCTTTTCCGTCTCTGACGCGAACCTTACTTGTTCCGGCGACATTGATCAGCAAAAACTTTGATTTTCTGTTTGCATGCTGTCCTCTGACTACATTCTTATCAGAACCATATATATAAAAAATCCGCTTAATATCAAAGGGTATATCCTCCATCCCCTCTATTATCACCAACCGTCCTCTCTCATCACCCTTCTGAGAGAATTCAAGCATCTGCGCGCCTATATATTTTGACATTTTCCTCTCCTACCTTAGTCCAGTCACAATTTTTTGTGAGTCATTAATCAGAAAGATTTTTTCCTGGTTGTTCTCCAGAATGCTGCTCAAAACACCAATCCAAAGCATAAAAACTATAAGGTATACTGCAACAAAAATTGCCTTATTCTGTTTGAAACATAACGCAATTTTTTTCAAATCCATATAAAACAAGGCATAAAAGTACGCTGTAAAATGCACTCCTATAAAGAATCTGAGCTCCGGAGCCCCAAATAACTGCAATAAACCGGGGATAAAAATTATAATTGCAATGACTAATAGTTTTATATCAACCTCCTTACCGTTAATACGGATCAGCAGGTTTGTTCCCGCCAGCAACCATATAAAAATAGCCGTCGCAACTCTCAACCCCTTGGCCACATATAAATCTGGTATATATGCTTCAGAAAATTTAGGGGTCAACAGCGCAATCAAATGTCTGATGTAAACAGAGCACATATCAAGCGGATATTTTACAAAAAGTTCCAACAGGACTTTATAACTCAAACTGTCCTGCGTTATTTCTTCTCTCTCGGCAATCTCATTTCCGCCGGGATCGATAAATTTCACTCCTGGCGAAGGATATGCCGACTCATCGCCAATATAAGTCTCATAACTGTCAAAATAAATTCCCCATAATACTTGCTGCATCTCCAGTCCGACTTCATAATTTGAAATCTGTTCCGTCAATACCCGGGGCGAACAGGATCCGGTGTACTGGTAGTTAATTAATGACTGCGGTATCGCCATAAGAAGTCCGCCGCCTGATACAACAAGCAGGGAATACCACCTTAATTTCTTCTGCCTCAATTCCCATACGACATAAAACACTATTACACCTATTACGCCATACAGATACGCCGCACGGGTATTATAAGCTAAATAAAGGCATATTCCTGCCCCCCCAAAGTTACAAATCGAATTACCCCCGGCTTCTCCTTCCTTTGAAGCAACAATGCTATTCCACAACATAAGAAAAACAGTGCCGGAAAATCTGATAATGGATATTGCAGAAAATCCCCCCAAAAATACAATACCACTATGACAACTCCGATGATCCTGATGCAGGGTCTGAGTCCGTCTATCCTCTTTTGAAAAATATCCGGTAATACTCTGGCAAAAAAGCATGCTATCATCCCGGAAGATAATAGGCGAAGCCCCCAATACCCCTGCCCAAACAATTTTTCTCCCACTAATCTGACAATTTGCAGGAACACCGGATAAAAATATCCCCTGAACGTTTCCGGGAAATTCAATATATCAAATCCTTCCGAAACCACCGGTTCGGCTATCTCCCAATAGTATCTGCTGTCATGATAAAATTCTACAACATTTCTAATACATGAAAAGATAAAACAGACACAAAATATAGTAATGAACGCCACTAAAGCCCAGTTTATTTTTCTATTTTTCCATAATGCAGAATATCTTCCAATATTCACTTCATCTTTCTTCATCCTGTTCTACCTCCCCCTCCATCTACCCTTTCGCCATGCCAGAATTCTATCCCTGTGCCATCACCGCTTCCAGTTCCTCCTTCGGCAAAAACGGATACATGTCCTCCATGGGAGGCGACACAATCCTTCCGTCCTCCAGCACCTTAGAGGACAATTTGGGTGTAAAAATCTGATTTTCATCTGCCAACACTTCGCAGAAAAAAGGCCCTTCTGTCTCAAACATCTCTTTCAGCTTTTTCTCTGCGTCATCTATTTGATCTATTCTGTTAAACGGGATCCCATACGCCCACGCAATCTTTTCCATATCCGGAAAGCTCAGACCATTTCCGTCACAGACGCCCACCAGCGGCGGCTTAAACAGGTTATTCTGCGTCTGTCTGATGGAGTGATACCCATTGTTATTCAGGTAAATAATTTTGATATTTAAATGATTATAAACAACCGTCTGTAATTCCTGTAGATTCATCTGGAAGCTGCCGTCTCCGTCGATACAGATCGTCTGTTCCCCCCCACGTGCAACGCAGACGCCGATTGCCGCGGGGAAACCATACCCCATAGCTGCGCAGCCGGAGTTTGTAAACATCCTCTGATTCTTCTTCATCTCCATAGCCTGGAAGGTGATTACACATGCGCTGCCATTCCCGCAGATAATGGCACCCCCTTCCCTGGTCTGCCTGGAGAGCTCCTTCATAAAAGCATAAGGATTCACCGGAGATTTCCTGTCGTAATACTCAGGCAATACCGCCGGATAACGTCTGTTGACATTCCGGCACCACGCCAGCCATCTCTCATGCTCCGGATTTGCCTTATATTCGCTCTCTGCAATGGCTTTTAAAACCTCCTTCACATCTGCATGCACCGGCATATCTGCTGTAATCGTTGGCTTCTTCAATTCGTTTTTATCGATATCCACGATAATCTTGAAAGCATTGCGGGCAAAGTCATGGTCGTTATAGCTGATCATCCTGATATTGAGCCGACATCCCAGCGAAATAAGCAGATCACTCTTCTGCACCACAAAATTACCGCCCCGGGTTCCAACCGTCCCCGGCCTGCCGCAATCCAGGGGATAACCTTCCCAGAGAAGATCATGTGCATTCCAAGCGGTTACCACCGGAATCTGCAACTTTTCGATGGCATTCATAAATTCAGGATATGCATCCGCGATTCTGATCCCGGTACCCGCAAGTATGACAGGCCTTCTGGCATTATAGACACGATCCAGGATTTCAGGAAGCAGTTTCCTGTCAAATACCGGATTCTCCTTTTCCGCCAACTCCTCCGGCCGGAATCCTTCCAGTTCTTCCGTCTCAATCACTGCCGCCTGGACATCCAGCGGAATATCAAGCCATACCGGCCCCGGTCTGCCATTTGCAGCAAGATACAGGGCCCTCTCCAGATGATACCGTATCCTTTCCGGTTCCGTAATCATAACCGCATATTTCGTCATGGGTTTCACAGAGGCAACAATATTATATTCCTGATCCCCCAATTGCCTTAACGGAACATCGGTTGACCAGGTAGTGGTGGCGCGCTTTACCTGTCCCGAAATAACCAGCATCGGTATCGAATCCAGCCACCCACCCAATACTCCCGTGATCGCGTTGGTTCCCCCGGGCCCACTGGTGACGCACACTGCCGCTATTTTCCCTGAAAATCTGGCATAGGCCTCCGCGGCAATCGCACAGGCCTGTTCATGGTGATTGTACACACAGGCGAGCTCCATCTTATGCCCCAGGGAATCATTCAGATGCATAGCCCCGCCGCCTGTTACGGTAAAGACATATTCAATCCTGTTTCTCACCAGAAAATCCGCAATATAATCCGAAAGCTTTATTCTCATTTTTTACCTCCTGCATACCGTGGGCTTTGCCCACGGTACTGCACCAATAGAGAGTTTGGAAGTTTACTTCCAAACTTTGTTTCCTCCACTCCGTAAGCTTCGCACACTCCAAATTATGACTGAAAAATCCTCCGTGACATTCGAAGTTTTCCTCACAGCTCTAAAATCGAAATGATTTCTCCTGCCTGTTCCGCCGGCAATATCGGGCTGTAAGTTTTTACATCCTCAGCCGTCTTAAATCCAAACCCGTAAAGGACTCCGAGGAAATCCATTCCCAGTTGATTTGCCGCCACAGCGTCATGGACGGTATCTCCGACCATAATTGCCTTTTCCGGAGGGCAATTCTCATATGTCTCCAGACATTTGCCTATAATATCCCTTTTTTTCAGCCGATTCTCATGATCCGCCCCGAAAATAATATCCGTATAACGGTCAAACCGAAAACGATGCATGATATCCCGTGCATAATCCTCTCTCTTGTAGGTAGCGATTGCAGGCTTCACCCCGACAGCGACCAGTTTTTCAAACACCTCATATATCCCATTATAGGGATATGCTTTCAGCAGTTCACAATCCTTGTATCTGGCTCTGAAAACTCCTGCCAACTCCTGCAGGTACTGTTTATCTTCAATACCATACGCTCCTGCAAAGGAATCCTGTATTGGCGGCCCTATAAATGTTTCCAGGACATCCTCAGAAAGAGAGGACAGACCTTTCTTTTCTATCGTATATCTGACTGCATTCAATATCCCTTCGGTTGTGTCCAGCAGTGTACCGTCCACATCAAAAATCACCATTTCGTATCTTTTCATCTCCGACTCCCCTGATAAACAGAATCTGTGATAAAGTTTACCTCCAGTTTATCTTCGAATTCTTTCAGACATCTGACAGCATACCCGTTAAACTCTGCAACCTTTCTCCGGGTAAACCAGTATTCCATATCGGATTTGAGATAATTTTCTTCCGTCTCCGAATATCCGTCAAACCCCGCGCAGTAAACCTTCCCCACATTTATCCTTATCATAGCCCGGAGTAGCATAATAAAGGAGTGATCCAGCACGTCTCCCTCCAGGTCAAGCAGCCAGCTGCTGTTTAATGTATAGTGGAACTGTCCTTTTATCTTCGTAACATTGGAGGTCGCAATTACCTGCGTGTCTCTGTTTCTGCCCTCTTTCAGGGCATTATTCAGGCCAATGTACCTTCTCACATTGCTCAGAAAAACATAATCTACCCCAAAAGCATCCGGAATAAAGTTGACCGCTATAACAACAGGCTTATTTCGCCTCAGAAACCCGCTTACCTCCTCCTTTTCTCTTTCAAGATTTTTTCCCGGTCCGACCAACAGTACAGTCCTGTCTTTCAATGCACCCCCGAGTCTGCGGAGATCATCTGTATCATCAATTTCCGTGCATTGATATTCCGTGTACAGTTTCTCGATATACGCCTGATCATACATCAGTTTCTTTTCCGGCTCAATCACATCCAGAATTTCATTGATTGATTTCATGGACAGCATATGCTTGTCCAACAGAAACTGTACATAGTTGGGATGACATTTATTGGATGCCGCCAGATAGTAAAACAGATTATACCCCCAGGGAGACTTCTGGTAAATTTTCATGATATTGCCGTCAATCGCTTCCAGCATCTGGCTGATATCATACTTCTTCCCGTATTTTTCATTCAGGTGCATGGCAATCAGTTCTATAGGCGTATTACCGGCGCTCTTTCCCATTCCATAGAGAGTGGCGTCAACAATGAGCGTCCTGTCCGCCTCCATTTCCAGCATTTCCATACAGTTGGCATAACCCAGCTGAAAATTATTATGGGAATGATAGCCGATCCCTGTGGAGGAACACACCCGTTCGTTCAGGATGTTCAGATAATGCAGCAGGTTATCCTGATGAAGCAGTCCATATGTGTCCACTACGGATACCGCATAGGGCTGTATACGGTTTACTTCCTCCACCAGTTCATACATTTCCTCATCCGAATAGCTGGTAATGGATACAGCCTGGACAAATACTCTGTATCCAAGCTCTTTCACTTTCGCACAGAATGCAATGGCCTCTTTCATCCGATGCTTCTTGAAAATAACACGGATCCCGTCAAGATAACTGTCCTCACAGGGCGTCAGATTCTCAATTGGACAGGTTCCGTAGTCAATCATCCCCACCACCATCGCGCGCATTTTGTCTACTTTGCCATATATCTTCTGCACACAGTCCGTATCCGGCATGATACTTCTGTTTATGTCAAACGACCTTCGCCCGTCCAGAAAGCCTGTCTCTATAATATCGACTCCTGCATTCACCATACGTTCAAATATACTGACCAGCTCGTCGCTGCCAAAATTCCAGTCGTTGATATACCCGCCGTCACGCAGGGTACAGTCGAGTAGTTGGATGTTTTTCAATTGGTATCCTCCCTGTAAAACACTGTCTTTCCTGTCTATTTTAGCATAAAAATTTGTTAGCACAACCATTTATTTCCGGGTTCCTGCATTTTTGTTACAGATACTTTTTATTCTCCATAGTATCCCAAAATCAGCTTTCCCTCTGCCTTACTGACTTTAGCGGATAAATTCCCGAACAAATTATTAATTTTTCATGAGAGGGTTGTCCAACTGTAAATATTCTGTTACTATACGAATATACTAATCGGGGATGGGGCGCATATTGATGCAGCTCCTGTTTTTAACAGGGAGGACACAAATGTTTACTTTTGTGGGGGCTGAATATATTATTGCAAATTCACTGATCGCTCTGAAAAAGGCGAAGAACCAGACAAATGTTTCTTTGAGTGAATTAAATAAATTAGGATTCTATATTCAGCAGATGTCAACAAAAAAAGAGGTCGATGCTGTTTTTTTAATTTCACAGGATCAGATGGTGACCGCCGCCTGCGATTTCCCGGATTACTTTGAATATAATGCTGCCGAAAAAACCATTTGCGTTAAACAGACAAAACAGATTGCGGATCTGGCAAGCAGATTTGTAGGTTATCTACCCTGGAATGTCACAGCCTTTTTAGTAAAGACAACAAATGAGTTTGTCCAAAGTTCCTCACAGGCCGACCGCCAAAGGAGCATACAGTGAAGCAAATAAAAGACCCAATATACGAGTATATCAGCATTGATGATGATTATATAAATGTGATTGATTCACCTGAATACCAGCGTCTGAGAAATGTGATCCAGACAAGCTTCCAGTCTCTGTATCCGTCAGCTCTGCATAATCGTTTCACGCATTCTATTGGTGTGTTCCATTTAGGGCGAAAATTATTTACATCTTTCCGTGAAAATGTCAAAAATAATTTCCCCTGTTTTTTTATTGGAGACTGGGATAAACTGCAAAAAACATTTCTGTTAGCCTGCCTGTTGCACGACGTAGGGCATTCTCCATTTTCTCATACAGGAGAAGGTTTTTATAAAGACAATTTCAGAGAAGAAATTCACAAAAGCCTGTCAGCAGACAGCGAGTTACATCAGGATATGGAACACGGAACCGGCAAACCCCATGAGGCTATGAGTGCAATTGTTGGTCTTAAACTGATCAGGCGGCTCGGCATTACGGATATTGATGAGGGATTATTTATCCGGGCGATTACAGGTGTAAAATATGAGAAAAAAAGTGCCCCAGACGATCATCTGATCGAAAATATCGTTATCGGCATGTTGAACGGTTCTCTAATAGATGTTGATAAACTGGATTATCTCATCCGTGACGGATATGTAACCGGCTTTAATACCATGTCATTGGATGTGGAAAGGCTTTTTGCCGCCTACACCATAGCTGATTATACTGATTCTTCAGCATCTGAGTATAAGGTTCCCGCATACAAACGCAGTGCTCTCAGTGTAATTGAGAATGTAACTTTTGCCAATGATCTGGAAAGACACTGGATTCAAAATCACCCTTCAATTCTGTACGATGCCAGGCTGGTAGATTTGACAATTGCCAGCTATGATTCTTTTATGAAGAGGAAATACAGAGATGTTTTGACTGAAAATACCGTGTTTACACAAACAGCGCTTTCTTTAGATGGATATATTGATCAGGGCGTACCTTTAAGCCTTTTGTCAGATGATGATATTATTACATACCTTAAGAATGGGGAGGATAAATCAGAAAATGCTGTTTTACTAAAGAAACAATATTTCGGAAGAGGGGAACGACTAAAAGCGTTGTGGAAAAGTGAATCAGAATTTTCCCATTTGGAGCGGGAGATTATGGGGTCAGCCATTCGGCGTTCTTTTAAAGCTGCTCTGAAAGCAATAAGCGGACACGCATTTTTTATCAATGAAAACGAAATGGAGAAAGCAAAAAAACAAAAAGAACTGATGGAAGCCGCCGAACAAAGTGAAGACCCTGATTTGAAAAGTGCGGCAGCAACTTCCCGGCGCGCGCAGGAAGCTGTAATAAGAATTTTTACGACATTCCATCAGTTCTGCATTGAAAAATCTCTCGATTTTACTTTTGCTTTTATATTTGTTGAGCATCATTATGAAAGTAATTATTCCAAATTGCAAAACAGCGATATCTATATTGAATTTTCAAAAAAGAGAGTGATTCCCTTTCGTGACGCATTATCCGTAACTGCTGTACAACCTGATGAAGACGAAAAAAATGGATATTATTATATTTTTTCTTCCAGCAAAAATATCTGTCAAATGCAGGCAAAAAATGAAGATTTCGGGCGAGAAATATTAAGATATATTTCCCGCAACTGGATAACATAAGACAGATCACAATCACATTATATCCGGGCTTTTCACCGAATGCGTAGGTTTCCTGATATTGGCCGGCGGAAAGGACATAAAATTATGGTATCCATGCGTCTCCAGAAAGTCCTCATACTTCGCGGGCGCCATGATCGGTGTCCCACACACCTCCAGATATGTTCCCTCGCCAAACAATTCCTTCGGGAATTTCATGTGAAAGCACTTTGTCCAGCCATTCGACTCATAATAGCATGCACATTCCTCTTTACTGTTCCATCGGCGGAGCTTCTCATACATCCGGCAGATCCAGCTTAAAGGGAGTAATTTCCCTGCCCTGGAAGTCACATTGATAATAAAACGGGTTGCCATGCTTTCATTTTTATAAGTACCATAGTCGATAAAGGCCCTGTGCCCCATTCCAAGTCCATAGACACCCCTTATTAATGTGGTTATTATTTTATGCTTTGTCTCATTGTCGCTGGCCTTATCCAGAACATAAATATCCATCGATACATGATCCGGCACGCCGTTGGTCATTTTGGAGGAGGCCTTTTTAAATATGTTGTTAGGCACTTCTTCCCTCATATATACAAGTCTTGTCATAAAATCCAGAAATACCCCATTCCCCATCTGGTCATAATCCAGAAATTTAAAATCGCCTTCCTTCCACTCCTGATCCACATGGGTCTTCAGCGCGTCAAAATCCTCCCTGGTCATCGCCACATCCACATCGTCGTCCCAGGGGATAAACGCATGATGTCTGACTGCTCCGATCAGGCTTCCGCAGATCAGATAATATTTCAGTTCATATTTCCTGCACACCCTGTCAAACTCTTTGAGCAGCTTCAGCAATATTTCATGTGACTTTCCCAGATATTCTCTCTCCTCCTTCAGGATAACGGCATATTCATCCGTGCGGGCAAACTCCGGCTCATAGCACATGGGCCTGTAATCAACATCGCCCATCCGACGCAGTTGCTCCGCTACAGGAAAATAGTCCTTACAGCACAATACGATAAACTTTTTCTTCAGATCTGCTTCTTTCAGGACATCCGGGGCCTTGATAGACACTCCCCGCCTGCGTGTTCCCCACTTCTCCTGTGAATTATCCACCGCATATTCCGGAGGATATTTCTCCCCATAGCGTTCCATATACGCATCAAAATAACGGCCCGTCCCAAACAGGATGATCTGTCTGTCGAAATGAACGTTTTCAAGCGCATCTTCCAGTGGATCCGGATCAGAGCCCATCGATTCCGGGGCCATCAGAATCATATCCGCCCCATTTTCCTTCAGACAGATTCTATCCTGTTCGTACAGTCTTCCATACTCAACTCCCGCGAAACAGACATCATATCCGATCTGCCGGGCACTGTCCTGTTTGCAGATATTATCCCAGCCGATCTCCACCACTTCATCCACATATCTGAGAGCTTCCAGAACCTCTCTGCGCTCCTTAAACGCAACTTCCGCGCGGCGGTTCTCCATGCGCAGAAACAGATCGTCCGAAACCAATCCTACTACCAGCTTTTCGCAGTGTGCCCTGCAGGCTTTCAGGAGCCGGATATTCTCTCGGCTCAACTGCTCAAAAGTCCCGCAGGCGTAGCCCGTCCTGTATCGTTTGTTTTCCATTTCTCTGTTCCTTTCCATTATCCCGGGTCACTGACCTCACGAATGGGCCTTCCCCCTCCTCTGGTCTGCATACCTGTCAACACACTCCACTATATAAGCCCCTGTGTGATCAATGCCTTGATCTTCGTGGAACTGGTACTCATGGTATACCGGAAGTACATCATATCCGATCCTCTCTCCTGTAGCTGCTTTCTGACCTCTATCCATTCTTCCACATGATCATCTCCGGAGAAATGGCAGTCGTAATGGTACAGCTCCCAGGCGGTCACTTTATCCGTATTATGGTAGTCAACAGCTACCACCTCGTCCACATACTTAATGGCCTCCACGATGGCGATCCTCTCCTCAAACGGAATGTAGGGCCTTTTTTGCTTATAAACCTCCACCATTTCGTCTGTCAGCACCCCTGCGATCAGATATTCACACTGTTCTTTGGACTTGCGCAGTAAATTCAGATGCCCAAGATGAAACAGATCATAGACCCCCGGCACATATCCAATTGTATATTTCTTACTCATCTTCCTTTTCCTCATACGCTTTTAATGCAAAGTCGGGATCCTCCAGACGGATCCACTCGCGATGATCAATATAAATATAGTACTCCCGATAACCGGCCCTGCGCAGCCTGCTCTCCACATTCCGGATATAAATCGAACAGATTACCGGATAGATTCGGTTGATATCGTCTGCCTGAAATTCCTCAAACCTTTCTGTGTGGATCCCGTAGAATTCCTTTTTCTCGCAGGGTCCCTCCACGTGTACGATATAAGCCGGTCTGTACTTCTTCCCATACCTCTTAAACCAGGCCGCAATCTCAATATCATCGCCAAAGAGCACAATTTCCTTATCCGCCGCAGGCTCCGGCTTAAACAATCCGGCGAAACGCTTCTTATAATTCCGGTACGGCACATTCACCGCATAGAATGCGTGCCTGAGCATTCCTTCTGTATCCGTGGGCGCGCTCATATAGTTTCGGCCATACCGCTTTTTCAGGATCTCATCATACCCGGCCGGCGCTGGCAAAACCAGATCATCATACATCAGGCTAACGGTCTCCCCAAAATCCTTTGCCCGGAACAGCTTCATTTTTCCACCCCTGAACGCATAATGAGCGAAAACCCCAAAAGGCGCATTCTCTTCTTCCTCATCCCCACGGGCCATAATACCGTTGAGCCTGTCCGCCAGTTTTGACTGTGGGAACGGGAGTCCCAGATATTTATAAAACTTCCAGACCAGCAGGGGCATATCCAGAAACTCCGCAAAAAATCCATAGGCCTTCGCGTACAGAAGTCTCTGGTAAAAGCGGATCCTGCGTTCTTTCCATCTTTCCTTCCATTTATTGCAATAACCATAATCCAGCGGGAAAATATCGATGCTGATCCCCTCGCAGCAAGGCACCCACCAGTTTTTTTCCACAATCGCAGTGGTCAGCGTATTGTGAAGCTTTACATATCCCCCATGAAAACACTTATCATTCCAGGGCGTCTGCAAAAAATAAGTACCTGAAAACTCCTCCGGCGCAACCTCCATCAGCTTCTCGTAATCCCTGCGGGGAAGCGCCACATCAATATCGTCATCCCAGGGAATCACCCCTCCGTGCCTGACCGCCCCCAGCAGAGTACCATAAATCATATAATACTGCAAATGGTATTTTTCACATACCCGCTTAAACTCCCAGAGCAGATCCATCTGCACCTCGTGTACCCTTTTCATAAGCGCTCTGTCTCTGGGAAGCCTTTGCACTGTCCTGCCTGTCATACTCAGGGAATATCTGTTGTCCAGCATCTTCCTGAAATCTTTTCCGAGCCATTTCATGGGCTGGTTATCTACCTGCGCCTGGAACTCCTCCTCCTTTTCAAGGCAGATCTTCCACATTTCTTCGGAAATCCCGTATCTTCTTTTTAACTCCTCCTGCGGAAAGTATTCCTGCATTCCCGGATTAAACAGCCAGGCATATCTGAGCGCCCGGAACATGACGTATCTGGCCGGGAAATTTTCTCTGACGAACTCCTGATCATAAAAGAGAAGTTCCCCGTCCCGGTAAAAACAGTTCAGTGGAATCATCTCTATATAGGCCTTTTTCAGAACCGGCCCCCAGTCTGTCCCCTCTCCAAACGCGCACTCGTCAGAAAGATCGGAGGAATTAAGGATCAGCTCCCAGAGCCTGTCAAACATTTCAATCAGACAGCCTGTATCCGCCTTCGTCTCCGCCAGCATTCCGACATATCGCTGCAGTGCCGGGGCATCGATATAGTCCATCTCCAGCGTATCCCCCCGCAGCGTCATATCCACCACCGGGATGTGCCTTTGTCCCAGCGCCTTTATCTCCTCACAGAGCTTCTCTGCATAGACGACCCCCTCCGGATACAGACAGCGCTTCCACACCTTCCCGCTGCTGGAAACCATTGTGGCAAATGATTTTTTCCTGCCCCGCAGAACAGACAACGCCGCATAGTTTATGTCAGAGCACATCCCTTCCCGGCCGGCCTCCACCAGAAAGATGTTCGCCACAAAAGGAAAGCACCCGTTTTGTGCGCTGTCCAGATAAATCTGCACATCATTGGCGAGCAGTGTACTGTTATCCGGATAAAAGTCAGCCAGCCTCTCCAGAATATTATTCCCCGGCTGACATTCATCCGTATAGATCATCCGCGGCAATTCGCAGTCCGACACCGGATAAAAAAACTTATGACTCCCCAGCCCCGCCGACTCGAGGATCCGCTGCAGCTGCTTCCTGTGGAAGCCTCTACCCCACGTTCCTTCCGGATATCCCGCTATCCCGTCAAAAGGAATCCCTGTATGAGGCTCTCTTTTGCCGCACAGATACTGAATCCCATAGAGATTGTTCACGGTCAGCAGGATCCGGCCGTCCGGCTTCAGGTATTCCATGACAAGCTCCAGATACCGTACGTAATCCGCTTCCCTGGCGCTGCCCTTTGCCGCCTTCTCCAGACATCCGAACAGGATAATATAATCAAATTTTTCTTCAAAGGTTATCTGCGCGATGTCTCCGGCAATCACTGTAAGGTTATCCCGCCCTCTGTATCTTTCAGCGATTGCCCTGGCACGAAAAACAGAGTTCTCCGTCACCGTAACCTTCCTGGCCCGGTCACAGAGAGCTCCGGTTATAGCCCCCATCTCGCCCTCCACCTCCAGTATCGAGGCATCCTCCTTAAACGGATACCACCGGATCGACGCCCCTCTGAAATCACTCAGATGATGAGACACAAAGGCGCGTTCATCCGGTTCTGTAGCCTCGGAGTAATCCTCATTCCCGGAATTTCGGACAATATAGTCGTATATGATCTTATCCTGGTACGATACTGCTTCCTCTTTACTTTTGAATGCAAGGTTCAGCTCCGCCATCGCTTAAATACCGGGCTGCACAAGCGTATTCAGCGGGATCAGCCTGCTGTGCGTCTTATCCTGCAATGCCGCCTGGACAGATGCAAATTCCAGATACGGTGTGACGATAATCGCATCTACCGCAGGAAGATCTTCTCCCGGCAGATACACCGGTACCTCTCCCGATTCCCCCTTCTTCTGTTTATCTATAAAATATTTGACGGGGATCTGTGTTCCCTTCAGATCCTCATACAGCATTCTGCCGTGATTTCCCGCCCCATATATCGCTACCGACTGATAACCTGCCTCCGCCAGCCGTCCCGCCACGGAGCCGCCGCTCAGCTTTAGCCGCATCCAGTTACACATAAGCTGATAAAAACTTCCCTTACGGTTCGTCTGCGCTCTCCACTTTTCGATTTCCTGTTTCTGATATTCCAGTAGCTTCGCAATCCGTTCCGGGCTGTCCCCGCAGGCCCGTATCAGTTCCGCATCCAGCTTCTCCTGCGGTATCTCCTCCCGTTCCTCCTCTATATACAGGCGGTAATAATTTCTGATCTGATCTGCCCGGTCCAGTTCATCGAGATATCTGGAAAACAGCTGAAGTCTTTCCCTCAGTTCCACCTCTCTCTGCCGGGTCATTCCATCATACATAGTCCAGTTTTCCGAGAGCACTTCCTCCACACTGACCAGGCTACACCCTCTCTGATACATCCCCCTCAGAAGCAGCTCCCAGTCGGTGTTTGTAGCCATTTCCTCATTGAACAGCCCGATCTCCTCCAGAAATTTCTTCCTGTAAAGAGACGCGCTGGCATTTGCCAGACTATGGAGCAGAATTTCTTCTCTGCTTTCACAGGCAAAGTCCGGCTTAATCGGGAGCTCTCTCCATCCGAACCTGATATGCCTCTTATAGCGGCTGTAAATCACATCCACCTGCTCCCGGGACTGTTCCAGCTCCCCGGCAAAAATCTCCAGCTTCCGGGGATACCAGATGGCATCGCTGTCCAGAAAGGCCACATACTCTCCCCTGGCCTCCCGGATCCCCGTATTCCGAGAATGTCCCACACTGTGCTGTCCGTCTGCCGGATGACAAATATAACGAAGGTTCTCATACGCCTGCGACTCAATATACGCTCTGGTTCCATCGGTGGAGCCATCGTCTACCAGGATCACCTCCAGCGGCTTTTTCGTCTGCGCGCGGACGCTGTCCAGCGCGCGCTTTACTTCATATTTTCTGTTTCTCGTGGTCACAATAACCGAAATGTCTGTCGTCTTCATCTTCCTCTACCGCTCTACCAGAATATTTTCGCCATGGGAACCCCCATCCTTATCAGCTCCTGCTGAATCTCCTGCACCAGCTTCTCGCTGGCCACACCGATCAGTACATAATCAAACGCTGTCTCCAGTATCCGCTCCGGCGGGGAAATCTCCATCTCTGCCGTCACGCAGGCCGCACAGTTCTTATCCACCCACAGTACCACTCTGGCGTCCTTATTTTTCATCAGTCTGCGGAACATATTCCGTCCTCTTTTGCCTGCGCCATACAGAATAATCCTTCCCTTTACTTCCCGGAAATAGTCCCTTCCTCTGCCGGTTCCGGGCATGTTCAGGGACTGGTAATACTCTGCCGCTTCCCGCTCTCCGGCAGTCAGCCGAAGCAGCGAGAACATCAGATTATGCCCTGGATACCAGTCCTCCATTGGGGTTTTATACAGATACAACGCCCTTAACTGCTCATCCGTAAGCCTGGGCGCATAGAAATCCAGTCCCGCATTGGTCCCCTCCTGGGAAAAGGGCAAATCCCCGATAAAGTCCTGTACCTCCGGCTCCGGATCCTTACTGATGTGATCGATATAAGCCAGTGAAAGCGCCGAGAGCTCCTCTCCCTGGCATGACCAGTTCCTGCACATCTCCTGTGCGAAAGCCAGAATCCCGTCCACATAATCCGCATATCCTTCGCTCATATACCCCTGGCCGGCCCCATTCAGCACAGGTGCCCACTTTCCATTCTCATCCTGCCGATATCCAAGCGTCTGTCCGTGGGGAGCCCGGGTAATCGTCTCCATAATCGGATCCAGCTTTCTGCCCGTGTACTTGTAGAAAATATTGCCGGGAGCCTGCACCTCTGTCATGCTTGCCATGGAATAAAAAAAAGTAATCACCGGCTCTCTATAGAAGTCTGTTACCAGCCTCTGCATACAATACTGTGTAAAACCAGTGCCGTTCATCTCCACAAAGGCAATCCTGCCCTCCGCTGATGAAATTTCCTGTCGGAGATACGCCTTCACCCGGTATCGAAGCGTTTTATTCCTTTCCCCGATCTTCTGCCATAGGCTCTCGTCTGACAAAAGAATCTCTTTTACTCTCTCCCTCTCTCTTCCGGAGTATTTTCTCCCTTTCCGCCTGAACAGCTCAGGAAAATACTCTGACAGTTCCTCCGGGGCCATATGCAGATCCTCTGTCACCTCGTCAAAGGAGGCAAAATTGACATTATACAGCAACCAGTCTCTGAAATCATCCTTATTTAAACTGACAGCAGGCGCCCTCCAGGCATATCTGGAGCCGTACAGATAACGCGTCTGCAGATCAAGCTGCTGCTCTGCGATAATCACATCTGCTATCTTCTTTAGAAGATAACCGTCTCTGGCCACAAAAAACAGGGCGCCCATTCCCTGCCTTAAAGCCTCCTGCAGCACCCACAAAACATACCCATACAGAACGGGGCCTGCGAGGGATACTCCCATCCGCCACTCTGCCGTGTTCCGCTTCTGAATCGTATTTCTGACTGTTCCCAGCACCGCCTGAACCGCATACTCTTTTCCGTGGCGTTGCAGCATTTCCTTCTCAAAGCGGGAAAAGATATAGCCTGTACATAACTCGCTCCGGGCTCCCATCCTCTGTGACATGACGTCATCCGCCACGGGATTGTCGCCAATATGCACCCATTCCCACGTGTCGACGCCGTACTTTTCAAGGAAATAAGCAAACAGCCTGCCGCTTCCCTTCATCCGGTCCAGATCGCCGGAAACCAGAATCGGAATCTCCCCAAACACAGGATCCGCCTTCATCAGCATTTTGCGGATGTACTCTGTGGGAAGATACATGTCAGAGAGAAGGTAAACATCGTGCTCTCTGCGCAGCTCTTTGAGTTTCTCAATATTCTCCCGGATCGGAATACAGTTTTCCAGCTCCACCGCCAGCTCCAGATCCATAAGGCGGGCGACAGCGCGCTCCGACATATGGTTCATATATGCCATGGCAGCGTATATTCTGTCTAATGTGACATCCTCCCGTCCGGCCTGACGCGCCCATATCCGCGCCTCCACTTCCGCGTTTGTCCTGAAATCACAGAAATTCTTTTTCAGATGCAGAGGAATTTCCCTGTAATCGTCCTGCTCCGAGAGGTGTCTTTGCATAATCACAAAGATTCCCGTAGGATCTGCGGTAGTGCGGGTGATCAGGGTGTCGAATATGTCAAATGTGTATACCATTGAATTTTCCTTATAAGAAATTAAATACCAACTATATATTCACTGAAAATATTACTACTGATTCCTCTTTCTTTCAATAGCTTTTTTACCTGTCGCTGATTGTCGGGGTTGAGACCGAGAATAATTCCGATATTTTTCCCGGATAAATCCAGGCCGGATAATTCGAATACAGGATGGTCGTTTATCTCTGTACTGTTCTGAGCCATGTCAGATACGATGAATCCGGCATACTCAATCTGCATTTCGTCCAAATAGCCGGCATATCTTATGGCGCATTTTCCTGCGCCGTAGATGTAGAGTGTTTTATTCTGGCGGGAGAACTTCTCAAATCTTTTTAGCTGCCGTTTATGTTTTTTAATCTTTAATCTTCCAGCCTGTACCGGGGCCTGTGCTTTCCTCACCTGCCTAGCAGACATTCGAGCAATTTTCTTCAGCTCCCGCCGGGGAATATCTGTCAATATTGGCCATTCATCTTTGAGTTCCCTGTATATAGATATATCATATTCTCCTCTGGCCCTCAACCCTAAAAAATCTCCAAAGGTTGCGTATTTTCCATGTTTCTTTATAATAGCCGACTTAGTCTCCTCCTTATAGCAACCCGGTAACGCATATATTGCTTCTGGAAAACAATAGCCAAAAACATAAAATCTTTCCTTATTCCATCCGGATGAAGCTCCCTGATACAAGGATGTCCTTTTCGCCGCTCCGGGCGGAAAACTTAAATTGACTGCAGAAAAATCTTTCAAAATGGAGATCTGTTCCAACCAGAAACATAAATGCGAATGATTTACTCTCTCCGGTCTGTTGTATTTTGACTGCATCCTTTTCCAGTCCACATCGTCCAGCATGGTATGAACATTTAGAACCGCCCCACCATAATATGTCAAATGCCATCCACACTCTTTTGCAAAATCGTTTATATCACAGTACCTCTTATCACCCAGTTTTTCTACATCTCTCCAATTAACTACGACCATATCATAGTCGTTTTCAAATTGAGCGCAGACTTTCGCAAACACTTCCCGTGTCCACCGGAAGGCATCCGTACACACCCACAAATACTTATACTCCTTATGCCAGGCGTATTTTTGAAATATTTTATATACCTTCATATTAGAATGCAGCTCCGCGGGAAAACGGACATAGTATAAATTGTGGTAATCCTCCATCCACCTTTTGACTATCAATTGAGTCCTGTTATCTTCGCTGGAATCGTAAATATATACATCCGCCTCAAATTCAGTACATATTTCCATATTTTCCTGCAACAGTTCTTCGATCGCCTTTTCCCTGCAGTATGTAGGGATACAGATTGTCCATTTGCCCTTCCCCATTGGAACTACTGTCGATGGCATGACCTCGTCCGGATCCATGTATCCTAAATTTGCCGTACTATGTCTGATAAGTTCTCTCTCGTCCTTCTTTTTTTTATTCATATCCTTATCTGCCTCCCAGAACTTACCAGATACTATATCGTCTCCCTTTTACTTTCAGTAATTTTCATATATCATCTCTTCGATTGATAAAACGGGACAATCAATCTTTCCCTCTATAATTTGCAATATATCTTCAAATTCCAAAAACGGAGTCACAATAATTGCATCCACCTGAGGCCACTTATCCTCAACAGTCAAAACTTTAACTGAAGTTTCTATATTTCTTCTGTCAATGACATACTCGACCTCAACAGCGGAATCCTTTAACTCCTGATGAAGATGTTTTCCAAAATCTCCCATTCCATATATTGCAACGTGCCGATACCCATTTTGTACTAAATAGTCAGCAAAATATTTCTTTTTACCCCGTAGTTCCATCCAATCATTAAGGATTTTATAATATATGCGGGTTTTATCCTCTGCCTCTTTGCCATTCTCTCTGTTTTCAGTCCAGAAGCTTTCCATCTCATCCTGACAATCCGCACAAACCGCTCTTTTATGACTTTCCAGAAATGCATACCCATTTTTCTCATCAGGCTCGATATACATCCCTTCTCCCCATTCATTCCATGCATTCAGGAATATGTAGTCACACCCATTTTGGTCACTTTTCTGTACCAGCATTCTATAATACTTTTCAAACAGTGATGGGGACTCTCCTTTTATTACCATCCCGTTCTCCCCATGCCGTGGAGTCTCATCATACCCCGTAAATCCCATATAAAATATATCTTTACCCGTTTGAGGTGTGTACTTAATAATATTACTCCATACACTATCATAATTTAATGTTCTGACGCCAAAGCACTCTTCCACTTCAGCTCTCATTTTCTTACAGGTTGTTGATGGCTGATGCTCCATAATCCCATTTACATATCTGAGCCTTTTAGTACAATTTTCTCCGATAATGTATATCCCTGCAAACCCTGCCCTTATTGCTTCCTTATTCCAAAAACTAATCATCTGGCTCAAACAATACATTTCATCCGGTCTGTAGATTACGACAACTGGCCTGTTACCTTTTTTTATATATCTTGAATCTTTAAAAAATTGTAACAAATAATCAAAGTGGGTTTTCCAATCCTTTTCCCGCCCATATTTCTGTCTTAATAAAATATTATCCTTTTTCTCGTTTTCTTTGTTGTATGTGCTTGTCCAAATATTTATTGGCCCGTAAAACTTACTCCATCTTCGAGCCCATGTTTCATTCGCCCAACAAAAACAGAACGGTATATCAATATCCTTCCATTTTAAGAGATTCTCTGTCGGTTTTTCTAAAATTTGCTTTCCTTTCTCAAACCAATAATGATAAAAACAAAACCCGTATATATCATATTTCTTTGCTAATTCTACCTGTTCTTTTAACGTGTCTTTATCCAGCAAATCATAATAATTACTGTTTAATGGTATTTTGGGCTGATCATGCCCTGGGAACAGGGGCTTCCCATCTTTTACTGCTACCCACTCAGTATATCCTTCCCCCCACCATATATTATTTTCTGCCACCTCATGAAATTGTGGCAGATACATTGCTATTGTTTTCATCGATAAGTCCCCCCTGTAAATTCCCGGTTTACTCATATCTAATCTCGTACTGAACAGGTTTCCATAATATTCTATTCTTTTCCATCCCTTTACAGACAAGTTCCTCTTCAATCTCAAGCGCAACCTTCTGATCCCTTACTGCCAGAATAATATAATCAAAATCTATCTTAGAAATTATCTGGGGACTTTGGATTAATTTATGATTTTTGTTCTGGTAATTCTTATCCACCCATCCTACAACATTTATACGAGGGTCTAAAATCATTGATTTATATATTTCCCGTCCTGTTTTGCCTCCTCCATATACGATGACATCCTTCCCTTCTGCCTCAGGATATTCAATAACAATATTACATATATTTAACGCTATCCCATATGTCTTCTTTAACATGTCTACTGCCATATAAGATGTATAATCCCTAAGCTGTTTTAGAAGGATATCAGAATTTTCATTATTTTCAAATGCCTCATACAGCACTTTATGCAGATAATAGAGACTTTCATTTAAATGTCTGTCCCTGAGATTTCTTCTTTCACCTTGCCCGTCATAATAGTGATAAGTGGTCTCTGGTGAAATAACTATCCGCTTCGCCTTTAGCAACGCCGGATAAGTCACTGCCCCATCCTCCCCCAAAATTATTCTACTATCGACTTTATAACTGACCTGTTCCAGCACAGTCTTTTTGAAAATTTTAGCCCACAGGCATGGTAATATGCCAAACTTGTAATATTCCCCTGTGTAAAGCATCCTTGTATACACACTATGAATCAATTCCTCCCCTTCGTACACGCCTTCGGGAATATTTTGAAATGATTCCTCAAATATGCCTTCCTCTCGATCTCTTTTCAATCCAAAGCAAACGACATCAGCCCTGTAATTCTCAACAGTATCTATAAGCCTCTTAATATGGGCATCCTCAATCCAATCGTCGCTGTCAACATAAGTAATATAATTTCCCGTCGCATTGCGGAGTCCCTGATTCCTGGCATTTACAACTCCTGCCCTGCCACAGTCAATTAAATTTATGCGAGAATCGTGATCTGCATATTCCTGACAGATTTCCAGGCTTCTATCTGTGGAGCCATCATTAATCAAAATTATTTCCATATTCTCATATGTCTGATTGATAATACTGTCCAGGCAATTGCCAATTCGCTTTTCTTCATTATAAATCGGTACAATAACAGATACCCGCTCCGCCACTCTTTTCATCTCTTTATTTGCCCTTTCTGTACAATATCTTTTTTGATTTACAACGTGTTCTCCCAATCTGTTATTATCAATAAGTTCTCGTTTCAGTGTAGAATTTGCTATTTTTGCATACTGCACTCTTCAATTATATCTGAAAGCGATATTAGCGGAACGAGAGTCCTTTCTCCCAGTTTTTGTTTTATTATTTCAAACTCGTGTACTGGTGTTATCACAATACAGTCTGCATCCGGGATTCTTTCCTCCAGTGTAATTAATGGAAAATTACAATAATTATCAGTTACCTTCCTGTCAATCGCGCATACGATATTAATATTGCTTTTCCTGATATCTTCTATCAGATGTTTCGCCATTTTTCCCATGCCATAAATAATAATTCTTTCTATTTTATGTGAAATAAAATAATTCTTAATTGATCTGCCCTTTTCATGCAATATCATCCATTTTTCCAATAAACTGTAATACGAAATATACATTTGCATCTTTTCTCTTGCAACAGTATTCTGATAACTATTAATTCTTTCCTCGATTGTTTTTTCAAAATCATCCTGGGCGTTTTTTCTGCCCTGATTACTGTTAAAAATATCTTTAACCCACACCCCGCCGACTACATCATATGAGAACAACCGTGCCCTCTTCACCGCCGCAGCTGCCAATTTATTCCTCAATTCGTCATTCCTAAACAGATGCACTATTTCACCTGCCAGTATTTCTTCCTCACGTGAGATTTCTTCCATATCATTTTCATTTATATAAGGCGTTATGATCCCGCATTCCCCTATCAGAGGGGTTGTAATATCTTTCTGCTCATATGAAATTCCAAGTTCCTCCCTGATCCCGCCAGGACTGTCACAGGATACCACTGGAACGCCGGCACTTAGCGCTTCAAGAACTGAACACGGCATTGCCTCACACCTTGATGTCATGGCTAAAACTTTTGCTTCCGCTAAATAGTCCTGAACATTTTTTACATTTCCGGGCATTTCTATGTCATCTGATAAACCAAGCTGATCTATAATCGCTTTCAACCTGGGCCTTAATTCTCCATCGCCCAATATAATCATTTTACTGTCCGGACACATATCTTTAACCAGCTTAAATGCTTTGATAAGATGCCATTGCCGCTTGATCCCCTGCATTCTTCCTATCGCAAGCAGTATATTTTTTTTATCATCGTGTGTGCGAACCTGCATCATATGAACCGGATTATAAACCGTTCTGGTTATACCATTCTTGTCTCCATAATGATCCAACCAATCTTTCCGGCAAAAATCAGATGGAAACGTTATAAAATCTGCGTATTGATATAAACTACTAAAAGTCTCCCCGGACCAGATGATTGACTTTTCGTGTTTTGCATATTCAGAATTTACGCTGTGTGTAGTAAGTATCACTTTCTCCTCACCTTTAGACAAAATATTAAGGTAATTAGGCCACTGTAAAAAACTGACTGCAATATCGATATTGTATCTGTCTTTTAATTGCTTTAACTCATCTATCTTTTGCCGAAAAGTTGCCGGTAAATCAAACCGATAATCTATGAGAATGCCTGCATAATCATATTCCACATTTAATGATAAATCCGTAAATATAAATACATGAAAACCTCTTTGAGTAAAAATCACACTCAAATCGGCTGCACAGCGCTCTGCCCCGCCTCCTCGTAATGCTGCTGTTATCAATGCAATATTCTGCATATATCTCACACTCCGTAAAGTACCTCTTCCAGCGAAATAATCGGGTAATCATTTTTCTTACTGAGTTTTTCTTCTATCTCAGCGAAAAAAGTAATTGCAGTTACTACAATAGCATCCACTTTTTCCAGCGTATCCTCCGGAGATACTGTATTAATGCCTGTAAAGATATGATCTGCATTTTTATCAATTCCGTATGCAACCTCTATCTTCGTACCTTTCAGTTCGTTTATAAGCGTTTCGCCCGCATAGCTCATACCATAAACAGCTATTTTTCTATACCCATTCTGTTCAAAATACGATGACAAATTCTTCCCTTCCTGCTTTACTCTTACCCACTGAGACATCATACAAAATAATTCAAAATGTTTATTTGACTTATCACAGGCTTTTTCAAATTTATCGCCTTCCCTTTTCTTTACTATACTGGCACCAATAACTACACCTGTTAACATTGACAGTATTGAAATCATTCCTTTTTTCACTGAAGCTTCCTCCACTATTTAATATTTATAAACCGCTCTAATAACACCATGCCTCAATATCGGGGTTCTTTTGGAATACGGATTCTCCGGAAACCACATATAGCCGCATGACGTTTCTATATCAAATTTATTCTCTTCAAAAAAGGCTTTAATGGCTTCATAAGCAAATTCCTGATGATATGTACAGACAAAGCACTTTATACGTGGTGACCTATTAATCGTTTGTATTCCACCACTTAACGCGTAAAGTTCTTCTCCTTCAATGTCCATTTTCAAAACATCAATCACTTCATTTTTCATTTCTCTATCAATTGTAGTCGTTGTTCTGTTTTCATAATCAGAAAGATTTTTCTGGATAATAACAACTTTTTCTTTATATGGTTCAAATGTATACTTTAATGCCTCCACCCAATTATCGTCGGGCTCAAACAGATAGATTTTTTTAGCTTTGTCTATCAAAGACAACGAGAAATTTCCTTCTGCTGCACCAGCATCCAATATAACTAAATCATCCCCCAGCCTATCGATATCTTCCACATACCTGTGCGGGGATTTTATATCCTGCTCCATACATAACCATTTAAAATACTGCCTGGCCTTTTTCATCGTATTAAAAGTTCTGGAAAAAAACATTTTCTTTTCGTTATAAATGGCATAAAATAAGTTTTTACCCAAATCGTATCTAATCTCACATTCCAGGTCAGCATAATCAGTTACAAATGAATAATTGAACACATGTAACGGATTATCCTCCAGGTATCTGGCAATCTCTCTCTGCTCAATGTCTCCTGAATTCCAATATCTGTCCATGATTTGCAGTCTTTGAATAAAATTTTCTTCTATCCTGACCCCATCAGCCAGCATACTATCCTGCAACTGCTTTAATATTGCTTCTTTATAAGAATTGGCAAGAGCTAAATAGCAGTTTTTTTCATCCTGTAATTTGCTCGGCGGATATACCTTCTTCCCCCCGAACAGACTGCCCCATAAAGCCATATCATTATCAATATAACCTTTTATATTCAACTTCTCCATAATATGTCCATAATTGCGGTACATTCGCTGTGCTATTTTCCCTGTTCCCCAAATGTAATATTTTCTACTTTCCAATCTGTTTTCCTCATTTCTCTACTTATAAAATCCGTCATCATAAACTAAAATATCTTTATATTTTCCCTGATTCCTTACAAGTGCAGCCATAGTTCCCCCACACATGCAATTAGCTACAATACCATCACAGATTGATAACATTTCTATCACCGTGCAATATTCCAGGCCTCGTAAATAACCATCGTTTTCACGTGGAAATTTTATTTTCATGAGAGGCATATCATACCGATCTGTTCTGTATTGCTCCGAATATATTAACTTATTCCCCATTCGTTCACTGAATATTTTCAAAAACTCACCGTCCTCCGTTGCAAGGTAGACCAAATCATAACATTTAGATTCTATTTTCCTCCAAACATCATTTATTACATCATTTACAGGATGCGTAACAGGATGGCGCGACGGACAGCTTTTAAAATCCGTCCCGCGCATTAATACTCCTAATATTCTTTTCTTTTTCCAGCCCAATCTTTCTTTTTCATTGCGAACTCTCTCCGCAAGAACTGAACTCGCACAAAAAAAATCAGCATATAACCTTCCAAGCTCTACATGAGGCAGATATTTGGCTTTATCCTCTGAAAAAATATCACCGATACGTTCTCTGTCCCACTCCGTCCCAAACTTACTTAATATCACATTTTCAGAACCGTAAGCCTCTTCCAGAGAGTAGCTGGATGGCTGCTCATAATACATCTCCCAGATATTACACTTCCCATAGTTTTCAGTTCCTGCATATTCTGTATAATAATTCTTCATATCTATTAAAAACTCATAGCCATTTCGCCTTGCATAATGATATGTTCTGACTGCCCTGTTGAAAAAATTATAAAATCCGTTACTCTTTTCCTGCCAATGGGCCCTCAAAATAAAAAAATATATTTCTGGGTTTTTATTTCCAAATGACATTTGTCGTTCTTGTGCAAACTCATCAACAAAGTGAACTATTCTTTCTTCGGGAATTTCATGATCAACAATCAGTGTATTTTTAATTTCCTCAAACCATAAATATCCGGTCGTAACCAAAATCTTTTCAAAGTTTAGCCTCAGTCCATCCTCAATTGTATAAAATCCATATTGGGGGGTGGATCTTTCCCATTTTCGATCTATAATCCCTGCCACTTTATAAATAGTCGGGATCCAGTATCTGTTCTTTTGGTAAATTTCACCACAACCGTACACCAGAATCTGTTCTTTTCTCCCCATATCTATCCCTGCTTTCGTTTTCACCATTCATATAATTGATATTTACGGATATAATATGCCAACATGAAAAAACTCTTCCTTACACAAAAATATTCTATCCTTTCTCCCCCTTTCCCATATGTTATCGCATCCTTATAAAATATGTCCTCCGAAAGCATTTTATAGAGCTTATGAATATTAACCGTATATCGCCGTTGTGTTTGAACTTTTGAATTTAAACATAGCCTGATTTGCTCCAAATATGATTTGCAAAAAAGTATCTTATCCTTATCACTAATTTGATTGTGATTGGTTAATTGATATAGCAAAATATAAGTCTTGTATATGTTCGCATAATTATAATTTCTACTTTGTTTAGATAACGAATTGCAGGTATCTTTCCGATAGTAGTACATAACCCTCTTTTGAACATAAATTTTTTTACAACGCAGTATATAACTCAGGCAAAAGTAAATATCTTCATAATACTTCCATTTTTCATTAAACCTGATTCCATATTGCTCTATAATGCTTTTTTTATAAACCTTAGTTCCAATTGCATGCAAAGTACTTGAGTTGAACAGTCTCATCATAATACCATTCAGCTCACCATACTGAAACACTGTGTCATTTATGAATGGATAATATTGTTTTTCTTTTACTTTTCCGTTATTTTTAACATTCTGATATCCGCACAGATACGCATCAACAAAATCCTTGTCTAACCTGGACACCGCATTCTCCAGATAATCAGATTCAATATAGTCATCACTGTCAACAAAGAGAATATATTCTCCTTTAGCAAGATCCATCCCCGCATTTCTTGCTGACGAAACTCCTTTATTCTTTTGATGAACACATAAAATGTTATCGTTTTTACGAGAATACTCATCACATAGTTCTTCACTTCCATCATCGGATCCATCATCAACAAGAATGATTTCCGTGTTTTTATATGTCTGATTTAGAACACTTTCCACACAAACTGTAATATAACTTTTTGATTGATAAACGGGAATGACAATGCTAACCATTTTTCTAATATATTCCATAGCCTTTTACTTAAATTTAAGCCTTCCTAATACAATTTTTCCTGTACTTATGGTTTTCGATAACATATGTATATAACTGCACAAGTTTTACCACTACCTTTTCTGGCTTCAGTTTATCTATCCGTCTCTTTGCCCATTTTCCCATTTTCAGCTTATCGGCTTCGCTCATGGAAACTGCCGTCTGCATTTTATCCAGCAAATCCTGAGCATCCCCTATCCTGCACAGCAGGCCATTTTTACCATGTACAATCAGTTGTTCGAAACTTGCACCGTCCGTCCCTATCACTACTCTTTCAAAAAACATTGCCTCAATACATGCGTTCGATAAATTCTCCATTAGTGAAGGCAGAACCACAAAATCAGCATTACGAATAACAGGATAAAGTTGTCTGTGTCCCAACGCATTTGAAATAATAATTCTGTCAGCATTTTTTCCTGCTTTTTCATGCAATATTTGTATTGGACTCTGTCCACAAATGCTTCCTGCATTCCCGATAAAAACGAAAAAGTAGTCAGGATTATCCTCTAAGAATTTTCCGAGAATTTCTGCAATAACCAAAATCCCTTTTTCTGCATATAGTGTTCCAAAAAACAATACATACTTTTTTTCTTTTAAATAGGAGTCAAAATACTCGTAATCATATTCCTCCACATCATTTAAAAAAGGAGATTCTATTACTTTTACGCTTCTGTGACAATCATTGCCAAATGCTATGGCGTTATTTTTGCTTGGTGAAAAAATTGCATTACATTTTTTTGATGACAGTTTTTCAATAAAGGCAATTAATTTTACCGTTGTCGGAGAATATGTCTGATAGGATGAAAATGCCGTCCTGGCATAAGAAGACAGCCTTAGCACCGACGGAACATTTTCATGGTAAAACAAGGCGATCCCATATAATGAAGTGAATTGGATAATATCAATATCCGTTTGCTTTAGCAAATCCTTTATTTTAGAATTTAACGAATAACCTGTCCGCAATGCATATAATACATAATTCCATGCCGGTGACTTATAATTGCGATATATTCGTACTCCCACTGTCCAGATTTCTATCCCCTGCTCTACCCTATAGTCATCCCATTCTCCCGCAGCAAGAATAATTGGCTTATGGCCCAACTGTACCAATGCCAGAGATACACGATATAAATAGTTGGGGAAACCGGTGGTCGGTCGTCCCCGTTTAGGATAATCCGTTGATACAAATAGTATATTCATTTTATCTGCCTCATTATATTGCATCCACTATCAGTTCTCTCAATCTGCTGTATAGTAAATAATCCACATCCCTTTTTAATCCCTTCTCCATAAGCTGTACTTCTATCTCATTTTCATACTCAGTAGAAGAGATAATTACCATATCCTTACTGGCACCCAATTTTTCCGGATTACATATTCTGATTCCGTCCATGTAATTTCCCCATACTTTTTCATCATTGTCCCAAATCTGTGCTATACGAATACCAGCTTTTTTTAAAATACTGATCACCTGCATTCCCATCACGCCGCATCCGAATACTGAATAACATTCACAGGGCAAAATCTTTCTTATTTTCGTTAAAATACTGTCATCCAGGTCAAGTATGCCACTCGTCAAAATACTCTGCATTCGGTATTTATATCGGTCACGGACATTTTCAAGTTCTATAAGCTCTTTCCACTCCGCTTTCTCGCAGTCTGAAAGTTCTCTGTTTCTTTTCAGGGCAAGGAGCGACACCTTCTTTCTCTCCATCAGATGAATGTCGAGCATCTCATCTTTTGTGGAGATTCCTCCATAACTGAAATTACACAACACTTTGTCTGTAACTGCAACAGACACATAGTTATCAAACATCCTCAACAACCAGTCATAGTCTGCCGCAATCTGAAATTGCGTATCAAACTTTCCATATTCTTCAAAAAGTGATCTTCTGACAAACATCGCCGGATGGGAAAATCCCATCCTGATACGAAGTTGTTGTTTCATCTTTTTTTCTTTAATATGGCTTCTTGTAATATGCCCATTTTGATGAATATACATCTCTCCACATAAAATCTGCATTCCATCCTTCACAAACTGTGTTGCGACTTCAGATAAAATATTCTCCGGATACCAGTCATCACTGTTTAAAAACGCTACTATTTCTCCGGTTGCCCGTTCAAGTCCTTTATTCATAGCATCATAAATACCCTGATCTGATTCGCTTACCCAATACGAAATATTCTTCGCATATTTTTTTATGATTTTTAACGTCCCATCTGTGGAACCGCCATCGATCACTATGTATTCCACATTTGGGTAGTCCTGTTGTATTACACTTTTAATTGTCCTTTCAATTGTCGTTTCACTGTTACAACATACTGTAATAATTGAAAATTTCATTTCTTATCTCTTATTTCCCTATAAAAATTCAAAACCATATTTTTCTTTTAAATATTTTTTACTTTCTCTTATTCTCATTTCATCAAAACGTATTGCTTCATAACGTTTCCCCAATTCTCCTTCTAACAGCTTATGGTCATGTACCAGACATTTTATCCCCATATTGCCAACTTTAAACCCCTGCATATTGGCACGATAGATAAATTCTATATCCTCATTCACAAAAATTTTTTCATCGTACCCGTTCATCTTCATAAAAAAATCTTTTCGCATCAGCGAAGCGCCTCCCGAGGTATATGTACACAGCATCGGTTCCCACATATCTCTCCCTTCACAGAATTGCATATCATTCAGGCAGGTAAGTTTCTTATTTCCTGATTCATCAAATACAAACTCCAGATTACTGCCATAATTAACAACCCTTCTCACCCGTGCATTATAATAGGGAAGTCCCCAGATGCTACAGCCCAGTTGACTGATATCCTGGTTCATCTTTAAAACCGGATTTCCTGTGAGGTACATATCGTTGTCGAGCTGAAAGATCCATTCGGTTTTGCATTCCCTGTTAGTCATATTCTTGCCAATCGGAATCGGATAGTGTCTGTCAAATTTCAGAACTCTCCACGCCAATTTCATTCTCTGCAGTTTTCGCTCTAAAATGCGATATTCCTCCTGATCTGACCCATTGTCTCCAATCAATATTTCTCCCTTATATTCCGGCATAAACTCCTCGATTGAAGCAAGCAGCCTCACAGTCAACTCTGCCCTGTTGTAGGCTAATATGGAGACGGTCATATTTTCGCCATTTTCTCCGACATCTGTTCGGCTTCCCTGGAATATGTTTGAATATGATGCCAGGTAGTCTTTCCTGTGCTGGATTGCATATCTGCCATCTACAACCTCCACATCTTTTAGCTCTGGGCTTGCCTTTATCTGCTTATATATTTCATCAAAAGCCGCCGAAGTAACCATAATTACAAAATCATGATCCTCTTTTAGATGTATAAGTTCATTAAAACTTCTTACCTGAAAAGATCTGCCTGCTACTTCAATCTGTTTCCCATGCTTATTGATGTCATTATCAATCACAGCAAGTATCCTTCCACATAAATCTTCTTCTGCCCAGAAATATTTGCGCAGTTCGAAAATCTTTCCGGCTCCAAAGCATATTATCAGTTTATTCTTTAACCGCTCCTTTTTCATTTTCCCCTTCTATCAGATGATTTTATATGTATTCTGTTTAATGTAATGACTCAATTACTAAAGTATTATCCCTTACAGGTTTTATATTCCGAAACTCCACCACAAATATTCTCTGATATATTCGTCAAAATCCATATGATCGCACATTTTCCTTCCTGTCTGGCTTTTCCTGATTTCATATTCATTCCATTCCAGTTTCAGGCATTTTTTTACTGTCGGGTAAACCGGGTTTTCAAAATCGTCTAAAAATATATTTGTATGGAGGTCTTCTCCAACAATATTTATTTCTCTCAAAATATCGATACAAATTCTCTTGAATATGATATTGGCAGGATGCCCTCCATCATAAAATAACTTATTTTTTTTGTAATTTTCCATTATGAAATCGTATATTTTTATATCCCATGCTTTCTCCCTCTTTTTGATTTTATCCATATATTTATTGAAATTATCTATAATAACATTTCTCTCTAAAGCAGAATCACCTTTACAAAAAGCAATAATATCCTCCACTTTCATTCCCTTTTCTACGCATTTATCAATTATTATGTCAGCATGGGGAAACATACCATTTTTCTCTTTTGCATTATTGATCGCTTCATTCCTCCTGTTCCATGCTGCCTGAGGAAAAAATGCATTGCCCATCCCAAACAGATGGGGGATAATAATTTCCTTCTTATTGTAGTTACCCCCCCCCAACCATTTTCCCCTGATATATACATCAGACAAAAGATAACCGTACTCATTATCCTCCTGTATGTCTTCGTGGATCCACAGGTCACAGTAATCGAAAACCTTATCAGCAATTTTTCCTTCTTTATTATTACATATTAGTGGATTGGGATAAAATTCATATTTTTCTGCAAATTTGTTCGATGATTCCAGATAAGACTTGATAATATGCATATGGCAATTACCGTGCAAAAGAACCAATTTCTTATCAAGCCATTTATAATAAATATAATCATCAAATTCAACTAATCCCAGTTCATTTAACTGACCAGCTAACTCCAGATAAGTTGATATCCTGCCTACAGCAATAACTATATATATTCCTCGTGTCATATATTTTGTAGTTGGCTCATGCACCGAATATCCCATAAACGTATTAATCTTCTTGTTATTATTAAAAAAACTCTCTATGGAAATACCCTGAGCACAAAGATTATATGCACATTTTACAGCATCCTTTCCTGTTCCAAATATTGCAATACTTCGGTTTTGTAAGGCATTTATTGAAATCATATATACAACTCCCGAACATAATTATCATTTCGTTTACCTATGCAATTACAGTAATATTAAAATATGAATAAATATGGTTCACGATTATATCTCTCCAGAGGTATCCGTTTGCCTCATGTACAAGTCTAAAGCAGGAATCATATTGTTATTTCGCACTTGCTCATAAAACCATTCCTGCCTGTCCAATCCAGTATACCAAATGACGATCACTATAGATTACCATTCCTGCATTACTTTCTGATAAAAGCTCAAGTACTTTTCATATATTATATCAGGGCTGAGTAAATGAACTCTTTCTCTGCCTTTTAAAATTATTTGATTTTTATCACCGTCACTCATCCTTAATGCTTCGTTAATCGCATTTAAATACGAATCCGGATTATCTCTTTCACACAAGAACCCACTAATCCTATCATCAATCAGTTGTTCAAAACTTGCGTGATTCGTAGCCACCACAATCTTTCCCATTGCCATTGCTTCAATACACGCATTTGACAAATTCTCAATCCTTGATGGCAACAGGCATAATTGTGCATTTTGAATAAATGGATACAATTGCTCTCTCACCAGGCGTCCAACATAAATAACTCTGTCTGAATATTCCTCCGCACATCTTTCTACATATTTATGTGCCTTTATATTATTTCCTTTTTCATCCAACAAATCTTCACTTATTCCCGCTAATACCAAATAGAAGTCCGGATAGGATTCCAAGATTTTTTTTGCGATTTGAGCTACAATGTGAGTTCCTTTCAAATACTTCAGACTTCCATAATGAATAATATATTTTTTTTCTTTCACAATTGAATCGTATACGCTGTAATCCCAATTCTGTTCTTGAATGACAAACGGGCTTTCAAGCACTACAGCGTTTATGTCTAAATATAATTTGCACACATTGGCCAAAAGTTCACTTGGCGAAATAACATATCTTGCCTTTTTTAAAGCATATTCTGTCAATTTATCTTTTATAGATAATTTATTAGCCTCATACCTTATATCTCCCTGAGGGGTATTAGCCCCGCGCAACATATTGCCCATATCTGACAGCCTGACTACATAAGGAATACCAGGGTTTGCTCTGACAGCAAGCGATCCCAGATTGCAAAAGTGTACAAAATCAACCTTTTCCAGTCTGTTGATTTCATCGATTTTATTTCTCACTTGTGTGCTTTTGTAAATATTAACAAAAAATCTTCTTATTTCCGTTACTTCTTCTTTCTTTCCAAATGCACAAACCTTCGCTGCCCTATCAAATGCATTCCAGACTACTTTTTTAACAAATGTTACAAATAAGGAAATGTTCTCATCAAATACTAATTTCTCATCTTTTGTCGCCGCCACTAATACAGTAACCTTATGACCCTTTAAGGCAAAAATTCTTGCCATATTTGCAGTATAACTCGCCAGGCCTCCTGACGAATTATTTGAAGTCGCAAGTTCTGTTGTCACAAAAACTATATGCACTTCGTCTCTCCCTCTTAAGATATTATCTTTACTATTTCTTAACTGCTTTAACTATTTAAGAGTCGTTTTCGAATGTTTCTCTGAAATTTGATAAATTCCGCTTTCTCCTCTGAACTAACCCAGCTCAGTTCCGCATGGTGAATTGATACCGTTTCAGAAGAAAAATGGTTTGCTATCCCACTTGTGCCAAGAGGCGAGAGAACCTCCGGAGGATAAATAACATTTCCTTCGCGTTTCTGATAATTTCCATCAATTTTAAACTTATATTTTTCAAAAACAGGATGTTCATACCATGAGCACGAGGTCAGATTCTCTTTTCCATCATTTCCTATAAAAGCGTAACTGTCATAAACATCCCTCAAGGCCTTTACCAGTTTATTATTTTTACATGCCCCAAACCCCAATCCCAGATTAAGTAATTTTCCAGATGCAAATCCACAAAACATTTCATCATTTAAAAGCTTATCCGGTGAAGAAATTAATTCGACATCCGTATCCAGATAAACTCCACCTTCCTGATAAATAATATCCAGTCTTGCATAGTCCGGAACGAATCCCCATCTTTTGCATTCATATGCCTCTCGCATATATCTGTTTTTCTTCACATCATAATTGCTTTCATCCCATCTGATAATTTCATAATCAGGGCAATATTTTTTCCAGGAATCCATATACCGTAATAAATGATCAGGTATTGGAGCATGCCCAAACCAACAATAATGAATTTTTTTAGGTATTAGTTGCTCCCCTTTTGTATATTCGAACTGTTGTTTATCAACACAATCATCTAAAAGTCTTCCTAAATAACAGTCCAATCCATTCAGGTCTTTTATTGCATCCAATTGTTCGATAATTGTCCATGCAGAATAAACCGCAGAGATTATAAGTATGACATTTTCGATTCCCTCTTTTTTTACTGCATTGATAAATGTTTCAACAGAAATAATTCTTATCTGCTTTCCATATAATTCAAGTTCTTTATTATATAAATCACTGTTATTATCAATTATTGCTTCGAGATTGTTCTCCAAATGATACGTGTTGCACAAATACCCTGCTCTTTTACCGGCTCCGAACATATATAGCTTTTTATGTTTTATCTGCTCATAAAAATACCCTGTACTTTTATTAACGATATTTATCATCATTTCTCCTGTCTGACATTCCGTTTTTATGACACTTATATTCCCATGTTGTTCTCTTTCAAAATTTGTTTTAATACTTTCGCTCTTGTACTTGTATAGTGTTTTTCCAAATATTTTTTATACAAATTTATATCCACATCTCTCTGTGTAAAATCATTCATCATATTCTTAAATTCATCATACGACTTTACACATGTACATATTTTATCCATTTCATACCATCTTGTATCTGCATTTACCGGATATCGTGCAATAATATGGCATTGAGCCGAAATTTCTTCCAGAAATCTTGGTGTTACCTGATTCCACCCATTAGCGTCTTTTCTGGTTCCATCCATTCCCGGTGTGGTATATAAAGCGATTTTAGATTTCTTCAGTAATTCTATATATTGTTCACGAGAGTCACCAATTCCAACGATTTCCCCTGTGGCTGATAAGTAATAGATAAAATGCCCTTTTTCATATCTTCTTCTGAGGATTCTGGTCTGAGGATATTCATATTCATATTCGTTAACATATTTCATTAACAAAGGATTTTCTCTTCCTGCAATAATCAGGTCATATTCTTTATCATATATCTCATTTATCCTATACTGGTCAGGTAATGATAATGGGAAATGAGCCACCTTCAAAGGACATTCTTTTGTTACTAAATATTCATACACCTCTCTGCTCGATATTAATACCAGGGGGTTTTTTCTGTACGCATTTAAGAAATTGGAATACATTATCTCGTCAAGAAAGTAATCGATCAGACACGGAATATATTTCTTATTATTATATATGCCATCCTGTTGCTTTGTACTGACATCAAACATAATAGCTTTTTCTCCATGTCTGAAATCCAACAAATTAAACAGTCTGAAGAATGGAACTCCGATTCTCCTGTATATTTTTCTA
>CANOVJ010000044.1 GCA_947570615.1 uncultured Lachnospiraceae bacterium
TCAGGGCAACGTGGTAGTGGGTATCGTTATCTACATGATCATCGTGCTGATGCAGTTTTTGGTCATTACCAAGGGCGCGGAGCGTGTATCGGAGGTTGCAGCCAGATTTACGCTGGATGCTATGCCAGGTAAGCAGATGGCCATTGACGCGGATCTGAATTCCGGACTGATCGACGAGCAGGAGGCCAAGGTGCGCCGTGAGAAGATCCAGAGGGAGGCGGACTTCTATGGCTCCATGGACGGCGCCACGAAGATCGTAAAAGGCGATTCGATCATGTCGTTGATCACCACGGCCATCAACCTGATCGGAGGGAGCATCATCGGTATCCTCCAGTCGGGGCAGGCCATCGGCGACGTACTGAATACGTATTCCATCGCCACTGTCGGCGACGGCCTGGTAGGTCAGATCCCGGCCCTTTTGATCTCCGTGGCTACGGGCATGATCGTTACGAGAGCCGTGTCCGAGGGCAGCCTGAACGAGGACATTTCCAAACAGTTTATGGCTCAGCCGGTGGCGATCATGATAAGCGGCATTGTTGTGGCGGCTTTAGGGGTCATCCCCGGGATGCCGATTGTGCAGCTGGCTATGGTGTCCATAGGGCTTGTGGCGGGAGGCTTCTATCTTTACAGACGGATGGAGGAGGATCCCAAACTTGCCCTGGCAGGCGGAGGCGTCGGCGGTCCGGGAGGCACTTCCTTAAGGAACTTTTCCCCGGAGGGCGAACAGCAGGAGGAGCCGGAGACGCCCAAGCCGGTCAGCGAGGAAGAATTTTACAAGGATGTCAATAATGTTTACAGTCTGCTTTCGGTGGAAGCCATTGAGATGGAGTTTGGCTACAGCCTGATACCGCTGGTGGATGAATCCGTGGGCGGACGGCTGATTAACCGGATCATCATATTCCGAAGGCAGTATGCCCAGGATATGGGATTTGTGATCCCTTCCATCCGTCTTAGGGACAGTTCGGGGCTTAACACCAATCAGTACTGTATCAAGATTAAGGGCGAGGAAGTGGCCAGGGGAGAACTGCTGATCGATTATTTTCTGGCGCTGGAGCCGGAGAATCCGGAGGTGGAGATCGACGGCATCGAGACCATCGAGCCGGCCTACGGCATCCCAAGCCGCTGGATACGGCCGGAGGACCGGGAGAAGGCGGAGATCTACGGGTATACGGTCATTGATCCCCTGTCCGTGCTGGTGACCCATTTGTCTGAAGTGGTGAAGCAGCACGCCCATGAACTGATCACCAGACAGGAAGTGATCCATCTGGTGGAGAACACCAAGAAGATCTCTCCGGAACTTATAGAAGAGGCGTTTCCCAACTTTATTTCCTATAGCATGTTCCAGAAGATCCTTACAAGCCTCCTGAAAGAGGGAGTGCCCATTAAGGATATGGAGACGATCATTGAGACGGTCCTTGAGACCGTATCGGATACAGGCATTCCGGTCAAGGATGTGGACGGCCTGATCGAAAATATCCGCACTGCCTTAAAGCGCACCATTACCCGTATGTACTGCGAAGACGGCAGCATGAAAGTCATCACTCTGGATTCGGAGCTGGAGAGGACCATGGTTGGATGTCTCTCCAAGGGCGAGCGGGGATATTATCTTGCGTTAAGCCCCGACGTGCTCCAGAGCGTGATCAATCAGTTGACGGGCCAGTTGAAAAAGTTCAACAGCCTTTCCCAAACTCCGGTTATCCTGACCTCTCAGGTTATGAGAGTTCATTTTTACCGGCTGATCGATCAGTTTTATCCCAATGTAAGGGTCCTGTCCTTTAATGAGATCTCCAATAATGTGCAGATCCAGTCCATCGGCAGCCTGACATTGGAAAACCGCAATCGAGTGGGAGCTTAAAGTCATGAGAAGGATTGATGCAGAATGGTTCAGATCGATCATTTAGAAGAAAAGACCAACGAGGAACTTCTGGAGATGTACCGTTTGGAGGGAAAACTGGAAGTTAAGCAGGCCCTTGTGCTCCGTTACCTTTACATAGTAAAGGCTATTGCGTCCCAGATGCGCAATGTCTATACCGGATCTCTCCAGATGGAGGATATTATTAATGAAGGCGTTATCGCCATCATGAAAGGTATTGACAGATACGACCCGGAGCGAGATAATAAGTTTGAGACATTTATTTCACGGCGCATCAGGGGGATGATCATAGATTTGGTGCGCAAGAACGACTGGATGCCCCGGGATTTCAGGAAGCAGGTAAAGGCCATGGAGGATCTGCAGATCTCTCTGGGCCGGAGTCTGGGGCGTCTGCCTGCGGACGAGGAGGTGGCCGATGCTCTGGGGATGGATATCCGGAAGTATCGGAAGCTTCAGCGCATGAGTGTTATGATGAATGTGCTTTCACTGGATATGATAACCGACGACGAGGGAGAGCACCAGTCTTTGCAGCTTTCCAGCGGAGACGCGGATTCCCAGCCGGAGAAAGCCTTTTTGAAGATCGAGTCCCGTCAGGTTCTGGCGGAGGCCATCAAAGGGCTGAAGGAGAAGGAACAGATGGTGATCTCTCTGTACTATATGGAAGAGCTTAACATGGGGCAGATTGCCCAGATTCTGGGGGTCAGTGAGCCCAGGATTTCCCAGATCCACAGTTCGGCTATCCGAAAGCTGAAAGCGCATATGAGCAGCTATAAATAAGAGTCAGACTGAGAGAAAGGAGGAGATGGAAATGTACCAGGGATTTTACAACCTGACATCGGGCATGCTGACCCAGAGCAGGAATCTGAATGTGATCAGTAATAATATGGTGAATATCCAGACTCCCGGTTATAAAAAAGATAAGATGGTCAGCACTACATTTCAGGAGGAGATGCTTTACCGGACCGGACGCCGCTACAAGGATAATCCGGAACCTATAGCCACCACTTCCAAGATCCGGTCTGCGGACAGGACCTATGTGAGCTATGAGCAGGGATCTTTCGACATGACGGAGGGGACCTTGGATTTTGCCCTGTCATCCCCGGGGTTTTTCTGCATCGAGACGCCTCAGGGAGTTCGATATACCAGGAACGGATCGTTTCAGGTGGATGATGAAGGATACCTGTCTTTGAATAATGTGGGCAGAGTTCTGGGAAAGGACGGCCCCATAGCCATTACCAACGAAAACTTCGCCGTCAGCAATCAGGGCGTCATCAGTGTCAGGATCCAGCCGGAAGCGTCGGATGAGGACGGGGATGACTACGGTTACGATGATGAGGACAGCGAGCCGCAGGTGGAGATACTGGGTACTCTGCGGATCGTTGACTTCGCGGATTATGAACAGCTTCACAAGGAAGATTACGGCCTGTTCTCCACAGGTCAGGCTCCCCAGGAGCAGGAGCTGCCTTCCATCCAGTGGCAGGCCCTGGAGAAGTCCAATGTGGATATGGTGGAGGAGATGACCTCCATGATGACATCTCAGAGAGCGCTGCAGAGCGCGGCCCAGGTGCTTAGGATGTATGACCAGATCATGAGCAAGGCGGTTACGGATGTAGGCAGACTGTAAGGGAGGAAGTAAAAGGATATGTATCAGTCATTTTATACCGGAGCCTTGGGCGCCGGAACGTGTATGGCAAAGATGGGGGTTATCTCCAACAACCTGGCCAATATCAACAATGAGGGCTTTAAGCCAAAGACAGCGGCGTTTACCGACCTTTTGAACTACAATCTCAACGACTCCGAGAATGCGGTCACGGAACTGATGGCAGGCAACGGCGTCAGGATGCAGAGGACCTACTCCAGGTACAATGTGGAGGCCCTTACGCCTACCAACAGCGCCATAGATTTCGCCATCATGGATGAGAACGCGTTTTTCATGCTTCGGGATCCGGTGACCCAGCAGATCACATACACCAGAGGCGGTCATTTTTATCGTTCTCAGATGGAGGACGGGTATTATCTGATGACGGACGGCGGAAAGCTGGTGCTGGACCAGAACGGGGAGCCTCTTAGGGCCGAGGTGCCGGATATCGAGCATATGCTTGAGATGCTGGAGGAGGATTACGAGCCGGAGGAGGAAGAGGAGGAAGAGCTTGACGAGGACGAGGAGGATGACAGCCCCCGCTTAAGCGCCTACACGTTCTCGAATCCCAGCCGATTAATGAGCGTGGGAGCCAACGAGTATGTTCCTCCGGAGAATATGGAGCCTATTCTGGTGAAGAATGCCAACATCCAAAGCGGCGTGCTGGAGCGGTCCGGCACGGATATGGCCAAGGAGATGGTTCGGATGATCGAATGTCAGAGAGCTTACAGTTATGCACTTAAGATGGTGATGACATCCGACGAGATTGAGTCTACGATCAACTCTTTAAGAGGATGACCACAGAATAAATAGAATGATATGAGGTGACTATGAGACTGAAAAAATACGAAGATATGAATCTTCAGGAACTGGACGTTATGAAAGAGATCAGCAGCATCGGCACCAGCCATGCTGCCACGGCTCTGTCCAAACTCCTTCAAAGGGAGATCAGGATCTCGATTCCGGAGATCAATATTCTGGGGTATGAGGAGACCGTAGACCGGCTGGGCTACATCGAAGAGCTGGTGACAGCCACGCTTGTAAGGATGTCCAACGAGATCGACGGTCTGATGCTGTTTGTATTTAAGATGGATCTGGCCAACGCGGTCTTGGGCAAGCTGATCGGAATGGAGTATCAGTCTTTCGAGGAACTGGATGAGCTGGCTTACTCGGCTCTGGAGGAAGTGGGCAATATCATCATATGCTCCTATGTCAACGCGTTCACCCAGCTGGTAGGGGTGCAGATCGACTTATCCGTTCCCAGTTCCACCGTGAATATGCTGGGCGGCGTTTTGACGGTCCCCATGGCCGAGTACGGATATGTAACCGATAAGCTGATGTATATCAACGCGGAATTTATCGTGGATGGCGAGAAGCTTTCAGACGGGCTCTTGATGCTTCCCGATATTGAGTCTCTTAACAGAATCTTAGAGAAATTAGGTGTTTCATAATGGCAGATAAGGAGATAAGGGTAGGTATTGGCGACATGAAGTTTGCCAGAGGTGACAGCTGCGTTATTACATATGCTCTGGGTTCTTGTATTGGGATAACGTTTTACGATCCTCTCATCAAACTGGGAGGGCTTCTGCATGTCATGCTTCCGGCCAGAGTGGATCCAAATGACCCAAAGGTATTTAAATACGCGGACAGCGGGATCCGGGAGACCTTGCGCAAGCTTACGGCTTTCGGCCTGGTGAAGAGCAGGACTGTGGTGAAGATCGCCGGCGGCGCCAAGATGTTCGAGATGAAGGGAAGCGGTAATTCGGACTTCGGCAATATCGGCGTCAGGAATGCCACCATGGTGAAGAGGGTCCTGATGGATGAACGGCTGCGCATCGTGGCCGAGGATATCGGCGGCAGCTACGCAAGGACAATGTTGATCAATGTTTCCAACGGCGACGTGATCATACGCACGGTGGGGAAACCAGAAAAACATCTTTAGAGAGGAGAGGATAAAAGTGGTGAAAGAAAAAGAGGGAATTCTTCTGGAATCAGGGACGAACGAGATTGAGATCATGAAGTTTACCATTGACGGGGAATTTTATGGGATCAATGTGGCTAAGGTAAAAGAAATCATGATGGCAGCCAAAGTAAAGGCTATGCCCCACGCCCATCCGGCTGTGGAAGGCATCTTTAAACCCAGGGATATCCTGATTACGGTCATTGATCTTGGTTACTACCTGACCAACGAGTACCGGGAGCATGAGGCAAGGGATCTGTTTATTGTGACTAACTTTAACAAGATGACCGTAGCTTTCCGGGTACAGAGCATTGAGGGCATCAGCCGTATTTCCTGGAAGGATATCCAGAAGCCGGATAAGACCTTGAGCCACGGAGAAGAGGGTGTGGCTACAGGTATTGCCCAGTGCGCGGGAGAATTGGTGACCATCCTTGATTTCGAGGCTATTGTGGCCGAGATCGCGCCGGAGACTTCCATTCAGATCTCCGAAGTGGAGCAGATGGGCGACAGATCTCTGTGCGACAGCCCCATCGTTATTGCGGAAGATTCCATCCTTCTGCAGAAGATGATCGACGATTCCCTGCAGACAGCGGGATTTACCAACATCTCCAATTTTAATAACGGCCAGGAAGCCTGGGATTACCTGGATTCGATTCGCCACGACTCCGATCTGTTTGAAAAGGTGAACCTGATCGTAACGGATATCGAGATGCCGGAGATGGACGGACATCGCCTTACCAAGCTGGTGAAGGATGATCCAAGGCTGAAACATCTTCCCGTAGTGATCTTCTCCTCCCTGATCGACGATCAGATGAGGGTCAAAGGAGAGCAGCTGGGCGCTGACGAGCAGCTGACCAAGCCGGAGATCGGCAATCTGGTTCATGTAATCGACAAACTTCTGGAGCGGTTTGAAAGGATGCGGGATTCCGGAGCAGCGCAGTAGGGAGACGAAAGCAGCACAGGACTGTATGTTGTCAGGCGGCAGATTGGCAGATTGGCAGATAGGCAGATAGGCGGATAGGCAGATATGCTCCCTGAAAGCAGGGGGCATGGTGTCTGACCGGGCAGAGCTTTAAACTTGCGCCGGACCACAAAGACAAGAGACGGAGGTTTCAGGAAAGGAGAGGCGGACTGTGAGAAAACAGATGGCAGGCATTTTGTGCGGCCTTATGATGGCTGCAGCAGGCGTCATGACGGCGCAGGCCGATGACTGGGCGCTGTCGGATGACGGGAAGCATTGGATGTACATGGAAAGTCCTGGCGATCCGGTGAAGGATGAGTGGATCGAGGACGGGGAAAAGCTGTACTATGTGGATGCAAAGGGTTATATGAAAACCGGTTGGGTGACCAACAAGGAGGAAGGCAAGAAGTATTACATGGGGCCGGACGGAGCCATGGCATTTAACACCTTTGCCGCCGACGGCCGCTATGTGGGGCCGGACGGCACCGGGGTGGAGACGTATGACAAATACCGGAAAGCCATCAGGGCTGAGTTAAAGAGTTCTTCCAAGACCAAGAACAGTAAGAAGGCAGTAGCCCAGACTCAGCAGTATTTCCTTGTGACGGACTTAAACCGGGACGGTTACCGGGACCTTGTGGTAATGTGCGGTCAGCAGGGACCGGAAAGTCTTTTAAAAGTGGCTGTGTGGGACCCGGAGGATGAGAAGCTGCAGCTGGCCGCTGAGTTTGATGGGCTGGACTCGGGGATGAAGAGTACCCTTTACCTGGACCCGGAAGGGGAGGAGGTCTGGCTGGAGACGTCAGAAAGCAGCGGCGCGATGAATCTTTTCCAGCTGCGAAAAGGGACTACCCTGTTTGATAATGTCTGGAGCTTCAGCATGAAGAAGGACGAGGACGGCGATCTGCGTTATTATATGAATGAGGACGAGGAGGATCGGGAGACCTGGGAACTCTTCATGAGCAAGGCGAGACAGGAACGGGGCAACACGTCTGTGACCGGTTATCTGCCGGTTACGGAGGAGAACATTCAGGTTCAGGTGGATCTGGTGCTGGATGAGAGAGAGATCAAGATGTGGAAGAAGGCAGAGGAATAAAACAGGCAGCGGCAAGATAAAAATGTCTCAAAAGGCGGCGGAATGACGCGGGTTGCTTTTTGAGGCATTTTTAGATTTGATGGGCAATGAAAGGGTTATGAACGGATGAAAATATTGTTTTTACAGTGGAAGTGCGTGGTGGAGCAGAAAGATTTGGAAGATGCTTTTGTTCAGGAGGGCCACAGCCTGGTAAGTTTTTGGTTTTCTCCCCGCGAGATTCTCTATGGAGATCCTTCGGGCTTTGAAAAAAATGTGACAGAGGTTATGCAGAAGGAACATCCGGATATTGTTTTTACCGTAAACTATTATCCGGTTATTACAAATATCTGCAGTAAAAGGAAGATAAAATATGTTTCCTGGGTTTACGATTCCCCATTTGACTGGATGTATTTTAAGGAGATCATGGATCCCTGCAATCTGGTTTACACATTCGATAAAGAGCTGGCCATGGAGTTTCACTGCGCAGGCATCAACACGGTGCAATATCTGCCGATGGCAGTGAATACAGATCGTTTGGATATTCTTACGGAAGGGCTGCCCATGATGTATAATGTGTCTTTTGTAGGAAATTTTTACAAGGACGCAGATTTTTTCTCCGAAAAAAGGTCCCAATTGTCTGATTATACAAAGGGGTATTTGGATGCGGTCAAGGAAGCGCAGCTGAGAATATCGGGGTATAGCCTGGTTTCAGAAGTAATTGGGGGGGCCGTTTTGGATGAGCTGAGCAAGGTGTATTTACGGTATCCCATTCCCGGTGATCTGCGGACCGATAAGTATTTTATGGCGGAGTCCGTGATCAATCCTTGGATTACATGCATAGAGCGTATGGGGCTATTGGAGACTGCGGCGAAAAATTTTGGGTTGGATCTGTTTAGCAAAGAGAGAGACTTTATTTTGCCGAACCTGAACAACCGCGGACCTGTCAGCTACTGTGACGAGATGCCTAAGGTATTCCGGCAAAGCAGGATCAATCTGAATATCAGCCGCAGGGGCATGAGAAGCGCTGTTCCTCTTCGCTGTTTTGATGTGATGGGCAGCGGGGGATTTCTTTTAAGCAATTTTCAATCCGGTTTTCTGGATATGTTTGTACCGGACCAGGATTTTGTTTTTTATGACAGCAAAGAGGATTTTGTGCAGAAGATCGGATACTATCTGGCTCATGAAGACGAGAGAGCGGCGATCGCCAAAAACGGTCATGATAAGGTTGCCGCAAAGCATACATACAGGCATCGGGTGAGGGAAATGTTCAATCAGTAAAAGAAAGAGGTGATGAGGATATGATAAAACCAGATCGGAAATTTTTTGAAAAAGAGACGCGATGCGATTTTCTGGTAGATGAAAAGATGAAGAAGATCTGGGCCGTGGAACTGGAGATGCTGCAAAGATTTGACGAGGTGTGCAAAAAGCATGATCTTACCTACTGGGTGTTTTACGGTACTCTCTTGGGGGCGGTGCGCCATCATGGTTTTGTTCCCTGGGATGATGACATTGATCTGGCTATGCTTCGGGATGACTATGAGAGATTCCAGGCCCTTGCGCCTTATGAATTTACGGAGCCCTATTTTTTCCAAAGTTCTTATACGGACAGGATCGTATGGCCGTTTTCGAAGATCAGGGACAGCAGGACCACAGGGATTGAATTTCGGGATCTGAAGGATGTGAATCAGGGGATCTTTATTGATGTATTTCCTCTGGATAGTGTGCCGAGCCTTGATGAGGCGAAAAATGATGATGTTTTTGCGACGCAGATGCTGCTGTGGAATGTTGTCACCGATCCGGCCAGGGTATTGCTGGGCGTGAAACAGGAGTTAATAGAGGGAAAAAGACGGATAGAAGACGTGCAGATCCTTCTGGATATTTCTAAAAAGGATATTAAAGAAAGGTTCCGGATTTTCGAAAACGCCAATGTCGCCCGTTTTGGAGAAACCGAGGAAGTAAACTATATAATGGGGGCCTTTGGAGGGAGTAATACTATGAAAAGGGAGTGGTTCCGGGATACGGTGTATCTTCCCTTTGAATATATGGAGGTTCCGGTTCCGGCTGAATATGATAAGATCCTGACCCGGCGCTATGGGGATTACCATCGGCCGGTCAAAGGGGGAAGCACTCACCAGAATATTATCCTGGATCCGGATATGTCTTACAGAGAATATTTTGCCAAATACCTTTAAAGAAAGGGGAATGTCTGCTATGAGTGTTCTGGTTTTATCGGATCTCCACGGCAATCTGTCCGCGTTTCAGGCAGTTCTTGACCGGGCGGCAAAGGATCATGACATCACGTCCTGCATCCTGCTGGGGGATCTGATCGATTATGGGATGTGTTCCAATGAAGTGATCAAGATGGTTGAGAATTTGCCCTATAAGATCCTATGCAGCATACGTGGGAACCATGAGGATGCGGTGATCCGGGACGAATACAGCCGTTTTTCTTCTGACAGGGGACGAGACAGCGCCAGATATACCAGGAGTATCCTGACGCCGGATTCCTGGGACTACTTAAACCGCAAAATGGCGCCAGATGGAAAAGCGGAATTTGCAGTTAACGGAAAGAAATGCCTGGCAATCCACGGCAGCCTAAAGGATCCGTACTGGAAGAGCATCCGCCCTGAGGAGGCGCTGGAGGAATATATCGCATATGATTACGTGTTTTCGGGACATTCCCACCTGCCCCACCTGTTTGAGCGGTACTACGGGTGCGCGGATGGAGTCAGGCGGAACAAAAAGAAAGTGGTATTTATTAATCCCGGTTCTGTGGGACAGCCGAGAAATCTAAATAACCGGGCGCAATTCGCGGTTTTGGATATGGAAAATGAACAGATTGTTTTTGAGAAGACAGCGTACGATATTGACAAGGAACAGGCGGCCTTTTGCGGCCGGACAGACGATTTTTATCGTGAAAGACTTAGATGGGGGATTTAGACGATGGATTTATATGTGATCAGCGGCGTTACAGGAATGACAGGAAACGAATTGTCCAGAAAGCTGGTGGCCGGCGGACACAGAGTCATTGGCTTTGACAATTTTTTTGCGTCTTCTATCACGACGGTGGAGGACATTTTGGAAAACCAGTGGTTTTCCTTTTATGAGTTTGACATCAATAACCGGGAGCAGATGGAAATGCTTCGGGACATGGTCCGTGAGGAGACGGAAATGGGCCGGTTTGACCGGGTGGTCTACATAAACTGCGCGGCAGTGGTCCACACGGAACATTTCTATCATGTGAACCGGACTTTTGAGACCAATGTGCTGGGGATGAAGGCTTTTTTGGAGCAGGCGGAGGCTGTGGGGGCCGATACGTTTATCAACTGTTCCACATCCGAAGTGTACTCCATGAATTCCTGGGGAGAGCATGGGGTGGCGGAGTCGGACTATATCACCATGGCCAACGCCGAGCACAGCCAGAGAACCAGTTATGCCACGGGAAAGCTTTTGACGGAGTTTTTTATGAAGGAGGCGGTGATGGAGGGCAGGATCAAAGGCTGTTCCATCCGCTTTGCCAATGTGTACAGCAAAAATGAGCGGTATCCCAAACATATCATCCCACACATTTTGATCCAGCTGAAAGAGCATGGCGGCGTGGAACTGCTGGAGAACTCCAAGGTAAATTACCGGACCTTTCTGCACAATGAGGACAGCTGCGGGGCGGTGATCGCTTTGATCCAGGCAGAGGACGCGCTGGACGGTTCTGTGTACAATGTGGCTACCGACGAGGAGATCTCCATTCTTGACCTGGTGAAGCTGTGCGCCGAAAAACTGGGGATTGAAAATCCGCGGATCACCTTTAACGGGTACCGGGAGTCTGACCCCAAAAGAAGGCTGCTGAATACGGACAAGATAAAGGCCAGGACAGATTGGAGGCCCCATATTACATTGGATCAGGGGATTGCAATGTGTGTTAAGGAGATGGCAGATTGAAGATACTGATCGTAACGGTGGCAGGGCTGTCAGCCAGATTCAGCCAGTCTCTGGGATATTCCTGCCTTAAATGCTTATATTATGAGAACCGTCCGGAAGAGTCTCTGCTGCACCGCATGCTTTGCCGGGACAGCGGATTTGACCGCTTGGTGATCGTAGGCGGATTTCTGTATGAGGAACTGGAAAATGCCCTGAAAAGGGATTTTGGGGAGTTTCAGGACAAGATCACGCTCGTGAAGAATGATCATTACGCGGATTATGGGTCCGGCTACAGCCTGTATTTGGCATTGGACAAGATCAAAGATATGGATTTTTCGGAGGCGGTGTTCGCCGAGGGAGATCTGTATGTGGACAGGGACAGCTTTCGGAAGGTCTGCAGCAGTCCGAGAAACGTGATAACCTGTAGTCAGGAACCCATATTGGCCAACAAGGCGGTGGCGTTTTACTTTGATTCCGGCTATGGGATCCATTATATTTATGATACCGAACACAGCGCTCTGGAGATCAGGGAACCGTTTTTGGGTATTTTTAATTCCGGGCAGATCTGGAAATTCGCGGATCCCGGGCGCCTTCGCCGGATCACGGAGTCGGCAGGGGAGAGGGAGAAGAGAGGGACCAACCTGGAACTGATCCAGCGGTATTTCGGGGATCTTTCCAGGGAGCAGTATGAGATCGTCACGTTTAAACAGTGGATCAACTGCAATACGGTCTCTGATTACCGGATGATAGAAGCAAACGAATAAGGCGAATGTTTGGAGGATTCTATGAGGAGATTTCACAGAAGGCAGCTATTGGAAAATATCAATATACTCCGGGAGGCAGGCAATGCGCTGAACGGGCAGTCAGGAGAAAAAAAGATCAATTTATGCGCGGATATACAGGAATTTATTGCAGCTGTGCTGAGTTTTCTTGACAGCGTGGCCGGGGATGATTCCCTGCTGACAGATGGTTTTGTCCAGTTATACAGGATGCTGCTGAAGGTAAGCCGGGATGAAATCTCCTCCCAACAGCTGGTGGTTCAGATCGACGAGATGAAAGGCTATGTTGAAAGCAAAGCAGAGACAGATAAACTGGAGATGGCTTTTCTTTGCTATAAAGCCAGCATGAGCGATTGCCTGGAGAGTGTTTATCTGGCAGCGAAAGAAGATGCTGGATGTGACGCGTACTTTATTCCGATCCCGTATTTTGACAGAACCCCGGAGGGGACAATCGGGCAGATGCATTGTGAGGCAGAAGGCTGCTATTCCGACAGGATTTTGCTGACGGACTGGAAGACGTATCGTATACAGGAACGGCATCCGGATGTTATTTTTATTATGAATCCTTATGATGAGTATAATTATATTACTACGGTCCATCCCGACTTTTATGCCAGCCGTCTGAAAGATCAGACGGAATTATTAGTATATATACCTTATTATATACATGAAGAGTCCATTGATCCCATTGTGGGATGTCTTCCGGGCGTTCTTTGGGCGGATAAGGTTATGGTGCAGTCGGAAAAGGTGAGAGAGCAGTACATCAGCAGCATGATCCGGGAGGGGAAAGGGATTACGCCGGAAACGGCGGGGAAGAAGATAGAGGCGCTTGGATCACCGAAAACAGATAAAGTGATAACTCATAAAGCGGAAGATTATGAGATCCCCAAAGCATGGCAGAGGCTTCTGACGCCTGATGGGGCAAAAAAGAAACGGGTGGTGCTGTATAATCTATCTGTATCCTGCGCGCTGGCTCACTCTATGGAGGAGAAACAGCAGCGCTATCTGGATAAGCTGCGGCATGTGCTTGGGTTTTTCCGGACCAGAAATGATGTGATCCTGTGGTTTCGCCCCCATCCGCTGTTAGGAGAGACGTTTGCGTCCGTTCAGCCTAAGATGTATGAGGAATATCAGAATATTATCCGGGAGTATCAGGAATGGGGCGGAGGAATCTATGATGACAGCCCGCAGCTGAACAGGGCGGTTGCCTGGGCGGACGCCTGTTATGGGGACAGCAGTTCGGTTAACCTGCTTTTTCAGCTTGTGGGAAAACCGGTTCTTTTGCAGCGCGTGGAGGATGCCGGTAAAGAATTTGCCGTCAGGAAAACGAGGCAGCAAGTAAAAGAGCAGATGGAACTGCTGATTGGGGACCGGGAACGGTATCATTATTTTATCTATGGCGAGGCGTCGGCCGATGGACAAAAGGGAGAATTTGCCTTAGCGGATTTTGTTGAATATATGGATGTGATCAGGGAATACGGACCGGTCCAGTCTGCCAGATACCGCGCGTGTTACGCCAATGCCGACGCAACGGCAGGACAAAAGATCTATGAATATGTAAAAAACTTGAAATAGGGTAGTCCGTCTGCTATAGTATTCTATAGAACATTATTAAAGAATAAGGCGGTGGAGTATGCTGGGATTAAGTGAAAAGCTGAATATCATGAAGGAAAGCATAAAAGGGCGAAACGCAAAGGTCATGATCATAGGGCTGGGCAGCGTGGGAGGGTATCTTCTGGACTATCTTCTCTCGTCAGGGGACAGCGGCTTGGAAGTATACGTGGCGGGGCGCAATGAAGAGAAGATGGTTTCCGATGTGAACATTGTTCGGGTGGCGTCCCTGATTCGGAACCAGAACCGGACCAATGTGGTGATCAGGTCTGACGTGGATTTGGAGGATGTGGATTCTATTGCCAGGTGCCTGGAGGAGTGCAGACCGGATATTATCGTAAATTCCAGCCGCGCGTATCCCGGACTGAAATACGGCAGCATTTCCTGGAAAAATGTGCGGGCTTACGGGATCTGGGCGCCTCTGGCTATCAAATACACGAAGAATATCATGGAGGCATGGCAGCAGGCCAAGAGCAGAGCTGTTGTGATCAACACATCCTATTCCGACGGGGTGATCCCATGGTTAAAATCGGCGGGAAAGCCGTATCCGGATTTGGGCAGCGGCAATATTAATCACCTGATCCCCCGGATCAAGTTTGCGGCGGCAGGGGAGTGTGGGATCCGGGATTACTGGAATATAGAGATTACCTATGCGGTCAGTCATTTTCATGATGTGGTCATCAGCAAGGAAGGGCAGACAGAAGGCGTGGAGCAGATGATCCGTATCCGGTATGGGGAAAAGACGCTGAAACCGGATATGGATAGGATCTTCGCTGCCTGTAAGATTCCCATGCCCACAGACGCAAAGCGCAACATGATGAATGCCTCCAGCAATTTTGAGATCATACAGGGAATACTGGCGGCAGTGAGAGAGGAGAAAAAGGTCCGTCTGCACTGTCCGGGAGCTTTTGGCGAGATCGGCGGATATCCGGTGGTTATCGACGGGACAGAAAGGGAGATCAAGGCATACATCGATGAGGCGTGTTTCGACCTGGAGTCTATGAGAAGGAAAAACCGGGAGTCCATCTATCTGGACGGGATAGAAGCCATTGAAAGCGGAAGTCTTTTCTATACCGATGAACTGATCGAAAAGTGCAGGGATGCTTTTGGGATCACACTGATGAAGCAGGTGGCGTTTGAGGAGATCGAAAGCGCGGCTAAGTTTTTGATCAGGGAAGTGATCGAAAAGCAGATTTAGTCAAAAGCCGGAATGAGAGGGAGGAGCGGATTAAAGTGAATGTTGAGAGATTGACGGAGATCATAGGGGCTGATTTTTTTACCGGGGTTCCGGATTCGCAGCTAAAGGCGCTCTGTGATCATTTGTTCCAGAAGTACCAGACAGACCCCAGACACCATGTTATCGGGGCCAATGAAGGCAGCTGCGCGGCTATGGCAGCAGGGTATCATCTTGCCACGGGAAAGACGCCGGTGGTGTATATGCAAAACAGCGGTCAGGGAAATATGATCAATCCTACGGCCTCTCTGTTAAGCGACAAGGTCTACGGAATCCCGTGTATTTTTATCATCGGATGGAGAGGAGAGCCGGGCATTCATGATGAGCCCCAGCACGTGTATCAGGGGGAGGTAACGCTGAAACTTTTGGAGGATATGGATATAGCGGCTTTTGTCATTGACAAGGACACAACGGAGGACATGGCGCGTCACAAGATGGAGGAGTTTGGGAAGCTGCTGGAAAAGGGAAAGTGCGTGGCCTTTGTGGTCCGCAAGGGGGCGCTGCGTTACGACAAGAAAGCCGTTTATAAGAACCGTCATCTTATGAAGAGGGAGGAGATCATACGCCATGTGGCGCAGGTTTCCGGGGAAGATCCTATCGTGTCAACAACCGGCAAGGCCAGCCGGGAACTGTTTGAGATCAGAGAAGAAAAGGGGCAGGGCCACGGCTATGATTTTCTCACTGTAGGTTCCATGGGACACGCATCGTCCATTGCCGCCGGCATCGCTTTTCAGAAGCCGGATAAGAAGATCTGGTGTCTGGACGGAGACGGGGCGGCGCTGATGCATATGGGGGCCATGGCTGTCATAGGAGCAGGCAGGCCGGACAATCTGGTCCATATCGTTATGAACAATGAGGCCCATGAAACTGTGGGAGGGATGCCCACGGCGGCGGCTAAGGCGGATCTGCCAGGGATTGCCAGGGCCTGCGGCTATGACCGGGCGGTGACGGTGGAGGACTATGAGAGTCTGGACCGGGAGCTGCAAAAGGCCAAGTCCGGAAAAAGCCTGACTTTTATTGAAGTGAAATGCGCCATAGGGGCCCGGGAGGACTTAGGAAGGCCAACCACGACGCCGCTGCAGAATAAGCAATGGTTTATGGAGTGCCTGAAAGAATAGGACTGCCTGGGAAATCCTAAGGGGAATGTTTGCGGATGTTGGTTAAGACTGTAAGAAATCTGACGATATTATAAAGAGGGGATTTACAGAATGAAGTAAGATAAAAGGCGAGAAATCGGAGGTTTTTATGAACAAATTTCAGAAAAAACAGCTTTTAGGGTGTGTGGATGTACTTTGGAAGGCAGAGGAAGAGTTGAAAGAGCAGCAGCCAGGCGCGCAGAAGATTAATTTGTGCGCGGATATGCAGGAATTTACGTTGGCTATGCTGAACTTCCTCGGTAATATCGAAGAGGAGGATGAGAAATTAACCGACTGTCTTTCCGAGTTATACAAGATGCTGCTGAAAGTCAGCCAGGATGAGATCCCTTCTGAACAGTTAGAAGCTCAGATTAACCACATCAAAGATCATGTTGAGAAGAAAGAAACCGCGGATAATTAGGAAACAGGTTGTTCGGGGTTAGGAGGTAAGATGGATAAAGCGAAAAAATTTCGGCAGCTGCTGAATGCTGACAGGCATTTTTTTCTTATGGAGGCTCATGACGGTCTTTCGGCCAAGATTGTTGAGGAGACAGGGTTTCCGGCGATCTGGGCCAGCGGCCTGTCCATAACGGCTTCTTTAGGAGTGCGCGATAATAATGAGATCTCCTACACCCAGCTGCTTGACGTGCTGGAATATATGAATGATGCCTGCGATCTGCCCATACTGGTGGACGGAGATACGGGCTACGGGAATTTTAACAATGCATGCAGACTGGTTCAGAAGCTGGAGCAGATAGGGATTGCGGCTGTCTGCATTGAAGATAAAAAGTTTCCCAAGACCAATTCATTTTTGGAGACAAAACTTGACGCGTTGGCTGACCCTCTGGAATTTGCAGGCAAGATTCGGGCGATGAAGGCCACCCAGAAGAATCCTGATTTTGTGGTGATCGCACGACTGGAATCTCTGATCGTAGGGGCCGGGGTTGAGGACGCCGTGAACAGGGCGAAGATGTATCTGTCTGCCGGGGCAGATGCCATATTGGTTCATTCCAAGCGCCCCAATTCCAAGGATATCGACGATTTTCTGGCAGCCTTTGACAGGAATGTTCCGATTTTTCTTGTGCCGACCAAGTACTATACGGTGCCGGTAAGCCATCTGACCAGGGATAAAAGGGTGCGGGGCATTATATGGGCCAATCATAATGTAAGGGCCTGTGTGACCGTGATGCAGGAGATCAGCAAAAAGATATACAACGACTGCTCCATCGCCAATGTGGAAGGGGAGATCGCGCCTGTGACAGAGATCTTCCGGCTTCAGAAGAATGAAGAGTACCTTGAGATGGAGAAGAAGTATCTGCCGGAGTATTCGAATTTAAGCGCGGTGATCCTTGCGGCGGGAGGCCCGGGACCTTTGGATTTCGAGAAGCCCAAGTCGCTTCTGAAGATCAACGGAAAAAGCATATTGGAGCATCAGCTGGATGCTTTAAGGTCCGTAAGATTGTCCAATATTACGGTTGTCAGAGGCTATAAGAGGGATGAGATACAGGCAAAGGATGTAAAACTCATCGATAACCCCAAGTGGAAGGATACCAACGCGGCTTACTCCCTTTCTCTGGCGGTACCGGATGTAAAGGAGCCTTATCTGGTTTTGTACGGAGATGTGTTCTTTAAGCGGTATTTGTTGAGAAGCATTCTGGATTACGCGTCCGAACACCCGTCGTCGGATATGATCCTGGTATGCGTGAAGGAAGATTACATCAAAGGCGGTTATTATCTTAGGCTTAACAAGAGGCCGGATGTGTTTGGCGATGACGACGAACTGACCGTGATTGATGTCCGCAGAGAACGAGAGGCGGATAAGGATGGGGACGTGGTATATTTCAGCGGACTGATGATGGTGAACAATCATCTGGCAGTGCAGCAGCTGCTGGAGGAAGAGGATTGTGAAAACCTGCATATCTCTGATTTTATGGGACATGCGGTGGACAAGGGGATGAAGCTGTCGGTGATCATGTCATCGAAAGAGGCGATCGTTGATATTAATCTTTTAAATGATCTGATGAAGGCCGGAGAATTACTGTAAAGAGAAAACTTTCCTGTTGATGCTTAGCGGGAAAGTTTTTCTATCTGTTAAGAAGGCGCAGAAGTCATCTTTTTTATCTTATTGTAGAACGTTGCCGTGGTAAAGTTGCATTGCTGAGCGATCTCTGTTGCGGAAATTTCTTTGGCCAGCCATCGGATATAAAGCTGTTCAAAATTTTCCGGCAGAGGCTTTTCCGGTCTTCCGAACCTTACGCCTCTCTGTTTGGCAGCCTCGATCCCTTCCCGCTGACGCTGTTTGATGGTCTTGCGTTCATTTTCGGAGATAAAAGAAAGTAATTGGAGAACAAGGTCGGCAATGAACGTACCCATCAGATCTTTCCCTGTCCGGGTATCTAAAAGCGGCATATCGATGACCACGATATCCACCTTTTTTTCTTTTGTCAGGATCCGCCATTGCGTGATGATCTCCTCATAATTTCTTCCCAGCCGGTCAATGCTTTTGATGTAGAGCAGATCGTTTGGTTTCAGCCGTCTGACAAGTTTCCGATACATGGGGCGGTTGAAGTCTTTGCCGGATTGCTTGTCAACATAGATATTTACCTTGGGCACATATCTGTTTGTCATGGCGATCATTTGGCGGCCTTCGTTTTGATCCGTTGAACTTACGCGTACATAACCATAAACTTTGCTCATTTGTTTTACCTCTTTCTTTCTGTTTGCCATAATAAAAAGTCTCCTATGATTTTTTATTTTATCATAGAAGACCTTTTACTTCTTCAAATAAGTTTATTTGGCATACTGTTGGACTGCATTATCCTCTCAATATCTTTGGTTATATTACCTTCCAATGCTCTGGCCTTTTCACGATCCATGCCGGATACGCCGATATAGATCTTTATCTTGGGTTCGGTTCCGCTGGGCCTTAGAACTACGGAACAATTGTTTTCTAACTGGAATTTAAGAACATTCGCGCTGGGCAATCCCCACAGACCAACGGAGTAGTCCAGACATCTTTTTACCCGTATTCCCCCGACAGATGGGATATTGCCTCGAAAAAAGTTCATGACGCTCTGCATCTTTAGGAAACCGGAAAAACCTTCGAAGGTGTACGAATGGAGCGTATCCAGATAATAACCATATTGCTCATACAATTCATTCCGTTTATCAAGGAGATTTTTTTCCTGGGCAGCGTAATAACTGAACATCTCACAGATCAGAAGCGCGGCGCCGACCCCATCTTTATCTCTCACATACGAACCGCTTAAATATCCGCAGGATTCTTCAAAGCCAAAGATATATCGTTCCCCTTCATTTTTTTCTTCCAACAGACGGATCTGTTCTCCTATATATTTAAATCCTGTTAGCACATTTATGGTTTTTACCCCATAGTTGTCCGCGATTTTTTCGGCTAACTCTGTAGTTACAATGGACTTTATCATAATCGGATCAGAGGGCATCCGGTTATGTGTTACCCTCTGACGGCAAATGTAATCGAAAAGCAGAATGCCGGTTTCATTGCCGGAGAGCAGTGTATACTCCCCGGAATGATCTCTGACACCGATCCCCACACGATCGCAGTCAGGATCCGTGGCAATCAATAAATCGCCGTTAAATTTTCTGGCATATTCTATGCCAAGAACCATAGCGTCCCTAATCTCTGGATTGGGATAGGGGCAAGTCGGAAAGTTACCGTCTGGATGTTCCTGCTCTTTTACCGTAATAAGACGGCGGTAGCCCATTTCTCTTAAAGTTCTGGTAACAGGCATTAAGCCTGCGCCGTTTAGCGGGCTGTATATAATGGTCTGATCTTTATTGATTTTTTCTCCAAACAAAACACTCTGCTTTTTTACTTCCTGCAAAAAGGTTTCACAAACCGCATTGCTGATATATTGGATCGCGCCTTTTTCCAGCGCTTTTGCGAACTCGATCGTTTTTATGTCCGCAAAAATATCCAGCCCTGTGATCTCCGCGGAGATATCAGCGGCTGCTTTGGAGGTGATTTGGCATCCATCCGCGTCATATGCTTTATACCCATTATAGGCGCTTGGATTATGGGATGCGGTGATCATTACGCCGGCCAAACATCCTAAATATCTTACGGCAAAGGAAAGGCACGGTGTTGGCATTAACTGGGGAAAGAGGAACGCCTTTATGCCGTTAGCTGCAAACACGCATGCCGCTGTCTTACTAAATGTGCTGCTTTTTATCCTGCTGTCATAGCTGATTGCGATGGATCTTTTATTGTCCGGAAAATTTTTTATTACATAGTTGGCAAGTCCTTGGGAGGCCATGGCAACGGTATATCGATTCATTCGATTGGTTCCCGCGCCGATGATCCCCCGCAGACCGCCTGTTCCAAAGGTCAAATGGCTGAAAAAGGCATCCTGGATTTCTTCTTCTTTAAGATTGTTTAATTCTTCTGCCATATCTGCAGAGGCTTTCTCACACCAGCGCAGGTATTCTTTCCGATAATCCATGGCCCATTTCCTTCTGTCCGTATATCTTTTTATCACTTTTTCGAATATCAGACCCAACTTGTATCTCGATCAGACTTAATTCTTCATCTGCGATTATGGCATGTCTGCATCCGGAAAGGATGGTTACCACATCTCCCGGATGAACCGTCTGCTCCGCATCATCAACGATAACCCTGCCTTTCCCGGAAAGAATGGTCCAAATCTCATTTCTGCATTGGTGGCTATGATATTTCATCCGTTTGCCTTTTTGCATCTCTATTTTAACTGTCATGGAGCCGGGACGCATATCAAGCACCGAGTAGGTTCCCCATGATTTTTCCGCAAAACTTATATCCGAATCCATCTTCTCAACAAAGGGTTTCACATTGTCGCTGGATGTTTTATCTGAGATCAGGATGCCGTCACTGCTGGCCGCGATGAACATATCTTTACAGCCCATGCATAAGATGGGAAGATTCAGCTCATTGATTACCTGCGTATTGATGCATTCTTCGTTCAGTATCACCTTTCCCTTTGTCATCTCTTTCATGGTTTGGGCAACCATGCTCCAGTTGCCCACATCTTTCCATGCTCCCGCGTACCGCATGACCTGAATGCTTTTCTCATTCTCCACAACCGCGTAATCAAAACTGATGCTTTCTAATGTTTCATATCGTTTATACAGATCCCAATAATCCGTAAACTCTATCATATTATGGGCTTTTTCCAACAGATAGCCCAGGCGAAACGCAAAGACGCCGGAATTCCATAAGGCCCCCTGCCGGATATAACTTTCGGCCAGCTGGGACGATGGTTTTTCTTTGAATATTTTTACACGGCTTACGTGTCCCAGATCTTCGGGAAGGATATAACCGTATTTTTCGTTAGGATAAGTCGGCTCAATGCCCATCAAGGTAAGATTCGCTGTTTTCTGCGCCACAAGGCTCTCCAATTGACCAATGGCCTCATAATAGTTATCTTCAACATAAGGATCAACAGGGCAGACGATAATGCATTCGTCCTCCAGCGCGTTCAAGTTATCTTTAAGATAAGACGCTGCAAGCGCGATGGCGGGAAAGGTATCTTTTCTGCATGGTTCTACACAGATCGACAGTTTATCATGTAATTGATTTTTAACGGCGCTAACCTGAGATCTGCTTGTAGCGATGGTGATCTTCGCGTCTTTATCTACAGACATGATCTGCCGATACACGCGCTGGATCATGGATTCATATACGCCGTCCTCATTTTTAAAAAGGCGAAGGAACTGCTTACTGCGCACATCGTTGGAAAGAGGCCATAAACGCTTGCCGCTTCCTCCGGATAACAAGATGATATTCATTGTGTTTTCTCCCTGGCTACAATTCATTAAGATAATGCTCATACATATCATGCATGGCATCAAATATAGAATGCTTCTCACACCAACCAAGCTCTTTTTTTATACGGTGATTATCGCACCATATAGATGCCGGTTCATTTGGGCGGATCAAATGATTGTCAATGCGTACCTCAATCGGCATATCAGAGAGGGAAATGATATAGTTTAACAGCTCTTTCAGTTCATAAACCTTTCCGCTTCCAATATTATATACTTGGTTTGGCGTTCCCCTTTCCAGAACAAGCCTGTACCCTCTGGCAATGTCTCTTACATCGCTGAAATCTCTTTTCACATGCAGATTTCCAACGGTTATAACATTAAAATCACTGCCTCTCTTTTTAATCGCCGCCACCTGTCTGCACCAGGACGGTATTACAAAATTGTCTTTCTGCCCTATGCCTGTGTGATTAAATGCCCTGACATAAAATACGTTTATGCCATATCGTCCATAATAGATCTCACCTATTTTTTCCTGTGTTGCTTTTGATATTGCATAGGGACTCGCTCCATTGATCAAGCCGTTCTCATTGATCGGAGTGTTTAAAGGCGCGTATTCTTCGCTTGATCCCACTAACAACAAACGGGTGTCAGGTGAATGCTGTCGGATTCCTTCAAGAATGTTTAAAGTTCCTATGACATTGATCTCTAAGGTCTTCTGCGGGATATCCCAGGACTGCGCCACACTGCTTACTGCGGCAAGGTTTACAATATAGGTGGGACAGATATCCTTTATGATGGCCGCGATCTCATTAGGGTCTCTGATATCGGATGCCGCGAAGCTGACATAATCTTGCATACGCTCTCCTTTAAAAAGGTCGCTTCCATACACCTTATAATTGTTTAAATAAAATTCCTCTGCAAGATAGTTTCCTACAAAACCAGAAACACCAAATATTAAAACGGATAACTTCATTGTTTCCTCGCTTTAAAATCGAATTCCCTTTTGGCTAATTGAAGATCATGGTCTGCCATGATCGCGCAGAGCTGCTCATAACTGGTCTTCTGGGGATTCCATCCAAGCTTTGTTTTCGCCTTTCGGGGATCGCCCAGCAGGTTAACTACATCTGCCGGTCTGAACCACTTAGGATTTACGCATACAAGCATTCGCCCTGTTTTTTTATCATAACCTTTTTCGTGGATCCCCTGACCTTTCCACTGAAGTTCGATGCCGTCATTGGCAAATACAAGTGTTGTAAATTCACGTACCGTATGCTGAACGCCTGTTGCGATAACATAATCATCGGGAGCGTCCTGCTGAAGCATGAGCCACATGCATTCGACATAATCTTTTGCATACCCCCAATCCCGAAGGGCGTCAAGATTGCCTAACTCCAGATGATCCTGGAGGCCGCAGGCGATTCTTCCGGCGGCAAGGGTTATCTTGCGTGTCACAAAATCTTCACCGCGTCTTTCGGATTCGTGATTAAATAGAATGCCATTGCATGTAAACATCTTATAGGCTTCGCGATAGTGCCGGATCATCCAATAGCCGTACAGCTTTGCCACTGCGTACGGGCTGTAAGGGTGAAAGGGAGTGTCCTCGTTTTGGGGACATTCTTCGACCTTTCCGTAAAGTTCGGATGTGGATGCCTGATAGACGCGGCATCTCTTGTCCGGATCGGTCATGCGGACTGCCTCCAGAAGCCTTAGCACCCCTAACGCGTCAATATCCCCCGTATATTCAGGGGCGTTAAAAGATACCTGAACATGGGACTGCGCCGCGAGATTATAGATCTCGTCAGGCTTTATCTCATTTAAAACGCGCGCAAGACTTGAAAAGTCGGAGAGGTCCCCTTCGTGGATCCTTAATCTGTCCAGGACATGATCAATACGCGCTGTTGTAGAGACAGAAGACCGGCGGATGATCCCATGTACTTCATATCCTTTTTCAAGTAAAAGTTCCGCAAGATAGGACCCATCCTGGCCGGTGATTCCTGTTATAAGTGCTGTTTTCATCCAATTCTCCCTTCCACAATTAGATTTTACCAATTTCCTAATATAAAATCATTTAATTTATACTTGTTAGGCTGGTCTATATCCCAAGGGAAGTAAACGTTTGTCTCCTCAAAGGAATAATAATTTTTATTCAGATAAAGTACCTCTATTGTATTTGGTACAATAACGCCATTATCACATTCCGCGTAATTACAATTATTTCCATGAATCCAGACCGCTTGATGTGTTTCATTCAATTTTTGTAAAGACTTTTTAATTCTTTCTTTATTCTCCAATTTTGTTATATTATGAAGTTCAAAGACCATTTGTTTAAAATTGCTAATTATGGATGGGGATGCACTTTCTAAAAAATCATATTCGGCTCCTTCTACATCCATTTTCAATATTAAATTAGTTTCTTCTGTATGCGCATTATTTTTTAAAATAGTTTCTATGGAAAAGAGATGATTCATGGAATCATCTTTCCCAGAAATTCCCGCTTTGAAATAGTGGAATTTTTTGTGATATTCGGGAAGACCTGTAATCGTATGATCATACATATATATGTCTATTCCATACCTTTCCGCCATTTCTCTGTCCCACGAAACATCATCGCATATTCCAAAGCTATAGGCTTTCATATTTGTTTCAATATCATCCAGCATGACATATCCACCATCATTCATCCGCCCGATTCGGACATACTGCTTATTAGAAATAAGGCGTTTGATCCCCAACAATTCTTTGAACTCTTTAAACCATCCTTCCTTATCGTTCACTGGTATGATTAATGGTTCCAGTACATTAATTATCTCAGCATTAGGGAATTTGATTTTTATTTGGTTATATAATTTATTATTTAATTCCTTATCTGTTGCGACTAAAAAGAAAAGCAAGCTTTTATCATCCATATTTATTAAGGAATATAAGGGAAAAATATTTTTATTGTAGTTACACAGTACGTTATCAATAATATAGTTTTCATGCAGATCATAGGCAGAATTTAAAATATTTTTAAATATCATTCCTTGTTCGCCGAAAGGAAAAATAATCAATTTTTTTTCGGGATATTTATTTAAATTCGCCCTAATTATCTGCATATAATGTGAATGGAAATCTATTCCCATATTCGAGATGCCTCCTATCATTGTAAAACTTCAATATTTTTTACCGCTATTCCTAAAGGCATTGTATCATCCATTCCGTCAACCTGATGATGATTCCATAATTTATTAATTTCAATATCTACCTTTAAGATATCTCCAGATGCATAATCATGTTCGATAACAGAGAAAATATCCTGTTCACCTTTTTTGATGCCGATAAATTTTTGTTTTTCCTCGCCTTCTACACAAACAGTTATTTCCAGTTCTTCAATTTCGTTAATAAAAGATATCTTTATTTTTTTAGGCATATCTACCAAGCTGCGGACAAAAGTTTCACACTTAGTTCCTCTCATCCATTGTAAATTAAATCTTCCATCCGCATCATATTCAGGTTTGTAAAATCCATTATGTAAAATGAAGTTTTCACCTGAAATATCAAAATCCCCTGCCATTCCCTCTCCGGAATACCTAAGACAAGTTTTAGGAGGATGACCGCTTACAAATTTGAGATATTTGTATCGTACCGGATTATATAACATTTCAGCAGTAGCGGGTTCTACAAATTTATGTCCAACTAAATCCCTTCGTACAAAAAAAGCATTCGCTCCCGAAATATTAGTGCCAACAAGAACATATCCTAACTGTTCTCCTAGCTTTTCATATGCTTTAAGTGAAGCTCCATGTCTATCAGTTCCGCGCCAAATATAATGTTCGTTATATGGCATAATCCATTCCAGATATGGTGGAAATTTTGCGTTATATTCGATTACGACAACTCTGGGGCTTAAACATTTCAATGCCTTCCATACATGATAATCATTTCCGTCAATATCAATACTTAATAAGTCTATCTCTTCCGTAAAACCTGCTTTTTCAAATAATTGATTAATATTGTTCCTAGTAACATATGAATTTAAAATCTTTAACTGCCCCGATTGAATAACAGAATGAAATTTTTGATTTATAAAATTACAATATCTTTCTTCACCTTCAATCCAAAGTCCACGCCAATCGTCATAAAGAAGACAGTGAGTATTACTTTCCAGGCCATCTTGAACCCCAAATTCAATAAAACGCTTATCGGTATAGCCAATACGTTTAAATATTTCGTGAATAATACCATCTTCATCATTTTGGGAATATACTTTATAGCCAAAAGGCTCTAAATATAATGAATTTTTAAATCTATTTTCTAACATCACATCCCAACAAAATCCAGCTGTAATAATAAAATTTTCATTCAACGCAACGTTTCCTCTTTTCCTGATATAATTGTGATCAAACATAATCCGCAAGTGAAATATGATAATACTTTTCAACAGATTTAATAAACATATCGTTTTGACTTCCGCCAACATTGGTATTGCTAAGAGCACTGCTATTGTCAGTAACTACCGGCATTATCTGGCTGTGTTTTCCTCTGACATACACCACCGGGGTATTGTTTTGAATCTGCATAAATTTAAGCCATATATCGTCATTTCTCATACAAATATTTTTAAATACCTCTTTATTAAAAAGTTCCTGTGGCATACATCGCGGAGGATAGAGAACGCCGCCAACGCCGAGGGCAAACAGTCCCATGGACGGTTTTGCAACACTTTTGCAATCTCCGTCCCACATATTGTAGTTTAAAAGATTTCCGTTCTCATCTTTCATCATTCTATGAACCATTCTGGCTGATACAGCGTAAGGATAACGTTTGTAACTTTCCAATAATCCGCTGATCAGATCTTTTTCATAATAAATATCATCATCTACAGTAATAACGATGTCGTCAGGGTGTTCTTTTATCGCGTAATAATATTTTTTATGAACACTTATATTTTCTGGTCGAACCAGTATCTCTAATCCACGATCACGCATAGCAAGCAAACGTTGGGGAACTTTCTCGCCTTCATCCAAATATAATATCACCCGATCTGCCTTAACACTTTGTTCCAGTATACTTTCTATTGTCAAATAAGCTCTTGGCAGCCTTTTGGAATAACTTGTTAATGATACGATCACTTTCTGATCTCTAGGTTCTGTGATATTCACCCCAGATTCCTGTAAAAACATCTTATGGAGTTTATTGTTCATAAAAAAATACCGAAACATTTCAACTCGGATAATTGTATCTTTGAAGTACCATTCGTCAATATCATCGTACCATGTCTTAAGATATTGTACCGCTTCTCCTCCTGCTGACATAGCGATAATAATGTAATCAATATCATCCAGATTTAACTCTGATGCTGGCTTCACTTCATAACCATAAAATTTGGATTTGGATGGAGTCGTTTCGGTAAAGTTCTTTATATGGATAAGATCTTTATTCTGTTGGAAAAAGTCCATATTGTTCCTCGCGATTTCTCCGGTCCCATATACGATTACATTCATAAATAATCCCTTCCTCCTGATCCTGTTTACTTTTCTAAAATCTTTTTTACATGCGTAATGGTTTGGTCATCAAGCTCTGGCCTTATCTGAGACGTTTCAAACAGGATTTTAGGCGTAAGAAGGCTGTCTTCCGGCAATAAAATATCAAATAAACATGGCTTGTCATCCTTTAGCCAATCGCAGTAATGATCCAGTTCTTTATAAGATGACAGCGCTGCGGCCCTGATTCCATAAGCTTTGGCAATTTTCTGAAAATCGGGAACCGAATAGCCTCCCAAAGCGGTTGTATTCGCAAATCTGTCGTCATGTTCTAAATGCTGTGTTTCACTGATTTTACCAAGAACTTTGTTGTTTAGAATAAAAATTTTTACAGGAAGTTTTTCTCTTTTCACGGTCTCCAATTCCTGAATATTCATTTGAAAACCACCGTCCCCAGTAATACAATAAGTAATCATATTTCCCAGAGCAACAGACGATCCTATCGCGAAGGGGAGGCCGCATCCCATCGTGCCATAACCGCCGCTGATATGGATTCTTCCTTTATCGCCCTTCAATACCAGAGATTGCGCGCACCAGCACTGATGCATGCCCACATCAACGGAAACAATTGGGTTTGGAGGTAATAATGATCCGATTTTTTCAACAGCATGGTTCCCGGGCTGTTTATCATAATGATCCAGTATTCTCTTCGCCTCCATACACTGATTTTTCCAATCCGAGTAGTCAGAGTCTGTTTCCGAAAGAAGCATTCGCATAAAATCCCTGGCATCTGTTTGAAACTTTTTTTCGTTTTCTTTAATATTACGGCTTAATTCATATTCATCAATATCACATCGCGCCAATTCTGCTTTTGGAGCAAAATTATCCGTATATCTCCCAACCTGACGGATTCCTAACCTTGCCCCTACACTGACAACCAGATCACATTCATTAAGAATCATATTGGCAATTCGATTACCATGTGTTCCAATGAATCCAATATGTAGATGATCCTGTGCAAGGTCCACGCCATTCATCGTAGTTAAAACTGGTATATTCGTTTTACGGGCAAATTCATGAACCATATCAACCGCGTTCGCGCTCCGTACTCCATTACCCACCAGCAATACTGGCTTGCTGTATGTCGAGTGGAAAATCAATGATTACACCTCCTTTCCGCCCCAGCAGCGCCATATTATAAGCGCGGCTGACTATATCAGGAAATCCTTCACTGCTGTTAGCTGTTACAGAGTATTTTGTAATATTTCTTGTCATTGACACAATATCCATCTCCTGAAATCCGTTTTGCCGGATACCTGAAAAACCTTTCATCTCATTGATCGGTACATTGCCGCAGATCCCCATCACTGGGTATCCGTCAAACCAGGCATCCGCCAGTCCGCCCAGGCCATTTACCGCGCCTGGGCCGGATGTTGTAAAATAAACACCTATTTTTCCGCTTGTTCTGGCAAATCCGTCAGCTGCCAAGGAACAGCCTTGCTCATTGTAGCAGACATGGGTTTTTATCTTATTCTTCTGCCTGTACAGCGCGTCCATAAAAGGTACAATGTATCCTCCTGCATAGCCAAATACGTCCGTTACTCCGTGATTGATCAGGAAATCAACTAAATATTCAGAACAGTTCAATATTTTTTCCCCCCTTTTACAGCTTCTATGGTAATTCTGAATTTACGCATAAAATCCTTCATTGTGTCCATAGGGGCAACATTGATTCTATAAAACTGTTCTCCGTTATATTCAAAGATTCTGTACAGATATCCCTGTTGGATCATTTCTTCTCTTACAGCGGCGGCATTAACGCCTGTTATCTTCATATACAAGAAGTTTGTATCAGAACGATATGGATGAACATTCTCCATAGTTGCCAGTTCATGATAAAGCCATTCTTTGACAGTATGGATTTCTTGACGAATGTGATCATAATAAGCATCATCCTTCAGACATTCCATGGCTGACTTTCTGGCAATAACAGGAAGGCGAAGGAGCGGCAGATCAAGCCACAGTGCCTTCATGGCCCTTTTGCTTGCGATTCCATACCCTAACCTAAGACCTGCTAAAGCAAAAAATTTGGAAAATGTCCGGCTGAACATTACGTTATCATAATTGTTTATAAAGTAATTAACATCAATCGGGTCATATTCAAAGCCAAAGTACGCCTGGTCTACAAATACGAACGATATAGGATTATTTTTTACAATCTTCTCCAAATCCTCAGGAGTTATTAGATTTCCGGAAGGCATAGCAGGGCTTGTTATAATAATAAATTTAGAGTTGTTTTTTTGGGCTTTCTGCATTAAGTCATCTATATCATGGTAGCATTTATCACCATCTTCATGAAAATGATAAAATGACTTACTTCCGAAACGGTAATCTACCACGCCTGGATAATAGCTCCAATGCGGAAGCGGAAGAAGAACATTATCATTCTCGCCGACCATAATGGTAATCATACTTCTTACAATTTCAGATCCGCTATTATGCAAAAAAATGTTGTCAGATTCAATATTGTATTTTCTTGAAATTTCTACAATAAGATCATCTGTTTCCTGTGAATCATACAAAAACAGTTCCTCAGAAACTGCTTCGTGAAATGGGATAAGCGCATTTGGAGACGGCCCCCACAGATTCTCATTGAAATGTAATCTTCCGTACCTGATATCTGTTTTGACTCCGGCATATCTGGTTACGCCATTATATTTACCATATAGATCATCTGCGATTACCTTCTTGGAATAGATGGTAAAATCCGGATCAAACATTTCAAACTCTTCAAGCGTATCAAATTCCAGCACAAGCCCGTCATTCATTTTATTTGCGGTAATAGGAAGCTCTGAAAAATGGCGGATATGAAAATCGTCAATCAGTAAATTCCAGATTTCCGGATTCCCATATTCTGCTTCAAGCAATTCAATAAACTTTTTGGAAAAACTTCTTGACCAGAAATTCGCGCCAATTGTGAACCACTGTTCCTTCCCGCCCCTTTTAATGCTTTCAATATAGCCTCTGTCATCCTCTACGATACAATATTCATCTGCGAAATCTTTAGTATAAGCGCAGGTATAGATAGACTCATAAACATATTGTTCGAAAATGTTTTCTTCATAATAGTTATCCGCACAGCAAATATAAGAATTTCCCAAGTAATTTCTTGCCGCATATATTGAAGAAATATTATTTTTCGTTTTATACTCTTTATTCTCAACGAGTATAACATCATACTTGTCAGATAAGTAGGAAAACATTTCCGATTTATACCCGACCACAACAATAATATTTGTAATCCCGGCTTCTTTTAACTGGCGAATTTCCCTTTCAATAAGAACTTCACCTCTGACTTTAAACAGCCCTTTAGGGAGGATTTTAGAGAGAGGCGCGCATCTTTTTGATTCTCCTGCCGCCATAATTATGGCGTTATCAACGTGATACGGCTTTAATAACGCCGTTTCTTTTTCGGTAATTTCTCCTAATCTGCAGCGGGCCATCAAGCTGATGAATTCTTCTTTCTTCATTTTTTAATCCGCCTTTCTGCGAATGTTTTTTGATTCTTAAAGGCTCCTTATATTAATGTTACTCAGACACTTTTCAAGAAACTCCTGACTGATGGCCTCAGGCTCCATACATGCTATTTTAGAATTCTTTATTCCCATTTCCAATAGATAGTTTTTTACTTTTTGGGAAACGGTGGCGTCCTGGATCGCAATCGCAATATAATCATAGGTTACTTCATGGATATATTCGGGTTCGCATGGCGTGAACCCTCCGATTGTTTGATCCCTTACATTCTGGTCTATCCACGCGGCAACCGAATACTTATGATCGTTCGTTATACTTTCCATAAGTCTGATACCCGTAAGTCCGGCTCCGTAAACGATGATCCGGCTACCTTCTTTTATGGAAAGATACGGATATAAAAATCCACTGGAATGATGATAAAAAACATCGTAATCAACTTCAAGCAGTATTCTGGTCATCATGAAAAGCAGCCTTTTATACATATGAGGAGCGCAATGATGCCTGTCCAGTTCCGTTTTAATCGATTGATAAACCAGGGGAATGCTATGTCTGGTACATCTGCCTGGCAGATGGGTAATTGAAGATGGTCTCATGACATAGTAATAACTGGTTTCTCTCATGACATAAACACTGTCTGCTTCCAAAAGACAGAGCCAAAAAAAGACCAGGTCACTTGCTGTCAAAATATTGCTGTCAACCATCATCTGTATCCGCAGATGTAATTCTCTTTTGATTCCCCAGCACCACATACATGGAATCAGTCTTCTGATAAAACAAACATCTATATCCTGCAGATAAGAACAAATATCAGCGGAAGAATAAGAACCTTCCTCAATACAGGGTTCTTCTAAAGAATAGGTATCCCCCCACTGAATATATCGGCCATTTAAATAGACCATATCGGCGCCTGACGAGATACCTTTACGGACCAACGTTTCAATTCTGGTGCTGCCGATCCAATCATCTCCGTCTACATTTATGACATATTCACCGGTTGCGGCTTTTGCCCCTGCTTTGCGCGCGCCGACTACGGTACCTTCATTCTCTTTATGGATTACAACAATACGTGAATCTTTTTCCGCATAAGTATCACATATTTGGCTGCTCCCATCTGTGGAACCGTCATCTACCAGAATGATCTCCAGATTTTGATATGTCTGGTGTATGATACTTTCTATACACTTTGCAAGATAATCTTTTACATTATAGATGGGTACTATGATACTGATTAAGACGTCATTATCCATATTCATTCTTTCCTCCGATATTTTTAGAAGCCTGATTTATAACTTTACCTTACTTGCCGGGTGAACCTGCCGGTTTTCAAGCGGTGGCAGGTTCATGTAATCTCCATACAGCATTTTTAAATAGCTATCGTAATGTTTAAAAATCTTAAACGAATACCCTTCAAAGTCCTTTTCCATTGATTGGTCATAGAACTTTCGCGGCATCCCATAACGGCATTGCTTTGGGAACGGAAAGGTCACATGACGTACCAGCCGTGTCTTTTTACGGCTGGTTCTGTCGGTCAGCATTTCTAGCTGCCAGAACCAGAAATCCCTGGGGATTTTGCTGATCAGGGTATACCACGCTCGTAAAAAAGGAGATTTCTCAGCCTTTTTCCCAACACTTGAATACTGTCCCTTACGGATACAGTAACAATAGAAGTAATGTAGTCTGCGCAGCATAGGGTTATCCGGAACATTGTCGCAATAAAAAATATCAATACACACACCAGTATGACATTTGACATGTTCTTGTCCTTCTCTTAGGAAGGTAGTGCCATTCCGCCTCATTTTGGCAAACCCCCAAAGGTAATGTTTATCTGTGCGGTAATCCTGAAGAAAAAAACGTTCCGTGTTTAACTCTCTTTTGCATGCGTTATAAAATTTTTCGTATTCTTCACGCAGCATGATGATATCCGCATCATCATCCCATGGTATAAAGCCGTCATGGCGAACGGCTCCAAGCAGAGTACCTCCGTCCAGAAAATATTGGATATCATATTTTCGGCAGATGCGATCTACCTCTATGAGCATTTCAAGTTCCATTAGCTGGAGTTTGCGTAGGAGTTCTCCCTCTATCTTGACCATGTTTCATCCCTTTCTTTTCGTTTTTCGACAAAGCCTATGTGTGCTAGTTTCGTAATCTGGAATCAATTAGTCTGACCAAAAAGCGGCAATGTTCACGAATCGTCTGACGTCATAGGAAAATACCTGCCCAAGTTGTCTGACTTATATGGCAGGATGTGCCCTTTTTTGCACAGAAAAACAGATGTTCTGTAAAACGGGAGGGCTGGTCTGTTTATGGGGGTTAAAAAAGGTATACCTTTTTTGATTTAGCCGTCAGACTATATATATCTTATTTATTATCGGCAATATGTATAAAAAATTAACCTTTTTTTTAAATTTAATGGATTTTTGCACCTGAAAATACTTCCAAAAAAGGTATACCTTTTTTGACTATACCTAAGATTTTATGACCAGGTGACATAATATAGGAGACGATCCATGGAAGGGAAACGGATTTTCATAAAGCAATATGTATCAGATTTATCCATAGAATGGAATGAATTTAACGCATCAGCCAAAAATGGACTTTTTTTATTTGACCGTAATTATATGGAATATCACAGTGACCGCTTCAAGGATAATTCCCTGTTGTTTTACTATGACAATAGATTAGTAGCTATCCTCCCCGCAAATATATTCAAAGAAACCTTTTATTCGCATCAGGGGTTAACCTATGGGGGATTCATTGTCGATGCTGGGATGAAACAGCATATTATGAATGATTGTTTCACTGCATTGATAGAGTATTTGAGGGAGCACAATATTAAGTACATGCTATATAAAACAATTCCTCATATTTTTCACAAAATACATTCTGAGGAAGATAAATATTCTCTTTTTATCAACAACTCCTTTATAGAAAAAGTGGAAGCGTCAACGGCGATTGATCTCTTATTCCCGCTAAAAATGACCAAAGGCCGAAAAGCCCAAATAAGTCGGGCAAAGAGAGAAGAGATTTTTATAGATGAATCTACAGATGAGAGGGACTATAAAGAATTTTTTGTTTTGGAAGAATATGTTTTAAAAAAGTATCATAATACGGTCCCTGTACACACTGCAGATGAAATGATTTTGTTACACAGACGTTTTCCTGAACATATACACCTTTATACTGCAAAATCACATCAAAAGATCGTTGCTGGGATAATTTTATATGAATATGAGAACTCCATACACACCCAGTACATGGCAGCTGATGAGGATGGAAGAAAAAATGGCGCCTTAGATCTAATAATCGCCTCGATCATTGATATCTACAAACATAGAAAAAGATGGTTGGATTTCGGCATATCAACCGAACATGGGGGAAACGTGTTAAATGGCGGTCTTATATCTCAGAAAGAAAGCTTTGGCGGCAGGACTATCGTTTATGAAACATATGGGGTAAAAATCGATGAGAAATATTAAAGAATACACAAAAAACTATAACAATATCGCGTTTGAAAAATATCAGGTGATATTCCGCAGAAAAAAGGTTTTGGAATTATTAGAGAAATCCCGTCCTAAACGTATTTTAGAAATTGGATGCGGAATGGAACCATTATTCCAATATATCAGTTGGCCTATTGCCAATTACACCATCGTGGAGCCCAGCAAAGTATTTGCGGAACATGCAAAAGAATTAACAGACCATGGATATCTTCATGTTATAAATCAAGAGTATAAAGCTACAGAAGAATTAAAAAATCAAAGATTTGATTTTATTATCTGCTCCAGTCTTTTACACGAAGTAGAGGACCCGGCTTCACTGCTTAAAGAAATTGTGCTGTCTTGTTTGGAAAATACGGTAGTACATATTAATGTTCCCAATGCGAATTCGATGCACCGGTTGATTGCGCTGGAAGCAGGTCTCATTAAAGATACCCATGAAATGTCGGATCAAAACAAAAGATTGGAGCAGCACAGTATATTTGATTTAAAATCACTTCAAGATATGGTTGAACAAGCCGGATTCAAGATTATAGGATCTGGCGGATATTTTATTAAACCATTTACCCATATACAAATGGCACAGATACTGGAATATAAAATCATATCAGAAGAGATATTGAACGGCCTATACAAACTAACGGACTATATACCAGAGTTAAGCTCTGAGATTTGGGTGAACTGTAAAATATGAAACTTTCATTTTTAGTAACTTATTATAATCAACAAGAATTTGTTGCGGATAGTATGCGCAGTGTCGCTGAGCTGAAAAAGCCTTGTGAGTATGAAGTTTTAGTGGGCGATGATGGGTCTGTTGACAATTCTGTTGCAGAGGTGGAAAAGTGGAGAGAACATTTTGGAGATCATCTTCAGATTTTTAAAATGTCAAGAGATGACGGAAATACAAATCCTGTTGTCCGTGCCAGCAATCTGCGTAGATTTCTTTTAAAACAAAGTACCGGGGATTATTTTTGTGTTCTGGACGGTGATGACTATTATTGTGACCGCATGTTTATAACAGACGCACTTTGGATATATAAAAATCATCCTGATATATCAGTGTTTATGTTT
>CANOVJ010000045.1 GCA_947570615.1 uncultured Lachnospiraceae bacterium
AAGATCAAGGGCATACAGGTCAGCGAGGGAGAGATCCTCTTTGACCATTATATGGCCATGAATCCGGGCTTTGTGGAGGAGGAGATCACAGGTATTCCCACCTTCGAGCCCTCCTTCCATCTTCCGGCCATCTGGATCACGGAGGGCCAGAGGGAGAGGGCGGAGAGCATGGGTTATACCGTGGTAGACCCGCCGTCCATCATAGCCACGCATCTGACGGAGATTATCAGACAGTATATTTCCGAGCTTCTCACAAGACAGGATGTACAGAACCTTGTCAACAATCTCAAGGAGACCAATCCTTCCCTGGTGGAAGAGCTTGTTCCAAAGCTTCTGGGACTGGGCGAGGTGCAGAAGGTGCTGCAGAACCTCTTAAAGGAGGGTATTTCTGTCCGCGACCTGCTTACGATTTTTGAAACCCTGGCGGATTACGCCTCCACCACGAGGGATACGGACATCCTGACGGAGTATGTGAGACAGAGCTTAAAGAGGGCTATCTCCAGCCGGTTCTTCCCGGCTAACGAGACCTCCAGCGTGGTGACGCTGGATCCCAAACTGGAGCAGGAGATTATGGGGAGTGTGAAGCAGACGGAGAACGGAGCCTATCTCGCCCTGGATCCGGAGAAGACCAAAGCAATCATGAGCTCTGTGGGAAGCGAGATCGCCAAGCTGGAAAATCTGGGAAAGAACCCTGTGATCATCACATCGCCTATTGTGCGTATGTACTTTAAACGCCTCACAGAGGATTATTACAGGGATCTGATCGTGGTATCGTATAATGAAATAGAGAGCAACATTGAATTGCAGTCCGTAGGGATGGTGACAGCATGATAATCAAAAAATTTCAGGGAAAATCAGAAGCAGACGCGGTGGAGAGCGCCAAAAAGGAGCTGGGAAACAATGTGGTCATTATGAACGTGAGGAGCGTTAAGCGCAAAGGCCTTTTCAGCTTCCTCATGCCTCAGCTCACGGAGGTTACGGTGGCGCTGGAGGACGAACCGGAGAGGATCCAGGCGGCGAAGAAGGAGCCTGCGTCGCCGGCTCCGGAGCCTGCGTCGCGCAGGGAGGCCGCGCCCCTTGTGCCTGCCAGGGCGGATCATCTGCTCCCGGGGGAGGGGATCCTCATTGACGACAATACGCCTCTGAAGGACATTTCCCTGAAGGGGGAGGAGCGCAGGGACAATAACGCCATCGAGGAGAAGCTTGACAGTCTTCAGACGCTCCTGGAACAGCAGCTTGTGAAGCCGGATGAGGTTAAGGCGGAGCCCGTGGAGGAGGAGAAGGAGAGCGAGCTGGAGCGCTTTATGAAGCTGCTCTACAATACCATGCTGGACAATGAGGTCAGCGAACAGTACGCCAATCAGATCATAGATGAGATCGAGAAGACCAACAAGCCCAACATGCCCTTCGATTATGTGCTTGCCAATATTTATCAGAAGATGATCCTGAAATTTGAGAAGCCGGTAGTCATCCAGCCGGCGGAAAAAGGCCCGAGAGTGGTATTTTTCGTGGGCCCCACGGGGGTTGGAAAAACCACCACAATCGCCAAGATCGCCTCCAGGTTCAGGGTGGAGGAGGGGAAAAAGGTGGTGCTCTTTACCACGGATACCTACCGGATCGCGGCGGCGGAGCAGTTGCGCACCTATGCCAATATCATGGAGGTTCCCTTCCGGGTAATCTACTCGGAGGACGAGTTAAAGCAGTCCCTGGAGGAGTTTAAGGATTATGACTTTGTGCTGGTGGATACCGCGGGCCATTCCCACAAAAACGAAGCGCAGAAGGAGATCATGAATGGCTTTCTTCACGCTCTGGAGGGGATCGCCGAGAAGGAGGTTTTCCTGGTGCTGAGCGCCACCACCAAATACAGGGATCTGGTGATCATCGCGGACAGCTATTCGGCCATGACGAAATATAATCTGATCTTTACCAAGGTGGATGAAACCATGACTCTGGGGAATTTACTCAATATCAAGCTTTATACGGGCGCTTCCATGTCTTATGTCACCTATGGCCAGAATGTCCCGGACGATATAGAAGACTTTAACCCGCAGAAGACGGTCAAGCAGCTTCTGGGAGGTAAAAAAAGCTGACAGATACGCCGCAGATAAGTGAGGGAGAGACAATGACATGGATCAGGCCGAACCGTTAAGAAATATCATTAAGGCAGGCGCAATCCCTTCAAACAGACCAAAGGCAAGAGTGATTTCAGTCACAAGCGGCAAGGGAGGCGTGGGAAAATCAAATACGGCGATCAATCTGGCCATACAGTTTCGCAGGCAGGGGCAGAGAGTGATCATACTGGACGCCGACTTTGGCCTGGCAAACATCGAGATTATGTTTGGCGCAGTGCCCACATATAATTTGTATGATCTGATCTACCAGGGAAAGAGCATCAGAGAGATTATCACGTGGGGGCCCATGGAGGTCGGTTTCATATCGGGAGGATCCGGGATCACGGGGATGTCCAATCTGAGCAGGGATTATCTTCTCTATATTATCAGGAACCTGGCGGAGCTGGACTCCATGGCGGATATCATTCTTGTGGACACGGGGGCGGGGATATCCGACGCGGTTCTGGAATTTCTGGTAGCCAGCGGGGAGGTTTTGCTGGTCACCACATCGGAGCCCACCTCCATCACGGACGCCTATTCGCTTCTTAAGTCGCTGGGACGTCACCCGCGCTATGAGAGCGCATCCTCCCAGGTGAAGGTGATCGCCAACAGGGTGACGCCTCTCGAGGACGGAAAGGCGCTTTTTGACAAGCTGAATGCGGTGGTGAGCCGGTATCTGGAGGTCTCCATCGATTATCTGGGGTCGATTCCGGAGGATCATCAGCTTGCCAGGTCGGTGATGCAGCAGACGCCGGTATCCATAAAGTCGCCGGGGGCGAGGTCATCCCTGGCCTACGAGGAGATCGTCGCCAGGCTGATGGATAAGGAAGTGGACAGAAGCAGGCTTAAGAGGGGAATGGAGGCTTTCTTTTCCCACATTATAGCAGGAAAAAAATTTTGACAGGAGGAGACGGGATGCTTTCAGAATACGTGGTACCGGGAAATAAAATCGAGATACGCCCGGTGAATCAGGATGAGTTTGGAGAGGAAATACTGGTGAGGAAGAAGGTCTATCAGAGCCAGGTTTCCGATATTCTTTCGGAGGATCGGCTGGAGATACTGATGCCCATGGAAAAGACCCGGCTGATTTCCCTTCCGGTCAATTCGGAATATACCATTTTCTTTTTTACCGAGACAGGGATCTACCAGAGCTCGGCTATTGTGATGGACGTCTATAAGCCGGACAAATATTTCGTTTTGCTGCTGCAGCTTTCCTCCGGCCTTCGCAAGACCCAGAGAAGGGAATATTACCGTCTGGACTGCGCGCTGGGAATCAACGTGCGGCCTTTGGAGGAGGATGAGAAGATGGCCGCGGCAAGACATGACCGGTATTTAAAGCCGGATCTGGCCTTTAAGCAGGCGGTGGCCGTGGATATCAGCGGAGGAGGCCTGCGTTTCGTGGGGGAAACCGCCTATGAACCGGGCAGCCTGATCTACTGTCAGTACAGTCTGACCATGGGGGAGAAGAAAAAGGACTATTCCCTGATGGCCAAGATTCTGGTGTCCATGGAGGTGGAAAACAAGCCGGGCACCTTTGAGCACCGGGCGCAGTATATCAATATCGACACCTCGGAGAGGGAGGAAATTATACGTTTTATCTTTGAGGAAGAGAGAAAACGCAGAAAACGCGAAAAAGGTTTATAAAATTAAGCAAAATATTCTCATGAAAAGCGCATGTTGTGTTATAATAAATAATCAATACAGACAGATCAGGAGGGGCCATAATGAATGACCTTAATATGGAACAGTTGACAGGACAGTATTTTGACGTGCTCAAGGAGCTCGGGAACATCGGAGCCGGTAACGCCACTACGGCACTGGCTTCTCTCATGGGCTGTAAGGTGGATATGTCGGTGCCGCAGGTAAGGCTTCTGGAGTTTTCCGATGTGGGCGAGATCGTAGGCGGCGATGAAAAGATCATGGTCGGCATTTACCTTCAGGTGGAGGGCGATGTGGAAGGCAGCATGATGTTTATCATGGATAAGAGAGCCGCGGCCCAGGTGGTCAACAAGCTGATGGCGGGGATGATCGTCATAGACGAGGATAAGGCCGAGGAATACGAATTCGGCGAGATGGAGTGCTCCGCGGTCAAAGAGGTGGGAAATATTATAACGGGTGCATATTTAAATGCGTTGTCGGGTATCACCAGTCTGAAAATTCTGCCCTCGGTGCCGGAGATCGGAATCGACATGGCGGGCGCTCTTTTAAGTGTACCGGCAGTGGAATTTGGCGTCTTCGGCGACCATATTCTGCTGATACAGACCAGGTTTTCGGACGACGTGGAGCTGGACGGCTATTTTATTTTAATCCCGGATATGGAATCTTACGAGAAAATACTGACATCACTGGGCGTGATGTAGCGCCCTGGTTACGCCGGTGCGGCCGTCGTAACAGCTTCGGAAGAAAAAAACGGGAGGCTCTTTTGATATGAGTGAGATAATTAAAGTTGGCATGGCTGATTGGAAAACCTGTAAGGGAGAGGACGGAGTGATCACCGTGGGGCTTGGCTCCTGTGTGGGGATTGCCATCCGGGATCCCAGGACGGGAATTGGCGGTCTGGCGCATATCATGCTGCCGGACAGTAAGGAAATCCAGAACAATTCGAACAGGCCCAAGTTTGCAGATACGGGAATTGAGGATATGGTGAAGGAGCTCGAACGCATGGGTGCGAGCCGTTTCCGCATGGTGGCCAAGATCGCCGGAGGCGCTCAGATGTTTGCCGGCGTGGGCAAAAAGGACACAATACGCGTAGGGGAGCGGAATGTGGCCGCCAGCAAAAAGAAGCTGGCAGAGATGAAGATCCCCCTTCTTGCACAGGATACCGGAGATACATACGGCAGGACTGTTATCTTTTATCCGAAGAATGGCGATTTCCACATTCGTTCCATTGGCAAGCCGGAGAAAATCATATGAAAAAGAAAAAATTATTTGCGCCCTTCCTGATGCTCCTGGCAGGGGCTGTTGCAAGCATTGCGATGTACTGTTTTCACTATACGACGGCGGAAATGCTCCCCGTGCTTCTGATCGTGCTTCTGGTTTTTTATGCGGCGGGAAGCCTGATTCAGAAAAATGTGGTATCCTTCATGAACCAGATCAGGGAGAAGGAGGAGGCCCTGAAAAGAGAGGCGCAGGAGAGGGAAGCCGCCGAGAAGGCGGCCGAAGAAGCCATGAGGGAGGCTCTGGAGGAGGAAGGCGTTCAGCAGGCTCCTGAGGAGGCAGCTCAGATTTAGAAGTGATGGAGGTAGCGATGGACGAAGCAGGCAGAAATAAGCTGTGGGCAGATTATGCAAAAACGAAGTCGCCTGAAATCAGAGAGAAGCTGATACTGGAATATGCGCCGCTTGTCAAGCTGGTGGCGGGGCGTCTGAGTATGTATCTGGGATATAATGTGGAGTATGACGATCTGGTGAGCTACGGCATTTTTGGCCTGATCGATGCCATAGATAAATTTGACAGTATGAAAGCGGTCAAGTTTGAGACCTATGCGAGTCTGCGGATCCGGGGGGCTGTCCTGGATCAGATCCGGAAGATGGACTGGATCCCCAGAACCATCAGACAGAAGCAGAAGAAGATTGAAACGGTTATGAAGACCATCGAGGCCGAGACCGGACGGGTTGCTACGGACGAGGAGATCGCCAGGAGCCTTGGAATTTCGGATGAGGACTATCTCGCCTGGCAGTCGCAGATGAAAATCACCGGCGTGGTTTCCCTGAACGAGTTTATGGAGTCGGGAAGCGAGATCCCGGCGGAGCAGAACGAACAGCACCGTTTCGAGGGGCCCGAAGAGGTGGTTGAGAAGGAGGAGCTTAAGAAGGTGCTGGGGCAGGCCATGGAGCTTCTCACGGAGAGAGAAAAAAAGGTGATACTGCTTTACTATTACGAGGACTTAACGCTCAGGGAGATCAGCGATGTGCTGGAGGTTACGGAGTCCAGAATCAGTCAGCTCCATACCAGAGCGCTTAAGAAGATGAAGGACAGAATGGGGAAATATATGGGGATTTTTTCCGTATAGAATTGTATCGCTGAGTGTGCTGTTGACACAGGGGTTAAGGCAGAGAGGGTGTGACGCGTTATGACGATCAGTCGGGTGGAGATTCAGGGACAGGTAACGAGAGCGCAGGATTTTACGACCATCAAACAGAATGAAGACAATAAGGCAGTGGTGGATCAGTCCAATTTCCAGCGCCAGTTTGGGCAGACGGTGGAAAACAGGGTCCGTCAGGTGCATCAGGGAGACCGGGCGGAAAACAATTCCAAAAAATTCGACGCAAAGGAAAAGGGGAATGGCAGCTACGCCGGGGACGGCGGACGCAGACGAAGGAAAACGCAGGAGGATGGCAGGGCAGTCCCGAAAACGCAGGGCGGCTTCGACATTAAGATCTGACGAATGAGATGAAGATTGAAATTTTCAGAGGATGAAAATTTTTCCAATCTGGCTTTGGAAGGAGCATGGTTATAAACATGGGATTAATGGAAATCGTTCTTATAATAATAGGAATCGTCGCTTTTGTGCTGGGCTTTTTTCTCCCGGATCGAAAGGGCAGTTCTCAGAATCAGGTCAGGATTGATGAGGAGGACATCAGGAACGTGGTGGATAAGGAGATGGAGGAGGCCAGGTCGCAGCTGGGCGATATCGTGGATGAGACCATAACCTACGCAATGGAAAAGACAGAGCGCTCCATGGACAGACTCACCAACGAGAAGATGCTGGCCGTAAACGAATACTCGGACACGGTTCTTGGCGAGATCAACAAAAGCCATAAGGAAGTGGTTTTTCTGTATGATATGTTAAACGATAAGCATGAAAGCTTAAAGGCCACCGTCAGCGAGGCGATTAAGACGGACAGCGAGATTAAGCAGATTTCTAGGGATGCGGAGATCACGGTCAGGGAAATGCAGGAGAGAGTGCGCAGTGTGGAGGAATCCGTGAACGAGGCCTTAAGCAGCACGCAGGCGCTCAGGGAGAGCGTGGGAGCGGTGCTTAAGGCGCCTCCGGAGAGGGAGCAGATCATGGACGAGGACGGATTTACCCCGTTTATGCCCCGCAGCATGGAGGAGACGGCGGGGGACAAGGTGATCCCGGCGCCCGGACCGGAGCCGGCAGAAAAGCCGAAGAATTCCGGCAGAAAACGCGCATCCTCCAGAAAGGCCGCCGGTCAGATGGAGGAGATTATTCTGCCCGATGAGGATCAGGCGTCTGGGGGAAAGGATACCGCCCCGGCCGGGGAGACGCCCGGGGAGCCGGTGGATGAGAGTGGAAAAAACAGCAACGAGAGGATCTTGCAGCTTCACAAGGCCGGCAAGTCCAATATGGCGATTGCAAGAGAGCTTGGTCTTGGCCTTGGGGAGGTCAAGCTGGTGATCGATCTGTTTGAAGGAGTATAAGGAGGGGGAAGATGGGCCTGAAATACTATCTGCGGGGTCTGGGCGTCGGTATCGTGGTGACCGCTCTGATCATGGGGATTGCGACCAATGTACAGAAGGAAAAATTAACCGATGCGGAGATAAAGGAACGGGCCAGGGCGCTGGGAATGGTGGAGGAGAGCCCTGTGCTCGCAGACAGCCTCGCCCAGGGCGCTGAGAATCCCGGGTCGGGAGGGCAGGAGGACGCCGCGGCGCTTCCTACTGCGACCGGCGGGGAGCAGGATGAGGCGGATTTCGTTCCGGAGGATGAGGAGACGGCCCCTGGCGGTCTTACCCCGGATACGTCCGCTGACCCGGAGGAAGGTTCCACGCCCTCCGCGTCGCCTGCAAAGAGCGCGGAGGCGACGCCTCTGGAAACGGCGACGCCGTCAGCAACAGCGACGCCAAAGGCCACAGCCGTAAAGGAGCCCACGCCGGTTCCCACCGCCACACCGCAGAAGAAGGAGGCGGAGAAGACGCCGGATGCAACCCCGAAGGAGTCGGCGACGCCGAAGGCCTCCGAGACGCCGACGCCGTCGGCCACTCCGACGCCCACGGCCTCGCCCAAAGCAGACCAGGACGAGTCGCAGGAGCAGGGCGGCAGCGTGTCGATCCACGTGGAGGGAGGCTCAAGCTCTATTACGGTGTGTAAGAAGCTCGAGCAGGCAGGTCTGGTGAGCAGCGCCTCCGGGTTTGATACATACCTGTGCCAGAACGGGTACGACAAGAAAATCCGGGCCGGGTCCTTTGAGATCCCGATGGGGGCCAGCCAGGAGGAGATCGCGAAAATTATCACGAAGACTAACTGATGCGGTTGTGACAGAAGTGGTTTATTGTGCTGAGTTTATTGTAAAAAAATCCCTTGCAGGAGGGATTTTTTTATGTTATACTTTTCGCGTTGTGACAAAAAACACGCATATTCATTGACTGTGGGTGCCTTTCATCTTCCCGGCAGGGGAGAACCCTTTCCGGTATGATTTCGAAAGGGCGAAGGGTTTGCAGGAGAGAAGAAAATATGCGGAGGAAAAACCAAACGGAGGTAAGAAAATGAGCGTTATTTCAATGAAGCAGCTTTTGGAAGCAGGTGTTCATTTCGGACATCAGACGAGAAGATGGAACCCCAAGATGGCTCCCTACATTTTTACGGAGAGAAACGGGATCCACATCATTGACCTGCAGAAATCCGTGGGCAAGGTGGACGAGGCCTACAGGGCCGTATTTGAGATTGCCAGCCAGGGCGGAACCATTCTTTTCGTGGGAACCAAGAAGCAGGCGCAGGACGCCGTGAAGGCGGAGGCAGAGCGCTGCGGCATGTATTATGTAAATGAGAGATGGCTGGGCGGAATGCTCACCAACTTTAAGACCATCCGGAGCAGGATTGACAGACTCAAGGCGATCGAAACCATGTCCGAGGACGGTACCTTTGATGTGCTGCCCAAGAAGGAGGTTATCGCCATCAGGAAGGAGTGGGAGAAGCTGGAGAGGAATCTGGGCGGAATCAAGTCCATGACCAGAATTCCCGACGCTATTTTTGTAGTGGATCCCAAGAAGGAAAGAATCTGTGTGCAGGAGGCCCACGCGCTGGGGATCACCCTGATCGGAATCGGCGATACGAACTGCGATCCGGAGGAGCTGGATTTCATCATCCCCGGAAATGACGACGCGATCCGTGCGGTGAAGCTGATCACCTCCAAGATGGCGGACGCTGTGATCGAGGCCAACCAGGGCGAGGAAAACGTGGAGGCTCAGATGGAGGAGGCGGCCGGCGAGAGCGAGCCCGCAGATATTGAAGAGGTTGCCGCCGCACAGGAGTAAAACGCAGACAGGCTTTGAAAGGAGATTGTTATCAAAATGGCGAATATAACAGCATCAATGGTGAAGGAATTAAGGGAGATGACCGGCGCGGGCATGATGGACTGCAAGAAGGCGCTGGGAGAGACCGACGGGGATATGGAAGCGGCCGTTGAGTTCCTCAGAAAGAACGGTCAGGCGAAGGCTGAAAAGAAGGCCGGCAGGATCGCTGCAGAGGGACTTTGCAGGGTCGTGGTGAAGGACGATAAGGTAGCGGCAGTGGTTGAGGTGAATTCCGAGACTGACTTCGTGGCAAGGAACGAGGAGTTCCAGAATTTTGTGGGCGCGGTGGCCGAGCAGGCGGCCGGCACTGACGCGGCTGACATGGACGCGTTCATGGCGCAGCCATGGATTGAGGATTCCTCTAAGACCGTGAAGGATGCGCTGGTAGAGAAGATCGCCAAAGTCGGCGAGAATCTGAATATCAGAAGATTCGAGAAGGTAGTGGCTGAGAATGGACTTGTGGTTTCCTATGTCCATGGCGGCGGCAGGATCGGCGTCATCGTGGAGGCCGAGACGGATGTGGTGAACGATGCGGTGAAGGAGGCCATGACCAATCTGGCAATGCAGGTTGCCGCCCTCTCTCCCAAATATGTTTCCACAGGGGATGTTTCCGAGGAGTACAAGGCTCATGAGAAGGAGATCCTCATGGCGCAGATCGCCAACGATCCCAAGATGGCAGGCAAGCCCGAGAAGGTGATCGAGGGCGCGGTGACAGGACGTCTCAACAAGGAGCTCAAGGAGGTATGCCTGCTGGAGCAGGCCTATGTGAAGGCTGAGGACGGGAAACAGACGGTGGCGCAGTATGTGGCTCAGGTTGCCAAAGAGAACGGCGCCAGACTTTCTGTGAAGAGATTTGTCCGTTTTGAGACCGGCGAGGGAATCGAGAAGAAGGTTGACGACTTCGCGGCGGAGGTTGCGGCACAGGCAGGTCTGTAAGAGCCGGGAAGATCGCTGAATGGCGAACGCAATACAGCGACCGCGGAACAGTGCAGGCAGAATAACGGGCGCGGGCCGGCACTGCGGGCCGCGTATAAAGGAGCGGGCAGGGAATTGATTTCCCTGCCCGCTTTGTAATTGTGAGGGGATTTCAGCCAGTGCTTTTTGTATGCGCTTACGGAGCCCTTCCGAAGGTGTTTCAGAAGGGGATCAGGCCCAGATGCCCGGTCAGTATCTTGATGCCGATCAGGATCAGGATGCATCCGCCCGCCAGCTCGGCCCTGGCCTGATATTTCAGACCGAAGAGATGACCCATCTCAAGCCCTGCGCCGGAGAGAAGGAAGGTGATCATTCCGATGGTCAGGACGGCCGCCAGGATGTTCACGTCGGGCAGAAGGGCGAAGGTGATTCCCACTGCCAGGGCGTCGATGCTGGTGGCCAGCGCCAGGATCAGCATGCCCCTGGGGGCGAAGGAGCCGTCGTCATTTTCGCCGGGGGAGTTATTCCTCTGGGATTTGTCGCCGGGCGATTTCTCCCCTGCGGAGCTTTCGTCGACGCTCCGGCTGGCGGAGCATGGCGTCCGCTTTTCGGAGTTTTTCTTTTCACGGGCCTCCCGGATCATGTTCACTCCGATAAAGGTGAGCAGCGCGAAGGCCACCCAGTGGTCGAAAGCGCTGATATAGCTCTGGAATGAAGAGCCCAGCAGGTATCCCAGAGCGGGCATAAGCGCCTGGAAGCCGCCGAACCACAGACCGATGGTCAGGAGGTTTTTGGGGGTGACCTTTTCGGAGGCGAGACCTTTGCAGACGGACACGGCAAAGGCGTCCATGGAAAGTCCCACCGCGATCAGGATCAGTTCAATCATGTTCATCTTTGGAATCACGCTTCTTTCCACGGCAGCGGATGCAGGACCCTGCCTGACCTCCGCTGCCGATAAAATTTCCCTGCATGGGAATCTGACTATAATATAATTGAAAAAAATTGTCAATAGTAACAATGAAACAATTAAAAAAACCAGGATTTGTGAATTGACTCTTTTCCGGAAAAGCAACTTGTGTTACAATAATTGCAAAGTGTTTACAGGGAGTAATGTTCATGGAGCAGGCCACAGAACGGCACAGACGCGTCCGGCGGCTGAAAAAGATCATATTGTGCTTTCTCGCTGCGGCGGTCCTGATCCCGGTGGCGGTCAGTATTGTCTTAGGTATTCGCCTGATCCGGCTTGGCGAGAGAGTCAGGGAGCTGGAGGAGATGCTCATGCTGCAGGAGGAGGCGGAGGGCGGATCGGGAGTCTATTCCACCTCCACAGTCAGGGAATCCCCCAGGGACCGGCAGGCTGCCGGCAGAGCCAGGCAGGATACAAAGGATCTGGTGAAGGAGGGGGAGCAGGCTACGAAGCACGTGTATCTGACCTTTGACGACGGTCCCAGCGGCAACACCTCCAGAATTCTGGATATCCTGAAGGAAAACGATGTGAAGGCCACCTTTTTTGTGGTGGGGAAGACGGATGAAGATTCGGTGAGCCTTTACCGGAGGATCGTGGACGAGGGGCATACGCTTGCCATGCATTCCTACAGCCATAAATACCACGAGATCTACAAATCCAGGGAGAGCTTCGTGGGGGATATGGAGAGGCTTCAGGAGTATCTCTATGATATCACCGGCGTCTGGCCCAGGTTTTACCGTTTTCCGGGAGGAAGCTCCAACACGGTGAGCGACGTGAATATGCAGGATCTGATGGCGTACCTGAACGAGAGCGGGATCACCTATTTTGACTGGAACATTTCCTCGGGAGATGCCAGCAGTGTTCTGCTCAGCTCGGGAAATATTGTGGACAACTGCCTCAATGGAATGCGTCAGAAGGATGAGTGTATGATTCTGATGCACGATGCAAATGAAAAGAAGACGACGGTGGAGGCGCTCCCGGAGGTCATTAAGAGGATCAGGGAGCGGGGTGACTGCGTGTTTTTGCCGGTCACGGATGAAACCCCACCGATTCAGCATATAACCCTACAATAAGAAAAGAGATGGAATGGAGGAATTAAAAATGGGTTTTTTTTCAGATTTAAAGGATGATCTGTCACAGGCGGTGAATGAACTGATGCCGGAGGATGGTGCAGAGGAAGGGAAGAAGAATTTGTCAGAGAGAGAGAGAAGGACGGCAATGCCGGAAAATAGAAGCAGCTATGGGGAGAGGCCTGCCTCTGGCGCAGGGGTTGGGGGAAGCCTGGAGGCGGATCTCGACCAGATGCTTGAGAAGGTGGAGCCGGAGGCAGTGATCCAGGAGGAACCGGCGTCCGCGCCTGTGGAGCCGGACTATGCGCCTGAGCCGGAGCCGATCTTCGCGGCGCCTCCCATGGAGGAGAAGCTTTCGGAGATGAACGCGCAGCATTCCAGACGGAATTCCGACGAGGTGTCCGTTCTCACGGAGTCCATGCTGATCAACGGTAATATCGCCACGGAGGGCGGACTGGAGGTAAGAGGGAGCGTCGTTGGAAACGTGGAGGCTCTCGGCAAGCTGAACATTACGGGTATGATCCAGGGAAATTCTCAGGCGGCGGAAATCTATGCGGACGGAGCCAAGATTACCGGGGAGCTTCGGAGCAATTCCAGTATCAAGATCGGACAGAGCACGGTGATCCTTGGAAATATCTATGCGAACAGCGCGGTGATTGCGGGCGCCATCAAGGGAGATATCGATGTGAAGGGCCCCGTTATCCTGGACGCCTCCGCCATTGTGATGGGCGATATCAAGTCCAAGTCCGTTCAGATCAACAACGGCGCTGTGATTGAGGGTATGTGCTCCCAGTGCTACGCGGATGTGAACCCGACCTCCTTCTTTGACAGTCTGAAAAACAAATAAAAGGGACGGATGATAATGAGGAGGATTTAAATGCGGAGAATTTTATTAAAGCTCAGCGGAGAGGCCCTGGCGGGGGAAAAGCACACGGGCTTTGACGAGGATACGGTGCGGGGCGTAGCCCTGCAGGTAAAGGAGCTTGTGGACGGGGGGATCCAGGTGGGGATCGTCACCGGGGGCGGCAACTTCTGGCGGGGACGCACCAGCGAGCATATTGACAGAGCCAAAGCCGACCAGATCGGAATGCTGGCCACGGTGATGAACTGTATCTATGTGTCGGAGATTTTCCGAAGCGTGGGGATGAAGACAGAGGTTCTCACGCCCTTTGCCTGCGGCTCCTTCACGAAGCTTTTTTCAAAGGACAGGGCGAATAAATATTTTGAGAAAGGCATGGTGGTCTTTTTCGCAGGGGGAACCGGCCATCCTTACTTTTCCACGGATACGGGCGTGGTGTTGCGCGCGGTGGAGGTGGAGGCGGAGGTGATCCTTCTGGCCAAGTCCATCGACGGCGTCTATGACAGCGATCCCGCTCTGAACCCGTCGGCCGTGAAATACGACGAGATCAGCATCGACCAGGTGATCGCCCAAAATCTCCAGGTGGTGGACATGACGGCCTCCATCCTGGCAAGGGACAATAAGATGCCGCTGTGGGTGTTCGGATTAAACGAAGAAAACAGTATCGTCAATACAATGAAGGGGAAATTTACAGGCACGAAAGTGACAGTGTGAAACGGAGGATAACAGGATGGATGAGAGAATCAGGGTTTATGATGATAAAATGAAAAAAACATACGAGCATCTTCAGAACGATTATCTGGGAATCCGGGCGGGACGCGCCAATCCCCATGTGCTGGATAAGCTGCGGGTGGACTATTACGGAACGCCGACCCCCATTCAGCAGGTGGGTAACATCACCATTCCCGAGGCCAGAGTGATCCAGATCGCTCCCTGGGAAAAGACGCTGATCAAAAGCATCGAGAAGGCCATCCTTGCGTCCGATATCGGTATTACGCCTTCCAACGACGGGGCGGTGATCAGGCTGGTGTTCCCGGAGCTCACCGAGGAGCGCAGAAAAGATCTGGTGAAGGATGTAAAGAAGAAAGCGGAGGAGGCGAAGGTTGCCGTCCGCAATATCAGAAGGGACGGAAACGACGCCTTTAAGAAGCTGGCCAAAGCGGAGGTCTCGGAGGATGAGATCAGGGAGCTGACGGATAAGCTGCAGAAGATGACGGATAATTGTATTAAGGATATTGATAAACTGATGGAAGAGAAGTCGAAAGAGATTCTGAAGGTTTGATTCATGCAGACAATGCCGGCCCGCGAAGCGTGTCGGCATGTTGCTGTATGCGAAAAGCCGTACAGGAGGAGCAGGCGATTACAGGCCGGGCCGTGCAGGAATTTTTCCTCTTCCGGCCGGCACAGGGGGTATCAGGATGGCAGAAGAAAATTTGACCATGCCCAGGCATGTGGCGATTATATTGGACGGAAACGGCAGATGGGCCAGAGGTAAGGGGATGCCCCGCAACTACGGACACGTGCAGGGCGCGAAGACGGTGGAGGTGATCTGCGAGGAGGCCTGGCGGATGGGAATTCAATACCTGACGGTGTATGCCTTCAGCACGGAGAACTGGAACCGCCCCAGGGATGAGGTGGACGCCCTGATGAAGCTTTTGCGCAATTATATGAAAACCTGCCTCACCACTGCCAGAAAGAACCACATGTGCGTGCGTGTGCTGGGAGACAAGACCGGGCTGGACGAGGATATCCGAAGCAGGATCGCCCAGCTGGAGGAGTCCACCAGAGACAACGACGGGCTTCATTTCCAGATCGCCTTAAATTACGGGGGCAGGGACGAGATTGTCCGGGCTGTGAGGAATATGGTGGCACAGGCGCAGAAGGGGGAGCTTGCGCCGCAGGATGTGACGGAGGCGGCGCTGTCCGGTCTGCTGGACACCCGCGGACTGCCGGAGCCGGATCTTCTGATCCGGACCTGCGGGGAACAGAGGATATCCAATTTCCTGTTATGGCAGCTGGCCTACACGGAGTTTTATTTTACGGATGTGGCCTGGCCCGATTTTACAAAAGAGGAATTGGTCAAAGCTGTGGAAGCATATAATCACAGGGATAGAAAATATGGCCGGGTGAAGGAGGGGTAAGTCATGTTTGTGACAAGGCTGATGAGCAGTATCGTTCTTCTGATACTGGCCTCCGGTGTCATCCTCACGGGCGGATATTTTCTTGCGGCGGCGCTGTTTTTTCTTGCCCTGAAAGCCTTCCAGGAGCTGATGAAGGCCTGTAAGCTGGGGGGGGAGGGGAAGCTGAACGCGCTCGAGGTCATCGGATATGCCGGGATCTGTGCGTATTATGCGCAGATGGTCTTCGTGGAGGACAAAATTTATCTGTATCTTTCGCTGATTGTCATCCTCGTAGCGTATATGTTTGTGTATGTGTTCGCCTTTCCCAGGTATGAGGCCGCGCAGGTGATGTGCAGCTTCTTCTGCGTGGCCTATGCGCCGGTAATGCTTTCCTTCATCTATCTGGTGCGGATTCTCCCCTACGGGATCTATACGGTCTGGATGATCTTCATCAGCTCCTGGATCTGCGACACCTGCGCCTACGCGGTGGGGATGCTCTTTGGCAGGCATAAGCTGGCCCCGGTTTTAAGCCCGAAAAAGTCCGTGGAGGGGGCGCTTGGCGGGGTTCTGGGCTCTGCCATCGTGGGAGCGGTATACGCGTATTTCGTTGTGGAAAGGGTCATGGACGAGAGACAGATCACCTGGATTTTTGTGCTGATCAGCGCCCTGGGAGCGGTGATCTCCCAGGTGGGGGATCTTGCGGCCTCGGCCATCAAGAGAAACCATGATATCAAGGATTACGGGAAGCTGATCCCGGGGCACGGAGGCGTCATGGATCGGTTCGACAGCGTGATCTTTACCGCGCCCATGATCTATTTTCTGACCATGGTGCTTTTGGGGATCTGATCAGACTGATCTTCCGGGCATAAGAAGGAGCATGCATAGAATTATGAAAAAAATTGGAATTCTTGGCTCTACCGGTTCCATCGGAACCCAGACGCTGGAAATTGTGAGGAACAATCCGGATCTTGAGGTGTGCGCGCTTGCGGCGGGCAGCAATGCAGCTCTGCTGGAGGAGCAGATCCGGGAATTTTCCCCCGGGGCGGCGGCGCTCTGGGACGAGGAGGCGGCGGCAGAGCTGCGGCTTAAGGTAAAGGATACGCCGACCCGGATCCTCTCGGGCATGGAGGGGCTTCTGGAAATTGCGCAGATGGACGAAATGGAAGTGTTAGTTACCGCCATTGTGGGCATGATAGGAATAAAGCCCACCATAGCGGCCATTGAGGCCGGAAAGACCATCGCCCTGGCCAACAAGGAGACGCTGGTCACGGCGGGGCATCTGATCATTCCTCTGGCGGCGGAGCGCGGGGTGAGCATCCTTCCGGTGGACAGCGAGCACAGCGCCATTTTTCAGTCCATGCAGGGGGAAAACAGGGAGCGGATTTCAAAGATCCTTCTCACCGCGTCCGGCGGGCCGTTCCGGGGAAGGCGCAGGGATGATCTCACGGAAATCACGGTGGAGGACGCCTTAAAGCACCCCAACTGGTCCATGGGGAAAAAGATCACGGTGGACAGCGCAACTCTGGTGAACAAGGGGCTGGAGGTGATCGAGGCGAAATGGCTCTTCGGCGTGGAGCCCGAAAAAATCCAGGTGGTGGTACATCCCCAGAGCATCATTCATTCCATGGTGGAGTATGCGGACGGCGCGATTATGGCGCAGCTTGGGATGCCGGATATGAAGCTTCCCATTCAGTATGCCCTGTTTTATCCGGACAGAAGACCCATGCAGGGAAAAAGAGTGGACTTTTTCGAGCTCTCCACTCTTACCTTTGAGAAGCCGGATACGCAGACCTTCCGGGGACTTGCCATGGCTTATGAGGCCCTCCGGGAGGGAGGCAGTATGCCCACGGTTTTCAATGCGGCCAATGAGCGGGCGGTATCCCTTTTTCTGGAGAGGAGGATCCGGTTTCTGGAGATCTGCGATCTCATCCAGGGAGCCATGGAGAACCACAAAACGATGGCGCGGCCCTGCGTGGAGGAGATCCTGCAGGCGCAGGCGCAGGCCTGTGATTATATCAATGGGCGCATGAGCCGTTAAGGCGCGGCGCAGACCAGTCTTGCTGTATGGAGGATGAAAGTGGCTGTTTCGATTCTTTTATTTTTGATTATTTTTCTGGTGGTGGTGGTATCCCATGAGCTGGGGCATTTCCTGATCGCCAAAAAAAACGGGATCCGGGTGATGGAATTTTTTGTGGGGATGGGGCCCACCCTGTTTCATTTTTATAAGGGGGGAACCAAATACTCCCTGAAGCTCTTTCCCATCGGCGGAGCCTGTATGTTTGAGGGCGAGGATGGTCTGGAGAAGGAAAAGGGAGAGCTCTCCGAGGGGGCCTTTCCCAACGCGCCGGTGTGGACGCGCTTTGCCACCATTCTGGCAGGGCCCATGTTCAATTTCCTGACAGCCTATGTGATGGCCATCATCCTGGTGGCCGCCTGCGGGATCATGACGCCGCAGGTGCTGGTGGTCAACGATGGGAGCCCGGCCCAGGAGGCGGGACTTGAGGCCGGGGATATGATCACCGGGATCAACGGGAGAAGGATTCACCTGGGCGGAGAGGTGACCCTGATCTCCCAGCTCAATACGAAGGGGGAGACGCTCACGGTGGATTACCGCAGGGACGGGGAAAAGCGCACGGCGGTGATCGTTCCGGCCTTTGACGAGGCGGACGGAAGGTACTATATGGGAATTGCGGCGGGAGGGTATCTGCGGTGTAATGTACCCCAGACCTTTCAGTATGCCTTTTACACCATGGAATTTTATGTGGAGACCACTTTTAAGAGTCTTGGAATGCTGGTGACGGGGCAGCTCTCAAAGGACGAGGTGGCGGGCCCGGTGGGGCTTGTGAAGGTGGTGGATGAGGCCTATGACACCGCGAAGGAATCCGGCGCCCTGGACGTGATCCTGAATATGGTCAACATCGCCCTTCTGCTCTCTGTAAACCTGGGGATCATGAATTTACTGCCTTTTCCGGCGCTGGACGGAGGCCGCCTGGTATTTTTGCTGGTGGAGGCCGTGCGCGGCAAACCGGTGCCACCTGAAAAGGAAGGACTGGTGCATTTAGCGGGAATGATGGCCCTGATGGTGCTGATGGTACTGGTATTCTTCAACGATATCACAAAGTTTTTTGGATAGGAAATAAGATAACGCATGGAATCCATATACAGGTTTACCAAAGTTGCAGTTTTGGTAATTTTGTATAATGGATTCTTTTTTTGCGGGGATTTATACTGTACGGAAAGGAAAACATACACGGAGGATGAGGGGAGGAATTCGCAGGATTGAGGATTATGTCGGAGGTATACTGGGAACAGGGAGGAAGGAGCGTCAATCAGGACTCGCTCACGCTCCAGCAGGCATTTACCCGTCGGGGGAGAGTGATGCTGGCTGTGGTCAGCGACGGGATCGGAGGGCTCATGGAGGGAGAGAATGCCAGCGGTTTCGTCACGGAGAGGCTGACGGAATGCTTTTATAAGCGTCTTGCCCCGCTGGCGGGCAGAGGGAAGGGAAGAAAGGCCCTGCAAAGATGCCTGCTGCGGTGTTTTTACGAGATGAATCAGGAGCTGCGCCGCTATGGGGAGGGGAGGGAGATCCGCCTGGGGGCTACGGTATCGCTGCTCTTTCTCTGGAAAAAGCGCTATCTGCTCTTTCATCTGGGGGACAGCCGGGTCTATCTGTGCCGTAAGGGGACGGGACGCCTTCTGACCAGGGACCATGTATCGGGCGGAGGCATCACCAGGTGCATGGGAAGTTTTCCCTTCCAGTACCCGGATATCGCCTGGGGCAGGATCCGCCGGGGAAGCGGTTTTCTGCTGTGTACGGACGGATTCTACCGATCCTTTGACGGGCGGCAGTGGCAGGTGCTCTCGCCCCGGGATATCGGGAGCGGGGATCAGATCAGGAGGCGGCTTCGGGAGTTGGGAGCGATGGCCATAAGGAGCGGCGAGAGGGATAATCTCTCGGCGGTTTACGCGGTGGTATGCGGGTGAAGGCATGGAGGCGGGCAGTATGGGCAGAGTTTTGATACGGAAATATGAGGTGCTTCGTCCGTTGGGGGCCGGAGGGGCGGGGAAGGTGTATCTGGCATGGGACCGGCATCTGAGCCGTCTGGTGGTGGTGAAGGAGAGCCGGGAGGAATTCCTGCTGCCGGAAACGGAGCTGCTCAGGGAGCTCAGGCACCCGGGACTGCCGCAGATCTACGACTGCTTCCGGGAGGAGGAGAGCAGTTATCTGGTGATGGAGTATATTGAGGGGATGAGCCTGCGTCAGTACCTGGACCGGTATGAGAGAGCGCCGCAGCAGCAGGCTCTGCGGTGGGCGCAGGAGCTGTGCGGGATTCTGGGTTATCTCCACAGCAGACATCCGGCGGTGATCTATCGGGACTTAAAGCCGGAGAATATCATGGTCTGTCAGGACGGGAGTCTTAAGCTGATCGATTTTGGAGGAGCGATCCGGTGCGCCTTCGGCGGAGAAAGACAAGGCCTGTGTGTCGGAACCGCCGGATATTGCCCCGAAGAACAGTGGAGGGAGACCGGAGGGGAGATCGGCTGGGATATCTACGCGCTGGGCGCGGTTCTCCACGAGATGCTCACCGGGGCGAACCCGTCCCGGCCGCCTTATGAACGGCGGCCCATCCAGGAATATGACAGGAGCCTGCCGGGGGCGCTGGAGCGGATTATCAGGATCAGCACCTCCCGGGACGCCTCAGAGCGATACCCATCCATGGAGGCGTTTGCACAGGCCCTGCGAAGACAGGAGACAGGACGGCGCCAGCTGATTCTGGCGGGCTGGACCTTAATTCGGAGGCTGTGCCTTTCACTGATGGGCGGCTGCACTGCAATCTGCTTTTTTCTGCCCCTGGTGCGGGGGATTCCCGAGACGGATATTCCGTTTCCTTATCTTGAAAAACCTCTGATCCTTCTGATGCTTACCCTGATCCTTTATCTGCTTTTCTCCGACGGGCTTTTGAGCCGCCTTGCCGGAAAAATACCCGGATATGAGCATAAAAGGAGCGTTCTGCGCAGACATGAAAAGAACATCTGGCTGACGGAGAAAAAGTTTTCCGGACTCCTGCTCCTGTTCCTTTTCCTGGCGGGGAAGTTTTCGCCGCTGCCTCTGCCGGAGAGCGCCGTATGGGAGCTGCGCGCCGGGCAGCGGGAGGAAAGGCTCTGGGTGGAAATTCGGGACGATCAGGGAAGAAAAATGCTTCTTAAGGAGGGAGCGGTCTACAGACCGGCGGATAAGGTACGCTTTGAGCTGCCTGCCGCGCGGCTGCCCGGACAGAGGCTGGCGCTGCAGTTTGTGGCGGTGGGGGAGGACGGGACGGTTTATAACAGCCGGGTTTTTTACATTATGGCCAGGGAGGCGGACGGACAGGAGCAGGGCGGATTTTTGGATGTTACTTCTGATTGATATTCGACTCCCGGTGACATATAATGGAGATAGTTTTGTATATCAGAATCAGAAATAAGCGGGGTACATCCGCGGAGCCTGAGACCAGGAGGAAAAACAATGAGGAAGACGAGAGAGATACGGATCGGAGATCGGGTGATCGGGGGAGGAACCCCCATACTGATCCAGTCCATGACGAATACCAGGACGGAGGATGCGGCGGCCACGGTGGAGCAGATTCACAGGCTGGAGAAGGCGGGTTGCGAGATTGTCAGGTGTACGGTTCCCACCCCGGAGGCGGCAAAGGCGCTTTCGGAGATTAAAAGGCAGATCTCCATTCCTCTGGTGGCGGATATTCATTTTGATTATAAGATGGCCATCGCGGCCATGGAAAACGGCGCGGACAAGATCAGGATCAATCCCGGCAATATCGGAGGCAGGGATAAGGTGGCGGCCGTGGTGGCTGTGGCGAAGGAGCGCAACATTCCCATTCGGGTAGGGGTGAACAGCGGCTCCCTGGAAAAGGAGCTGGTGGAGAAGTATGGGGGCGTCACCGCCCAGGGGCTGGTGGAGAGTGCGCTGGACAAGGTGTCCATGATCGAGGAGCTGGGCTTTGAAAAAATCGTGATCAGCATCAAGTCCTCGGACGTACTGATGTGCGTCAGGGCCCATGAGATTCTGGCGCAGAGGACGGATTATCCCCTGCATGTGGGGATTACCGAGGCCGGCACCGTCTTAAGCGGCAGCATCAAGTCCGCCATCGGCCTTGGACTGATCCTGAATCAGGGAATCGGGGACACCATCCGGGTATCCTTAACCGGAGACCCGGTGGAGGAGATAAAGGCCGCCCGGCTGATCCTGCGGACGCTGGGACTTCGAAAAGGAGGAATCGAGGTGATATCCTGCCCTACCTGTGGAAGGACGAAGATCGATCTGATCGGCCTGGCAAACCAGGTGGAGAGTATGGTCTGTGAATTCCCGCTGGATATTAAGGTGGCGGTGATGGGATGCGCGGTCAACGGCCCCGGCGAGGCCAGGGAGGCGGATATCGGAATCGCGGGCGGGATCGGAGAGGGCCTTCTGATCAGAAAGGGAGAGATTATCAGGAAGGTACCGGAGGATCAGCTTCTGGACGTCCTGCGGCAGGAGCTGGAGAACTGGCAACAGTAAAGAGGAGCGGCAAAGAGGTAGACAGTCAATGGCAAAGCAGTTTTTTGAGGTATTCCCGGCTCTTAAGCTGGAAGAGAAAATACAGGCTCTCTTTGAGGAGGTATCGGTGGAAAGGGTCTCTGTAACCAAAAGCAGGGATTATATCAGGGTGACCATTTCCAGCCGCCATCTGATTCCCAAGGAAACGGTTTTCAGGGTGGAGGAGGAGATCAGAAAGCAGCTTTTTGCCCATCAGCCGGTGAGGATCAGGCTCTATGAGCGGTTTCACTTATCGCAGCAGTATACCCCCGAAAAGCTCATGGACGCCTACCGGGAGAGTATTCTTCTCGAGCTCAGGGCCTTAAGTCCCGTGGAGTATCATCTGTTTAAGGGGGCGGAGCTGTCCTTCCATGGAGATGAATCGCTGACTCTCACGGTGGCGGAGAGCGCCTTTGCCAGGGATAAGGAGAAGGAGCTTATCAGGATCCTTGAAAAAATATTCAATGAGCGTTGTGGATTTTCCATCGTATGCGGGATGGAGTATGAGGAGAGAAAGAAGGCGGACAGGCAGGAGGAGCTGTTCATCGTCCGTCAGGCAGCGATGAACGCGCCCGGACAGCCTTCACAGGAAAATGACGGCGGGAAATCGCTCCGATCATCCCGGGAGGAAAATGCCCGGAAGGCCCCGGCGAAGGAGGCGGAGCGGCAGCCCTCAGGCCAGAGCGCGCAGGGGGCGGGAAGCGTCTCCTCCTTTTCCGGAAACGGGGAAAAGGGAGGCCTGCGCAAGGGCGAGATTACAAAGAGCGGCAGGCCGGACTTTAAGCGCGCTCTTAAGCGCTCCGACAATCCGGACGTGATCTACGGCAGGGATTTTCAGGAGGACGCCATCCCCATCGAGGATATCGAGGGAGAGATGGGGGAGGTGGTGATCCGGGGGAAGATTATAAGTCAGGATTCCAGAGGGATCCGCAACCAGAAGACGATTCTCATGTTCGACATGACGGATTTTACCGACACCATGACCATCAAGCTCTTTGTACATAACGACCAGATGGGGGAGATCACGCAGGGGATTAAGAAGGGAGCCTTTGTGAAGCTTAAGGGGATCACCTCCATCGACAAATTCGACAATGAGCTGACCATCGGATCCGTGGTCGGGATCAAAAGAATACCGGATTTTACCACCTCCAGGAAGGATAAGAGTGGGCGAAAGCGTGTGGAGCTTCACTGCCACACGAAGATGAGCGATATGGACGGGGTCTCCGAGGCGAAGGATATCGTAAAGAGGGCGTATCAGTGGGGGCATCCCGCCATCGCCATCACGGACCACGGGGTGGTGCAGGCCTTTCCCGACGCAAACCACGTGTGGGAGGATCTGTGGAAGGCGGAAAAGGCAAGATGTAAGGAGGCCGGGGAACAGGCGCCGGAGAAACAGGATTTTTTCAAGATCATATACGGGATGGAGGCCTACCTGGTGGACGATCTCCAGGAGATCGTGACGGGGGAGAGGGGACAGGACCTGGGCGCTGATTTCGTGGTGTTCGATATCGAGACCACGGGGTTTTCCCCGGTAAATAACCGGATCATCGAGATCGGCGCGGTGAAGGTTAAGGACGGTGAGATCGCGGAGCGGTTTTCATCCTTTGTGAATCCCGATGTTCCCATCCCCTTTGAGATCGAAAAGCTCACGGGAATAAATGACGGCATGGTGAAGGACGCGCCCATGATCGACCAGGTGCTGCCGGCGTTTCTGGATTTCTGCGCAGACGCGGTGCTGGTGGCCCACAATGCGGGATTTGACATGAGCTTTATCAGGGAGAACGCCCTGCGCCTTGGGATCGGCAGGAGCTTTACCTGTGTGGATACCCTGGGGATCGCCCGGGTTCTGCTTCCCCATCAGGCCAGGCACACCCTGGATGCGGTGGCAAAAACCCTGGGAGTGTCCCTGGAGAACCACCATCGGGCGGTGGACGACGCCGGGGCCACCGCGGAAATATTCGTGAAGTTTATCCCCATGCTCAGAGAGGCGGGAGCGGATACCCTGGCCGGGGTCAACGCCATGGGGGCCTCGAGCCCGGAAATCGTAAAGCGGCTTCCCTCCTGCCACGCCATCATTCTGGCGCAGAACAACGTGGGGAGAGAAAATCTCTATACCCTGGTTTCGGAGTCCCATCTGACTTATTACAGCAAACGCCCGCGTGTACCCAAAAGTCTGCTTGCCCGGCACAGGGAGGGGCTTTTGCTGGGCAGCGCCTGTGAGGCGGGGGAGCTCTACCGGGCCCTGCTGGACGCCAGGCCGGATTCGGAGATTGCCCGGATCGTGAATTTTTATGATTATCTGGAGATCCAGCCCCTGGGGAATAACCAGTTCATGATTGAGTCCGAGAAGATCACCGCGGTGAACAGCATGGAGGATATCATGGACATAAACCGCAGGATCGTAGCTCTGGGGGAGGAGTTTCACAAGCCAGTGGTGGGCACCTGCGACGTACATTTCCTGGAGCCGGAGGATGAGGTTTACCGCCGGATCATCATGGCGGGGAAGCACTTTGCGGACGCGGATAATCAGGCGCCCCTGTATTTTCGTACCACGGAGGAGATGCTGGAGGAGTTTTCCTATCTTGGCAGGGAAAAGGCCGAGGAGGTGGTGATCACCAACACCAACCGGATCGCCGACCGGATCGACGTGATGGCTCCGGTGCGGCCTGACAAGTGCCCGCCGGTGATCCCGGACAGCGACAGGACCCTGACGGATATCTGCTACAACCGGGCCCATGAGCTTTACGGGCAGGAGCTGCCCGGCATCGTGAAGGAGAGGCTGGAGAAGGAGCTGAACTCCATCATCACCAACGGCTTTGCGGTGATGTATATCATTGCCCAGAAGCTGGTATGGAAGTCGGTGGAGGACGGGTATCTGGTGGGATCCCGGGGCTCGGTGGGATCCTCCCTGGTGGCCTTCATGGCGGGGATCACGGAGGTGAATTCCTTAAGCGCCCACTACCGGTGCCCCAAATGCTTTTACTGTGATTTTGACTCTCCGGAGATCAAAGCCTGCGCGGGAAACGCGGGGTGCGATCTTCCGGATAAGGTATGCCCTGTGTGCGGGGAAAAGCTGGTGAAGGACGGTTTCGACATTCCCTTTGAAACCTTCCTCGGATTTAAAGGGGACAAGGAGCCGGATATCGACCTGAACTTCTCAGGGGAATACCAGAGTAAGGCCCACAAATACACGGAGGTGATTTTCGGCGCGGGACAGACCTACCGGGCCGGGACTATCGCGACCCTGGCGGACAAGACCGCCTTCGGATATGTGAAGAATTATTATGAGGAGCGGGGCAGAAGAAAGCGGGTGTGTGAGATCAACCGTATTGTGGGAGGCTGCACCGGAATCAGGCGCAGTACCGGCCAGCATCCCGGGGGGATTATCGTGCTGCCCATGGGGGAGGATATCAACTCCTTTACCCCGGTACAGCATCCGGCCAACGATACCACTACGGATATCGTTACCACCCATTTTGACTACCATTCCATCGACCATAACCTGCTCAAGCTGGATATTCTCGGACACGATGATCCCACCATGATCCGTATGCTCCAGGATCTGACCAGGATAGATCCCACGAAAATTCCGCTGGACGATAAAGGGGTAATGTCCCTGTTCCAGAATACCTCCGCCCTGGGCATCACCCCGGAGCAGATCGACGACTGTCCGGTGGGCTCTCTGGGGATTCCGGAATTTGGAACGGAGTTTGTAATCCAGATGCTTCTGGATACGAAGCCTCAGTGTCTTTCCGACCTGATCCGGATCTCCGGCCTGGGACACGGAACCGACGTCTGGCTTGGAAATGCACAGACCCTGATTCTGGACGGCAAGGCCACCATCTCCACGGCCATCTGCTGCCGTGACGATATCATGATTTATCTGATCAGCCAGGGGGTGGAGAGCGCGCTGGCCTTCACCATTATGGAAAGCGTGCGTAAGGGGAAAGGCTTAAAGCCCGAGTGGGAGCAGGCCATGAAGGCGCAGAACGTGCCGGACTGGTATATCTGGTCCTGTAAAAAGATCAAGTACATGTTTCCCAAGGCCCACGCGGCGGCCTATGTGATGATGGCCTGGCGGATTGCCTACTGCAAGATCAATTACCCGCTGGCCTACTATGCCTCCTATTTTTCCATCCGCGCCTCGGCCTTTTCCTACGAGATCATGTGCCGGGGAAAGCAGCACCTGGAAAATACCATGGCCGACTATAAGAAAAGAAGCGACACCCTCACCAAAAAGGAGCAGGATACCTTCAAGGATATGAAAATCGTGCAGGAAATGTATGCCAGAGGATTTCATTTCGTGCCCATCGATATCTTTCTGGCCCACTCCAGGAACTTCCAGATCGTGGGGGATAAGCTGATGCCATCCTTAAACAGTATCGACGGCCTGGGGGAGAAGGCGGCGGACGCCATAGTGGAGGCGGCCAGGGGCGGCCCCTTTCTCTCCAAAGATGATTTCCGCGACAGGACGAAGGTGTCCCGTACGGTGGTGGACATGATGGATGAGCTGGGACTTTTGGGGCAGCTCCCGGAATCCAATCAGATCAGCCTGTTTGATTTTGTGTCATGAGAGGGGCGGACAGTTCAGCTCTCATGCAGCTCCTCTCTGCGATACCTTCCGGGACTGACCTGATAATATTTCCGAAAGGCGCAGGAAAAATGCTCGGCGCTGAAATAGCCCAGAGCCTCGGCAATGGAGGTGATGCTTCGCTGGCGGTCGGCAAGCAGAATGGCGGCGGCAGACATTCTGGCCTCCGTCTTTTTTTCCTGAAAGGTCTTCCCGTAAAATTTCACCAGAAGCCGCTGGGTCTGCCGGGGGCTTAAGCCCAGCCGGGCCGCCAGATCGGACAGCGACAGGGACGGATACTCGTACAGAAAATACTCTTCGATGATAACGGACTTAGTATCGGCCAGGTTGCTTTTTGAGAAATCTGTCCGGGAGATGGGACACTGCTCGTAGTTGCGTACCGCCAGGATTACAAGCTGGGACAGAAGAAGCCGGACCTGCTCCTGGTAACCGGTGAAACGCTCAGACAGCTCGTGAAAAAGCCGCTTCATAAGCTCGTGGATGTTCTGCGTATCCCTTCCGATCCAGAAGGGGGTCGCCAGAAAGCTGTCCATAAGCGGAGCCGGTGCGCTGCTCCTGGGATTTTTGCGGACCTTGAAATAGATGCAGTATTCCTGCATGGGGTCGGAGAGAAGGGGCGTCTGGGAATGTATTACGTGGGGGCCGGTGACAAAGAGCGTGCCCGGGGTGATGTCGTAGAGCTGTCCGCCGGCTTTCAGCTTTCCGTATCCCAGAGGAATATAGTGGATCTCATAACAGTCGCTGCCATGGCTGTGGGCGGGGATCGTCCGGGTAAATCGCTCAAAAATAATGTTCAGCGCCTGGAGGCGGGCATTGTCCAGGGTAAACTGGATGTCCATATCTGTGTAGAGAGTCTTCATGGGATCGGATTCCTTTCCTGAAAATTGTGGGGTGAAGCATGGGATTGCTTCCGGCAGAGACGGCCTCTGCGCCCGGCGGGAGAAACCTGCGCCGTCCAGATCCAGTTTATCACATAAAACCTTCAAAAACACGACATATTTTTGAAAAATGCGGCGGATATGACGCTTAAAAAAATCTTTTCAGTGTTTATAATGAAAGGTAAGAGGGCCGCTTCCGGAGACCATTCTCTGAAGAAGGCCGGGAAACGAAAATCTGTTACGGGCGGGCCGGAAGGCCGCGCAGAAAAGAGGGAAATTATGGCGGTAAAAATGATGATGAAGGGGGCGGTTCTGCCCGGCAACAGCACGGTAGAGCTTAAGGATTTTGAGGTTCCCACCCCGGGACATGGCCAGGTGCTGGTAAAAACCATGGCCACCACAATCTGCGGCAGCGATATCCGGTGTATTTACCGGGAACATACGGGCAAGGGGCCGGAGGGCTATATTCCCGGCATGGTGGCCGGACATGAGCCCTGCGGCGTGATTGCGGAGGAGGGAGAGGGCCTTCGGCGGTTTAAAAAGGGAGACCGGGTGATCGTGTATCATATCTCCGGCTGCGGGGTCTGCAATGACTGCCGCAGAGGCTACTATATATCCTGTAAGAGCTCCTTCCGTCAGGCCTACGGCTGGCAGAGAAACGGCGGGATGGCTCCTTATATCCTGGCCGAGGAGAAGGATCTGATCGCATTGCCGGACGAGCTCACCTACAAGGACGGGGCACAGGTGGCCTGTGGGTTCGGAACCGTGTACGAGGCTATCGAGAAGATCGGTATCTGCGGAAACGACGCGGTGCTGGTTACGGGACTTGGGCCTGTGGGGCTTGCGGCCCTGATGCTTGCCAGAGCCATGGGGGCGAATCTGCTGATCGGTGTGGAGATGAATCCGTACCGGATCGAGCTTGCCAGGAAGCTGGGGCTGGCGGACTATGTATTTCAGCCGGGAGAGGACACCCTCAAGGAGATTCTTAAGGTTACCGGAGGAAACGGCGTGGAGAGGGCCATCGACGCTTCGGCCAATGACACCGGCAGAGCGCTGGCCATCCGGGCAACAAGAGAGTGGGGGAAGATCGCCTTTGTGGGCGAGGGCGGAACCTGCACCTTTAATCCCAGCCCGGATATCATCCACGGACAGAAGACCATCTATGGCTCCTGGGTGACGTCGCTGTGGAAGATGGAGGAGCTGGTGGAGCGTCTGGTGCGCTGGGGAATCCATCCGGAGGATCTGATTACCCATGAATTTCCCATCGAGGAGGCGGCGGCGGCCTATCAGCTGATGGCAGCAGGAGAGTGCGGAAAAGTGGCGGTTACGTTCGGGGAGGAATAATGGAAGAGAGAATCGAACAGAAAAAAATTCCCACACGGAGTTTATACAGTGGAGAGCGGATTCCCTGCCTGGGGCTTGGAACCTTCGGCTCGGACAAATATGGGGCCGACGCGGTAGCGGAGGCGGTGTACGGTGCGGTGAAGGCGGGATACCGTCTGATTGACTGCGCGTCGGTATATCAGAATGAAAAGCAGATCGGACAGGTGCTGGAGCGCCTTTTTGCGGAAAAAGTGGTGGAGCGCAGAGAGCTGTTTATCACCTCCAAGGTGTGGAACGATATGCACGGGGAGGGAAAGGTGGCGGTTTCCTTAAAGCAGAGCCTTTCGGATCTTAAGCTGGAGAATGTGGATCTGTACTTTGTCCACTGGCCGTTTCCCAATTATCATGCCCCGGGGTGTGACGGCGATTCCAGAAACCCGGACTCCAGGCCCTTTGACCTGGAGGAATTCATGACTGCCTGGCGGCAGTGCGAGGCGCTGGTGGATCAGGGGCTGACGCGCTATATCGGCATGAGCAATATGACGGTTCCCAAGCTGGAGGCGGTGCTTCCTCTTTGCAGGATTAAACCCGCCGCGCTGGAGATGGAGCTGCATCCTTCCTTCCAGCAGCCGGAGCTTTTCGACTATGCCGTTGCCCATGATATTCTGCCGGTAGGGTACTGTCCCATCGGCTCTCCCTCCAGACCGGAGAGAGACAGGACGCAGCAGGATGTGGCGGATACGGAGCTGCCCGCGGTAGCGGCCGCCGCCAGGGCCCACGGGGTCCATCCGGCAGTGATCTGCCTGAAATGGGCGGTTCAGAGGGGGCAGGTTCCCATTCCCTTTTCCGTGAAGGAGCCCCAGTATTATTCCAATTTGAAATGCGTTACCGAGGATCCGCTCACGGACCAGGAGATGGAGGCCATCCGGCGGGAGGATAAGAACTGCCGCCTGATCAAGGGCCAGGTGTTTCTGTGGGAAGGAGCCCGGGGCTGGGAGGATCTCTGGGACATGGACGGCGAGATTGTAACCCGCAGATGAAGGACATCTGCGGAACTCTTAATAGGAGAATAGATTATGTTAAAAGGAATACCGAAAATTTTATCCCCGGAGCTGCTTAAGGTTTTGTGCGAGATGGGACACAGCGACAGGCTGGTGATAGCGGACGGGAACTTCCCGGCGCAGACAATGGGAAAAAACGGGATCGTGATCCGCATGGACGGTCACGGAACGTGTGAGCTTCTGGAGGCCATTTTGCAGGTTTTCCCGCTGGATACCTATGTGGAGCATCCCATGAACCTGATGCAGGTGATGCCCGGGGATCCGGTGGAGACGCCCATCTGGGATTCCTACCGGGAGATCGTAAAGAAGGCGGACGGGCGGGGAGAAAAGGTTATCGGGCAGATCGAGCGGTTTGCCTTTTATGAGGAGGCCAGAGACGCTTACGCCATCATTGCTACAGGAGAAGGCGCGCTGTATGCGAACATCATGCTGCAAAAGGGCGTGGTGGCGTAGAGGGGAGCAGATATGTATAATATGAAGAATTACCTGGATACCATTGACAGGGTGATCGCCCAGGGGCCCTACGAGGCCACATGGGAATCGCTCTCCGCTTATGAGCCGCCCAGGTGGTACCAGGACGCGAAGTTCGGAATTTTTATCCACTGGGGGGTTTACAGTGTGCCCGCCTTTGGGAACGAGTGGTATCCCCGGAATATGTATATGCAGGGTACGCCGGAGTATGAGCATCACCTGAAAACCTATGGGAAACACAGGGATTTTGGCTATAAGGACTTTATCCCCATGTTCCGGGCGGAGCATTTTGATCCGGAGCAGTGGGCAGAGCTGTTTGAGAAGGCCGGAGCCAGATATGTGGTGCCTGTGGCGGAGCATCACGACGGCTTTCAGATGTACCAGAGTGAGATTTCCCACTGGAACGCCGGGGAGATGGGCCCCAAAAGGGATGTGCTGGGCGAGCTGAAGGAGAGCTTTGGCAAAAGAGGGATGGAGACGGGGGTTTCCTCCCACCGGATAGAGCACTGGTTTTTTATGGGGCATGGAAAGGATTTCGAGAGCGATATCGCAGAGCCCCTGCAGCGGGGGGACTTTTACTGGCCTGCCATGCCGGAGTCAGATCATCAGGATATTTTCAGCGAGCCTGTCCCGAGCAGGGAGTTTCTGGAGGACTGGCTGGTGCGGACCTGTGAGCTGATCGACAAATACCAGCCCAGGATTCTGTATTTTGACTGGTGGATCCAGCACAGCGCCTGCAGGCCTTATCTGAAAAAGCTGGCGGCCTACTATTATAACCGGGCGGCGCAGTGGGGCGTTTCGGTGGCCATCAATTACAAGCATGACGCGTTTCTGTTCGGAACCGCGGTGCCGGATGTGGAGCGGGGGCAGTTTGCGGATGTAAAGCCTTATTTCTGGCAGACAGACACTGCCATCGCCCTGAATTCCTGGGGCTATACGCAGAACAATCAGTTCCGCCCGGCCCAGGATATCATCTGCGATCTGGTGGATATTGTGAGCAAGAACGGGACGCTTCTTCTGAATGTGGGCCCGAAAGCGGACGGGACCATATCCGACGAGGACCGGGCGGTGCTTCTGGAGATCGGAGAGTGGCTTAAGGTCAACGGGGAGGCGATCTACGCAACCAGGACCTGGCGCAAATACGGGGAGGGCCCCACGCAGATCGTGGAGGGGCAGTTCTCGGACGGGATCAAAAAGAACTTCACAAGCAGGGACTTCCGGTTTACCACAGCCCGGGGATGGCTTTATGCCACGGCCTTAAAGCGCAGTGAAGACGGGGAATACTGCATTACCTCCCTGGGAGAACAGGACGCCTCGAGAGTCGCCAACTTCCACGGAATGATCGGGCAGGTAAAGGTGCTGGGAGAGGACCAGGCGCCCACATGGACCAGGGATGAGGCGGGACTTCACATAAAGTGTCAGGGAAAGGGAAGCGGCCCCATCGTATTTAAGATCAGAACAGAATAAAAGAGGCGATTTTGACCTTCCGAAAAAAAGTGCTGTTAAAAAGCACTTTTTTTTGGTAAAATCAGATAGAAGGAACCCGGAACAGATCCGGGAATTCCGTTCAGGAAGGGGAAAACGATGAAATTTACGGAAGGCTACTGGCTGGGAAGCGAGCGCGCGAACGCGCTCTACGCCGCGCAGGCGTATGCGGTGGAGGAAATCGAAAACGGGATGCGGATCGTTGCGCCCGTGCGGAAGGTGGTTACGCGGGGAGATACGCTGAATATGCCGGTGATCACTCTGGAGTTTAAAGCCGCGGCGGAGAATGTGATTCTGGTCAGGGCCTGGCATTATGAGGCATATGACAGGAGGGAACCCCGATTCGAGAAATCGGAGAGCCCCTGTGAGGTATCCTTTTCAAAAAATGAAAGGGAAGCGGTTCTTCGGGCGGGCCAGGTGAGCGTCCATGTGAACCTGGAGAACTGGGAATACAGCTTTCGCGCCGGGGGCAGGGTACTGACCTCCTGCGGGTTCCGCAACCTTGGATATATCCGCCGGGACCGGAAGGCCTCGAGTATGCTGCCCTTTGAGAATTATATGTGCGAGCATGAGTATGAGCCTTACATGGTCAATGAGCTGTCCCTCTCCCCGGGCGAGAATGTATACGGGCTGGGGGAGCGCTTTACCGCCTTTGTAAAGAACGGCCAGGTGGTGGAGACCTGGAACGAGGACGGCGGAACCTCCTCCCAGGTGGCCTACAAGAGCATTCCCTTTTATATGACGAACCGGGGCTACGGGGTGCTGGCAGATCACGCGGACAATGTCTCCTTTGAGGTGGCAAGCGAGAAGGTGGAGTATGTGGGCTTTTCCGTTCCGGGAGAGGAACTGCGCTATTATTTCTTCTACGGGCCCTCTCCCCGGCAGATCATAAAGGAGCTCACGGCGCTGACCGGGAGGCCTGCCCTGCCTCCTGCCTGGTCCTTCGGGCTGTGGCTGTCCACCTCCTTCACCACGGATTACGGGGAGGAGACGGTGACGGGCTTTCTGGACGGGATGCAGGAGCGGCAGATCCCTCTGAGCGTATTCCATTTCGACTGCTTCTGGATGAAGGGATTCCAGTGGTGCGATTTTGAGTGGGACGAACGGGTATTTCCGGATCCCCGGGGAATGCTTGAGCGGTATCACAAGCGGGGGCTTAAGATCTGCGTCTGGATCAACCCCTACATTGCCCAGGGGACGCCGGTGTTTAAGGAGGCGGCAGAAAAGGGGTATCTTCTGATGCGCTCTGACGGCAGAGGCGTGCGCCAGACAGACAACTGGCAGAATGGTATGGGCCTGGTGGACTTCACCAACCCTCAGGCCTGTCTCTGGTATCAGGGGAAATTGCGCCGTCTGTTGGAGCTGGGCGTGGACTGCTTCAAGACAGATTTTGGAGAACGGATACCGGTGGATGTGACTTGGTCTGACGGGAGCAATCCACGGGCAATGCATAATTATTATACCTTTTTATATAACCGCTGTGTTTTTTCCCTTCTCAAGGAGGTAAAGGGAGAGCGGGAGGCGGTGCTCTTTGCAAGGAGCGCCACGGCGGGCTGTCAGCAGTTCCCGGTACACTGGGGCGGCGATTGCAGCGCCAGCTACCCTTCCATGGCGGAGACGCTGCGGGGCGGCTTATCCTTTGCCATGTCCGGTTTTGCCTTCTGGAGTCATGACATCGGAGGCTTCGAGCACACGGCCCCGGCGGATGTCTACAAAAGATGGCTGGCCTTTGGTCTGCTTTCCTCCCACAGCAGGCTCCACGGCTCCTCCAGCTACCGGGTGCCCTGGGCTTTTGACGAGGAGGCCTGCGACGTGGCAAGGCATTTTGTCCATCTCAAATGCAGGCTGATGCCCTATCTGTACGCTATGGCGGTGACGGCCCATGAGGAGGGGACGCCTCTCATGCGGCCCATGGTCTTTGAATTTCCAGAGGATCCCGCCTGTGCGACGCTGGACATGCAGTACATGCTGGGAGAGAGTATTCTGGTTGCGCCGGTCTTTAACGAGGAGGGGAGCGCCTGGTATTATCTGCCCGAGGGGAAATGGATCGGCTACTTTAACGGAGAGTGCCGGGAGGGCGGCCGGTTTTACCGGGAAACCTGCGATTACTTTTCGCTTCCTCTTTATATCAGGGAAAATACCCTGCTGGCCCTGGGGAAGGTTACGGACAGGCCGGACTATGATTACGTGATGGAGAGCGAGCTGCACCTGTTCGCGCCTGCGGAAGGGGCAGAGGCAGTGTGCCGGATCCCGGATACCCAGGGGAACATCAAAGAGACGGTGGCAGTGATGATGAAGGGGAATGCCCTTCTCGCAACGAAAGCGGCGAAGGGAAGAACGATATTTGTGCATGGCACGGACGGGGAAGTCAGGGAGATGACTCTGTAAGGAATTAAGCCTGCGCCGGAACAGGCCTTTGCGGCGGATTAAGGGACGCCGGATTTAAGGGGCCGGGACAGGGACGAAGGGAACAGGAAATGGCTGATAAGACGAAGAAATTTTTGTGGAGCAGCCTGGTCGGCATGGTGATGGTATGTATTGTGGTGTTTGTCGGTCTGGGTGTTTTCACAAACAGAAAAACCAGAGAATCCATTCAGGAGATCAGTACGATTTATATGGAAGAGCTTAATACCCAGCTTCAGCAGAAGTTTTCATCCGTGGTGGGGCTTCGGCTCGGACAGGTGAGCGAGATCATAGCGCAGGTTCCGCAGGAGGATTTTGAATACGGAGAAGAAATGCTCCGGGAGCTCGGGGCGAGCGCACAGGTCAGAAACTTTGACTATGTAGGGGTTTACACGGACGAGGATGAGCTTACGAGGATCTGGGGAGAGGAGCTTTCGTTTCCCGACGACGGGCAGGCCATAGAGGAGCTTAAGTCCACCGGAAATCTGATAGGAGTCGGAATGAACGGAAAGGGGGATAAGTTCCTTCTTCTGGGACATGCGGCGAACTACCCCATGGCGGACGGAAAAGAAAGTATGGCTCTGGTGGCAGGCGTTTCCATGGATTATTTAAATGACGCCCTTTATCTGGATGAAAACGGAAGGCAGGTTTATTCTCATATCATCGATAAAAACGGAAATTTTGTGATCCGCAACGGCGGCGCTTACAGAAACAGCTATTACGACCGTGTCAGGGAGGAGTATGAAAACTACAAGGGCTGGACGGTGGAGGATTATATCCGGGAGCTGCAGGCGGCGATGGAGACAGGACAGATTTATACGAATCTGGTCACCATCGAGGGGGAGGAACGTCAGGTTTACTGTTCCCCCATTGCGGACAGCTCCGGCTGGTATCTGATCAGCGTGATGCGAAACGACGAGCTGGACGCGGCGGTGATCCGGCTTGAAAAGGTTCGTTCCGGGATGACGGTGGGGTGTACCCTGATCATTCTCCTGGGTATGGTATATGTGTTTTACCGATATTTCGGACTGACCAGGGCGCAGCTGCGCGCGCTTGACAAGTC
>CANOVJ010000046.1 GCA_947570615.1 uncultured Lachnospiraceae bacterium
AGGCGGAGCGGGCCAGCAACGCAAAGAGCGAATTCCTCTCCAGCATGAGCCATGACATCCGTACGCCCATGAACGCCATAATCGGAATGACGGAAATCGCCACGAAAAATATGGACGACAGACAGCGGCTGGAGGACTGTCTGAAGAAGATTACGCTCTCCAGCAAGCATCTTCTCGGCCTGATCAACGACGTGCTGGATATGGCCAAAATTGAAAGCGGTAAAATGACGCTGAATATGAATCTCATGTCCCTGCGGGAGATGATGGATGACATTGTCAGTATTATCCAGCCCCAGGTGAAGGCAAAGGGCCAGTTTTTTGATATTTTTATCAGGGACATTCTCTCTGAGGAGGTATACTGCGACAACATACGCTTAAACCAGGTGATGTTAAATCTGCTCTCCAACGCGGTGAAATTCACCCAGGAGCAGGGGCGGATTGATATATATGTCTATCAGGAAGCTTCTCCGATGGGAGAGGATTGTGTGCGGACACATTTTGTGGTGGAGGACAACGGCATTGGCATGTCGGAAGAGTTCCAGGAAAGGGTCTGGGACACATTCGCCAGGGATTCCTCGGAGCAGGTTCAGAAGCTAACGGGAACCGGCCTGGGTACCACCATCACCAAACGAATCGTTGAGCTGATGGGTGGGACCATCGCTCTTACAAGCCGTCTCGGTGAGGGAAGCAGCTTCCACGTGATACTGGATTTTAAGAAAGCCAAGGCGTCCTCGGAGATGAAGCTGCCTGACTGGAAAATCCTGGTGGTGGACGACAACGAGATGCTCTGCTTAAGTGCGGCAGCCAATCTTACGGAGCTTGGCGTAAAGGCCGAGTGGACCACCAGCGGCAGGCAGGCGCTGGAAATGATCGAGGAGCATCACAGCCGGGACGATGACTACCGTTTTGTGCTGATCGACTGGAAGATGCCGGAGATGAACGGGCTGCAGACCATTCGCCAGATCCATGAGCGGGTGGGGAAAAATGTGCCGGTTTTCCTGATATCCGCCTATGACTGGAGCGAGATCGAGGAGGAGGCAGGGGAGGCGGAGATTGAGGGTTTTATCTCCAAACCGCTGTTTCGCTCCACACTGTACAGATGCCTGAAAAATTATGCCCAGGAGAGTGTGGACGCTGTGCAGGAGGAAGCCGCTGAGGAAATCAGCTTTGCTGGAAAAAGGCTTCTGGTGGCGGAGGATATCGACATTAACTGGGAAATTGCCAATGAGATTCTTTCCTCCTTTGGGTTTGAAATGGAGCATGCGCAGAACGGACAGATCTGTGTGGATATGTTTAAGGCGTCAGAGGAAGGGTATTACGACGGGATACTGATGGATATCCGTATGCCGGTGATGAACGGATATGACGCCACGAAGGCGATCCGGCTTCTGGAGCGGGGGGACAAAGAGCTGCCGATCATTGCCATGACGGCCGACGCTTTTGAGAATGACGTGCAGGTCTGCCTTGCCTGCGGCATGAACGCCCATGTGGCCAAGCCCCTTGATATCCAGGAGCTGATAAGGACACTGCAGAGCACACTATAGCATACATGGGAAAACACGCTGCGGCATGAAAGAACAGAGGTCACGGGCGCGGGGCCGGTCTGCGGTCTGCCTGCGGCGTCCGGAAGGCGGCAGAAAGGGATGGATGAATTGCAAATGACAAAGAAGGAGCTGGCGCTGGTAATCATACAGAAACTTAAAGAGGAGTATCCCCAGGCGGACTGTACGCTGGATTATAATCAGGCCTGGAAGCTGCTGGTAAGCGTGAGGCTGGCGGCGCAGTGTACCGACGCCAGAGTGAATGTGGTGGTAAAGGATCTGTACGCGAAATTTCCGGACGTGGACGCTCTGGCGCAGGCCAGTGTGGAGGAAATTGAGGAGATTGTAAAGCCCTGCGGGCTGGGCCACAGCAAGGCGAGGGATATCAGCGCCTGCATGAGGATACTGCGGGACGAGTACCAGGGAAAGGTGCCGGATGATTTTGACAGGCTCTTGAAGCTTCCCGGCGTGGGGCGAAAAAGCGCGAATCTGATCATGGGGGATGTGTTCGGCAGGCCTGCCATTGTTACTGACACCCACTGTATCCGTCTGGTGAACCGGATGGGGCTGGTGGACGGGGTGAAGGATCCCAAAAAGGTGGAGATGGCGCTGTGGAAGCTGATCCCGCCCGAGGAGGGAAACGATTTCTGCCACCGTCTGGTGGAGCATGGCCGGGCGGTCTGTACGGCCAGAACCAGGCCTTACTGCGATAAATGCTGTCTTAAGGATGTGTGCAGGAGGCAGGGGGTGGAGGAGTGAATCTCTTCCGCCTTTTGAGGAGGACGTAGAAGAATTGAAGGAGAAAAGGACATTTGCCGGGGGCAGATGTCTTTTTTAACATAAGGACAGTTCGCGAAGCGCGAAAGTGATTTTTTGGGGTTGACATTTTAAGAAACAGAGTATAGTATAAACATATGAACAATTGCTCATATGTTCAACGGCACTGCAGAACACACACAGGAGGATGATTCCTTTAAGGTTTGGGACGTGCGCGGCGGGCAGTAAAATCCCCGCCCGGTTTCATGACCTGGTCTGTGGAGCGAGGCTGCGTCTGATGAAAAAGAGAGGAGGGAAAGGGTTTGGCAATAAACGATGTGGAATGCTGCGAGACATTCCAGACTCATGAGGAGCTTCTGGCGCTGGTGAATGCGAATATGCCGCAGGAGGATAAGCTATATGATCTGGCGGAGCTTTTCAAGGTATTTGGGGATTCCACCAGAATCAGGATACTGTATGTGCTCTTTGAGGCGGAGGTATGCGTGTGCGATCTGGCGCAGGCGCTGAATATGACCCAGTCGGCCATTTCCCATCAGCTCAGAATCCTGAAGCAGTCCAGACTGGTGAAAAGCAGACGGGAAGGCAAGTCAGTGTTTTATTCCCTGGCGGACGCTCATGTGAGAACGATCATCGCACAGGGGAGAGAGCATATCGAGGAGTAAAAAGACGAAAAGAAAGGAAGAAGAAAAATGAAGAAGAAATTTAAGCTTGAGGATCTTGACTGCGCTAACTGCGCCGCAAAGATGGAGGACGCTATCAAGAAGATCGACGGGGTAAACGATGCAAACGTCAGCTTTCTGGCACAGAAGATGACCATCGACGCGCAGGATGATCAGTTTGACAGGATCATGGAGGAAGTGGCGAAGGTATGCGCCAGGGTGGAGCCGGACTGTAAAATTCTGATGTGACAGCACGTCGGGGAAGGAGATTATTATGACGAAAAAGCAGCGGAAGATGCTCGTCCGTATTATTCTGGCGGCCATTCTTTTTCTGGGGCTGTCCGTGTGCGGGCATATGGGCGTTTTTGACAAAATTGAATACAAATGGATTCTTTTTATCATTTACCTGATTCCCTATTTTCTGGTTGGCTACGATATCATTCTCAAGGCGGCAAGAAATATCAGCCACGGGCAGGTGTTCGACGAGAACTTTCTGATGATGATCGCCACCTTCGGGGCGTTTGGCGTGGGAGAGTATTCGGAAGCGGTGGCTGTGATGCTTTTTTATCAGGTGGGAGAGCTGTTTCAGAGCTATGCCGTGGGAAAATCCCGCCAGTCTATATCAGATATGATGGATATCTGCCCGGAGTATGCCAACATTGAGGAGGATGGAAAGCTGCGGCAGGTGGATCCGGATGATGTGGAGGTGGGAAGTATTATCGTGATAAAGCCGGGGGAGCGGATCCCGCTGGACGGAGTGGTGACGCAGGGGGAGTCCCTGATCGACACCGCAGCCCTTACCGGAGAGTCTGTTCCCAGATCGGCGCGGGCCGGGGATGAGGTTATCAGCGGCTGTGTCAATGGCAGCGGAACCTTAAGGGTCCGGGTTTCGAAGGAGTTTGATGATTCCACCGTCGCCAAAATACTGGAGTTGGTGGAGAATGCCAGCAGCAAGAAAGCCAGGGTGGAGAACTTCATCACCCGGTTTGCCAGATATTATACCCCTGTGGTTACCATCGGCGCGGTGCTTCTGGCCGTTCTGCCGCCCCTTCTTCTGGGCGGGGCATGGGGCGAGTGGATTCGCAGGGCCTGTATCTTTCTGGTTATTTCCTGTCCCTGCGCGCTGGTGATTTCGGTTCCCCTGGGATTTTTCGGAGGGATCGGCGCGGCCTCCAGGATGGGCGTTCTGGTAAAGGGAAGTAACTATCTGGAAGCGGTTGCGGAGATGACCACCATTGTTTTTGACAAGACGGGGACGCTCACCAAAGGAGAATTTAAGGTGCAGGATGTTTTCCCGGAAAAGGGTTCGCAGCAGGAGCTTTTGGAGCTGGCCGCTCTGGGAGAGGGATATTCCACCCACCCCATCGCCGGTTCCATCCGGGAGGCTTACGGCAGGGAGCCGGATTTAAGCCGTGTCGGTCAGGCCCTTGAGATTCCGGGGGAGGGAATCTGTATCCCTGTGGACGGAAAAGAGACCCTGATCGGAAACGAAAAGCTCCTGCAGGAGAGAGGGATTCCCTTTACCCCCTGTGAGAAGCCGGGAACCGTTGTCTATGTGGCCTGCGCCGGGGAGAGCCGGGGAGCCATCCTGATTTCGGATACGGTGAAGGAGGGGGCAAAGGAAGCGATTTTGAGTATGAGGCAGGTGGGAGTTAAAAAGTGCGTCATGCTCACCGGCGACAGGAATCAGGCCGCCCAGGCGGTTGCCCGGGAGCTTGGGCTCGATGAGGCTCACGCGCAGCTCCTTCCCGGAGAAAAGGTGGAGAAGGTGGAGGAGCTTCTGGCGGCCCGCAGAGGGAAGGAGAAGCTGGCCTTTGCAGGGGATGGCATCAACGACGCCCCGGTGCTCACGAGGGCGGATATCGGGATCGCCATGGGGAGTATGGGGAGCGATGCGGCCATCGAGGCGGCGGACGTGGTGCTGATGGACGACGATGTGCGCAAGATCGCCGCCGTGGTGAGGCTCTCCCGCAAGACCCTGCGGATCGTGAAGCAGAATATCGTCTTCGCCCTGGGGGTAAAAGCGCTGGTGCTGATCCTGGGAGCGTTCGGCCTGGCCAACATGTGGGAGGCGGTGTTCGCGGATGTGGGAGTCTCGGTGATCGCGATCCTGAATTCCATGCGGGCGCTTAAGAGCGAGTAGCGGAACCGCCCGTCACAGCCCTGGAAGCTGTGGCGGGCGATCTGTTCTATTCCATTCTTTTGTTAAGAGAAGGTTCTGTGTGTTGCGGTGTTTTATCCTGGTGCGGTTTATATACACTTGGGAATTAATCATAAATCTTACAGCCCTTTCACCAGCAATTTTCGCATTTTCCATACTCCTTAATTGCATACGCTAAAGAAACCTTTTTTGCCTTTTGGGGATTCATGTTCCCGCAATGATCGATACTGTGGTATTTTTTACCTGTAGCCGAAAGCCATACCATTTCACCGGTTGGCATTGAATCCTGATCCTCGGGCGGATTATATGCACTGAAATTATTTTGTGAAATATTGCCGGAATTTCCCGGGGATCCCGAAGAACTGTTGTCTGAATAGTTCTCAGATTCTGAGTTTGGTATGCTTTGAACGGATGTGCTGTTTATAATGCTGTCCTGCACAGGCGAAGCCCCCTGCTGGAAATTCCGGGCAGGCTCGGCGGTTTTCTGTGCATTTTGCCCGGCGGATACGGGTTCCCGAATTTGTCCGAGTGAAGAGGCCGATTCCGCCGTCTCCTGACCAGATGCAGAAGCAGTCTGCGGACTCTGACCGGAACCGGTCGTTTTCTGCGGGCCTGCTCCCTGTGAGGAGTCTGGCGCAGTGCTTTCAACAGACGATGTCAGAGCCTGCCGTTCCTGCCATTCCTGCTCCCGGGCGGCCTGCTCCTTTTGGGCCAGTTCTTCGAAACGTTCCTGTTTTGCGGGGTTGAAACCATCTGCTGTACCGTTCGAGGAGGTATTGCCCGCAGTGGAGGAAATCTCTTCCACAGGAGACTGGGCTGTTTCCTGGGAAATGGCCGGGACGGAGACGGGAACTGCTTCCTGCCCCGCGGCGTAGCCGGTCTGGGCCAGAACGCTCTCCGGAGAGGAGACCCCTTTGTCTGTTGCGGAAAAATCGCCTACAAAATGCGTGTAAGCGAAGATGTAAACGATCAGGGCGACGACATTTAATCCTATGACAGCCGTAAAGGCGGTCATCAAATGGAAGAGAAGCGGATTCTTTTTCATGGAGACAGTTGTTCCTTTCCTGAGAATTCAGTAAAATAGAAATATTTCCTATTTCGTGATCTCGAATTTAAATTTATTATTGCTCCAGATATTATGTTTGAAATGGATCTCCAGATTGCTCCATCCGGAGGGAACCTCATAGCCGATCCAGCCTCTCATCTTTTTTCCGGGCGAAATGGAACCGTCAAGCTGTCCCTGATCATTTTCCGCAAGAGCTTCGAAGGAGTAATTGGCCAGATAGCCATCCGCATATGCGTCGAAGCTTGCGATACTGCTTACAGCCACTTCAGAACCTGAATTATTCACAATTTCAAACTCTGTAAATACAAAGACGTTCCCCGCATCGGGAGAGAACCAGTCTGAACCGTAGCTCTCCCGATAGTTTGTCATTGTCACCTGGACATTGTTCATTTCAGCCGTTTCCATAAGTCCGAAGGTATCCCTGGATGGTGTGGACGAGACAGCAGTCTGCTCTCCTGTGAAATAAGTCCGGGCAGCGTTGCCAATGGATTTCGGCTTGTCGTCAGTTGCAATGGCGTATATTGAGAAAAGAATCCACAGACAGCTTATGATGATTGCGATAACGGAGCATATTTTTTTCTTTCCATCTTTAATGCACAGGTCTATGATTGCCAGAACCAGACCGATAAAGGACAGGCAGCACAACATGGAAAAAATCAGTGCGGCTATGCTCAGGCCGGAGGGACCTGCGGCGACAGGAGTGGAACGGACGGGAAGCTCTGTATATGGCGGAGGGTTTTGCGCCTGCGACTGTCTGTTGTACGTCTGCGTCTGCCTGCTGTACATCTGTGTCTGTCGGGGCTGTACGCCGGACGAACCGCGCCTCTGTGACTGTAGCTGCTGTAATCTCTGCTTCCTTGCCTGTTCGGAGTTGTCGATCCCATCCTCAATGATTGCGCAGCCGCAGACAGGACAGCTCACCGAATGACTTAAAAATTCTCTTCCGCATTGCGGACATATTCTTGCCATATTTTCTCCCCCTTGTAGTTTTGTTTCATAGTTTGTTATTCAGTATAACTGTTTTCATTGACAAAAGCAACTATTAGTTATTTTTATAACATCTGATAGTTAGTTAATGTTTCCCTCCATATCGGCTAAAATATTAGAATACACAAAATATGACAGGACGGAACAAAGATTGAAAAGTATCAATCCGGAGATTTACGCTATGCACAAAGGCGTAAGACTTCTCGTCTCCCGGGCAAAAGCTCTGTGAGCTTTGGAAGGAGCATGGCTATCAACATGGATCGAAAGGCTTTGGGCAGTAAAATCCGGCAGGAGCGTTTGCAGTTGAATTTCACACAGGAACAGCTTGCGGAGTATGTGGGCGTGTCCTCCACCTATATTGGTTTTGTAGAGCGGGGGGAGCGGGCGGTCACTCTGGAAAAGCTGGTCTCGATCGCAGGCGCTCTCCATGTTTCTGTGGATTACCTCCTGTCAGATTCCATGGACACCCTGCAGGAAAAGGACTTTCACATTCTGAGGACGCTCTGGAGCCAGGCTTCTCCCGCCGAGCAGGCGATGATTCTGGATATTGCAAGATCTGTGCTTCACCATTCCAGGTAAGGGGCGGATGGCACAGCATCTGTCACGGCAACCCTTCTGCCGGGCGATGGAAAATCAGAGCAGAGTTGGATTGCATACAAAAGCGCACCCCTTTATCTGAGTATAAAGGAGTACGCTTTTTATTTGGTATGCTCTGTGCATACAAATAATAAAATCAATGCCCTGTTATGCCGTATTCTGTATGTTCTGCTCTTAACGCGGTCGCCTGTGGCTAATCAAAAGACGGAGAATAGGACGTTGAGGGAAAGTGGAGCAGATTGATACGGACATATTCATCCAGAATGGCGCCGTAGTAGAAGAAAAGCAGCCAGAGAAAGATGCCCAGAACGATATGACCGTTTTTTCCCAATCTGCGGATAACAGGGACTTTATCCATCCAGTGAAGAAAGTTAAAAGGCAAAAATACAGTAAGCCAAAGTTGCATGATAACGGCGATCAGCTCCAGAATCATTGTCTGAGGAGTACGGGCGCATTCCAGAACGCGCAGCAGGCTCAGGAAAGGCATAAAGGCATAGTAGCACAGAGCCAGAGCCCGTCTGCGGGGGGTTCCGGTACGAAAGCCCGGCCAGATGCTCCGGTCCCGGCCGCGGCTCTTTAGTCCCGCCAGAATCGGACTGACAGTCTGATATCTTTTTTCAGGACCGATCTGAGTGCAGATGCGGATGATCTCCCCCAGCTTCCCCCTCTGCCAGGTCTGTATCCGTGGAAAAACGCCGGTCAGCATCACATTAATCAGAATACCGACGGAGTAAATATCGGCCCGCTGGTCGCTCTGGCCACCGCCGAACTGTTCCGGGGCGGCGAATCCCGGCGTTCCGAGAATGGTGGTGTCATATCCCTGCCCTTTTCTGTAGAGTCTGCCGATATCAAAATCCAGTATTTTCAGAACCCCATCCGTAGAAACCAGCAGATTTTTTGGGTTGATATCCCGATGGACGATGTTTCTTCTGTGAATCTCATCAAGACCCCGGAGCAGCTGGCAGATGTAATCGATGGTCTGCTCTTCGCTGAAATACCCTGATTCCCTTAAGAGATCTTCCAGTGAACAGCCGCTGATATATTCCATGATTACCAGGGCGGCGCGTCTTCCGGCCGCCACATGAAAAATACGGACGAGATTCGGGTGGGAGATTTCCATAAGCTGTTCGTAAAGAATCCCGTTTTCCGCAGGAACGTATTTTTTGACCACGATCTGTCCGCTCACGCTGTCTCTGGCCAGGAAGGTGGAGGGCGGCTGTCGGCTCCCCAGGGAGCACAGCTCCCGGTATCTCTCGCTCAGATAATCAAATTTTAACTGCTGTGTTACTTCCTGCATGGTTACTCCCCGTATATTCTGTTTGACGAAAGCTTTGCGATTGACTATACTTTTTTTAAATATATCAGATTTTATCGGAAAGGTCATCACTTTGAATAAAAATACGCAGGAGCTGCTCAGGTCCTTAAAGCACACAAAAAATATAGAAGCATGGCTGACGGAGAACGCGGAGATTTTCGAGAATGTTCCTCTGTGGAGGTATCTGGAAAGGCTGATCGCCGAGAAGGGAATCAAAAAGAGCCAGTGTATTCAGAATGCGCTCCTCCAGCGCAATTACGGCTATCAGATTTTTTCCGGGGAGCGTACGCCTTCCCGGGATAAGGTGATTGCCCTGTGCCTGGCCATGGGTCTGACGCCGGAGGAAGCCCATTCTCTGCTCTGTCATACCGGGTTTTCGGATATTTATCCCAAAAACAGGCGAGACAGCGTTCTGATCTTTGCGCTGGAGAGAAAGCTTACAGTTCTGGAGACCAATGAACTGCTGTATGAGCTGGGGGAGGAGCTTCTGTAGACGGGAAAGTATGGAAATAAATCTGACACCGACTGGTTTCACAGCCCGTTATAAAAGAAGTGGGGCTTGAGCGCTTCTTTCCATTATGTTAAAATCAGAGCAGGCGCTGCCACGCGCTGCGGGGAGGCGGACTGTAATAAAACAAAAGAAAAGCAGGTGGGACATTGAACAAAGCGGGACTTACGCTCTTATCAGTTATATACAGCGTCATCATTCTTTTTTCCTTCTCACTTCCCGCCCGCGGACAGGAGATGGAGGATCCGGCGGCCCTGCGGGCGGCGTATGAGGATTACCGGCAGCGCATGGAGAGAATCGAAAACAGCGCGCAGATCGGGGACGCGGGCTTTGAGGTGATCGAGGAACAGATTTTCCCAATCGAGATGAGGGGATACGGGGAGGTCTCCATGATTCCCGCGCTGGATAAGGAATATTGCAGGCTGGCGCTCTTTTTTGCGGATCAGACCGGGACGGTTGTATACCGGACGGATCAGCTCGAGGCCAACAACAGAAGCCGCGGGCAGATGAGGCAGCCCATCAGGGAGCTGCGGGCGGTCTCGGTCAGGGAGCTGGACGGGGACGGGCTGATGGATATCATCCTGATCACCACCTGTGTCAACGAGAGCGGCCCTTATGCGGGAAAACCATACAAGATCGGAGACGTGCTGTTCCAAAATGAGGAGGGGTTTTACTGGGATTACCGGCTCTCAGACAAGATCAACCGCTTCAGCATGAACAAAAGCGCGGAGACCATTGCCGCCTTTGTAAAGGGAGGGCGTTCCACGGAGTTTCTCTATACGGCGGCCACCAGGCAGGAGCTGGTGCGCAGGGGCTTTGTGATTGCCAGGGAGCAGTGCTATTTCCGGCAGTTTGAGAAGCTGGGGAGGCTGGAGGTGGTCCCGGGGACTTACACCATGGCGGATTTTGACATTTTCATGATTTATCTGATCAATGAGGACGGGTATATTGTGTGGAGCCTGCAGCCCATGGGGGATTACGACAATCTTTACGCGCTTAAGGGGATTACCTGCCGGGATATCGACGGGGACGGGATGAAGGATATTCTGGTCCTGGCCCGTTACAGCTATGAGGGGAGCATGAGCGAGCTGAACGCGGTGAATGATTACTCCGTTTACTATCAGCGCACCAGCGGGTTTGTGGAGGATACGGAGATCAAAAAGCAGAACCCCTGCACGGAACAGGATACGGTGGCGGATCTGGTGGAAAAGGCCAGAGCTTACTGGGGATGGAAGGCAGAATCATGATTAAAATACTTATAGTGGACGATGAAAAGGCAATCTGCGATTTGATAGACCTGAATCTGACGGCGTCGGGGTATCACTGCCAGACAGTACAGAACGGGCTGGACGCCATCGATATGATAGAGAAGGAGAGCTTTGACCTGATCCTTCTGGATATCATGCTTCCGGGGGCGGACGGCTATGATGTGATGGAGTACATACGCCCCTTAAAGATCCCGGTGATCTTTATCACCGCGAAACATGAGGTGCGGGACCGGGTAAAGGGGCTCAAGCTGGGAGCCGACGACTATCTGGTCAAGCCCTTCGATGTGGTGGAGCTGGTGGCCAGGGTGGAGGCGGTGCTGCGCCGCTACAATAAGGCGGACAGAGAGCTCACCGCCGGGGATGTGGTGGTGGACGTGGAGGCCCGCAGAGTGGTAAAGGGCGGGAATCCGGTGGTGCTCACCAACAAGGAGTTCGGTCTTCTGGTTCTTTTTATGCAGAATAAAAATGTAGCGTTGTTTCGGGAGACGCTCTATGAAAAGGTATGGGAGGATGAGTATATCAGCGACAGCCGTACCCTGGATCTCCACGTGCAGCGCCTTCGCAAAAAACTTGGATGGGAGCAGAGTCTGGTAGCGGTCTACAAGGTCGGCTACCGGCTAGAGGTGCCGCAATGAAATTTTCTTCAAAGCTGCTTTTGTGTACCATGATCGTCATGGCCATCGCGCTGGGACTGAGCGGTTTTTATTTTGTGAACAGCGTGTTTGAAACCTCCCTGGAGAGGGAGGCAGGGCAGGCGCTGGATGAAAACAGTATTCTGTGCTTTGCCTTTGAGACGGCTGCCCTGAACGTGCCCGCCAAATATGACGTGCTGCAGGACAGCACGGTGGAGCAGGTGGCCTCCAATCTGGAGCGTTCGGGACAGAGCACCGGCCGGATGATCCGCCTCTCCGACGAGGAGAAGCAGCCCCTCTTTGCCAGCGACGGATTCGAGACGGACGACGAGCTTCTGGCGCAGATCGACGCCGTCACCAGGGCCTACCGCACCATTTATCTGAACGGACATTATTATATCCAGACCGGAAGCACGGTGAATGCGCTGGACCGGGTGCTGTATCTGGAAACCCTGCGGGATGTGTCGGTGGTATTCGACGAGCGCGCGCTGGGCTTTCGGGTCTACCGTCAGATCACCCTGGCGATGCTGGTTCTGGGCATGGCCATCATGCATCTGATCTCCTTTCTGCTGACCAGGCCCATCCGGCTGCTCACAAGGGCCACCAGGCAGATGGCGGCGGGGGATTATTCCTCCCGGGCCCGGAAGGTCAGCAACGACGAGCTGGGGCAGCTCACCCTGGATTTTAACCACATGGCCGGGGCGCTGGAGGAGAACATCAACAAGCTGGAGGATGAGATCCAGGCGAAGGAGGACTTTGTGGGGGCTTTTGCCCATGAGCTGAAAACGCCTCTGACGGCCATCATCGGCTATGCGGATATGCTCCGCTCCAGGAAGCTGGACGAGGAAAAGAGTCTTCTGTCCGCCAACTATATTTATACGGAAGGGAAAAGGCTGGAGGCCATGTCCATAAGGCTTCTGGAGATCATGGTCACCCGCCACGGGCAGGCTCATTTCCAGGAGGTGCAGGCGCAGGCGCTGTTCCAGTATGTGCAGGACATGTTCCGCACTAACGAGAGCATGAGATTCACCTATTCCTGTGAGAGGGCGCTGGTGTGGGCGGAGAGTAATCTGATTATCACGGTGCTGATCAACCTTCTGGACAACGCCTGCAAGGCCTCGGAGCCGGGGAGCGTTATCGAGGTCAGCGGCCAGGTATGTGAGGAAGGGTATCTTTTCAGGGTGCGGGACCATGGAATCGGCATCCCAAAGGAGGAGCTTGAGAAGATCACCAAGGCCTTTTACATGGTGGACAAGTCCAGGGCCAGGGAGCAGAGCGGCGCGGGTCTGGGTCTGGCCCTGTGTACGGAGATCCTGAATCTGCATCACAGCAGCCTTTCCATTGAAAGCGCGCCGGGAGAGGGAACCTGTATCAGCTTTATGCTTCCTGGAAGAGACGGGGCGGCAGATGAGAAAAACGGATCCGGTTTATCCGCGCACAGAGAGGGATCGGAAGAAGAATGAAGAAGACAACCATCAATTTTACCCTGTTTTTGCTGGCCCTGCTGATCATGGCGCTGTCCATCTGGGGGCCTGAGTATCTCGCGGTCTATAAGGATGGGAGGGTGCTCGACCGGATCCAGACATATACCGCCGAGGCGGAGGGAGAAGGGTACCGTTATACGCTGAGCGGCAATGAGAAGCTCTATATCCTCTCCCAGTGCCTGAACAGCCAGACTCTGCCGGAGAGCGAGCAGAACGCCTTAACCCGCACAGGCACGGAGGGGGCGGAGCTCCAGGAGCTGGAGGGAACCTACGCCTTTGTGGTGAACCACCGGGGACCTGCGGGGAAGGAGATCACCCGGGAGGAAATCTTTTCCACATGTAATGAAACGATCGCCTCACTAAAGGCCCTGGGGGTTCTGCCGCAGACACTCAGGGAGGTGGAGGGGGCGGACTATGAGGCGGTTCTCTATTCCGCCATCGATGTGCTTGAGCCCAGAAACAATGTGGCCGTGTGGAAGCTGAGCCTGCTCAGCAACACCCGGAACGCGGATAAATCCAACCGCCTTATTGATGTCTGCCTGGACGCGGACGACGGAAGACCCTATGAATTTTATGCCAGGACCGAGCTGAAATGGGAGGAGATAGACCCGGATCAGATGATTGAGGAATGGAGGAAATATATGGGACTCGATGCGCCTGCGCCCTATGAGACGGAGAATCCTCTGCTGGAGGCCACGCCCTATTACAAAAAGTATGTGTTCTCCGGTATGGAGGAGGAGAGAACCATTGTAACCATCGGATTTTATGAAGGGATCAACGAGCTTTTTCTGAAGATTTCCAGGTAGACCCGGCGCGGATGCGGCTCTCTGAAAAGATGCAAAAAGGATGCAGAAATGATGGAAGTCTGATGGAAATATGATGATAAAATGATGCACCTTTCAGTTAGACTCACAGGTAAGAGTTAACTGCAAAGGAGCATCATTTTTTATGGGAATGGGAAGATACGAACGGGGAAAAGGTTTTTTAAGATTCTGTCTGTGTACGGCCCTGACGGCGGGAATACTGGGGATGAGCGCTTTTCAGGTGATGGCCTGGGCTGCGCCAGAAGGGTTCGGGGCGGCGAATGGGCCAAAGGAGGCGTCCGCAGTGAACGGGGAGAGGGAGCAGAAGACAGCGGAGAGGCCGGAGCCGGAGCAGCGCAGGCAGCAGGAAGAAAAACGGCGCAGGCAGGGAGAGAGCGGGATGAAGGCCGCCGAGGGGACGCTCCGCCAAACGCCCGCAGATGAAAGGACGGCGTCTGCGGATACAGAGAAGGAGAATGCGCTGTCCCCGCAGGAGCAGCCGCCTCTGATCGCCATCGACCCGGGACACGGGGGAATGGACTGCGGCTGTATGGGAAAGCTTTCCTCAGAGAAGGATCTCAATCTTCAGATTGCCAGGGCCCTCCAGACGGCGCTCATGGAAAAGGGCTACCGGGTTCTGCTTCTTCGGGAGAAGGACGAACTGCAGGACAAGCTGGACCGGGTGGAGATCGCCAACAGCTATCAGGCGGATCTGTACATAAGCATTCATCAGAATACCTACGAGGGACAGGATAAGAGCGTGGGCGGGATCGAAACCTGGTATGACGGAGCGGACGCAGCCCGGGATAATCAGAGGCTGGCCCTTCTGGTTCACCGGGAGACGGTGAAGAGCTCCGGGGCCAGAGGGCGCAGCGTGATCGACAGTCAGGATCTGTATGTGGTGAGCAAAACGCTGATGCCAGCCTGTCTGATCGAGACCGGTTTTCTCTCGAACCCCCAGGAGGAAGCGCTCCTCGCCTCCTCCGGTTATCAGAGGAAGCTGGCGGAGGGGATCGCACGGGGGATCGAGCTGTACTTTCACCCGGCGGATACATACCTTCCGTTCAGGGAGGTGTCCGGCGGTTTTATGAACCTGCGGGAAAAAAATTAATTTTTATTTCCGGACGGATGCAGCTGCCCTCTGGATATAATGCAGGGCCAGTTCTTCCTGTTCCCTGCTTCTGCGCAGCATTTCAATTATATGATTTCTCTTTTCCTTCAGAGATTCTTTTGGAAATGAGTCGCGCTGGTGAGCGAGGGAAGCTATTTCCTCTGCGGAGGATATGATATCATTATACTGGTTTATTGCCAGAGTCATTAATTCTCTGTCTATATCGGGGATGATGTTTATGCACAGTTCAAAAAACTGCTTCGTTCTCAGTTTGTTTTCATAATGGATAAACGCATGGGGAAAAACACATTCGATCTGGTCTGAATTGTTCCGGTTTTCTTCCCTTAACAGATCGCACCAGTTTTGGTAGATAACCACGCCATGGCCCTGCATTTTATCTTCTGAGTAATGTTCGGTATTTGATAACAGCGCTGTTCCTTTAAGAAGCGCATTGACGCACGCTCTCTCCAGGGGCATTTTTTCGTCGGAGGGCTTAACGATCATCATATCGCAGTCGGTCCTGTACCAGCCGGAATACCGGCTGAGATGATCAAAGTCTGTTCCGGCATTTTTTTCATCGTCCCCCTCCAGAAAGCCCAGTCCCTTTAAAATCCGTCCATGGTTGGAAAAACCCACGGCAAAAACCGTATCCGTATACTCTCCGGGGAGAATGACGACAGGATAACCGTGTTCGATCTGCCTGCAGGCGAGAGCGATAAATTCATCTTCGGAATAATCTGCCTTTGAGTAGATCTCATAATCCAGACCATATATTAAAAAGCTGTCATGAACCCATTCATCGGGCGACCAGGAATACCCGAAGCATATATTCCCAATCGCCGACTGCAAAATATATTCTTCGTCGTCATGGATCTGACGGCCTCTGGCGTCTCTGCGCGGCTCCAGCCCGAAAAACAGTTTTACCGCAGTTAAGAGGGCGGCGGACGAGATGCTTTTTGGCCACCCGGGGCCTGAGTAATCCGCCACGGGAATCCGCGGCCTGACAAGGAATTCATAATCAAAGTCCATATCGCGCAGGACACAGGACGACGGGTCGAGAATCCGGTCCACAGAACAGTTAAAAAGCTCGGATAATCTGCAGAGCATGGCTGTCTCGGGAACCGCTTTTGCGTTCTCCCATTTGCTGACCGCCTGAGGCGAAACCTTTAATTCCTCTGCGAGCTGTTCCTGCGTGTAGCCGCGTCCCGTGCGCAGACGTGCGATTTGTTCCCCCATTTTTCTGACATCAAACATATTCGTTTCCCCCTGATTTTGTAATGGCAGTACCCGCTGCGATCTTATTATGCCTGTTGTACAGGGGAATGTCCATATATTGCGGGTTGTTTTTCGGGGCGAAAACGCAACCCGCAGTTGAGAGCTGCCCGGGAGCATAATGATCCCGCGGGAAATGGCCCGCCGCCCATGTATAAAATCTCCTTTTTTCTCCATAATATGGGAAGAGACATTCATACAGCACCCTTATTATATGGAAGGAAAAGGAGATTATTATGGCAGTGGATTTTCGAAACAGTGTCACGAAGGACAACCTGATGCGTTCCTTCGCGGGAGAAAGCCAGGCGAGGAACCGTTACACCATCGCCGCGGCAAAAGCCAGGCAGCAGAATCTGCATGTGATCGAGGCGGTATTCACCTACACCGCCAATCAGGAGAGGGAGCATGCGGAGATTTTTTACAATCACTTAAAGGAGCTGGCGGGAGAGACCATCCATATCGACGGAGGATATCCGGTGGACAGCTCGGAGAATCTGGCAGAGCTTTTGCGTATGGCCCAGCACAATGAATATGAGGAGCACGACGACGTGTACAGATCGTTCGGCGAAAAGGCGAAGGAGGAGGGCTTCCATGCCATCGCAAACTCCTTTTTCCTGATTGCGGAGATCGAGAAGGCCCACGGAGACCGGTTCGGAAGATTTGCGGAGCTGATGGAGGCGGATAAGCTTTTCAGGGCGGATGGAAAAATCAGATGGATCTGCTTAAACTGCGGTTATATCTATGAGGGCGAGGCCGCGCCCTCGAAATGTCCCGTCTGCACCCATGACCAGGGGTATTTTATCCGGCTGGAGCAGTCGCCCTTTGAGAGGTAGAGGGAAAGATCATTGCTTTTGAGTCTGCGGCGGCACAGATAGTATAAAGAATTTATTAAGATGCCCCACCGGTAATTGACAACGTCAGGCGCGCGCGAATATAATGAAACTGTCACAATGGCGGTGGAAAACATGCGTCTGGCGTTGTTTTCCGGAAGGTATTACGGGGGCAAAATGAAAAAAAGAAAGAGATGGCCGGCAGTGGTTTTGCTGTGGCTTATTTTTATATCCATGACAGCGGTGATTTTTTATCTTTCACTGCAGAGCGGAGAGGAGACCAAAGCGCTTGGCAGGAGCATGATTTTGCAGTTTTCCGGCGCGCAGGAGGCGGGCGGGGCCGTGAATCAGCAGGAGCTGGATTCCTTTACCTATCTTGTGAGACAGAGCGGAAGGGTGCTGGCGTTTCTGATGATCGGGATCGTTGGAACCATCACCATCCACGTGACCTGCGCGGGCTGTAACTGGCTGATCAGGACGGGGATCACGCTGCTGATCCTGACCACCATCGCCTGCTTTACGGAAAAGCTCAAGATCTACATCCCCAGCAGGCACTACAGCTATGAGGAAATGATGCTCAGCGTGGCCGCGGCGGCCGCCGGATTTGCGGCGGTGACGTTCATCACCCTTCTGGGAAAGGCGATGAAGGGAATCACCCGCCTGATCACCACCAGCCATACCCTATAGGAGCGGGGACTGCTCCTGGAGAGAATCCGTACATTTCTCCTCACAATACTTGCAGCGGTAGATTTCCTTCTTCTCGTCTGCAAGTACGAAGATGTGGGGAAGTCCCTGCTCGATGGAGGTAATGCACCGGGGATTTTTACACCGGATAATATTTTTCAGCTCCTTCGGGAGCATTAATTCTTTTTTGGAGACAATCTCTCCGTCCCGGATCACATTGACTGTAATGTTATGGTCAATGAAGGCCAGCACATCCAGATTCATCATGTCCACATCGCATTCCACCTTCAGGATATCCTTTTTTCCCATCTTGTTACTGCGGGCGTTTTTGATGATGGCGACGGTACAGTCCAGCTTGTCAAGCTGCAGATGATGATAGATGGAAAGGCTTTTTCCGGCCCGGATATGGTCCAGCACAAACCCCTCCTCGATTTTTCCTACGTTAAGCATAAATTACCTCGTTTCTGCGCTGCTTCTGGTGTTTTCAGGTTTGCGTAAGGCAGCGCGCACAAACCTGAGCGTCTTACAGTTCCATATGCGACGCCGGTGGGTCAGTGGACGTGAATGTCCAGCAGGGTGAGGATCAGCGCCATTCTCACATAGACGCCGTACTGCACCTGTCTGAAATAGGCCGCTCTGGGATCCTCGTCCACCTCGACGGCAATCTCGTTGACCCGGGGCAGGGGGTGAAGCACCAGCATATCCGGGCCTGCCAGCTCCATTTTGGCCCTGTCCAGAATATAAAAATCCTTCAGGCGCACATAATCCTCCTCGTTGAAGAAGCGCTCCTTCTGCACTCTTGTCATGTAGAGCATGTCCAGCCGGTGCATGATGGACTCCAGCCGGATCACCTCCTCGTAGGGGATATTTTTTTCGTTCAGCATTTCCGTCACATAGTCGGGAACCATCAGCTCTCTGGGGGAGATGAAGATAAAACGGATCCCTTCATAGCGGGAGAGAGCGTTGATCAGAGAGTGGACGGTGCGGCCGAATTTGAGATCCCCGCACAGGCCGATGGTAAAATGGTCAAGACGGCCCTTCAGGGAGCGGATGGTGAGAAGGTCGGTGAGAGTCTGGGTGGGATGCTGGTGCCCGCCGTCCCCGGCGTTGATCACGGGAATGGAGGAGCGTTCCGCCGCCACCTTCGGGGCCCCCTCCTTAGGATGGCGCATGGCGCAGATATCCGCGAAGCAGGAGATCACCCGGATGGTGTCCGACACGCTCTCCCCCTTGGAAGCGGAGGAGGAGGCGGCGTCGGAAAAACCGATCACACTTCCGCCCAGATTGAGCATGGCGGCCTCGAAGCTTAAGCGTGTGCGTGTGCTGGGCTCGTAAAAGCAGGTGGCAAGCTTTTTGCCTGCGCAGGCATGCGCATATTTTCCCCGGTGGGCTTCAATATCGCCTGCCAGATCGAACAGTCTCTCCAGCTCCTCCACGGAAAAGTCCAGCGGGCTCATAAGATGTCTCATAAAACAACCTCCATAATCTGAAAACAGGAACAGTTTGATTTCCGTAAAAAATCGAAGAGGGGCTCTCTTCGATTTTTATTTTAACATAAGGATGTCTGGCACAGCCTGACATCCGTTGTCGTTAGATTAACTCTGGAAAGTCAGCAGATCCTCCACCGGCTTTCTCCTGGGCGCCGCGGGGGCCTCGTCGGGATATCCCACAGGGATCAGCGCGGCCAGCTCTCTTCCCTGCGGGAGATTCAGCAGGGCTGCCGCCTTCTCATCGTCGAAAATTCCCATGATCACGCTGCCGATCCCCTTATCCCATGCGGCCAGGCAAAAGGTCTGGGTGGCGATTCCCGCATCGTAGGACTGCCAGAAGCTGCCTTTGGCGGTGGAAAAGGAGCCGTCCCGCTCAAAACCGCTTCTTCCGGTGAGGAAGGTAACGGCGATCAGCATGGGTGCCTGTGCGATGATCTCCCCGTTTTTGGGCCAGGCCGAGGTACATTCTGCGGCAATTTTGTCCTTGAGCTCCCCCTCCACGGCAATATAACGGGCGATCTGGGTATGCTTCCAGCTCGGGGCATAGGACGCCGTCTCGATAATCTCGCGCAGCAGGGCGTGATCAACGGGATCAGCCTTGAATCTGCGGATACTTCTGCGTTCTCTGATACAGTCTTTTGCGGTCATAAGAATCCTCCTTCTTATCCTGATTATCGAACCTGTTATCTTATCATAGCATATCGGAGGTGTTCTTTCAATCGGACAAAGATAAAATTTCCGGCGGATGAAAAGAAAAACATAAGGCGTGGACAATCAGATGGTTTTAGAATATAATAGACGCAGACAGGAAAACATCGCAGACAGAGCCCCGGCGCAGAGAGGCTCTGATCGGGACAAAGGATCCATTCTGTGCAAAAAGGACGGGGCGAATATGGATAAGATACTGGTCATAGACGACAGCCTGCTGCAGGCGGAAGCGGTAAGGTCTCTTTTGAAGGACGACTATGAGGTGACGGTGTGCGGAACAGCGGAGAAAGGCCTTGAAAAGGCGAGAAGCGGGGAGTATTCGCTGATCCTGCTGGATGTGATCATGCCGCATATGAGCGGCTTTACCCTGCTTAAGGAATTGCAGGCGGATGCGTCCACCAAATTTATTCCGGTGATCCTGATCACCAGTCTGACGGATATCATGCACGAGCAGGAGGGGCTTGTCCTGGGGGCGGTGGATTATATCACCAAGCCGTTCGAACCCCTGATTGTGAAGGCAAGGGTAAATACCCATATCAGGCTGTTCCGCTATCGTATGCAGTTTATGAAGGACGCCATGATCGACGAGCTGACAGGAGTGGCCAACAGAAGAAGCTATGAGACCAACAGCATCGTCAGATGGCGGGAGGCCATCCGGCTTCGGCTCCCCTTCACGGTCTGCATGTTTGACATCGACAAATTCAAAAAATACAACGATACCTACGGCCATCCCGCCGGGGATCATGTGATCGCTTCCGTGGCCAGGACGGTGTCCGAAAGTCTTCGCAGAACCACGGATTTCTTTGCCCGCTACGGGGGCGAGGAGTTCGTCGCAATCTTTCTCGGGGAGAGGGACGACCCGGCCTTCCACTTTATGCAGAAGATCCGCGCCGCGGTGGAGGCGCTTCATATCCCGCACTGCGCCGGAATCTCAAAATGGGTCACGGTCAGCATCGGCGGCGTCACGGTCAACCCCAGGGAGGGCGATTCCTACAGTGAGATCCTGAAAAAGGCGGACGAAATGCTTTACACAGCCAAGGAGCAGGGCAGAAACACAGTGGTGTGGCTGAGCGAAAAAGGGCAGAAGTGGCAGGAAAAGCAGGTCGGCAAAAAGCCGTGACAGTGTCCGGCGGGCGGACAGGCGCGCAGGAACAGGAGAAGGAGGAGCGACATGGCGATGGAATTTACGGAGAGAAAAAGATGGCTGTTTCTGGGACTGCCATTTACCTTTACCACCTATCATGTGAAGGAGAATCTGATTACCATAGAGAGCGGGCTGTTAAGGAAGACAGAAAACGACTGTTATATGTACAAGGTGCAGGATGTGGAGCTGGTGACCTCTCTCATGGAGCGGATAATGGGGCTTGGGAGCGTGGTGTGCTATACCGGGGATGTGACCCATCCCAGGCTGGAGCTGACCCATATCCGGAATGCGAAGGCCATAAAGGACTACATTCTCGAGGCCTCCGAGCAGGCGAGAATGAAGCGGCGCACCTTAAACACGCTGGATATCGGCGCACAGGCGGACGATCCGGAGGAATAAGAAAACAGGTTCAGAAAGAGTTGATCCATGGCGGGATCAGCTCTTTGCTTTGTGGGGGAACGACTGGCATACCGCTCTGTCCGGACCGGAGATTTTTTCTCCGGGGGAAAGGAGCCGTTCAAAGAGAAGGCCCGCCAGGAACCAGTTGGGGAAGTAGTCAAGGCGCACCACCCTGCGGATGTTCCAGCGTGAGCGCTCGTAGTTCCAGGGACAGAGACTGCGTCTGGACAAAAGGCTTCCGGCGGCGAATTCTCCGGTAAAGATACAGAGCGCATAGATGGTTCCCCGCCAGAAGGCGGGAACCTTTCGCAGCACATGGAACAGAGGCGTGAGCAGACACACGCTGCCGTAGATGGGGAACATCCACAGAGAGGTAGTGCCGTGAAGCCGCATGTCCCGCCGCCGCAGGCTTCCCAGGGCGGTGAAGAAGATTTCCAGGCACCATCCAAGGAGCCCGCATTCAAAGAAGGATTTCGCAAATTTTTTCATCATATCAGGAGTATGAGGAAAAACATCTGTTTTTATTCAAAGAAAGCATGGATGATGAGGGATGGCCTGTGTGAATGCGCGCTTCTGAGAGGTGCGTCCCCGGGGCGCGCCCACAGGGAGGGAGGAGCTGATGGAAAAAATGATGACCCTGAAACAGACAATGGACTATGTGGAGGAGCTGGGGAAATATGGCGTTGTGCCGGGACTTGAAAATATGGAGAACCTGGCGCGGAAGCTGGGAAATCCCCAGGACGGGCTGTCCTTTGTCCATATTGCGGGGACCAACGGAAAGGGCTCGGTGAGCGCCTTCATCTCAGAGATACTGCAGCAGGCGGGATACCGGACAGGAAGGTATATATCGCCCGTTATTTTTGATTACAGAGAGAGAATCCAGGTAAATAAGAGACCCATCAGTCAGAAGGAGCTCTGCCGGAAGATGAGCGTCATGCGGCGGATCTGTGAGGAGCTGACAGCGGAGGGAAAGCCTCATCCCACAGCTTTTGAGGTGGAGACGGCCATGGCGCTGTGGCATTTTAAGGAGCAGGGATGCGGGATCGTCGTGCTGGAGACCGGTATGGGAGGGCTTCTGGACGCCACGAATATTGTAAGCACCACGAAGGTTGCCGTGTTTACCTCCATCAGCCCGGATCACATGGCCGTGCTTGGAGGGACCGTCCGGAAGATTGCGGAGCAGAAGGCGGGGATCATGAAGCCCGGAGCCGCCGCGGTCGCCTTTAAGGGGGATGAGGACGCGGTGGAGGTGTTGAAAGAACATGCGTTATCATTGGGCGTTCCTCTGACGCTGGTGGACGCGGCGGATGCGCGCAGGGTCAGGCGCGGGCTTGACAGGCAGAGCTTTTCCTATGGAGGGTATGAGGATCTGACCATCACCCTTGCGGGGAATTACCAGATTGAAAATGCCATGGTGGCCCTGGCGGCGGTGAGGGCGCTTTCAGAAAAGGGGTTCCCGGTTCCGGAGAAGGCGGTTTATGAGGGGCTGTCAAAGGCTTCCTGGCCGGCACGCTTTCAGATTCTTTCCCGGAAGCCTTATTTTATTGTGGACGGGGCCCACAACAGGGATGCGGCCAGACGGCTGTCGGAGTCCCTGGAGTTTTATTTTACAAACCGCAGGATCCTGTATATAATAGGAATGCTGCGGGATAAGGAGCAGGATAAGGTGCTGGCTCTCACCTGCCCTCTGGCGGAGCAGGTGTTTACCGTTTCCACCAGAGGGAGCCGTGGGTGCTCTGCCTGGGATCTGGCATGCAGGGCCGGGCAGTACCATCCGAACGTCACGGCGCTGGACAGTCTGGAGGAAGCGGTGGAGCTTTCTTATCTTCTGGCGGATAAGGATACGGTCATCGTTGCCTTTGGCTCCCTTTCCTGGCTGGGAGAGCTGATCGGAATACAGGAGCGTTTTCTGTCGCAGCGGGAGCGCCCCGGAAGGGAAGCGGGCCGGGGCAGGAACCATATGAGGAGTGATTTGCATGGTAAACAGAAAAAAGATTGAGGAAGCGGTCAGGCTTCTGCTGGAGGCCATCGGTGAGGAGCCGGAAAGGGATGGGCTTAAGGAAACCCCTGAGAGAGTGGCCAGGATGTACGGGGAGATCCTTGGGGGGATGGACGCCTCGGCGGCGCAGCACCTTGAAAAGACCTTCCAGGCGGCGGACAATGAGATGGTGATCGAGAAGGATATCACCTTTTATTCCATGTGCGAGCATCACCTGATGCCTTTTTACGGGAAGGTGCATATCGCCTATATCCCCAATGGAAAGGTGGTCGGGATCAGCAAGCTGGCCCGGACGGTGGAGGTGTTTGCCGCAAGGCTCCAGATCCAGGAGAGGATGACGGCGCAGATCGCGGACGCCATCATGGAGAGCTTAAAGCCCGCCGGGGTGATCGTGATGGCCCGGGCGGAGCATATGTGCATGACCATGCGCGGCGTGAAAAAGCCCGGGAGCCAGACGATGACGCTGGCCTCCAGAGGAGCCTTCGCGCAGGATGAAGGGTTGAAAAACCGTTTTTTGCAGATGATACAATGAAAATGAGGCACAGACTAAGAAGGAGAGACTGAATGAGGATTGGCAGGAGGGAGTTTGACCTGGAGCATCACACTTACATCATGGGGATTCTGAATGTGACGCCGGATTCCTTTTCCGACGGAGGCAGATACAGGAGATTGGACGCGGCGCTTTTCCGGGTGGAGGAAATGCTGGGCGAGGGCATGGACATTCTGGATATCGGCGGGGAGTCCACCAGGCCGGGATACAGCCAGGTTTCCGCTCAGGAGGAGACGGAGCGGGTTCTTCCCGTGATCGAGGCGGTGAAAAAGCGGTTCGATGTTCCCATTTCCCTGGATACCTGCAAGGCCGGGGTGGCGCGGGCGGGGATTCTGGCCGGGGCAGATCTGATCAACGATATCTGGGGGCTGAAATCCGACCCGGAGATGGCTTCGGTGATTTCCGGGGCGGATCTTCCCTGTGTTCTGATGCATAACCGCAGGGAGGCGGTGTACGGGAATCTGGTGGAGGATGTGCTGGAGGACTTAAGGGGAACCCTCTCTCTTGCCGAAAAGGCGCGGATCGGCCGGGAAAGGATCATTCTCGACCCGGGGATCGGCTTCGGAAAGACATACGATCACAATCTGCAGATGCTTTCCTCACTGGAGATGCTTGGGGAGCTGGGACTGCCGGTTCTGCTGGGAGCCAGCCGTAAATCCGTGATCGGGCTTACACTGGATCTGCCGGTGAATGAGCGGGTGGAGGGGACGCTGGTCACCACCGTATTCGCGGTCCTGAAGGGATGCGCCTTTGTGAGAGTGCATGATATTAAGGAAAATGTCCGGGCGGTAAGGATGGCCGAGGCGATCCTTACCGCTGGAAGGACGAATGCGCAGTAAAAAAACGCCTGGGTCTGACCGGAGGGGCGCTGGGGCTGGATGATGTACGGCGGCAGACCAGGAAACCCCAGGCCGGGATGAACGGGATAAAAGAAGAAAAGGAGCCGGAGAGGATGGATCAGATCAGAATCGAAAACCTGGAGGTGTACGCCGCTCACGGCGTTTATCCGAAGGAGACAAGGCAGGGGCAGCTTTTTAAGGTGGATGTGACGCTGAATATGGATACAGGGCCTGCGGGGCTTGCGGACGATCTCGCCCTTTCCACCAACTACGGGGAGGTCAGCCGGCTGATCCAGCGTTATCTGTGGGAGAACACCTTTTCGCTGATCGAGGCGGCGGCGGAGCATCTGGCCAGGGAGATTCTTCTTTCCTTTCCCAGGGTGGAGAGTCTTGCGTTGGAGTTAAAAAAGCCGCAGGCCCCCGTGAAGATCCCCTTTTCCAATATTTCCGTGCGGATTGAGAGAGGCTGGCATCAGGCCTGGCTGGGGATCGGCTCTAACATGGGAGACCGGAAGGCATACATCGATCAGGCCCTTGCAGCTCTTGAGGAAAAGCCGGAGATCCGGCAGGTGAGGTGTTCGCGGCTGATCACCACAGCGCCCTATGGGGGTGTGGAGCAGGAGGATTTCCTGAACGGAGCGGTGGGACTGAAAACCCTTCTTTCCCCCCAGGAGCTGCTGGCCTTTTTGCAGGAGCTGGAGCACAGGGCCGGGCGGGAGCGGAAGATTCACTGGGGCCCCCGGACCCTGGATCTGGATATTCTTTTTTTTGAAGGGTTTGTGTCCGATGATCCGCTGCTTACCGTTCCGCACCCCGATATGGAGAACCGCGGCTTTGTGCTGGAGCCGCTTGACGAGCTGTGTCCCTGGCTTCGGCATCCCCTGAATGGCAGGAGCGTCAGACAGATGAGACAGGAGCTGGAGAAAAGAGGCGAAGGGGCGGCGTTACGCTCTCTGACAAAAAACGCCTCCGGAAGCTAGACCTTTAACATGGCGAGGATCTCCGCTTTCGGCCTTGCGCCTGCCGACTGGCTTATGACGTTTCCGTTTTTGATTACAGCCAGTGTGGGGATGCTCATGACATGGAATTTCTCCGCCAGCTCCGGTTCTCTGTCCACATTGATTTTGCCTGTCAGGTACTGAGGGTTTTCCGCCGCGATTTCCTCCACTATGGGAGATATCATGCGGCAGGGGCCGCACCAGTCGGCATAGAAATCCAGGAGCACGGGCTTTTCGCTGGTTCTTACAGAATCGAAGTTGTCTTTGGTTACATGAATTACGGACATAATCAATACCTTCCTTTCTTCTTATCTGTTGGCAGTGTATTATATTCTGCTTATTATTTCTGTAACGTAGTCACGTTTCTTGCTTTACATATCAGCTGCGTCATTGTTCCCATGGGGCAGTATACGCACCAGGAGCGGGGCCGGAATAAAACCATGGTCAGAAATCCCAGTACGGTAGAGGTGAGCATCACGCTGTAGAAGCCGAAAGCAAACTGGGCGACGCCGTCGGAGAACAGGGTGCCATGGTAAGCCCAATGCCATGGGAGTTTGAATGTCCACAGCAGTGTTACTACGGTACCGGTACTTTTTGTTCCGGCGAAGACCAGCCAGGTGTTCCACAGCATGAGGAAGAACATTACAAAGAAGAATATCAAAAATCCATATCGGAAATAACCCGATCTCATCCAGCCCGGGATATCCTTTTTCCGTGACAGCCCAAATCTGCTGCCGACAAGGGAAAACAGCTGGCCTCTGCCGCAATATTTGTTGCAGTATGCCTTATTGCCCTTTACAACCGCTATGGCAAGGGGGATAAAAAAGCAGAAAAGCCCCAGCCATGCAAAGAGGATATTAAAGAATCCAAGGATCAGGTAGGTCAGTGAGGCAATCCAGAGGTAATCATACCATTTCTTTTTTCCTTTCATTTTTCTGTCACCTCCAATGAGATAATACTTGCGGGACATTCCTTTACACATTTCCCGCATCCGACACATAACTCCCTGTCAATGACTGCATGGATGCCGTTGGGAACGGTGATCGCGTTTCGAGGACAGACTTTTATGCAGCATCCGCAGGCAACGCATTCCCGGATGCTGACAGCCGCTTTCCTTTTTGCCATGGTAAAACTCCTTTTGTTTTTTCTTTATTATACAGAAAGAATATGTGTGATTCTGTGACGAAGTCACACTGTTGCTGATCCCGGGTGAATCCGGAGAGGAGCAGATTACGTATTAATTTCAAAGTAGCTTGATATCCGGTGTTTTTAATGATATTGTATTATCGTCGTCTGTCGGAAATGTATGAAAGAGCCGGGACGAAGACCGCGGACTGAAATCGGAGTTGAAAGAAAGGAAGATGGGATTATGAAGATTGCAGTTACTTATGAAAATGGAAATGTATTCCCGCATTTTGGGCATACAGAGCAGTTTAAGGTTTATGAAATTGCAGACGGGAAGGTTGCCGGGGCGCGGGTAGTGGATACAGACGGAAGCGGCCATGGCGCCCTTGCGGGGATGCTCTCCGCGCTGAATGTGGATACGCTGATCTGCGGAGGGATTGGGGCAGGCGCACAGAATGCTCTGGCAGAAGCAGGCATCCGCCTTTATGGAGGCGTGTCCGGCAGTGCGGATGAGGCAGTGGATAAACTGCTTGCAGGAAACCTGACGTTTAACCCGGATGTCCATTGCGACCATCATGGGGAGGGACATCATTATGGAAACGGGCATGGCTGCGGGGAAGATAAGCATGGCTGTGCAGGAAATGGGGGTACATGTTAAGGATGGATCGGAATGAAGTGCAAACCAGGCGCAAATACCCTGTTGGCTGGAAGCTTTCTGTTTTTTTTGGTGCCTTTATATTGCTTTATACGGCAGGAGTAGTATTGCCGCTGGAAGTCACTCCGCATTATCATATTTTTATGTCCAGAATCTGGAACTGGACAGAGATTTTGACGTTATTGCTGGCGGTTTATTACATTATCAGGACGAAAGTGTTTCAGTGGAAACAGGCTGTCATAGCATTGTCCCTTGGATTAATATGTCTGGTTTCGCTGTTTCGTGATCCCAGGACAGCAGATATTATCGTAACGAGCTTATGTGTGGCGGCGGCTTTTTATGCCGCATGCAGGCCGTATGAGTTAGCGGGGGTGGAAAATGTTTCCATTCATACCGGTATTGTTGGAAGCATTCGATATTTTGGTCTGGGCGCAGCAGTCTCTGTACCACTGGCGGTTTTAAATGTGTATATTATTCATTAAACCGCCAGATAAGTGTCAGAAATGTGTTCGCTTCCGCCGCTTTCGCGCTGAAGCCCGCAATAGCAGAGGAAGTCGTATTTCGTTTCTTTTTCCTGTCATATGCATATTATTTACTGCATGGCGAAACGAAAAAACGTTCTCTAAACGTGTGTATTTATATTTTGCTGATCATTCCCCATGAGCTCTTACATTACCCCGACTTATTTACAGAATCACCCGGCCAGGCGATTGTGATGACCATAGTGGGCAGTGTCGCTTTTGGCTTGCCCATGGCGCTGTTAATGAAAAAGAAAAATCTGCAAATGGCAGCAGGTATGCACTGGTTTATAGACTTTATCAGGTTTGCGGCCGGTTTTTAAGAACAGATGCCCTTATTGAGCCGCCGCTTCCATGGCCGCCGTGAAGGGAGTCACATTCACCGGCCCGCTTACCGGCGTGTGATAAACCGGGGTCGGCTCCCCGAACGCGTTAAAGTAGGCGTAGGTGGAGGTGAGATTGATGTTTTCATAATTTCCCTCGGCCACCACCTCCGGATTGCTGCCGTCCAGATTCATCCGCATGAGGGCGGGACTTTCGGCGGAGTTGCGCTGATAATAGATGGCGTAGTCCCCCACATTGAAGCCGTCCACCCGGTCGTTGGTGAGAATCTCCACCGTGTTGGCGGAGAGAGAGTAGCGGCACAGACGGTAATTGGAGGAGACGTCCATATAGTAGATATAGCCCTGGTGGTAAACCGGGAACCAGAGATCCCCTTCATAAACCGTGTAGATGCTGTCTGTCCTGGTGTCCAGGGCGTAGAGGTAGTGATCCCGCTCTGTGCCGTTAAAGTATATGGTGCCGTCAAAGCAGGCGGCGGGATTGATCACACTGTCGGATACCAGCTCTTTGCCGGTTTTGTCAGTTTTTATCTTGTAGAGCTGGGTAAAGTCCCTGTTGTTGTAGTGCTGATAATAAATATAATCCCCCACAAGCTGCATGGAAACGGCGGCGGTCCGATCGAGACATTTGCTCTCCCGGCCGTTTGATTTGCAGCGATAAACGCCTCTGGTGGGGATCACGTAACCCATGCCGTCCCCGCCGTCGGAGCTGTCCATGTAGTAGTAGAGATAGTCCCCGCCCACATTGATGTACGAGGCTCTGGAGTTCGAGAGCCTGGTGATCTGCGTCTCGTCCGCATTCATGGAATACAGGCATCCGCCGTCGTATGCGTTGGAGAAATAAATCTTCCCCTCTGACTGGGCAAAAAGACCGTTGTTGTTTAAGTTTCCGCCGGTATTTCCGGTGACGGCGATATTATTTGAGGGAATCCGGCCGGTCAGCAGGGAAATCACGTAAAAAGCCACCATGGCGGCCAGAAGAATTCCCGTGATCAGCAAAACCTTCCATTCTTTTTTCATGAGTAAAAGCTCCTTTCCTGTGCGTGGCCATGAGCAGGCGCCTGACGGGGGTTGCGCGTGGACGGCAATCCCTGTATATTTCTTATTATAATGAGTGGTAAAATATTACGCAACCGCAATTTGAAAAATATATTCTGGCTTTGGCAAAGGTTTCCTTTCACAGAATCAGAGCGGGGAGGGCAGAACGATGGCATCCGCAAAAGTAATCTGGCGTATCATAAAATTCTTTTTCCGGAAAATACCGTTGGAGAGTGTTTTTTCGGGGCTGTCCTATCTTATGGAAAATTTTCATCCCACCATCATAACGGTTCTCTGTGCATATTTCTTTGAAGCTGCGTACGGCTATCTGGAAGGAAGCGCCGCCGCGGCGGCCTTATGGAGATGTGCGGGCTGGATGATCGGGTATTATATTCTTTATAAGTGTGTGTATTCGCTGTCAAGTATCTGCATCAATGCAGGAATCTGTGAAAAAGCGCTGCATTTCTTAAACGATGACCTGATCAGGGCCGGAGCAGGCCTTCCCATGGTTTTGTATGAGGACGAGGAGGCGCTCTCCTGCAGAAAGAGGGCGGAGGAATGTGTAAAGGGTGAACGCATCCCCGGCATTTTTATGCTGGTGATCGCACTCGCCACATCGACGGCCGGTATTCTTTCGCTGCTGGCCACCCTGGGGACTTACCATCCGGCGCTGCCTCTGGTGGCGGCGCTGAGCGTGGCCTCTTATTATGTTTCGGACTGGCTCATTGAAAGGGAGGGGTATCAGCTGGAGAAGGTCCTGACCCGGAAGAAAAGGATGCGGGATTACATATGGTCTCTGTTTACCTCGCCCGGAAATGTGAGGGAAATGCGGGTAATGGGCTTTTCCTCTTATCCGGGAGAGCGCTGGAAGCAGGAGCGGGACGGGATAAATGAGCAGCAGTGGAGGCTGAAAAGGAAGAAATGCCGCTTTCAGCTGCTCTGCGACGCCATAAAGACGTTTGGGTATCTGGCGGGCGTGGCGTTGTCCATGGCGCTGCTGGCCAGAGGGCGCACTACGATCATTATCTCTCACCGTGTGGGATTGTGCCGGTATGTGGATAAGATTGCCGTGATGGCGGGCGGAACCCTCAGAGAGTGGGGCAGTCATGAGGAGCTCATGGAAAAAGGGGGAGAGTATGCCAGGCTCTACCGTGTACAGAGTAAGTGGTATTCCGGGGCGGCTCCCTTCCCGGAATACAGGAAAACGAGGACAGAGGAGGAAGGATAATGAAGAAATCCGGATATAAACCTGTGTTTACCTTTCTTTTCAGGGACTGTGGGGGAGCGATGGCGTGGTACCTGTTTATGATGCTTCTGACCGCCCTGGCAGGGCCTGCGCTGCTTCTTCTGCAGGGCAGGATCGTGGACGCTGCGGTGTCAGGAGGCGGAAGCCTTCTGTGGGAAATGGGGCTCTTTGGGGCGGTTTCCTGTCTCTCCTTTCTGGTATCATACGCGGGAAGCATGGGCAGGCAGAGGCTGAAGCGGAAGCTCTACGGGACATTTTCGGCAAGGACGCTGGACAAATTCTCCCGGATCCGGTACTGTGCTTATGAATCGGAGCAGACCTTCAACACCATAAAGCGTATGGGGGATGCGCCCCAGGAGCATATTCTGGAGTTTCTGAACGTTTTTCTGGAGGTATCCTCTGAAACGGTCAGCGCAGTCTGCTATGGGGCGGTTTTGCCAGTCTTTCCCCCTGGTGCCTGGCGCTGGGGGCGCTGGCCTTTGGCCTGATGCTGTTTTTTGATTTCCGGCGGATGCGGCTTATGACCGGACTTTACGAAGAACAGACCAGGGACGAGCGGCTGATGGACAGCTATGGACAGATGCCGGGCAGCAGAACCGCTCTGTACGATCTGCGGGTGGCCGGGGCAGGAGCGTCCGGCTCTGCGGGATGTGAGCTTTACGCTCAGTCCCGGCAGCAAAATCGCCCTGGTAGGACATAACGGATCGGGAAAATCCACGCTGGTAAAGCTGATGTGTGGGCTCTACCGGCCGGATTCTGGTGATGCAGGGGGGCGCGTTGGTGGAGGAGGGAGATCACGACTTTCTGATGAAAAAGGACGGAGCGTACGCTTCCATGTACCGGGCCCAGAGCCACTGGTATCTGTAAGACGGACAGGAGGATTTGAAAAATGGAATGGAAAGACGGAAAAACGCGTTGTAAATGGGCAAACCCCGATAACGATCTCTACATACACTATCACGACAGGGAGTGGGGCGTACCGGTGTACGACGACCGCAGACTGTTTGAGATGCTGATCCTGGAATCCTTCCAGGCCGGGCTCTCCTGGGAGTGCGTGCTGAACAAAAGGGAGGCGTTCCGGCAGGCATTCGACGGGTTTGATCTGGAAAAGGTCTGCGCCTGGGGGGAGGAAAAGATGGAGGAGCTGCGCACGAATCCGGCCATCATCAGAAACCGCCTGAAAATCCGCGCGGCGGTGAACAATGCCAGGATATTCCGCCAGATTCAGGAGGAATACGGCAGCTTTTCAGAGTATCTCTGGCGCTGGAGCGACGGGAAGATCATCTGCGAGAGGGATAAGGCCAGCTCGCCCCTCTCCGACGCCATATCGAAGGATCTGCAAAGGAGGGGGATGAAGTTCGTGGGGACGGTTATTATCTACGCCTATCTGCAGGCGGTGGGCGTGATCTGGTCTCATGAAGAGGGGTGCTTTCTGGAGCATGAGACGCCGATTCTATTGTAGAAGGGGGATCGGCATGTTATAATGAAGCCATATCCAGGCGTGACAGTAAATGATATTCAGACGGTTCTTAATCTGCGGGACGCATGGAAATACTGTATAGAGAATATTGACGGGACAGTGGATCTGAAGTATATCTGTAAAATAAATGAGCTGGTTTCCAGAAATGAGAGTCTGCAGTGGGGGCGTTGAGAACAGGCAAAGTCGGCGTGGGCGTCTTTCGCCCGTCAATACCTGTAAAACAAGAAGTGATAAAAGAGCTGGAAAGAATCATGGCGATAAAGGATGCCATTGAGCGGGCCATCGCATACTTCGCCTATGCCTGTAAGCGGCAGCTTTTCCGGGATGGAAACAAGAGAACGTCTACCATAGTGGCCAGTAAAATACTGATTGAGTCGGGAAACGGAATACTGACCATCGGGAAGGATCACGCGGAAGAATTTAACACCGCTCTGAACAACTGGTATCTGAACGACGAACGAAAGCCATTGGAGGACTGTCTGAGAAAGTGTATTAAAACCCTGGAGCTTTAGCCTGAAAGGAATGCGCATGAAAAACCACATCGTGGACACTTACGAAAATTACCGGGAAGAAGACCGTCTGACCACCAACAATGCGAGACGAATCGAATTTATCACTACCGTCAGGATCCTGGAGGAGACGATTCCCTCCGGGTGTAAGGTGCTTGACTGTGCGGCGGGGACGGGCGTATATGCCTTCTGGCTTGCCGAGAGAGGGCATGATGTGACCGCCACAGATATTACTCCGAGACATATCGATCTCATCAACCAAAAGCTCAGGTCCACCGGTCACGCCATGCGGACGGCCGTTCTGGACGCCACGGATCTCTCGCTCTTTGAGGATGAGGCCTTCGACGTGGTTTTGAACATGGGGCCCTTCTATCATCTTATCGCGCAGCAACAGCGGGGAAAATGTCTGTCGGAGTGCCTGCGGGTGCTGAAAAAGGGAGGGCTTCTCGTCACGGCCTATATCCCCAGATTTTTTGTATTCCAGTACGCAGCCATGAGCGATGTGAAATACCTGGACAGTGAGCTGGCCAGGCAGTTGGTCGAAACCGGCGTACTGCGTCACGAGGATGAGAAGTGCTTCTGGACGGACACCTATTATTCGTCAAAGGAAGAGATGGAAGCGATTTACCGCAGTCACAGCCTGAAGGTCACAGACCATTTCGCGCAGGACGGACTGGCGCCTCTTTTGTCCCGCCAGGTGGATGGCTGGGATGAGAGCCAGTTCAGAATATGGTGCGATTACCATTACAGCATCTGCCGGGAGCCGTCTGTTCTGGGGGCAGGCAATCATGTGATCATCATCGGTGAAAAAAATTAAAATCAGGAAACGCCGATCACGTATCGGAGCGCACAGCAGGATCAGCCCTCTGTGCGCTTTTTCATGCCATGGACATCGTGCAGGAGGGAGCGTACAGGGCGATGCTGAAGGCATCCTCGCTTCGAGATGAGAGTCTGGCCGGAACCTGGGTGTACCGGATTATGATCAACACGGCGAAGGAATATCTGCGGAAATACAAAAGAGAATATGAGCAGTTGGAGGAGGAAAGCGAGGCTGCGGCGGATGAGAGCATTGACCTGGATCTGCGGGAAGCGGTGGAGCGGCTTCCGCCGCAGGAGGAGACAACGGGAGCTGCACAGGAGAGCGGAGAGGAGACGAAAGGGGCGGACGATCCCTCCGGGAAGCTGGAGGAGACCATCAAGCAGGTGAATATTGATATCGAACAGGTGACGAATCAGATGATTGAGGAGTTTCAGGCCTGTGCAGACTCCGGGGAGAGCTACGGCGGACTGGAAATCCGCCACGAGACCGTGACGGACAATGAATCTTATTTTACATTGAAGCTCTCCGTTTTCCGCTCCTCGGGCAACGGAATGGAGTCGTATAAGTTTTACACCATCGATAAGCACAGCGGCCGGCGGATTCAGATCGGGGATCTGTTTCAGGAGGGCAGCGGCTATGCACAGCTTCTCGGCGATGAGATCCACCGGCAGATGAAGGAAATCATGGAACGGGATGAATCGAAGGTGTACTGAGTTGACAGTGTGGATATGCCGGAGCTGAACTGGCAGGGAATTAAGGAGGATCAGAACTTCTATTTTGATGCAGGCGGGAATCTGGTTATCGTCTTTGACGAGTACGAGGTTGCGCCGGGATACATGGGAGCGCAGGAGTTTACGGTGGACAGAGCCCTGTTTGAGGGAATATTAAAGCAGCAGGGGGAGAGAAAGCCCACGGACAGTGTGGGATGAAACGCCCGGCGGAGAGCAAATTCTGCGTTGATTTAAGGCGGCGTATCGTGTATAATAAACAAAAAGCAAGCGGTCTGTACAGAAAAGGGTGATGTTTGCTGAATGTATGTTACCGCTTCGGGCAGGTGTGGCTCGAAGCGGTTTTTGTCAGGTTCAATCCAAGGTGGGTCTGATTCCCCGATGCTCTGCATCGTAACTTGCTTTATC